>JAIBAU010000002.1 GCA_019695035.1 Caulobacteraceae bacterium | reverse complement strand
GACGCGACTTTGAAGGCCGGTTCGAAGATCGCCGAAATCTACGGTTCAGAGACGATCCAGGAACGCCACCGCCACCGCTATGAAGTGAACATCAACTACCGCGAGGCGATCGAAGCCGCGGGCTTGAAGTTCGCGGGCATGAGCCCAGACGGCGTGCTGCCCGAAACCGTCGAGCGCGACGACCATCCCTGGTTCATCGGCGTGCAGTACCACCCGGAACTGAAGAGCCGCCCCTTCGCCCCGCACCCGCTGTTCGCCGACTTCGTTCGAGCGGCGGTGGTGCAGAGCCGGTTAGTTTGACTGAGCTCCGGACCGCGCGCCTGCTGTTGCGCCGCGCTCGACCCGACGATCTGGACGCCTTCCACGCCGTCCTCTCCGACCCCGAGGCGACGCGCTACTGGTCGACGCTTCCGCATCCCGACCTGGAGACCACACGCGTCTGGCTGGACGCGATGATCGCCTCGCCGCCGGCGCTGCGGGAGGACTTCGTGGTCGAATGGGATGGCCGGGTGATCGGCAAGACAGGCTGCTATCGCCTGCCGGAGATCGGCTTCATCCTGCACCGTGACGCCTGGGGCAGGGGGCTGGCGCGCGAAGCGCTGGAGGCCGTCAGCGGCTACATCTTCGCAACTCGGCCCGAGATTGACGCGCTAATGGCCGACGTCGATCCGCAGAACCAGCGATCGCTGCGCCTGCTGAAGTCCGTGGGCTTCGAGGTGACCGGCTCAGCCCAGCGGACCTGGCTGGTCGGCAACGAGTGGAAAGACAGCCTCTACCTGACGCTGCGCCGACCCTAGTCCTTCGATTCACGTCCCGAACGCAACCTGTCGGCTGTGGCGCAGAGCTCTTGCGCGGAACAGCAAACCACCGCCCAGACAACATCGCGCAAGGCCAAACAAATTCCGAAGATGTGAAGGCCGTGGACAGCGGCCTAGCTCTTCGCGCGCTTCTTCGGAGCAACCTTCTTCGCGGCAGGCTTCTTGGCAGAAGTCTTCTTCTCGGCCTTCGGCTTGGCGGCCTTCTGGACCGTCTTGCGCCCCTTGCCCTTGCTCGGACCCTTGGCGGCGCGTTCGGCGATCAGGCGTACCGCCTCTTCCATCGTCACGTCGGCGGGGGCGAGCGACTTGGGCAAGGTGGCGTTGACCGAGCCGGACTTCACATAGGGGCCGAAGCGGCCGGCCATGACCTTCACGGGCTCGCCGGTTTCGGGGTGGGCTCCGAGGTCTTTCAGCGGTTCGGTCGATCCCGCGCGAGCGCCGCGGCCGCCCGCGCGTTTCTGGGCGAGCAGATCGACGGCGCGATTGATTCCGACGTCAAAGACTTCTTCGATGTCAGAGACATTGGCGTAGGTCCCGTCGTGCAGGATGAAGGGACCGTAGCGACCCAGTCCGGCCTGAATGGGCTTGCCGTCTTCGGGATGCATGCCGACAAGTCGCGGAAGGGCCAGCAGGCGCAGCGCTCGATCCAGATCCATCGACTGCGGCGACCAGCCCTTCGGGAGGGACGAACGTTTCGGCTTCTCGTCCCCCGCCGCGGCGGTTTCGACATAGGGCCCGAAGCGGCCAATCTTGAGATGAACCGGCTCACCGGTCTCCGGATCGCGGCCAAGCTCGCGATCACCGCTCTCGGAACTGCCCTCGGCGTCCGGTGACGACACCGGACGAGTAAACCGGCACTCCGGATAGTTGGAACAGCCGATGAAGGCGCCGTTCCGCGAAAGCCGGATAGACAGCTGGCCTGCGCCGCATGATGGACATGTGCGGGGGTTCGAGCCATCGCCCCTGTCGGGGAAGATATGCGGGCCCAGCGCTTCGTTGAGCGCATCCAGCACGTTGGTGATGCGCAGTTCGGCCGTGTCCTCGACCGCCGCCTTGAACGCGGTCCAGAAGTCGCGCAGCAGCACCTTCCAGTCGAGGTCGCCCGCCGACACCTGGTCCAGCCGACCTTCCAGCGCGGCGGTGAAATCGTACTCGACGTAGCGGGCGAAGAACTTCTCGAGGAAGGCGGTGACCAGGCGGCCCTTGTCCTCCGGATAGAAGCGGTTCTTCTCCATGCGCACGTATTCACGATCGCGCAGGGTCGAGAGGATCGAGGCGTAGGTCGAAGGCCGGCCGATGCCAAGCTCCTCCAGCTTCTTGACCAGCGAGGCCTCCGAATAGCGCGGCGGGGGTTCGGTGAAGTGCTGGTCGGCCTTGGCCGACTGAACCTGAGCCGTGGCCCCCTCGGTCACGGAGGGCAGGCGGCCGCCCTCCTCGTCATCGGGGACTTCGTCGCGACCCTCTTCGTACACCGCGAGGTAGCCGTCGAAGGTGATGACCTCGCCGGTGGCGCGCAGTCCGGTTTGCCCGTCGCTGGACTCCAGCTCGATGACCGTCTTCTCGACGCGAGCCTGTTCCATCTGGGAAGCCATCATGCGCTTCCAGATCAACTCGTAGAGCCGGGCCTGGTCGGGTTCCAGCCGCAAGTCCCCAGGTCGGCGCCCCATGGACGTTGGACGGATCGCCTCGTGCGCCTCCTGGGCGTTCTTGGCCTTGGTCTTGTAGACGCGCGGGCTGTCGGGCACGTAAGCCGCGCCGTACTCGCGCTGGATCTCCGCGCGGGTTTCCGCGAGCCCTTCGGGCGCCACGTCCACGCCGTCGGTTCGCATGTAGGTGATCAGACCGACGGTCTCTCCCCCTATGTCCACGCCCTCGTACAGACGCTGCGCGGTCTGCATGGTGCGGGTGGCCGAGAATCCCAGCTTGCGCGCGGCCTCCTGCTGAAGGGTGGATGTCATGAACGGCGGCGGCGGAGAGCGCCTCCCAGGCTTCTTTTCGACGGACTGCACCTTGAAGGCGGCGCTCTCCACGGCGATCCGCGCCGCCTGCGCCGCCGTCTCATGGCCAAGGTCGAACTTGGTGAGCTTCTTGCCCTGGTGCTTTGCCAGGCGCGCGGTGAAAGGCGGCGAGCCGGCCGTTACTTCGGCGTCCACGGTCCAGTATTCCTGGGCCCGGAACGCCTCGATCTCGATCTCACGATCGACCACCAGACGAAGCGCCACAGACTGCACGCGCCCCGCGGAGCGCGAGCCCGGCAGCTTGCGCCAGAGCACGGGCGAGAGAGTGAAGCCGACCAGGTAGTCGAGCGCGCGACGGGCGAGGTAAGCCTCGACCAACTCCATGTCGATGTCGCGCGGGTTGTTCATCGCCTCGTCGACGGCGTTGCGCGTGATCGCATTGAAGGTGACGCGCTGCACCTTCATGTCCTTCAGCGCCTTCTTGCGCTTCAGGACCTCCAGCACATGCCAGCTGATGGCTTCGCCCTCGCGATCCGGGTCCGTCGCCAGGATCAGGGTGTCGGCGCCCTTCATTGCGTCGGCGATCTCGGACAGCCGCTTGTTGGCCTTGGCGTCGACCTCCCAGTCCATGGCGAAGTCTTCGTCCGGACGCACCGAGCCATCCTTTGGCGGCAGGTCGCGCACGTGGCCATAGGACGCCAACACCTTGTAGTTGGAGCCCAGATATTTGTTGATGGTCTTGGCCTTGGCCGGGCTCTCGACGACGACGACGTTCATTCGGTGGGAAGACTCACATCCGCCGGAGAGGGGCTCCGGAAATCGGCGCGCGAAATTGGGGTCGACCCATCCGGCTGTCAACGGCGCGGATTTCGGGGGCGCTCCTTCTCTCTTTAGAGAGAAAGAAATTTAGTCAGCACTGCGGCCCTATCGTCACCAGCCCGCCGGGCAGCAGGTCGGCTCGCCCCGCGACCGCCAGTTCCGTCAGCGCCGCCAGCACGTCAGCGGTCCTCGCCCCCGTCGCCCGAACCAGTTCGTCGCAGGGTGTCGGCGTCGGACCAAGCAAGGCGCTGACCTGTTCGCGCAGCTCGGCGAGATCCGCGTCGACGGGCAGGCCGTCCTCTTCGAAGCCCAGAGGCCCCTGGTCGGCGATGGCGCGCATCGACGTCAGGACGCGCAGGACGTCTTCGGCGCCCTCGCAGAGGTGCGCGCCCTGGCGGATCAGGTCGTTGGACCCCTTGGCGCGAGGGTCCAGCGGCGAGCCCGGAACAGCGAAGACCTCGCGCCCCTGCTCGCCGGCGAGGCGTGCCGTGATCAGCGAACCGGAGCGGATCTCCGCCTCAACCACGACCACGCCGAGGCTGAGCCCGGAGATGATCCGGTTGCGGCGCGGGAAATCCTTCGCCTGGGCCCGGTGGCCGAGGGGACTTTCCGATACGATGCAGCCCTCGGCGGCGATGCGCTCGTAGAGACCCCTGTTGTCGGGCGGATAGACATCGTCGACCCCGCCCCCCAGTACGGCCGCCGTGCCGTGGGGCAAGGAGCCCTCGTGGGCGGCCGCATCCACCCCGCGGGCGAGGCCCGAGATGATCGCGTAACCGGCCTGCCCAAGTTCGCTGGCCAGGCCTCGGGCGAAGCGCTGGGCGGCGGCCGAGGCGATGCGGGCGCCGACCACCGCGACGCTGCGAGGTCGGGCCAGGATCGCTACATCACCCAGGGTCCACAGCACCGGAGGCGGCGCGTCCACGGCGGCCAGAAGACGCGAGTACTCCGGATCGCCAAATACGGTGAGCTTGGCTCCCAGCGCCTCGCCGGCGGCGAGTTCAGCCTCGACCTCCGCCGCGAGCGCCGCACGAATGGAGCCACCACCGCGGCGGGCGATTTCGGGCAGGGCCTCAAGCACAGCGCCGGCGGACCCATAACGGCGCAACAGTTCCCGGAAGGCGACGGGGCCGACGCGCTCCGTCCGGGCCAGGCGCAGACGATCACGGCGTTCCTGCTCGGTCAGCGACGGACTCACGCCGCCTTGCCGCCGATCTTGGGTTCTTCGCCCTTGAGGAGCCGGCGGATATTCTCGTGGTGACGCAGAAACACCAGCAAGGCGATGAACAGAGCCAGATAGACCATGGGCCTGGGCTGGTCGGTCAACAGGACGAACAGCGGCGCCAGGGCGCAGGCGACCAGGGCGGCCAGCGAAGAGATTCTGAATATGAAGGCTGTGGCCAGCCAGGCCGCCGCGCAAAGGAGCCCGGCCGGCCAGCAGGCGCTCAGCAGCAGGCCTGCGCCCGTCGCCACACCCTTCCCGCCCTTGAACCTTAGCCAGACGGGAAACACGTGCCCGATGAATGACGCCGCCCCCGTCGCCGCGACCACCCATTCGTCGTGGATGAGGAAGCGGGCGACCAGAACGCAGAACACGCCCTTGCCGGCGTCGCCGAGCAGGGTGAGGGCTGCAAGGTCCTTGCGGCCGGTTCTCAGGACATTCGTCGCGCCAATGTTGCCTGAACCGATGCGGCGCGGATCTTCCGCTCCCGCCAGCCGGGAGACGATAACCCCGAAGGGGGTCGAGCCGACCAGATAGCCGCCGACGATTGCGATCACCCAGGTGACGTAGTCCGGTTGCACGCAGAGTCGCCCCTTGATTCAACCGCCAGTTCTAAACCTTTAGCTGTCGTCCCGGAAGCGCCGCACTATGCGGCGGCGGCTATTGCGGCGCCTGGTGGACGATGCGGCCGTCGACCATGGTCAGCAGCACTTCTCCCTGCAGCCGCCGCCCGTCGAAGGGCGAGTTCTTGGACTTCGAGTTCAGCCGGTCTGCGATCACCTGAATGGGAGCGTCGATGTCGACGAGAACCAGGTCGGCCGGCGCTCCCGAGGCGATGCGCCCCCCCGGCAGTCCGAGGAGCTGCGCCGGGCCCAGCGTGACGGCGCGGATCAGGTCGATCAGCGGCACACCCGCATCATGGTGCAGGTTCAGCAGCGCGGGAAACAGCGTCTCGAGCCCGACCGCCCCAGGGGCCGCTTCGCTGAACGGCCGGCGCTTCTCGCCAGCCGGGGAGGGCGCGTGGGCGGACACCACAGCGTCGATCAGCCCCTCAGCGATGGCTTCGATCAGCGCCTGACGATCGCTTTCCGGTCGCAGCGGCGGGTCCAGCCGATAGAAGGTCCGGTAGTCGCCGACATCCACCTCATTGAATGACAGATGGTTGATGGAGCACGAGGCGGCGACCTCAAGCCCCTTGTCCCGGGCCCGCCGCAGGCTATCGAGCGCGCCGGCGGTCGAGATCTGGTCGACCAGGAAGCGCGCGCCTGTAAGTTCGACCAGGGCCAGATCGCGCTCCAGCATGATGCGCTCGGCGATGGCGGGTGCGGACGGCAGCCCCAGTCTTGCCGCGAGTTCGCCCTCTGTGGCCACGGCGCCTTCGGACAGGAACGGGTCGGCAGGCCGATGTGAAACCAGGGCATTGAACGCGCCCGCATATTCGAGCACCCGCCGCATGACCTTCGAGTTCACGATGGGGCGATCGGCGTCGGTGAAATAGATGGCCCCGGCTTCGTCCATCAGGCCGATCTCGGCCATGTGCTCGCCACTCAAACCGCGCGTGGCCGCGCCCGCGACGTGGATGTTGATGGTTTCGATGTCCCGGCCGCGTCGCAGCACAAAGTCCACCATGGCCGGTTCGTCGACCGGCGGCGCGGTGTCAGGCTGGAGCACGATGGCGGTGACGCCGCCGGCCGCAGCGGCCTTTGCAACCGAGGCGAGGGTCTCCTTGTGCTCGGCTCCGGGCTCTCCCGACTTTACCCTCAGATCGATCAGGCCGGGCGCCAGCACGGCGCCGTTGCAATCGATGACTCGCAGGTCGGCGGACCCCTCCATGGAAGGCGAGCGGCGCACATCCGCTATCGCGCCATCCTTGGCGACGACACAGCCCGGTCCGTCGTAGCGGCTTTCGGGGTCCAGCACCCGGGCGTTGACGAAAGCGATCGGCTGGGTGCGGGCCATTACGCGGTCTCCAGCCGAGCGGCGAGCGAGGCGAGCACGGCCATCCGGATGGCGACCCCCATCTCGACCTGGTCCTGGATCAAGCTGACGCCGAGGTCGTCCGCGACGCCGGAGTCGATTTCGACGCCTCGATTCATCGGACCCGGATGCATGACCTTCGCGCCCGGCGCCGCCAGCGCCAGCTTTTCAGCGTCCAGCCCGTAGAAGCGGAAGTACTCCCGGGTCGAGGGGACGAAGGCTCCATCCATACGTTCCAGCTGGAGGCGCAGCATCATCACGACGTCGACGCCGGCGATCCCTTCCCGCATGTCGTGGAAGACCTCGGCGCCCCAGCGGTCGGCGTCGGCCGGCATGAGCGTCGGCGGGCCCACCAACCGCACCCGCGATCCCATCATGCTGAGCAGGGCCACGTTGGAACGGGCCACGCGGCTGTGCATCACGTCGCCGCAGATGGCCACGGTCAGGCTCGACACATCGCCGAAGGCGCGACGCAACGTCAGCAGGTCGAGCAGGGCCTGGGTCGGATGCTCGTGCCATCCGTCACCGGCATTGATCACCGAGCAACCCACCTTCTGGGCCAAGAGGTCAGGAGCGCCCGACGCGGAATGGCGCAGTACCAGCAGGTCCGGCTTCATCGAGTTCAGCGTCACCGCCGTGTCGATCAGCGTCTCACCCTTCGTCACGGACGAGGTGCGCGGGCTCATGTTGACCACGTCGGCGCCCAGCCGCTTGCCTGCGAGTTCGAAGGACGACTGCGTCCGGGTCGAATTCTCGAAGAACAGGTTGAGGAGCGTGCGGCCCTTCAGAAGGTCCAGCTTCTTGGTGGTGCGGCGAGACAGGTCGACGAAAGCGTCCGCCAGGTCCAGCAGGGCGAGGACGTCGGGCGGGTCCAGGTCGGTGACGCTGGTGAGGTGCCTTTGTGGGAACGGAAAGAGCCGCTCGCGGATCAGGTCGGAAACGTCGAGGGAGGGGCTCATTAAAGGGGCGCTATAGCCGCCTTCGGTTCCCGGGTGAAGGGCCGGGGCGGACACGGAGCGGGAGCCGTGCGACAAATCGCCCCTAGGTAGAATACCTGAATAGCTTCCCTTGCAGGTGTCGGTCAGCGTGCCCGGACGTCACGGAGAGACGCCATGGGTTGCGCGATGCCCCTCCCTGAAGCCGACAGATCGGAGTCGTTGTCGCTCGCGGACTGTTCCGGCGACCTCCTCATCGATACGGACGGGGAGTTGCTCCACGTCGCCGTTGCGGCGGATGTCCTGGTGAACCTGGCCAACCGAGAACCGATCGGCCTCGTGCTCCGCCCCCTGGTCAGCATGCCGGCCCGATCCGGGGCAGAGGTCTCCCTTGGGACCCTCGACCGTGCGGATGCGGAACTGGTGGATCACCGGGTCCTACGACTCACAGCCGCTGAGATGCCCCGCAGCGACAAACCTGCCTTCCTGATCGCTCCGGTTTCGCTGGGCTCGCTTGAGTGTGCGCGGACACGGGACGCGGTTCTGACCGAACTGCTGGCGATCTCTGGCCGTGCGAAAGCGAAGCCTGTGGTGGAATTGCGCGATCTCGACGGGGCCTGCCCCGGCGCGATCGCTGCGGCGGTCTCCAGACTTCGCCCTGCGACTTTCGGAGTGATCGGCCAAGTCAGCGCCGACAAGGCCAGCATCGTCGCAACCGCGGGGAGCGGCCTGGACGGGCTGGAAATCTCGTTGCGTCCGGACTGGAATGCGGACGCCCGTCAGGCAGGACGGGTTCACGAGCTTGCTCGCCTATGCTCGGACGTCGCGCCCCGGCGTCTTGCTCCCGCCTGGAGCGCAGACGACGTCCCTGCGCTTCGCGCAGCCGGGTTCGACTATGCGGTCTTGAAATGCGACGGGCTGCGGTCCGGAGAGGCTTGACGGTATATGTAAGTCTATGCTAACCGTAAGGCATGGCTAACGCTATTCGCGCCCTGAGCGCCCTCGGGGATCCCACCCGCTGCGCCATATTCGAAAAGGTGTCTGTTCGGCCAATGACCGTCGGCGAAGTCGCGGCAGGGATGTCGGTCACTCGGCCCGCCGTCTCGCAGCATCTGAAGGTGCTGAAGGAAGCGGGATTGGTGCGGGACAGGCCGGACGGGGCGCGCCGCATCTATTCCATCGATCCGGCTGGCCTCGGCCCATTGCGGGAATGGCTTGACCGGCATTGGGACTGCGCTTTGGACGCCTTCAAGGCGCTGGCGGAGGAGGGTGATCGATGAATCGGGAGCCACGCATCACGGCCGCGCCCATCCGCAAACGCCTGCATGTCAACGCTCCGATCGAGAAAGCCTTCCGCACGTTCACGGCGCGGATGCATGAATGGTGGCCGCGCGATCACTCTATCGTTCGCGACGGGGAACGCGTCGCCATCGTCATCGAACCGGAGGCTGGAGGTCGCTGGTTCGAGCGCTCCTCAAGCGGTGCGGAGATCGAGTGGGGCCGCGTCGAGGTGTTTGACGCGCCGCGCCGTCTTGTTCTGATCTGGCAATTGAACGGCGCGTTCGCATTCGATCCGGATTTCCGTACGGAGGTCGAACTGCGCTTTATCTCGGAGGGCGACGACTGCACGCTCGTTGAGTTCGAGCATCGCGACCTCGACCGCTACGCCGATCCGAAGGTTCCGGAGATGATGAACCGGGGATGGGGGCAAATTCTCGAACAGTTCGTGGCGGCTGGCCGCACCTAGGTCGTCAAGGAGAACAGCCACAGCAGGAGCGGAATCATCACGGCGCTGCCGGCGGTGGTGAAGGCGACGACACCGGCCATCAGCGGCGCGTCTCCTCCCATCTGGCGGGCCATCACGTAGCTCGCGGCCGCCCCGGGCGCTGCGCCGCAGCAGAGGGTGACCCCCTGGGCCAGATGACTGCCCCCGAGCAGTTTGACCATTCCCCACATGAGCAATGGCATGACGATCACCTTCACCACGGTGACCAGGCCGATGGTGACCGGGCGGGAGGCTGCATATCGGAAGGACAGGCCCGCGCCGGCGATAACCAGGCCCATGGGGAGGGCCGCATCGCCGATCAGGTTGAGCGTCGCGTAGAGGGGCTCGAGCGGCGGGACGTGCAACAGGTTCAGGCTGAGCCCGATGATGCACGACCAGATGATCGGATTGACGAGGAAAGCCCGTCCAATCGCCGTCCATCCTCCGCCCTGGCCCTCGCCCCAACGGGAAAGCACCACGACGCACAGGACATTGGTGACGGGGATCAGGAGGCCGAGAACGACGGCCGCGACCGCCAATCCCTCCTGGCCGAATACGGCCCGAACCACCGGAATGAAGACGAACCCGTTCCAGCGGATAATGCCCTGGAACACGGATGAGTAGCTGGGCCCGTTCAAGGTGATCAGCGGCTTGGCCAGCAGCCCGAACCCACCGACGATCAAGACGCTGACCACGGCGGAGACGCCCGCAATTCCAGCCGCCGCACCGGTGAAATCCGCCCCCCACATGGTTGGGATCAGAAACCCCGGATAGAAGACGAAATAGGTCAGGCGTTCGACGGGTCCCCAGCCTTCCTCGGGCAAGAAGCCACGCATCTTGAGCGTCCAGCCCAGCGCCAGCAGGACGAAGACCGGGACGACGCCGAGGATGATGGGATTCAAGGCTGTCCGCCGCGTTCGGCGCGCCATTCGGCGGCGCGCTTTTCATCCTCAACGCGGTCCAGGGCGCCCTGCAGGATGTACGCTGCCGCGGCGCGGTCGACGACTTCCGCGCGGCGGGCGCGGGTCAAATCGGCCTCCTCGATCAGCATGCGGTTCACGGCGGCGCTGGAGAGACGCTCGTCCCAGAACGCGATGACGAGGTTCGCGCGAAGCCGCAGCAGGTTGCGGGCGAAGGCGCGGCAAGACTGGGCGCGCGGACCTTCGGTGCCGTCCATGTTCACCGGCAATCCGATGACGATGGCGGACAGTCTCCGCCCGTCCATGATCTCGAAGAGGCGGTTTGCCTCCTGGGTGAACTTGCTCTTTCGGATGAGTTCCAGGGGGGAGGCGATGGTGCGGGTCGCGTCGCAGACGGCCACCCCGATGGTCTTCTCGCCCAGGTCCAGACCGGCCCAACCGGTATAGGCGGGGGTTGCGGCGGGAAGTTCGAGAACATCGACGACGGCCATGGGCGGGCGTTAGGACTGGCGCGCGGCGCTGTCAAAGGCGAAGGTGCGCATAGCAACGCCGGGAAACACGAGATGATCCGTCAAAGCCTCGTCCTCGCCGCCGCCGTCCTGACGCTGGCCGCCTGTTCCAAGCCCAAGCCCGGGGCGCCCGAAAGTGACGTGGTGCCCATGCCGAACGCGACCACGCCGCCGCCGGGGGCGTCCACGCCTCCTGCGCGACCGGCCGGGCCGGCCGAACCCGCGCAGGCTCGCACGGACGAGTTCGCCGTGAGCGGGGCTAGCGTGACCCAGGTCGAATGGCTCTCCGACATTGACGCCAAGATGTTCTCCAATGCGGGGGGAGATCCGGCGATCAATGGATTGCTGACGTATATCGCCTTCCCGCCCGAGAGCCCAGACGAGGACTGGGCCGTCTACCAGGTCGGCGATTTCGAGGAATGGAAGGTGACCGAACACGGGCCGGGCAGGGTGGTGCTCCAGGTCCGGGTCAGCCGGATCGACCAGTCGTCCGGCAACCCCGTGACGGAGGACAAGCGTTTGATCGTCAGCTTTGGGGAATCCGGAGGTTCCCGCACGGTCACCGTGGCTCCTGCCGCCTAGTATCCGCTTCTCGGAAGCGCGGGGAGCCGCCCGTTCGGAGTTGCGCCAGTCCCTTGAGGTTTGGGCGATCCCCCGCTAACCGTCGCGCCTTCATTCACGGAGCCGGCCCATGGCCATCGACGTCGACACCGTGCGCCGCGTCGCGCACCTCGCCCGCATCGCCACGCCCGAGGCGCGGCTGGAGCCCCTCGCAGCCGAGCTGAACGGCATCATGCAGTGGATCGAGCAACTGGGCGAGGTCGACACCGACGGGGTCGAACCGATGACCTCCTGCGTGGCCACGACCACGCCCATGCGCGACGATGTGGTGACCGCTGGCGGCGAGCCCGGGCGCGTGCTCTCCAACGCCCCCAAGAGCGCCGACAACTTCTTCGTCGTTCCCAAGGTGGTCGAATAGCCATGACCGACCTGACCCAACTGACCCTCAAGGCCGCCCTAGACGGATTGAAGGCGAAGCAGTTCTCGTCGGAGGAACTCACGCGAAGCTTCATCGACGCCATCGATGCGGCCAACCCCAAGCTGAACGCCTACGTCCTGCCGACGGCCGACAGGGCCCTCGCGATGGCCAAGGCGTCCGACGCGCGGCTGGCAGCGGGCGAGGGGGGGGCGCTGGAAGGCGCGCCGCTCGGGATCAAGGACCTCTTCTGCACCGAGGGAGTGCGCACAACGGCCGGCTCGAAAATCCTTTCGGAGTTCGTGCCCCCCTACGAGTCGACGGTGACGGCCAACCTGTGGGCCGACGGCGCGGTCATGCTCGGCAAGCTGAACATGGACGAATTCGCCATGGGCAGTTCGAATGAAACCAGTTTCTTCGGCCCCGTCGTCAACCCCTGGAAATCGCGCGCTTCCAATGCCGATCTCACACCGGGCGGCAGCTCCGGCGGCTCGGCCTCTTCCGTAGCGGCGGACCTGTGTCTGGCGGCGACCGCTTCTGACACGGGCGGCTCGATCCGCCAGCCGGCGGCCTTCACCGGCACGGTCGGGATCAAGCCGACCTACGGTCGCGCCTCGCGCTACGGTATGGTCGCCTTCGCCTCGTCGCTGGACCAGGCGGGCCCGATCGCCAAGACCGTGACGGACTCCGCGATCATGCTGAAGGCGATGTGCAGCCACGACGAGAAGGACTCCACCAGCCTGAACGTCGAGACGCCGGACTGGCCGTCCTTCGTCGGCAGGTCGGTGAAGGGCCTGCGTATCGGCGTGCCTCGGGAATACGTGGTCGACGGCATGCCTGCCGAGATTACCGCCCTTTGGGAGCAGGGCCGCAAGTGGCTCGAAGCCGCCGGCTGCCAGATGGTCGAGATCAGCCTGCCGCACACCAAGTACGCCCTTCCGACCTACTACATCGTCGCTCCGGCCGAGGCGTCCTCAAACCTCGCCCGCTACGATGGCATGCGCTACGGGCTGCGCGCCGAGGGCAATGGAAAGTCCCTGACCGATCTCTACGAGGAGACCCGGGCCGAAGGCTTCGGCAAGGAGGTCCAGCGCCGCCTGACCATCGGCACCTACGTCCTCTCGGCCGGGTATTACGACGCCTACTACGTCAAGGCGCTGAAGGTCCGCCGTCGCATCCTGCAGGACTTCGAGAACGTCTGGGACAAGGTCGACGCCATCCTGACGCCCTCGACCCCGTCGGCCGCCTTCGCGCTGGGCGACAAGCAGATCGACCCGGTGGCGATGTACCTGAACGACATCTTCACCGTCACCGCCAACCTGGCCGGCCTGCCCGGCATCTCGGTGCCCGCAGGCCTCGACGCCAACGGCCTGCCGCTGGGCCTGCAACTGATCGGCAGGGCGCTGGATGAGGGGACGGTGTTCTCGTTGGCGGGCGCGCTGGAAGACAGTGCGGCGTTCACCGCCAAGGCGGAGAAGTGGTGGTGAGGATGGGAGCGGCCGTCAGAAGGACCCTGACGGTCATCTACTTCGCCGGCATACCGGTGGGCATTCTTGCGGCGCTTGGCGGCTGGCGTATCGCCCTGCAGCCGCATCCTCCAGTCTGGGCATTGCCGGCAGCGCTTGTTGGGACCGCTCTGCCGGGTCTTCTGCTCTGGAGATTGCGGCTGTACCGGCGCCTATTGCTCCGTGCTCGCTCCAGCGACGACCACTCAGCCTAGCTCACATCATCCCCAGCACGCACAGGGCCACCATCACGGTGCCCGCCATGCTGACGCCCCAGGCCCCCGCGCGCAGCCAGGGCACTCCGATCAGATAGAGCGCCGCGTGAGCGACCCGGCTGTAGAAGAAGATCTGCGCGCCCAGGACGCTCATGGGCGTAGACATCTGGGTCATGGAGCACGCGATCGCCAACGGCGCGAACATGACCAGACCCTCGATGTGGTTCATGACCGTGCGGGTGGCGCGGCCGTGGAAGATTTTCACTGGCGGCAGGTTGTCCCGGTTGCCTGCCTGGGTCGCCAGCCCGTTGGCCAGAATGCCGGCGACCGCCTGAACGACGACCAGCACAATCAGCAGAACGGTCGCATAGACCGCCATGGTCAGTTCTACGCTCATGCCACTCTCCCTCGATTCAGATTCGCGATGGAGAGGGTGAACCGAACGGCGTTATCGTCAAGCTTGAAGGCAGGACGCGCCATGGACAGACGCGGCCGCCATCCGTAAACGCTGGCCCATCATGCTCGATACCCGCCCCGCCGATCCGTCCAAGTTCATCCAGGGCCGCACCGGTCCTTGGGAAGTCATCCTCGGTCTGGAAGTCCACGCCCAGGTGGCGTCGAAGTCCAAGCTGTTTTCCGGCGCCGCCGTCGGCTTTGGCGCGGGTCCCAATGAGCAAGTGAGCCTGGTCGACGCCGCCATGCCGGGCATGCTGCCCGTCCTGAACCGCTACTGCGTCGAACAGGCGGTGAAGACGGGCCTGGGCCTGCGCGCGCAGATCAACCGCCGGAGCCGCTTCGATCGGAAGAACTATTTCTATCCGGACCTGCCGCAGGGCTATCAGATCAGCCAGTTCGAGTTTCCAATCGTCGGCGAGGGCGTCGTCGAGGTTGAGCGCGACGACGGCGCCACATTCGAAGTGCGCATTGAGCGCCTGCACCTTGAGCAGGACGCCGGCAAGCTGATTCACGATCTCTCCCCGTCCGAAAGCTACGTCGACCTGAACCGGGCCGGCACCGCTTTGATGGAGATCGTCTCCAAGCCCGACATGCGTTCGTCGGAGGAAGCGGCCGCCTACGTCAAAATGCTGCGCACCATCCTCATCTACCTCGGCACCTGCGACGGCGACCTGGAGAAGGGCAACCTGCGCGCCGACGTGAACGTGTCGGTGCGGCGCCCCGGTGAGGGCCTTGGCACGCGTTGCGAGATCAAGAACGTCAACTCGTTCCGCTTCATCCAGGAGGCGATCGAGCACGAGGCGCGCCGGCAAATCGAGATATTGGAGGACGGCGGCAGGATCCTGCAGGAGACGCGGCTCTACGATCCGAACAAGCGCGAGACCCGCTCGATGCGGTCCAAGGAAGAGGCGCACGACTACCGCTACTTCCCCGATCCCGATCTGCTGCCGCTCGAGCTGGAGCAGGCCTGGATCGACGAGATCAAGGCGAGCCTTCCCGAACTGCCGGACGACAAGCGTCGACGCTTCATGGGCGACTATGGCCTGTCCGCGTACGATGCCGGCGTCCTGATTGCCGATCAAGCGAAGGCAGATTACTTCGAGGCCGCTGCAAAGGGACGGGACGCCAAGCTGGTCGCCAACTGGGTCACGAACGAATTGTCGGCCAGGTTGACCGCAGGCGATCTGGAAATCAACGAGAGCCCGGTGCCCGCGACCTATGTGGCTGAACTTGTCGACCTGTTGGGCGAGGGCGTGATCTCTTCGAAGATCGCCAAGGAAGTCTTCGAGCACGTCTGGAACGGGGAGGGCTCGCCCCGCGCCGTCGTGGAGAAGCGCGGCCTCAAGCAGGTCACGGACACCGGCGCGATCGAAAAAGCCATCGACGAGATCATTGCCGCCAACCCGGGCCAGGTGGCCGCGGTGAAGGAAAAGCCGCAGGCCGTCGGCTGGTTTGTGGGACAGGTGATGAAGGCCACGGGCGGCAAGGCCAATCCTGCGGCGGTCAATGAGATCCTGAAGTCGAAGCTCGGAATCTAGCCAAACCGACAGGCGAAAAAAAGGCCCCGGAGTCGCCTCCGGGGCCTTCGTCGTTACGGGAGCCTGGTCAGGCTACCAATACCAGGCGTTCGAGATCACTTCGATCACGTAGCCATCGTAGAGGTCGACCAGCAGGATGCTGTTGTCGACATAGACCCAGGCCGTTCCCGGAGGCGCCGGGGGCAGGCCGTAGAAGTAGGGATCGATCACCCGGTAGCGGAAGAAGAACGAGGGCAGATAGGAGCCTTCGTAGTAGTGGCGGCCCCAGTAGCTGCGGGGCACATTGTAGTATCCGTAGCCCGGCGCGAAATAGAAGCCGATCCGCACGCCGTTCCAGCCTCGCCACCAGTGGTGATTGCGCCACCAATTGCGGCTGTGCCGCCGATCCCAATCGTGCCGCCAGTTGTCGCGGTCCCAGTGGCGATGCACTTCGTTTCGCCAGTTGTTGTGCCGCTCGGCGCGAGGTCCGTGGTCTCTACCGCCGTTGTTGCGGCCGCCGCCGTTCCAGTCGTAGTTGCTGGTCTGGTTGGGCCGATGGTTCGGCTGCTGTCCCCGCGGGTCCGGTCGGCCGGGGTTGTAGTTGTCGCGATCCCGCCGGTCCTGGTAGGGCGATCGGTCGGGACGCTGTCCCTGATACGGTCCGCGGTCCGGTCGCTGCCCCTGATACTGTCCACGATCCGGGCGCGGTCCGCCCCGGTCGCCCTGATAGGAGCCGCGATCCGGACGCCCGCCCGTGCGGTCACCCTGCTCTTGGGGGCCGCGCGGACCCTGCGGGCCGCCTTGCGAGCGATCGCCCTGCGGTCGGTCCCCTTGGGGCCGTTCGCCCTGAGGCCGTTCACCGCGCGGACGTTCCGCCCGCTCGGCGCGACCGTTGTTGCGCTCCTGGCGCTCTTCGCGAGAAGAGCCGTCACCGCCGCGGTGGCCGTAGTCCTGCGCCTCGGCCATGGCCGGGGCGATGACGCTGCCGGCGGCGACCGCCGCGAGCAGCACTTTCTTGAACACTGTATTTTTCATCGGTTCTTCCCGTGCGAACGGTCGAGACGCCGTTCATCGAGGGAGAGTTTCCGAGCCGGCGCATGAACCGCGCCTGAACAATCGTCAGGCTTGCGAAAAGGCCCCCGACGCGATGCCGGGGGCCCCTTCTCGGTGTGGATCGCTACCAGTACCAGACATCATAGATGGCGGTGATGATGTACCCGTCCCAGAGGTCAACAAGCAGAATGGAATTGTTGACGTAGACCCAGGCTGTGCCTGGAGGCGCGGGCGGTAGTCCGTAGAAGAACGGATCGGTCACGCGGTAGCGCCAGAAGAAGGCGGGCAGGTAGCTGCCTTCGTAGTAGCGGACATTATAGTAGCCGCGCGGCACATTGTAGTAGCCGTAGCCGGGCGCGAAATAGAAGCCGACCCGCAGGCCGTTCCAGCCTCGGAAGTGGCGATCACCGCGCCACCAGTGGCGGCTCGTGTGGCGGCGTCGGAAGTCGCTCTGCCAGCGCGTGCGGTTGAAGCTCCGCTGAATCTGGGTCTGAGCCTGCTGCCGGACCCGACGCCGCTCAGCGGTCAGGGCGCGGCGGTTGTTTGCCTGAGGCGCAGGGCGCGCCTGGGGCGCTCGGCCGTCCGCTCGCCGCTCGGCTCGGACGTCTGGGCGTTGGCGCGGGGCCTCCTGCCTGTCCCGGAGGCGCTCACGGGAGGCTTCCTGGCGTGGACCCTGACGCGGCCTCATGGGGGTCTGGCGATCCGCCTGGGTGGCCGGTCGAGCCTCCTGCCGCTGGCGCTGAGAGGGCTCCTGCGCACGTTGACGCTGCCGATCCGGCTGCTGACGAGCCTTCTGCCTGTTCTGGCGTTCCTGTTGCCGCTCCTCGCGGGTTTGCTCACGCCCGGAGGGCTGGGCGTCTGCTGCGATGGGGGCGGCCATGGCGGCCCCGGCCACCGCGGCCAGGAGCAGCTTCTTCAAAACTGTGGGGTTCATGACGGTTCCAGACGATTTCGGGGGACGTCGACTGAGGCGCTCGATCGCTGAGATGAACGCCGAGCGTAACCGTCGGTTGCGCGCCGGATGCGAAGAGCCCCGCGAGCCGAAGCTCGCGGGGCCTACGCAATGCACGACGATGCAGGGGCCTCAGTAAACGTCGAGCAGCACGTCCAGGATCAGGCCCGTCGCGATGCTGACCAGCACCAGGTCATTGTCGACGTAGACCCAACGATAACCGTAGGGGGCAGGGCGCAGGCCGTAGAAATAGGGGTCCTGCACGTAATAGCGGCGGTAGCTCTGGGGCAGGTACGAGCCGCGATTCCAGCGGTGATTGTAGTAACGCGGGTCCGCCCGGTAGTAGCCGTAGCCAGGAGCGAAATAGTATCCGTTGCGGCGCCCGTTATAGCCGCGGAACTCGTCCCGTCCGCGCCACCAGTCGCGCCGGCCCCGGTCCCACCGGTCGTGGCCGCGACCGCGTCGGTCGCGATCGTATCCATCGCGGCGATCGTCGTAGCGCTCGTACCGGTGGTCGCGATCGTAGCCGCCGCGATGGCGGCCGTAATCCTGCGCCTGCGAGGCGACGGCGGGAGCCATCACGGAAGCGACTGCAGCGGCGGCGATGATGAGGCGTCTGATCATGGAGTCATGCCTTCTTGTTTGAGGGTGTCCCCGCTTTGGAGCGAAAGGTGGGGGAAGCGACATGAACCCTGGCTGAACATCACCGACAGGTTCATGGGTCTGCCCAATCCCGGGAACCGCCGGCCATTCCCCGAGGTAACCCTAATTCAACCTCAGATGAATCGACGGGTAAGAATTGTGAATCGCCGATTCACCGAAATTTCCGCTGAATTAATAAGCGAATTAGTATTCACTCACTGTTTACAGAATAAATCAGAACATCGGTTGGCGATTAACTTTAACTTCACCTGGTCGGCGTTTCCTGCCTCCTGAGAGCAATGAGAGGGTCCGCCAGAAAGAGCGGGCCGGTGGGGAAGAAGGCCATGGATATGACTGCCGAGAAGAATGACTCGCTGCCGCTGCCGACGCCGGACATGACGGGCGATCAACTGTTCCAGCTGGGTATGATGTACTCGTCCGGCCAGGGGGGCGCTCCGTGCGACCTGGTCAGCGCACACATGCTGTTCAATCTGGCCGCGATGAAGGGCTCGGAAGAAGCCCGCATCTACCGGCGCGAACTGTCCGCCGAAATGGAACGCGAGGACGTGGCGGAAGCCCAGCGTGCGGCGCGCCAGTGGCTCGACCAGGGCGTCGTGGGTTTGCGCGCCTGATCCGGCAGCCTCCCGCTAGCCCTGAGCGGCGCGCGGCTTGCGATCTTTCAGGCTCACGACCTTCCCGGCCGCTTCTGCGGCGGGAACGGCCATGACCTCCCCGATCATGCGGCTGAGCTGATCGAGTTGATAGGGTTTGGGAAGGATGGGAAAATCGCTGCCCAACCCGTCCGCCGCCTCGGCGTAGCCGGTCGCCAGGATCACCTTCAGGCCCGGCCACTCGGCGCGTATTCGTCGGCCCAGTTCGACGCCATTCATGGTTCCGGCCATGACTATGTCGCTGAAAACAAGGTCCGGCCGAGGTCCCGCGGTGAGGGCCACCATCGCGGCGTCCGGCCCCGACACAATCCTCACCTCGTTGCCGAGTTGCTCGAGAAGCTGAGCGGCGACCTCGGCGACTTCCGGGTTGTCTTCCACGAGCAGCACGGTGAGACCCGTGGGGTCTTCCAGAACTGCCATTGGACCTTCCTCGCGCGGAGCGGCCGAGGACCGGGGCAGGTAGAAGGTGAACGCTGTCCCTTCGCCGAGTTCGCTGCGGACGATCACGCGTCCCCCCGACTGCTGAACGAATCCGTACACCTGGGACAGGCCAAGCCCGGTGCCCTTGTTCAATTCCTTGGTCGTGAAGAACGGGTCGAAGATGTGGGGCAGGATGTCCGGTGGAATGCCGCCTCCGCTGTCGCGAACCTCGATCGCGACGAATTCGCCTTCGAGATCCACGTCTTCTGCCGCTTCAGGCAATACAACATTGAGCGCTTTCAGGGTGATCTGACCCTGGCCTGCGATCGCATCGCGAGCGTTGACCGCCATGTTCAGCAGGGCCAGCTCAAACTCCCCCGGGTCGACGTCGACCGGCCAGAGCGCGCTTTCCATCTGGACGTTGACGGTGATCCGGCTGGGGAGTCCCGCGGACAGGAGCTCCCGAAGGCCTTCGGCGCGATCCAGCAGCTGCACGGCGACCGGGCTGAGTCGCTGCCGGCGTGCGAACGACAGAAGGTGGCGGGTCAGATCCTGGCCGCGCTTCGCCGCTTGCTCAATTGCGTCGATCGACGTGAGGAGGCGCGGGTCGTCGCCAACGCGCTTGCGGAGTAACTGGGCCTGCCCGCTCACGATCATGAGCAGGTTGTTGAAATCGTGCGCCACCCCGCCGGTAAGCTGACCAATGGCTTCGAGCTTCTGAGACTGTGCCAGGCGCTGTTGCGTCTTTTGCAGTTCGAGTTGGGCGTTGCGCCGCTCGGTGATGTCCCGGGTGATCTTGGCGAAGCCGATCAAATGGCCGCCTTCGTCCCGGATCGCGTCTATCACCACTGACGCCCAGAACAGTGAGCCGTCTCGTCGAACACGCCAGCCTTCGGCTTCGTAGCGGCCAGTGTCCTTGGCGGTCTGGAGCGCCCGCATGGGCGCTCCCCCGGCGCGGTCGGCCTCCGTGTAGAAGGTCGAGAAATGCCGCCCGATCACCTCTTCAGCCGCGTAGCCCTTGATGTGCTCGGCTCCGGCGTTCCAATTGGTGATCACGCCGTTCAGGTCGAGCATGTACAGCGCGTAGTCGACGACGCCGGCGACCAGCAGCCGGAACTGCCGTTCGCTGGCCGCCAGGGCCTGTTGCGCGGCTCGCTTTTCAGAAATGTCGCGGGTGATCTTGGCGAAGCCCACGTGGTGGCCGTCGTCGTCGTGGATCACGTCGATGACCACCGAGGCCCAGAAGTGGCTGCCGTTCTTGCGGACACGCCAGCCCTCGGCTTCGAACCGCCCGTGCGCGCGCGCTTCCTCAAGGGCCCGGGCGGGCAGACCCGCGGCGCGATCCTCGGGGGTGTAGAACTGGCTGAAGTGTCGCCCGATGGCTTCGGCCGGCGCGTAGCCCTTGATCCGCTCGGCGCCGCGGTTCCAGTTCGTCACGACCCCGTTCACATCCAGCATGTAGATGGCGTAGTCGCTAACTCCTTCGACGAGGAGACGCGACCGTTCGGCGTCGTCCAGCGGCCGGCTCATCGCGGAGAACGCCTGTCGATGGCGAGTAAAAGGGTCATGAATTCGAAACTTGTCCCGTCCCCTGCGCATCCCAACGCGGCGATAGGGGGAAAGTTCCGATCGGGCAGATCGGGCCCTAATAGACGTAGGCGTTGCCCAGGTTGTAGCTGAAGCTCACCGGCAGGGCTTCGCGCAGCGAGGTCATGAAACGCCCGATCTCGGCCAGGGATGAACGCGGCACGAAGATGACGTCGAACCGGCGCAGCGGGACCGGCGCTTCCCCCCGACCTTCCTGCGCCTTGCCGAGGTCGATGGTGCGCACCATCGGACGGCCTCCCGGCCCGCGGCGGATGACGACCACCTTTCCACTCTTCGCGGAGGGCTTCATGCCCCCGGCCATGATCACCGCCTGCAGGGCGTCGATATCGCCGGGCATGTCGAACACGCCCGGCGTGCCGACTTCCCCCCCGACGAAGACCTTCAGGGGACCGGAGGCCTTGAGCGTGATCTCCACGACAGGGCGCACCAACTGGGTGGCGTAAGCTTGGCTGAGCACCTGGTCGAGTTCGCTGATCGAGCGGTCCGCCGCCATCACCTGGCCGATCAGGGGAAGCGCGATCCTTCCATCCGGCCCAACCTTGACGGTGCGCGTCAACTCCGGCGCGGTCGGTGTCGCGACCTCGATCTCGTCGCCAGGATAAAGCAGATAGTCCGGTTCACTGTCGTCCCAGGTCGCATAGGGGATGTTGGTGAAGGGCGCCGGCCGCGGCTGGCGGCCGGACGGACCGAGCGCCAGACCGGTGGACGGCAGGGCGCTCGCGGCGAGCGCGGCGCCGAGGCCATACAGGAGGTGTCGACGGTTGTTCATCGCACGCGAGTCGCCGGAACTGATCGTTGCGCACGTTCGTGCGGGAAACGGTAACCAGCGGTTAACGCCAAACCCCGAAACCTCCGGCTGTTAACTTTTCAGAGTCGGGTCCGCGTATGCGCAGTTCTGGTCCCTGGACCGGTGGTCGGCCACTCCCGTCGGGCCCCGGCGTGAGCAGGACGGTGCGCGTGCGTTATTCCGCCGCCGACGTCCTGACACTGCTGTGGCGCGACCTGGGCACGATGATCCTCATCTTCGCCGTGCTGTTCGTAGCCGGCGGCGCTGCGGCCATGTTCCTTCCGAAGACATACACGGCGCGGGCGTCCGTTATCGTGGGCCTGGGACAGGAGTACGTCTACCAGCCCATCCAGGGAGAGGCGGCGCGCGGTTCCGCGCCGGCGATCGAGGACATCGTCCTTTCCGAGGTCGAGATTCTCAATTCGGAAGCCCTTCGCCGGCGGGTGGTCGCCAAGGTCGGCCTGGCCACCCTCGATCCGAAACTGGCGTCGGCTTTCCGTGAGGCCAGCGGTCGAAAGAAGACCGAGATCGAGGCTGCAGCGGCGAAAATGCTGGGCGACAGCCTGGGCATTCATGCCCCGCCCAAGACCGGGGCGATCCGTCTTACGTTCAGGCATAAGAACCCGGAGGCGGCAGCGCGGATCCTGAATGCGGTCATCGCTGAGTATCTGGTGTACCGGAAGGAAGTGTTCCGGGATTCCTCGGCTCCGGAACTCGCCCGGCAGCGGCAGGCGTTCGAGTCGCGCCTGGCCGACGCCAACGATCGGTACGACAGCTTCCTGAACGAAAACGGGATCGGCGACTTCCCCTCCGACAAGACCTCGCTGTCCACGCTTTACGGAGCCGTCCTGACTGAGCGCTTCATGGTTGAAGCCAGGCTCCGGGAGGCCCAGGGCCGCCTGGCGGGGTTGCAGCCCAGCCTGTCCCAGACCCCTTCCGAAATCGGACTGCAGCGGGATATCGACATGACGGGCCCTGCGAGGCTTACGGCGCTTCGGGTCGAACGCCAGGATCTGCTTTCGCGCTACCGTGCGGACAGTCAGCCGGTGCGTGACATCGACGCGAAGATCGCGGAACTGCAGCAACTCATCGCCTCCGGTGGAGCCAACGGCGACAAGGACCGGCGGGTTGGGGCGAACCCTGTCTGGCAGGCGGTCGAGCAGACCCGGATACAGACCGAGGGCGAGATTGCCTCCCTCATCTCGCGGCGGGCTGAACTGCAGCGGCAATTGGCGTCCATCACCGAACGCCAACAGCAGCTGACCAGCCTGGAAGCGGAATACAACAATCTGGCGGTGGAGCGGGATGTGCTGCAGGCCAACGTGAAGGCGCTGGCGACGCGCCAGGAGGAGATCCGTTCCGCCAACGAGTTGAGCGAGGCGGCGGAGGATAACATCCGGGTCGTCGAAAGGGCTCAGACCCCAGGCAACGGCGAAAGCCTGCGCAAGATTGCTTTCATCGGTGCGTTCCTGTTTGCGGCCTTCACGGCGCTCTGCGCGGGTCTGCTGCGGGTATTCCTCAGGCCGGGCTTCGCCAGCGCGGAAGTCGCGGAGCGGACCCTCGACATTCCGGTGCTGGCGACCGCGACGATGAAGTCGCGCTGACGATACGCGCAACGCGCGTATGCTGGCGGCCTTGAGTGCGTAAAGCTTACGATTCGGATGGTCGATCTCACTGCGGAAATGGCCGACCTGTGGGCGGCGCTGGGGCCTCCGGCGCCGGGGCGGGGGCGCGTGCTCCAGTTCGTCTCCGCGCGCACGGGGGAGGGGGGCTCGACTGTCGCCCGCGAGTTCGCGCGTCTCGCCGCGGTGAGGGGGCGTCGACCAGCCTGGCTGATCGACGCCGACGTCTACGATCAGAGCCAGTTGAACACGGTCGGCCTCGAGCCCCATCGCTTCGGTCCCGTCCAGGGCCTGGCATCGGCGTCACCGGACGGATCGGCCTTCTTCACCATCCAGCCTCCGCTGAAGGACCGGCATGGCCGGCCGCTGGCGGATTCGCGGCTCCTGCAGGCCCGGGCCGTGCTCGGCGGCCGGCTGTGGGTGACGCGGCTGCGCGGCGAGGCGCTGCACGCGGCCCAGCGCGTCCAGTTCCTGGCGTCGGGTCGCTATTGGGAGGCCATGCGCAAGCACGCCGATTACGTGATTGTCGACAGCCCCGCCGCCGATCGTTCGGACGCATCGATCGCCCTGGCTCCCCATGTGGACGCCAGCATACTGGTCGTGGCGGCGGACGAGACCGGCGTCGGCGATCCGGCGGCCCTGCGGGATGCGCTGGAAGCCGCCGGCGGGAAGGTGGCGGGCATGGTTTTCAACCGGGTGGCCGAAGCCGACCTGCGCAGCCGCGCCTAGCCGACCGGCCGGCGCGCCTGCCCGGACGTCCGAAGTCCGCGGGACAGGGCCACTTCGACCGGCGCCACGTCGAACCCGGCCGCCAGGGCTTCCTGGACCAACGCTTCCAGATCGTCGGGCGTGCAGCCCCATGCCGACGGTTCCGGCCGGACGTCGTGGGTGAAGAGGATGATCCAGCCGTTTCGTCGACCGGCCTTGTCCAGCCACTTTCGAGCCTTCGCGGGCCCGTCGGGACCCTCGACGCCCACGCCGGGCAGGGCCGCGAGATCGGCCTCGCCGTGGATCATCCCCGCGTTGACTGTTCTCAGGGCGCGGAAGCGATCACCCAGCGTCCTCTTCGCCAGGGGGGAAATCTCCCCATAGGGGTAGGCGAAGGTCTCCGGCTTGAGGCCGTGCTCCGCCAGGGTGGCCGCGTTGAGCTCGACATCGCAGGCGATCACGTCGCGCTCGGATCGCCCGCAATCCAGATGGCTGAACGTGTGGCAACCCACCTCGTGGCCGGCCCGGGCTACACGGAGGACCTCCTCCATTCCGGCGTAGATCCCCATAGGACTGTCACGACCGCCCAGACCCGCCGAGATGTAGAAGGTGCCCCGCACGCCTGCGGCTTCCAGGATGCCAGCGCCGGCGCGCAGGGCCGTCACCGGAGCGTCATCGAAGCTGATGGAGAGGGTCGGGCGGGCAAAGGAGAACCGCGCGGGCCGTCGTTCGACAAATCGACTGACCTTCCGGCGAACCTTGTCGAACAGCGTTTCCGTCGGACTGTAGATGTAGTCGGCGTCGGTCATACGGCCTCGGCGTAGAGGGCGGCGCGGTACAGGCGCAGGGAGAAGGCGCGTGCGCTGACCGGCAGGCCGCCGGAGAGGGCGAGCCGCTTGAGCCATCCGCGCCAGGCCGGCAGCCCCGGCGCGCGCTTGAGAAGCCGGGCCGCGCGGTAGCTGGGGTAGCGGCTCACGATCTGCGGGTGCCGGCGCACCACCCGACCGAAGTTCTCGACCGACTGCTCGTACTTGCGGGCCAGCCCGTCGACGGTGTCGAGGCCCAGGTGGCTGGCAGGATTGTCGAGGTGCAGGACACGGAAGCGACGCGCGATCCGCATGCCCCATTCGACATCTTCCCAGCCCCAGCCGCTGAAGTCCGATGCGAATGCTTCGGCTTCGAAGGCGTCCCGCCGGACCAGGAGGTTGGACGTGTAGACGTACTTCTCCGGTTGGCGCGCCCGTTCGGTGAAGGGCACGCACTCGGCGCGCAGGGACATGGCCCGATGCACTGCGAACGCCGCGTCGGCGGGAGCCTGGTCGAGGGAGAAGCCGCCGAAGGCCACCGCCGGGTCTTCGCGTGCGACCAGGTCGGCCCAGGTCTGCAGGAATCGCCGATGGTCCGGCCGCATGTCGGCGTCGAGGAACAGGAAACTGCCGCCCCGGGCGTGGCCGGCGAGGCGATTGCGGCCGCGGGAGCGCCCTTCGTTGCGGCGGAGGGTGACGAGACAGGCCGGCAGTCGCATGCCGCGCACCACGGACCGGACCTGCGCGGAGAGGCCGGCGTCGGACGAGCCGTCGTCGAGAGCGATCACCTCGACCGAGCCCCCGAGAATGGCGGCTTCCTCGTCCAGGCGCTGCAGCAGCTCGCTTGGGTCGTCGCCCAGAAAGGGCACGAGGACGGAAACAGCCGGACGGGCTGCTTTCCAGGCGGGGTTGGCGACCCGGGTCTCGTTTCGCGGCGGAGCCTTCATGTGGCCCACCTTGCCTGAACCGCCTTGAAGACCCGTGAAGCCGGCCCGCGCACGTTTGCGACGTCAAACGCCAAGGCCGCCAACGCGTAGGTCACAGCCCCCAGGCCGGCCTTCAGGGCGAGTTCCAGAAGACCTCCCACCGGCGGCACGGTCATCACGGTCATGGCCATCAGGCCGGTAGCCGCGCCCGCCTTCAGCAGAGTATCCACGGGGATGGGCAGGGCCATCGCGCGGCGCCCAAGCGTCCAGTAGCTGGCCGCGGCGAAGGCATAGGTGGCGGCCGTCGTCCAGGCCGCGCCGATCAGGCCGAAGCGGGGGATGAGGACGAGGTTCAGCGCCAGATTGGCGATCACGGGAACGCAGGAGGCCAGCAGAAGCAGCCGCGTCCTGTGACCCAGGGTGAAGGCCTGCAGCAGGTAGTGGGTGGCCAGGCCTCCGAAGAACCCGGCCAGCGCGATCCAGGGGGTCACCTGCGCGGCGGCGTCCCGGAGACCTTCGCCCACCATGACCTCGGCCAGCGGCCGGGCGACGAGGGCGAGGCCGGCCGCCGCCGGAACAGTGATCAGCAGGATGGTCGAAACCTGTTCGCGAGCGGCCTTCTCCAGGGCTTCGCGCCCTCCGCGCTCGAGCGCCATGACCATGGCCGGGCCTCCCGCCGCGCCGAGCCAGAGGAAGATGATGTCTAGCGTCCGGTTCGAAAGGCTGTAGGCCGCGTGGTAGGCGCCGACGCTGGCCTCGTTGAGGAAGGCGGCGATGAGGAAACGGTCCGACGACGCCAGGACGAGGGCGAGGATCATGGCCGCGGAGACCGGGAAACCGTAGGCGGCGTAACGCTTGAGTCTCTGCCAGTCCAGGTTTCCGCCTTGGGTCGCCGCCAACTCGCGCGGCAGGGCGAAAGGCATGCAGACCAGCGCAGCCGCGAGCATCCCCAGGAGGGGAGCCGATCCGCCCAGACCCAGCAGGGCGAAGGCTGCGCCGAAGCCGAAGCCGCCGGCGTTCTGGGTAATGTCCAGCCGAACGCTCGCGCCCACCATGCCCGCGGCGCGCCGCCGTTCCTGGGCGATGCGCACGACGGAACGGGCCAGGATCGAGGACAAGCCCGCGGCGGCGGCCCATTTCACTCCGGCGCCGGCGGGCCAGAGCCAGAGCCCGATGGCGGCGGCCGGGACGAAGGCCGCCGCGAGCCAGGCGAAGGCGCGGTAGAGCGTGGCGAAATGGTCGGCCAGGGACTGCGGGTCCTTCTGCGCCGCCCAGAACCGCGCCATGGCGGCTTCCAGCCAGGTGAACAGGCAGGTGTGCGTCAGGGTCATGACCGAGAAGCCCAGGGCGTACTGGCCGAACTCCTCAGGGGTCAGCAGGCGGGTGAAGACCAGGATGGAGCCGAAGCCCACCAGCGCCTGGACGATATTGGCGGGCAGATAGCCCCAGACCCCGCGCCAGAACATGGGCGGCCTCAGCGCACGGCCTGACGGTCGCCCAGCAGGCAGGGGACGGTCATGGCCATGATGTAGAGATCGAGCCAGAACGACTGGCGCTCGATGTATTCGATGTCGAGGGCGACGCGCCGCTTGACGTCGGCGGCTTCGTGCAGGGGCCCGCGCGAACCCTTGATGGCGGCCCATCCAGTCATGCCGGGCTTGATCCGGTGGCGGTGGGCGTACTCCTTGATGAGGGTCGCGGTCTCCTCCTCGCCGGTCATGGTTCCGACGGCGTGGGGGCGCGGACCCACCAGGCTCATCTCGCCGCGCAGGACGTTGAAGAGCTGGGGCAATTCGTCGAGGCTGGACAGGCGCAGGAAGCGTCCGACGCGGGTGACGCGGGGATCGTCGGTCTCGACCTGACGGACCTTGCGCTTGCCGATCTCGGTCGGACCGGAGGCGGTCTCAACCCGCATGGTGCGGAATTTCCAGACGCGGAATTCCTCATTGTTGAAGCCCTGCCGGACCTGGCGGAAGAACACGGGGCCCGGGCTCGAGAGCTTCACCAGCAGCGCGATGACGAGCATGGCCGGGGCGAGCAGGACCAGAGCGGCGGAGCCGATGGCCAGATCCTGGACCCGCTTCCACCAGGCGGCGCGGTCGTCCTCCGAGTGGCCGGAGACGCGGGCCAGCGGCGCGTCGGCGAGGCGGGTGAGGGCGGCGGCGCGGCCTTCCTCGGACTCCAGATCGACCAGCAACGAGACCTCGTTGGGCAACACCCGGAGACGATCCGTGAGTTCGCGCACCCGGCCCTTGGCGGAGGGGTCCAGGGCCACCACCACGCGGTCCACGTAGGGGGTGATCCGGTGGTTCAGAAGAGAGGCCGTGTCGCCGAGCACCGGCACGCCGCCGACGCTGTCGGGGTTGCGGCTGAGGCGGTCGTCGAAGACGCCGATGACGTTCACGTCCCGGCGGGCCATCGCGGCCTTGATCAGACGCTCGGCATGGCGCGTGGCTCCGACGACGACGACGTTGGGCGTCAGCTTTCCGTTGCGCCGCCAGGCCCGGACGGTCGCCCACCACCAAACGTGCAGCATGTGCACGGTCATGAAGCTGAGGGCGAGCCAGATGACGAGGCCCAGTGCGCCCGCTCCGGCGCCGCCGGTCAGCAGGTCGACGGCCAGGCCGGCGACGCCCGCCAGGCCGAAGGCCCCGGCCAGCTTGAGCAGGTGAACCGCCAGCCGTTCGCTGCGGCCGAAGCCGTAGAGGCCGAAGGCTCCGACGGCCCAGATGGCCACAGCCGTGGCCGCGGTCAGGGGCAGGACCGAACGGACCGGGGCCGCCAGCAAGGGGCCGGCGATCGCGGCGGCGGCGGTGGTGATGGCGAGCAGGACGATCACCGCCATGTCGGCGGCGGAGAAGAAGCGCACGGCCAGGCGGCCGGCGTTGCGGGCCCGGGAGGACACCAGCTTCTGCGGACGCAGGGGACCGCGGCGGTTCGCCGGGGGCTGCGGAGGAGCAAGCGTGCGCGCGGCGTCGGCCGCCAGGGCCTGCAGGCCAGCGGCGTCGCGGGAGGCGCTCTTCAGGCGAGATGCTACTGACATCGGTCTCGGGCTGATACGGACCCGAAGCATGCTGCAAGGCGCGTGCAATTCGCGTTAACACGACGCCTTCCGGGCGAATCCGGGTTGAGACGGTAGGTTTAAAGAGTGCCGCAAGCGTCAGTGAAAGCGAAACGTTTGCTGCTCGGCAAAAGGTGACGAACTTCGGTTCGAACCACCACCATTAGTGGATTGTTTACTCTGTTCGCCGGCCGGATCACCCCGATTTTCGGTCACTTGAGCACCATTTTCGCACAGGGGCCCCGGCGACGCCCGTAAAGGTAGAGTCGGCGAGGTCGCCGCCCGTCGCCAAAGAAGCGGCGTCGCGTCCGTTGCGTCGGGGAGGGGAACAGGCTATCCGGACCGCCGCCGGAGACGTGGCCGAGTGGCTGAAGGCAACGGTTTGCTAAATCGTCATACCTCCAAAGGGTATCGAGGGTTCGAATCCCTCCGTCTCCGCCACCTCCCGGCTTGAAATCCGCCTCGCAGGGCCCCGTCGTCCGGGCGAGGCGCTTGCCAAATCGCAAGCGAGTTCCCAGGCTGTGGCGGTCCAGGAGCGGGGATGCGCCATGCACAGATTTCCGGTCGCCGTGTTCGCCGGTCTGCTGGGCCTCGCCGTCTGTGGCGCCAGTTCGGCGCGGATCGATATGACCGGCTACGGCCCCGGCGTCTGTGAGACCGAGGAGATTTGCCGGTCGCAAGGCCAGTCCTTTGACGGGTGCCGCTGCCAGGACCCCGACCCACGATGCGTGCCTCAGTCCGAGGGGGTCGGAACGAGCTCGGACCGGGCCGCCCGCTCGGGCTGGGTGGATCAATCGGCCGGGCTGGGCCCTGCCGAACCCGCCCGGGGGTCCAACACGGCCCCGGCCCGGCCGAACGCCTCGGCGCGGACTCCCGCGAAACCCTCAAAATGTCCAAAGCCGGTGGATCGATCGCAACGGCCCTAGGCCGTCGACGCCTCCGCCGCTCACCCGATTGGCCCGGTCCACGGGGTAAGCTAGGAAGCCGCGGAATCGGCGGCGGCAGGCGCCGGCGGAGGGGCGGGATATGGCTGTGGACCTGATGGGCGGCGCCGAGCGGCGCGAGGGGGATCGGTGGGTCGCCCTGCCGGGCGCCGAGCCCTTCAACTGGCGCAGCTATGCCATCTTCGGCTTCCTGGCGGACGTGCGGAACTACTCCCACTCGCCGGTGATCAGCCCGCCCCGCGGCCTGCCGGCCGACGTCAGTCCCGAGATCGGGGCGGCCGGGGGCGGACTGCTGGCCATCTCCTGGCTGACCCTCGAGGAACTGCTGGCCTACGACTACGAGATCGAGTTCGAGGACCGACGCACCATCGAGACGGACGAGGACACCTGGACCTTCGAGGCCAGCTGTCCGGCGGGGGCGGGCGTGCGACGGCCGCTGCGCAGCCTGCTGGGCCCGCGCTTCTTCCAGGAGCTGAAACGCCTGAAGGCCTTCGGCGCCGAGCGGATCGTGTTCGGGTTCCACTCGTCTGAACAGGCGCCGACGCAGCGCGAACCCGGGCTCTACTGGGTCAAGTGGTTCAGCGACAAGGAGGACCGGGCCGAGCCCGCGGAACTGACCGAAACGGGCTGGGTGCGCCTGGGCGGCAAGGTCGCCGATCCGTCCCCGCGCCTGATCGGGCCCCGCATCGAGCCGCCCGAATTCGAGTGGTACCAGTCCGTCCCCATGCGCCGGAACTGCGGCGACTGAGGCGTTCGTCCGCGGGCGCGGCCGGCGCGCCGGCTTGTCGCGTCCGCCGACGCGGCGCATTGTCGCCGCTTCTCAGACTGGGAGGGTGTGCCGATGACCGCGTTCAACGCCGTGCGCTTTCGCGTCAAGCCGGGCCAGGACGAGGCGTTCCTGGACGCCCATCGCGCCGCCCAGGCGCAATGGCCGGGCATGCTGAGCGCCCGCATCATCAAGACCGGCGATCGGACCTATTGCGTCATCGCCGAGTGGACCGACATGGAGGCGCTGGCCGCCGCGCGGCCGCACATGGTGGCGACCCTCGACAGCTTCCGTCACACCCTGGAGGACCTGGGGGGCGGGCTGGGGGTGACCGACGCGGTTTCCGGCCCCGTGGTGCTGGATCTGCGCTAGCGCCGCCGTCGCCGCAAACGATCGGCGGCGTCCGGATGGCGCGCTTCCAGGCGCAGGGCCCAGTCCTCCATCCGCGGATGCGACAGAAGCGCCTCGTCCCCGCGCGCCTCGACCATGGCGGCGGCCTCGCGTAGCGCGGGCCAGTCGACCAGGAATTCCAGGCCGGCCGTGAAGCGCGGATAGGCGGCGGCGTGGGCGAAGGCCTTCTCCAGCGCCACGACGTCGTCGAAGTCGGCGAGCTTGCCGAGGTAGGCGCGCAGGGCCTCGGCGTCGAGCTCCCGCTCAAAGCGGTCCCAGCGTGCGGCCTGGGCTTCGGCTTGCCGGCCCTCCGCCTCCAGCACGGCGATGTGCGCGCGGTCCCAGACGGGATCGATGGGGGCCTCGCTCCTGTTCAGGCTCCAGCCGAGCCTTGCGCCGCGAGGCCGCGCGGCGTCGATCGCGGCCCGCGCCTCCGGCGTCCGTCCCGCCTTGAGCAGACGGAGCGCGATCTCGGCTCCCACCTCCGGAAGCTTGCGCTGCGCGGGGGAAAACGCTTCCAGCCAGGTGTCGATGTCGCCGGCCATGTCCGCAAGGCGCGTAATCACCGGCCGCAGCGCGGTCGACGCCTCGCCTTGTCGTAGGGCGGCCAGCAGAGCGCCCGCGAGGCCGGTGTCCATCCGGTCGCTCGCGGCCTGGATCCAGCGCCCCCAGTCGACGGGCCGACCCGCAATGGCGGCGGCCAGGGTCTGGACGGCCGCCGGCCCGTCGCGGTGCGCGGCCGTGGCGAGCTCGCCCAGTTCGGGTCCGGCCTCGAGGAAGGCGCCCAGAAGTTCGCCCTTGGGATCCTTCACCCGCGCCACGAGGCCCCGGAACAGGGAGAACCAGCCCACCAGCCGGTCCAGCGCCAGCCTTCGGTCCAGCGGCGCCAGGCGGTCGACGATCATGCGCCGGATGCTGACCAGGTCGCGGATCAGAGCGGGGCGCTTGCGCCAGGAGACGCGCGCCTTGCTGCCGGCGATGGAGATCAGGCGCTTGTCGATCTCGGCGGCGAGGTCGCCTTCGCCCACCTCGGCGGCCAGCTCCATCTTCAGCCGCCGCTTCCAGATGGGGTCGTCCTCGGCCATCTGGACCAGCATCTCGGCCAGCCGCTCGGCCCCCAGGCGAGTGAGGTTGTCGGGGGTGAGCCGCTTGAGGCCGGTCGGTCGCTTCGCCATTACGGCGGCAGTCTAGCGCCCCGCGACGAGAGCGTTAGTGACCATTTCGCCGTTCACGGCGCGGTCGCGCCAGGTGGCGCCGACGCGGACCTTTGGGAAGGCCTTGCAGTAGCTGAGCAGGCTTTGCTTGAGGCAGAGCTTGCCGCCGCGAATGGCCCAGGTTCCCCGCTCTCGGTTCCCCTTGCGGCCCTGGGCCGTGAAGGTGTGGTCCGCGTTCAGCCAGAGCCTGGCCTTGCGGCCGTCCGGGTGGGTCGAGACGATGGTGTTGCCGAAGGCCGGCGCGAGGTCCGCCTCGGTGACGGCGGCGGCGGAGGTGGCGGCCAGCAGGACGCCGGCGACGAGGAGCGCCTGAAGCTTCATGCCCTTGCTAACGCGCGAGCGCCTCATGCGGGCTCCTCGACGCGGAAATGGATCGGTTTGAAGGCGTAGTTGTTCGACTGCAGGGCCGAGCACGCGGTCAGGGCCACGATGAGGTCCATCTCGGCCTCGAACAGGATGTGATCGCCGGCCCGGGAGCGGGGCGGTTCAACCTTCAGGGCGCCGCTGTCGCCGTCGACGGTGACGTTCATGAAGACATTGAAGGCGGTAGGGATCTGATCCTCGACCACGCCGTAGGGCGCCAGCGCCTCGGCCAGGTTGCCAAAGCAGCCGCGGTGCGGGTGCTCGTCGCCATAGATGATGCGGAAGGTGTCCTTCGAGCAGGGCGTCAGCAGGAAGTCGTGGCGCCCCACCGTGTCCTCGACGATGCGCAGCATCACGTTGGAGCGGTTGGAGTAGAGCGGATCGCCGGTGCTGAGGAACAGCTTCGAGGCGTAGTCCAGGGTGCGGCCCGAGGAAATCACCTCACCGGTGTCATGGGCGTTGAAGGCCAGTAGGTCGGACACCTGTTCGCCCTTCGGGTCGACGACGCGCAGGCGCTGGCCCCGGTTCAGGCGAAAGGCCCGGCCGCTGCGCGGCGCGATCTCAGTCATCGTCATGGGGCGGAGTCCGGGGCTTGACATGGAACGGGCAACGCCAGTCCGGCCCGACCTGGCGGCCGGAGTACTGGCGGGCTTCGGAGCTCTCGCCGAAGCGGGCGATCATGGGGTTGGGGGCGCCGGCCAACGCCACGTCCCGGGCGACGATGCTGGCGCGCAGGGGTTCGTAGCGGCCGTCCTGGCGCAGCCGCTCGAACTGGTCGTGAGGGTTGAAGACCAGCACCGGCGCCTCGAACCGGCGCGCCGGGCGGCTGGCCGCCGGGTGCAGCCCGACCACGAAGAAGGCCTCGCCGCCGAAGCTGAGGGAGAAGTGCGGATCGTCGGCGTCGGACGAAACGCGGGGGTCGTACGGCTGACCCAGCCAGCCGTCCTTGTCGGACAGGGACTGAAGGCGCGCCCAGAGGTTCCGCTCGAAGTCGACCTCGTCGCCGGCGCCGCCTTCGGCGAAGATGACCGCCAGGCTCTGGAACGGCGCAGGTGCGGCCCGGTAGACGTTCGCGAAGTCGCGGAGGGCGGCGTAGATCCTGAGGTCGTCCCAGGCGGAGGCGATGTCGCGCGCCAGCAGGACGCGCAACGCCCCGCGGCCCAGGGCGGACTTGGCCCCCACGCAGGGAAAGGCCCGCTCGCGCACGAAGGCGCGGAAGCGCTGTTCGAGGCCGTCCGCGGGCGACCGCGCGAGGGTGGCTTCAGGCTGCATCGCGCTCGGGCCTCGCGACGGCCTGGCGTCGGGCCAGGATCATGCGCTCCAGGGCGCGGCCGAGCCGGCGCATCGAGCGCGCCTTGTCCGCCCAGCCGAGGGCGATCACCGGCCCCAGGTCGGTCTTGTTCGCGTCGACGATGTAAAGGCGTCCGTCGTGGCGGTCGCGCAGGATGTCGAGGCCGCCCCAGTCGAGGCCCATGCGGGCGTTGAAGGCGGCGATGCGCTCCAGTTCGGCCGCGGAGAACAGGCGCTCGGGCTCCTCGATCACGGCGCGACGGGTGTGGATGGCGAAACTCTCGCCCGCGGCCTTGTGCTTGTGCACGACGAACAGGGGCCGTCCGTCGACGCAGACCGTCCGCAGGTCGTGGTTGAAGCCGCCGTCCTCGGTATCGACGAGCCGCTGGTAGACGAAGCCGTCGCGGGGCAGGGCGGGGGCGTTGACGATGCGGCCGTCGTGCACGCCGTTACGGTCCGACTTCTCGACGATGGGGCCCTCGGCGCGCCGGGGATCCAGCGCCAGAGGGTAGCCAAAGACCTCCTCGAAGATCCGCGCGACGTGGCGTTTGGACACGTCCGTGCAGCCGAAATTGAAGCCCGGCAAGCCCGCCGGCGCCTCGGCCCGGCAGGTGGTGCTGTCGTCGAAGCAGAAGGCCGCGTCGGCCTCCTGCGGCGAGCGGGCCGTGGCGATCCCGCCCCACAGGGCGGCGCCCTGGATCATGTACCAGGGGCGCGGGGTGTCGGGTGTGAACCAGAGGCTCAGGCGCGTGCGGCTGGTCAGTCGGGCAAACGGCGCCGCGACGGCCAGCATCAGCAGATAGGGCAGCCAGGTGAGGATTTCGCCGATCACCGGCCGAGACAGGGGCAAGCGCACGCCGGTCTTGCGGATCTCCAGCCGTCCGTCCCGCCAGGTGAAGTCGGATAGCCATCCCGGACCAAGCGTCCGGGCTTCGCGGTCACGGCCAAGGTCCATGGGGTGCTTAACCTTACGAGGGGAAACCGGTTCCGTCGCGGGGGCCGCGGCGGTGTTGTTTGGAGAGCGGTAAGGACTGGGGCTCACGGTAACCGTAGCCTTTCGGCGCTGGACACGGCGAAGTTCCAGTGGCTGACTGGAGAATTCCCCCCAATGTCGGGGCGAGGGACAACTGAGTAGATGACGTCAAACAGAAGCGGCCACATCCGACTGAACTCCCATCCGGGGGCCGGAACGGCCACGCGCTTCCCCCTCCACTGGGGAGCCTCTACGGCCGCCGAGCGCGGCCCGATCATCGGCACGGTCAACGCCGGACCCGATCGTAACGCCATCGGGGCCCACGGCGGAGCTTATTCGCTCTACCGCGCTTTGGCGATTTCCTCGGGCGCGATGAGCGGCGTTTCACGCCCCGACCTCCACAACACCCACCCGACCGCCGAGATCGGCCCCCACGACCAGTGGAAGCACGCCGACAAGATCGTCTCGCTCGACCCTTGGGGGCACCGTGTCGCCCAGGACTTCGGCGAGCTCATCGCCGAGGGCGTCGACATCCGGCCCACCATCGCAGTGACCAAGGCCCGCCTGACCCTGGGTGAAATCGCCGAGGCCATCGCCGCGGGCCGGCTGAAGATCGACGGCGAGATCGTCCGCGAGGCGGGCGACGTGGCAGTGACCAAGATCGCCATCGACCCGGTCTGGTATCTGCCGGGCATCGCCGACCGCTTCGGCGTTTCCGAGACCCAGCTGCGTCGCACCCTGTTCGAGGAGACGGGCGGCATGTACGCCGACCTGGTCACCCGCCCGGACATGAAGGTGTTCCTGCCGCCCATCGGCGGCCATACGGTCTACATCTTCGGCGACCCGGCCTTCATCGGCGACAAGTCCCGTCGCCTGACCTGCCGCGTGCACGACGAGTGCAATGGCTCGGACGTGTTCGGCTCCGACATCTGCACTTGCCGGCCCTACCTCACCCACGGCATCGAGGAATGCGTGCGCGAGGCGCAGAACGGCGGGTCGGGCCTGATCGTCTACAACCGCAAGGAGGGCCGGGCGCTGGGGGAGGTGACCAAGTTCCTCGTCTACAACGCCCGCAAGCGCCAGCCGGGCGGCGACCAGGCGGCCACCTACTTCGAGCGCACCGAGTGCGTGGCCGGCGTCCAGGATGCGCGCTTCCAGCAGCTGATGCCGGACGTGATCCACTGGCTGGGGATCGAGCGCATCGACCGCTTCATTTCGATGTCGAACATGAAGTTCGACGCCTTGGCCGCTGGCGGGATTGAGATTCTCGAGCGGGTTCCGATCCCGGCCGAGCTGATCCCCGACGACGCCTCGGTGGAGATGGAGGCCAAGAAGGCGGCGGGCTATTTCACGCCCGAGGCGCCGCCCAGCGCCGAGGACCTGAAGAAGGTCAAGGGACGCGATCTTGACAAGTTCTGAGGACGGCAAGGCCGCGCGCGCCTTGCTCTGCGCCGCCGCCGTGCGCGAACACGCCCACGCCATGCTGGCGCTGGGCGAGGCGGGAGAGCTCGAACACTGGAGCGTTCACCTCGACCGACTGCCCGCCGCCGCTGCTTTCGTGGCCGAGGTGGTGCAGGAGCAGTACCCCACGCTGGAGGTGCCTTTCCACGCTCGCTGGCGGCATTTCGTTTCCGGCGGTCGCGACCTGTGGGCCGAGGCAATGGCGACCTACTACTGGCCCGACGCCGCGGCCCGCGCCCGCGCCGCCTTCGATCTGGCCATCACCTCGGTGCTGCTGGACGCCGGCGCGGGGCCGGGCTGGACCTTCGAGGATCCGGGCACGGGCCTGGTTTCGGCGCGCTCCGAGGGGCTCGCGGTGGCCAGCTTCCGCATGTTCGAGGGGGGGGCCTTTTCGGCCGACCCCAAGGACCCGTTCCGCGCCGACGCCTCGGTGCTGTCGGCGCTGACCGCCGACGATCTGGCCGCCGGATTCCAGGTGTCGGACGCCAATCCCCTGGTCGGACTGGAGGGGCGCGCGGCGCTGCTGCGCCGGCTGGGCGACCAGTGCGCCGACCGGCCGGCCCTGTTCGCGCTGGAGGACAGCGCGCGGCCGGGCGGACTTTATGACGGGCTGGCCCGACGCTGCCATCCGGGCGCGCTCGCCGCGCCGATGATCCTGGACGCCGTGCTGGAGGGCCTGGGGCCCATCTGGCAGGGCCGGCCGGTGGTCGACGGCGTCGCCCTGGGCGATTGCTGGCCCCACCCGACCGCAGGACTCACGCCGCTGCACAAGCTGAGCCAGTGGCTGAGCTATTCGCTGGTCGAGCCGCTGCAGGCGGCGGGGATCGAGGTCATCGACCTGGACGGCCTGACGGGGCTGGCGGAATACCGGAACGGCGGGCTGTTCATGGACATGGGGGTGCTGCAGCTGAGGGACCCGGCGAACGCGGCCCGGGCCTGGCCGGTCGAGCATCCGCTGGTGGTCGAGTGGCGCGCCATGACGGTGGCGCTGCTGGACCGCATCGCCCCGCTGGTGCGCGAGGCGCTGGAGGTCGAGGCCGGGGACATGCCCCTGGCCAGCGTGCTCGAGGGGGGCACCTGGGCGGCGGGCCGCCGCATCGCCGCCCTGCGTAGGGAAGGGGGAGGGCCGCCGCTGGCGATCCTCAGCGACGGGACGGTGTTCTGATGAAGACGAAAGCCATGGACGGGGTCACCGTCGTTTCGCATCCGCTGGTGCAGCACAAGCTGACCATCATGCGGCGCAAGGAGACTTCGACGGCCTCGTTCCGCGAGCTGCTGCGGGAGATCTCGACCCTGCTCTGCTACGAGGTCACGCGCGACCTGCCGCTGGAGCCGGTGGAGATCGAGACGCCGGTGGCCCGGTCGGCGGGGGTGCGTCTGGAGGGCAAGAAGCTGGTGCTGGCCCCCATCCTGCGCGCCGGCATGGGCCTGCTCGACGGCATGCTGGAGCTGATCCCGGCGGCGCGGGTGGCGCACATCGGGCTTTACCGGGATCCGGAAACCCTTGTGGCCTTCGAATACTACTTCAAGGCGCCCGAGGACATCGCCGACCGGCTGGTGGTGGTGATCGACCCCATGCTGGCCACGGCCAACACGGCGGTGGCGGCGATCGACCGTTTCAAGGAGCGGGGGGTCAGGAACCTGCGCTTCGTCTGCCTGGTGGCCTCGCCGGAGGGCATCGAACGGCTACGCGCGCACCATCCCGAGGTCCCCATCTGGACCGCCTCCATCGACGAGCGGCTGAACGAGCACGGCTACATCGTGCCGGGCCTCGGCGACGCGGGCGACCGCCTCTACGGCACGCGCTGAGCCGGCCCGCCCCGCCATTCGCACCCCGCTTCGCCCCGGCGGCGGAATTGTGATGGAATGTGCGGAATCGGAGGGGAATTGCCCGTGACGGTCGGCGCCGAGGGCCTGCTATCCAGTGACCACAGCAAGCGCGTGGCCGCCCGGCTGCGCGAGGAGCTGGCGCGCCGGCGCATGTCGCGAGAGCGGCTGGCGGCGGAGGCGAAGATCAGCCTGTCGACCCTGGAGAAGGCCCTGACCGGTCAACGTCCCTTCACCCTGGCCACCACCATCCGGCTGGAACAGGCGCTGGGCATGGACCTGCGCCCGGCCGCCGCGGAGGCCCCGGTCCGGGCCGGGGGCGGGGCGGACCTCGCCCCCGAGTGGCTGGGCTCCTACGCGCGGGCGGCGGTGCGGCGGCTGGAAGGCGACTACCTGACCCTGCGGCCGTCGTTCCAGGACGCGGGGACGGTCTACGCCTATCGCACCGTCATCGGCTGGGAGGCCGCAAGCTCCAGCCTGGTGTTCCACGAGAGCGACCGGATGGACGGCGCCTTCACCCAGCGCGGCCACGTCTCCTTCCCCAGCCAGTCCGGCCACGTCTATCTGGTGACCAACGAGGAGGGGCAGTACCGCCTGATCGTGCTGTCGCGGCCCACCATCGCTGGCGAGATGTACGGCCTGCTGTCCACGCTCAAGGTGGGGCTGGGCTCGAACCTGACGCCGGCCAGCGCGCCCATCGCCTTCATTCCGCTGAACAAGACGCCTGACGCCGTGTTCGGGCGCGTCGGGCCCGGCCAGCCCCGCTACGCGGCCTATCGCGCCCACATCGACCGCATCCTCGGCCAGGCCTACGCGCAGTTCGTGGTCGACTAGCCGGGCTTGCGCGCCGCCGCGCGCCTCCGTAAGCGCGGGGCATGGCCCTGGATCCCGAAACCCGCGATCAGTTGATCGCCGCCATCCGCCGCTTCGTCGCCGAGCGCCTGCGCCCCCTGGAGGCTCAGGTGGCCGAAGACGACGCCGTGCCCGAAGCCATCGTCGCCGAGATGCGCGACATGGGCCTGTTCGGTCTCTCCATCGACCCCGCCTACGGGGGCTTGGGGCTGAGCATGGAGGAAGAGTGCCTGGTCGCGGTCGAGCTGGGTCGCACTTCGCCTGCCTTCCGCTCGGTGTTCGGCACCAATGTCGGCATCGGCAGCCAGGGCCTGGCCATGTTCGGCACCGAGGAGCAGAAGGCGCGCTTCCTGCCGCGCATCGCCAGCGGCGAACTGGTCACCTCCTTCGCCCTGACCGAGCCCGAGGCGGGCTCCGACAGCGCTGCGGTGCAGACCCGGGCCAGCCGCGACGGCGACGCCTATGTGCTGAACGGCTCCAAGCGCTACATCACCAACGCCGACAAGGCAGGCCTGTTCACGGTGATGGCCCGCACCGACCCCGCCCGGCCCGGCGCGAAGGGCGTCTCGGCCTTCCTCGTGCCGTCCGACAGTCCGGGGCTGTCGGTGGGGCGCCCGGAGCAGAAGATGGGCCAGCACGGGGCCCATGTCTGCGACGTGGTCTTCGAGGACGTGCGCGTGCCGGTCGAGAACCGCATCGGCGCCGAAGGCGAGGGCTTCAAGGTCGCCATGCAGGTGCTAGACCGCGGCCGGCTGCACATCTCCGCCGTCTGCGTCGGCGTGGCCGAGCGCCTCATCGAGGACTGCTGCCGCTATGCGCTGGAGCGCCGCCAGTTCGGCAAGCCGATCGCCGAGTTCCAGCTGGTGCAGGGCATGATCGCCGACAGCCGGACCGAGACCATGGCCGCCCGCGCCATGGTCATGGAGACGGCCCGTCTGCGCGACGCGGATGCGCCCACCACCCTGGAGGCGGCGGCGACCAAGTACTTCGCGTCGGAGATGGTCGGACGGGTTGCGGACCGGGCGGTGCAGATCTTCGGGGGGGCCGGCTACATCGCCGACTACGGCATCGAGCGGCTCTATCGCGACGTCCGGCTGTTCCGCATCTACGAGGGGTCGTCCCAGATCCAGCAGCTGATCATCGCGCGCGAGACCCTCAAGGACTTCGCCTAGCGGCCGTAAAGTCCGAAGGGCACGACGCGGTTGCCCAGGTCATGCCCGATGTCGGCCTCGCCGAGGTAGTCCACGCCAGCCCGCTCACACCAGTGACGCAGGACGGATTCGGGGGACTGAGCGAAGTCGGCGGTGGGGTTGGGGGTGATCGACCAGCGCCCGAGCCGGAATCCTTTCACCCGTCGCAGGGCCGGGTTGGAGGTGATGTGGAACAGGGCGCGATCGATCCGGTACAGATACTCGGACACCTCTTCCAGCATCACCACGTGCCCGGCCAGATCCGGCTGCCACGGCGTGCCGATCAGCGACGACAGCATCATGATGTTGAAGGCGGCGGTTGGGGTCACGCCGTCCACCGAGGGTTCGAGCGCCGCCGGGTCGTGCTCCATCAACCAGCGCAGGCCGCGCTCGGCGGACTCTGGCGCGCCGTAGCCCAGCGCGTCGTGGGGCATGGGGCCGTGGGCCACGCGCGTGAAGCCGGCCCCGTAGAGCGCCGCCAGCATGGCCCCGGCGTCCGAGTAGCCGAGGTAGTCCTTCTCCCGCGCCGGCGGGCCCAGCAGCGGCATCACGGTCTCGATCAGGCGGCCCGAGCCGTAGCCGCCGCGGCCGAACCAGACGGCGTCGATCTCCGGGTCGTTGGCCATGTCCACAAAGGCCTGGGCCCGGACCCCGTCCGGCCCCGCGAAATGCCCTGCCGTCTCGAAGCACTGGGGGGCGAAGACGAAGCTTGGCGTCGCCTCCGGGTAGAGCCGCGACGCCATCGCCTCGGTCGCCTCGACCACGCGCGGGTCGAGCGGCGAGGAGGTCCCCACGATGCCGATGCGTTTGCTCATGGAAAAGTCGCCCCCGGGCGGCTATCAGGCCGTTCCGCCTTATAGTTTCGGCCCATGACTTCCAACAAAGCCTATTTCTTCTGCGGCGTCGGCGGCAGCGGCATGCTGCCCCTGGCCATGATCGTCAAAGGCCGCGGCGGCCGGGTCGAAGGATCGGACCGCGCCCTCGACCAGGGTCGCACGCCCGAGAAGTTCGACTGGCTGCGCGCCCGCGGCGTGGCCCTGCACGCGCAGGATGGCTCCGGCCTGACCTCGCCGGAGCAGACGCTGGTCATTTCCGGTGCGGTCGAGGAGACCATTCCCGACGTCCAGGCCGCCCGTCGGGTCGGCGCGCCCGTGGTCACGCGGCCGCAACTCCTGTCCGAACTGTTCAACGCCGCGCCCCGTGCGATCGGTGTCGGCGGCACCAGCGGCAAGTCGACCGTCACGGGCATGATCGGCTGGATCCTGCACAGCGCGGGCCTGAACCCGACGGTCATGAACGGGGCGGTGATGAAGAACTTCATGACCTCCGAAGAACCGTTCGCCAGCGCGCTCGTCGGCGGCGATGACCTGTTCGTGTCCGAGGTCGATGAGAGCGACGGCTCCATCGCCCGCTACGAACCCGAGGTGGCGGTGCTGACCAACGTCTCGCTGGACCACAAGTCCATGGAGGAGCTGCGCCAGCTGTTCGGCGGCTTCCTGGCGCGCGCCCAGAGGGCGGTGCTGAACCTGGACAACGAAGAGACCGCCGCCCTGTCGGCCCAGCTTCCAGCCGACAAGGCCATCACCTTCAGCCTGGTCAATCCCGTCGCGGACCTGCTCGCCCGCAGCCTGACCCCCCGTCCGGACGGGATCAGCTTCGAGGTCGTGTCGCGTGGGGGCGAGGGTGAACTCTCGGCCGTTTCGCGCGTGGACCTGCGCGTGCCCGGCGCCCACAACGTCGCCAACGCGCTGGCCGCCATCGGCGCCGCCGTGGCCTGCGGCGTGAGGGTCTCAGACGCCGCCCGCGCCCTCGCCGGCTTCGCCGGCATTCGTCGCCGCCTCGAAGTTGTCGGCCAGGCCGGCGGGGTCACCGTCTACGACGATTTCGCCCACAACCCCGACAAGATCCACGCGACGTTGCAGACCCTGCACGCCTTCCCCGGGAGGCTGCTGATCCTGTTCCAGCCGCACGGCTTCGGTCCGCTCCGGCTGATGCGGCGCGAGTTCATCGAGGGCTTTGCGGCCGACCTCAATCCCGAGGACGTGCTGGTGATGCCCGAGCCGGTCTACTTCGGCGGCACGACGGACCGCTCGGTGGGCAGCCGGGACATCGCCGACGGCATCGCCGCCGCCGGCCGCCAGGCCGAGGCCCTTCCCGACCGCAACGCCTGCGGCGAACGCCTTCTCCAGCTCGCGCGACCGGGCGACCGGATCGTGGTCATGGGGGCCCGGGACGATACGCTGAGCGTGTTTGCGGAGGGACTGGTGGGCAGACTGGGCTAGGAACCGTCGCCTGAACGCACCGGTTGGGCCGCCATGCCGAGCGATGTGAAGGGAAAAGCCAGTCCGACCCGGCGGCGGGTTGTCGGCTGGAGCCTGTCTGGGGTGGAGCGGGGCGCCTTGCTGGCGCGGTTTCCGCCGCGCTATGGGCGGGTCGTGGCGGATCATGTCACCCTGCGCTCGGGCGTCGCTGACGACCTTGCCCCGCCGCCGGCCGCGCGGGGACGGGTTATCGGCATGGCCGACGACGGAGAGGGAGTTCAGGCGCTGGTGCTCGAGATCGACGGCGCATCGGATCGCCCCGGAGGCGGGACCTATCACATTACCTGGTCGCTGGGGCCGGGGCGGCAGGCGCGCGAGAGCAACGCCGTGATCGCGGCCGGCGACTGGCGGCCGGTCGCCGGGGGCCCGGAACTCGCCCTGCAGCCGGTAAGGTTCTTCGTCTGATGGCGCGTTCGCTGCGGGTCTATCGCGCCGATGTGGACGGGGTGCATGAATGGATCGTCGCCGCGCCCAACCAGCGGGCGGCGCTGGATGCCTTCGGCGTGCATCAGGACCTTTTCGCCCAAGGCCGTGCGACGGTTGAGGACGACCCCGCCAGAATCGAGGCCGCGCGCGCGGTGCCCGGCGTGCCGCTTCGGCGGCCGAAGGGATCTAGCGGTCCATTTCTCGCCGACGGCCAGGACGCCGGAGGGGCGTGGGCCGCGGCGCTCGCGGCCGCCCCCGCGCGCCCGGCCGGCAAGGACGCCCCCGACCAGAAGGGCGGCAGGAAGAAGGGCGCGCCGCCCAGGCCGCCGGCCGAAACCGCGCCGGCGCAGTCCGCGCCGCCCATGCCGACGCCGCGCAAGGGGCCGTCTGCGGCAGACCGGCTGGCGCTGCGCGGCGCCGAGGCCCAGCTTCGCGCCTTCGAGCGCGAGGCCGTGAAGGAAACCGCTGCCCTGGAGGCCGAGCAGGCGGAGCTGGATCGACGCAAGCGGCGGCTGGAGCGCGATCAGGCCCGGCGCCGCGAACAGCTGCAGCGCAATATCGATCGGGCCCGGGCGGTCGTAGAGCGCTAGGCCAGCGCCTTGCGGGCGCGGTTCACGGCCTGGTCCAGGCCCTGCAGGAACTGTGAGCGGTCGCGGGGTCCGAACGGCGGCGGCCCGCGCGTGACCTCGCCCATCGATCGGAGGTGTTCGCCGATGGCGCGGCCGGCCAGGGCGGAGCCGATCGAGTCGGACGTGAAGGGCGCCCCACGGGCGTTCAGCGCCTGGGCCCCACCCTTCAGCACCCGATCGGCGAGCGGGATGTCGGCGGTGATGACGATGTCGCCCCGGCCCGCCCGTTCGGCGATCCAGTCGTCCGCGATGTCCGGGCCGGCGTCCACGACGACCTGCTCGATGAGCGGCTCGCGCGGGACCTGCATCCAGCTGTTGGAGACGACGAAGACCTGCAATCCGCAGCGGCGCGCGACCCGGTAGACCTCGTCCTTCACGGGACAGGCGTCGGCGTCGACGAAGATGCGCGGCGTGGTCAGCGGCAGGGGTAGACGTGCTCCAGGGCGGAGTTCAGCGCCGGATCCGTCGGCTGGTCGACGAGCGCCGGCTGGCCGCGCAGCCAGGCCGTGACCTTCGCCGTAACGGCCTGCTCGTCCTCGCCCTCCTGCGGCAGGCAGTAGCCGACCCGCTGGGCGCCGACGCTGTGGTCGTGGGCGTGGTCGAAGAGGATGTCCGAGCAGGCCTTCGCGTTGGTGTCGCACAAGGCGAGGTAGTCCCGCACCCGCGGCGTCGGGGGCGGCGTCGAGGGCGTGTACTCGACGGGCGTCAGGGTCAAAGCCAGGGCGGCGGTCAGGGTCGAAGCCAGCATCGGCGGTCTCCGGGTCCGTAGGGGACGGGTTGATCATAAGGCGGCGCTTCACCCGCCGCCAATTCTGCTAATCAGGGTCAGGTCACGAAAAGACAGACGATGCCCGGCAGCCAGGACTTCGCCCCAGATCCGCGCAACGCCCACGCCCTCATATGGCTGAACGGCGACCTGGTTCCGCGCGGGGAGGCGAGGGTCTCGGTTTTCGACGCCGGCTTCGTGCTCGGCGACGGCGTCTGGGAGGGCCTCCGCCTGCACCGCGGCGCCCTGATGTTCCTCGACGCCCATCTGGATCGGCTGTTCGCCGGCGCCGCCGCCATTGCGCTGGACATTGGCCTGCAGCGGGCGGAAGTGACCGCAGCTCTCAAGGCGGTCTGCGCCGCCAACGGTATGGAGGACGGCGTTCACATCCGGCTGATGGTGACGCGGGGCGAGAAGAAGGCCCCGAACCAGGACCCGCGCAACGCGCTGGGGCGCCCCACGGTGGTGATCGTCGCGGAACACAAGCTGCCGGACCCGGGTCTCCAGACCCGCGGACTTAGCCTCGCCTCCAGTACGATCCGCTGCACGCCGGCCGAGATGTTCGACATGCGGCTGAACTCGCACAGCCGCCTCAACCTGATCCGGGCCCTCCTGGAGGTCATCGACCGTGGGGCGGATGAGGCGGTGATGCTGGACCCGCATGGTTTCGTCTCCAGCTGCAACGCCACCAACCTGTTCTGGGTCCGGGACGGCCAGGTCAGAACATCTTCGGGCGAGTACTGCTTCAACGGGGTGACGCGGGGGAATGTCATCGCGCTGTGCGAGGCGAACGGCTTTTCCATTCGGCGGGGTGATTTCCCGCTTGACGACCTGATCGGCGCCGACGAGGCCTTCGTGACCGGCACCTTCGGCGGCGTGACCCCGGTGCGGGAGGTCGACGGGTGCGTCCTGCCGGCCGGGTTGCCGGGCCCGGTCACGGCGCGGGTGCGTAGCCTGTACGAGGCCCTGAAGGACCGCGAGGCCGGCGCATGAGCGGGCTTGTCCGGATCGCCATGTGGTCGGGTCCCCGCAACATCTCCACAGCGATGATGCGGGCCTTCGAGAACCGGCCCGACTGCGCCGTGGTCGACGAGCCGTTTTACGCCGCCTTCCTGGCCGCGACGGGCCTGGACCACCCCATGCGGGAGGAGGTGCTCGGGTCACAGCCCAACGACTGGCGCGACGTCGCCCGCGCCATGGCCGGACCGCCGCCGGGGGGGAGGGCCGTCTGGTATCAGAAACATATGACCCATCACATGCTGCCGGAGTTCGGCCTGGACTGGACGGCGGCCTGCAGCAACGCGTTCCTGATCCGCGATCCGGCCCGCGTTCTGGCCTCCTATGTGAAGAAGCGAGAGCATCCCACCCTGTCCGACATCGGCGTGGAGCGGCAGGCGGAGCTGTTCGATCGGGAGGCTGATCGCCTGGGACGGGCGCCGCCGGTCATCGAGGGCGTCGATGTTCTGGCGGACCCGCGCGGCGCGCTGGGCCGGCTATGTGCGGCCGTGGGAATTCCCTTCGACGACGCCATGCTGGCCTGGCCGTCGGGGCCGCGCGCGAGCGACGGAGTCTGGGCGCCGGCCTGGTACGACGCGGTGGAGCGTTCGACGGGTTTCGGCCCGCCCCCGGCGGAGGCGACGCCTCGCCTGGACGGCGAGTTGGCCCGGCTGGCCGATGCGGCGCGGCCCTACTACGAGCGGCTCGCGATCCACGCCCTTCGCTAGGCCCGCAAGGGTTTCCGCTAGGTCAGCCTTGCGGCTGCCGCTTGGCTTGTTTCGCGCGACAGGCTAGAGGCGAGGGACCATCCACGGAGCCTCCCGATGACCGACCTGGCCACCATCACCGACCAAATCCGCAGCCGGCTCGGAGAAAACTCCGGCCTCGGCAAGACCGTGAAGATCGATCTCGGAGCCGACGGCAAGATCTTCATCGACGGCGCCTCGACGCCCAACACGGTGACGAACGAGGACGCCGCGGCCGACGCCACCATCTCCATCTCGAAGGACGACTTCCTGGCGATGGCGGCCGGCGAGCTCGACGGCATGATGGCCTTCATGCAGGGCAAGCTCCGCGTCCAGGGCGACATGATGCTGGCCCAACGCCTCGGCCCGCTGCTGCGCGGCTGAGCCGGCAAAGGCCCGGCGGGAGCGCCGCCGGGCCCTTTCTCCAGAGCGAAGGCCGCCTAGGACTTCTTGTGATCGGCCGGGCCGTCCCCGTCCGAGGCCTTGCTGACGGTTGAGCCGCCCCCGGCCTGGGAGAGGGTTTGACTGCCGCGGCCGCCGGACTGGGAGCCGGTCTGGCCGGTCTGGGTGGACGCCCGGCGCTGGTTGCGCCACTCGTCAAAATCGCTGGAAAACTTCTGCCGGCGCTCGTCGCGCCAGGCATGGTAGTCCTCGTCCAGACTGCGCATCTGGCTGTCGCGCCAGTGCAGATAGTCCGGCTCGAAGTCGTGGCGTGAGGACTGGCCGACCTGACCCTGCCCCTGGCTGGAGCGACCGCCCGCCACGTCCTGTCCCGAACCTTGCCAGATCTGGGCGCCCTGCGCGTAGCCGCCCTGCTGGTAGCCGTAGGACGAATGCCCGGACTGACCCTGGCTGCCGCCGGTGTAGCTCGAACCGGACGATCCGCCCGAACCGAACCCGCCCTGGCCGCGCTGGCCGTAATCGCCGTCGAAACCCTGATCCGATCCCTGGAGACCGTAGCCGCCGGCCCCGTAGCCCTGACCGCCGTAGCCCCGACCGCCCTGGCTCTCGCGGGCATAGCGGTCGGGGCGCCCGCCGCTGCCGTGGCCGTACCGCGACTGCCCATAGCCGCCGGCATAGTCCTCGCCGGCGCTGTAGCCGCCCTCGCGATAGCCCTGCTCGTCGTCGTAGCGACCCGAGCCGCCCCCGCTGTAGCCGTAGGACTGCCGCCGTCCATAGTCGTCGCGCTCATCCTCGCCCGAGCGGCCGAGGCCGCCGCGGGAGGCCCCGTAGCCGGAACCGCCGTTCTCGTCCCACGAACGGCTTTCGCCCGACGAACCGTATCGCGAGGCCTGGCGTCCCCGGCCGCCGTGTTCGTCGTCCTGGTCGCTGTCGCGGCCGCTATTCCGGTCGCTTTCGAAGCTGCTGCGGTGAGGCATTGTGGAGGCTCCCGTCGTGGGGTTTCTGACTGGGAGAGCAACCGGGGCCCGAGTGCGAATGTTCCGTCACTCCGGCGCCACGCCGGGCCGAAATCGACGGCAGGCAGGCCCCGCAGCGGGAACCGGCCGACCCCTGTCCCATGTTACGTGGATGCATGGAGACCGTCTTGACCAGACAGCAGAGATCGAGGGGCTTGGAGTCGCCGTCCGCGCCGGTGGAGGCCCAGCGCCTGGACCCCGTCGGGTCTCGCCTGCGCGCCATGTTCCAGGCTGTTGAGTCCGCGCCTGTTCCGGAGGACATCACCCGCCTTGTGACCGCCCTGGAGAAGAAGCGGCGGGGTCGAACGCCGCGCCGCAACTAGTCCGGCGTGTCGGTCGAGACGAAGGTGTCGGATGGCTCCATGGCGTCCATGATCCTGAGCAGGCGACTGCGGGCCCGGTTCACTCGGCTCTTGATGGTGCCGAGGGCGCAGCCGCAGATCTCGGCGGCCTCCTCGTAGGTCAGCCCGGCGGCTCCGACGAGGATCAGCGCCTCGCGGTGTTCGTCCGGCAGCTGCTGCAACGCGGATTGCATGGATCGAAGGGCCGCGCTCCACTCCTGGGTGGGGGCGGCGGTCAGGGTGGCCGCATGCTTGCCGTCCGCGTCAGCGACCTCGCGCCGGCGCCGCACGGCGGCCGTGTAGAAGGTGTTGCGCAGGATCGTGAACAGCCAGGCCCTGAGGTTGGTGCCCAGCTCGAACTTGTCCCGATGGGTCCAGGCCTTGATCAAGGTGTCCTGCACCAGGTCGTCTGCGTCGGAGCCGTTGCGGGAGAGAGACCAGGCGAACGCCCTCAGGGCGGGGATCAGGGCCACCACATCGTTCTGCCAGGTATCGGCGTCGGGCCCGGTTCCGGTCTGGCGGCCGGCCTCGGGAGTCGGCTCGTCGACCTGGTTGGTCAAACTCATCACTAAAACGCCCTGTTGAAGTCCCTCCGCCGGTGTGCGACCCGGCTGCTGCGCGGTGGCGGGACGTTCGGTGAACGCCTACCTGAGGTATGCGTTCCTGCCGCTCGGGAAGGGGCAAAGGGTTCCATTGGGATGACGATGACCGCGCCAATCGCATCGGCGCCAAGCCGGCTTGAACGCTACCGCGCGGTCCGCGCGCGGACGCTCAGGCTGTGTGCTGGCCTGGCGCCGGAGGACCAGCAGGCCCAGTCGATGCCGGACGCCAGTCCCACCAAGTGGCACCTGGCTCACGCCACCTGGTTCTTCGAGAAGATGCTGCTGGCGCGGGATGCGGCCTACCAACCCGTCGATCCGGCCTACGACCGGCTTTTCAACTCCTACTATGAGAGCGTGGGCGCTCGGGTGGCGCGGCCCGAGCGGGGCGCGATCACCAGGCCTTCGCTCGAAGCCGTGCTGGCTTATCGCAAGGCCATCGATGCGCGTATGGCCGCGTGGCTCGACGGGCCCATTCCCGCCGCCGATCCCCAGGCCGCCTGGCTGTTCGACCTTGGATTGGCCCATGAAGAACAGCACCAGGAACTGATGCTTTCGGACATCCTGCATCTGTTCTCGCGTTCGCCGCTGCATCCGGCCTATGCGGACGTCGCGGTCACGGCTGCGCCGCCGGGCGGCCCGATGGCCTTTCGACGCTTCGAAGGCGGATTGGTCCACGTGGGGGCGGCGGGCGAGGGCTTCGCCTTCGACAACGAGCAGCCGCGTCACCCGGTGTTCCTCCAGCCGTTCGAGATCGCCGACCGCCTGGTGACCAACGGGGAGTGGCAGGCCTTCGTCGACGACGACGGTTACCGGCGGCCGGAGTTCTGGATGTCCGACGGCTGGGCGCGCGTTCAGTCCGAAGGATGGAGCGCGCCGCTCTACTGGGATGGCCATGGCTCCGTGTTCGGCCTCTCGGGCCTTCGGCCGCTCGACCTCTTCGCTCCCGTCGAACACGTCAGCTGGTTCGAGGCGGACGCCTACGCGCGGTGGGCAGGCGCGCGACTGCCGACGGAGTTTGAATGGGAGCACGCCGCGGCCAACACGACGGACCTGCGCCAGCTCGACGGCGGCGTATGGCAATGGACCGCCAGCGCCTACGGACCCTATCCGGGCTTCCGTCCAGCCGAGGGCGCGCCGAGCGAGTACAACGGCAAGTTCATGAGCGGTCAGATGGTCCTGCGCGGCGGGTGCCACGCCACGCCGGAAGGACATTCACGCCCGACCTACCGCAACTTCTATTATCCGCATCAACGCTGGTGTTTCGCCGGCCTTCGACTGGCCAGGGACGCCTGAGTGCAAGACACGTCCATCAATGCGTCCTTCCGCGACGACCTGATCGAGGCCCTGCGGCGAACCCCCAAGTCGATCTCGCCCAAGTGGTTCTACGACGAGCGGGGTTCGGACCTGTTCGAGGCCATCACGGCCCTGCCCGAGTACTACCCCACGCGCACCGAAGCGACGCTGCTGGCGCGGATCGCTCCTGAGCTGGCGGCCGGCATTCCTGACGGGGCCGCGCTGGTGGAGTTCGGATCGGGCGCCAGCGCCAAGACCCGTATCCTGCTGGATGCGGCCCCGCAGCTGTCGGCCTACGTGCCGATGGACATCAGCGTCGAGGCGCTCGATGCGGCTGCGCGGCGGATCAACGCCGACTATCCCGCGCTCGAGGTCTGGCCCGTGGCCGGGGACTTCACCCATCCGATCAGTCTCCCGGACGAGGTGGCCGGCCGTCCGACGGTCGGATTCTTTCCGGGCTCCACCATCGGAAATTTCGGCCGCGACGGGGCGGAGGTGTTCCTGCGGACGGTCCGGACGCTGCTGGGGGAGCGCGCGTCGCTGATCATCGGGGCCGACATCGTGAAGGACCGCGCGACCCTGGAGCGGGCCTACGACGACGCGGCCGGCGTGACGGCGGCGTTCAATCTGAATCTGCTGGAGCGGGCCAATCGCGAGGCGGGGGCGGACTTCGATCTCGACGCCTTCGCACACCGGGCCGTGTGGAACGAGGCTCTGGAGCGGATCGAGATGCACCTGGTCAGTCTCAAGCCGCAGGTCGTGCGCATCGCGGGCCAGGCGTTCCTGTTCGGGGAGGGCGAGACCCTGCACACCGAGAACTCACACAAGTTCACCGAGGCGGGGTTCGAAGCCCTGGCCGCGGCAGCCGGATGGCGGCTCGGGCGCAGTTGGATATCGCCTGCGCCCGAGTTCGCCGTCTTCGTTCTCAACCCGCCCTAGGCGCGGCCTCCAGGCTCGTTGTCAGCCTGGCTTCCGGCGCCTTGGCTCCGGCCATTCTGCCGCTTGGAGCGCGTGCCGTGCGAGGCTTCGCCGCCCTTGCGGCCGGCGTCGGCGGCCAGGCTGCGGTCCTGGGAGAAGCTGCGTTTTTCGGCCGGAACGCTCGCGCCGCCCTTGCGGGCGATCTCGCGCTGCCGCGCGGGATCCATCGAGGCGAAACCTCGGCGGGAAGCGCCTGTCCGTTCGTTTCCGGGGCTCTGCGCCATGGGGAACTCCTGTCGTGAAAACTCGACTCTGATGAGGGCTCAACCCGCCAGCTTGACCGTGGTTCCCCGGAAGGGGCCTCCGGACGTTCACAAGCTTGTCAGGCTGGCGGGCGGGAAAAGACTTGTCAGGCCTACGAATCGTGCGGGCGAGGGTCTTCGGGCGCGCCGACGCCGGGGTCGATCGGCGGGGTCTCGGGAGATGGGTTCGGCGGGCTGATTTCCGGGGGCGGGGCGGGCTGCACCACGGGCTCGGAGGGCGTCTGGGGCTGCGGATCGGTCATGAGGGCTCCTTGTCGCCCATCACAACCCCCGGAGCGGGCGAAGGTTCGCGGAACAGCCCCGCGCCCAAGGTGTTCTCCAGTGCGAGGCGTCTCCAAGGTTCATCATGTCGACCGAGCCCATCATCCGGCACACGCCCTATCTGAGGCGCTACGCGCGCGCCTTGACGGGGTCGCAGGCCGAGGGCGACGCGCTGGTGCAGGCGGCGCTCGAGAACCTGCTGTCCGGTCACGTCCACCTCGACCGCAGCGCCGCCCTTCGCACCGCCCTGTTCAGGGCCCTTCACGACACCTGGCGGCTGGCGTTGAACGGCCATTCGATCGACGCGCCGCGCAGGCTGCCCGCGGACCAGCGTCTCCAGCGCATGACGCCCGAGCACCGCACCGCGCTCCTGCTGGTCCTGATGGAAGGCTTCAGTCTCGCCGAGACCGCCTACATCCTGGGCGTCGACGAACTGTCGGCCCGACACCGCTTCGAGGCGGCCCAGCGATCGATTGAGGGCCAACTGGCCACGGACGTGCTCATTATCGAGGACGAACCCGTCATCGCGCTCGACCTGCAGCGGCTGGCGGATGACCTGGGCCACCGGATCATCGGCGTGGCCGCCACCCATCAGGAGGCCGTGGGACTGGTCGCCAACCGCACGCCCGGGCTGGTTCTGGCGGATGTTCGCCTGGCTGACGGCTCAAGCGGCGTCGAAGCCGTGGGTGAAATCCTCAGGAGCTACGACGTGCCGGTGATCTTCATCACGGCCTACCCGGAGCGCCTGCTCACCGGCAGCCGGCCGGAGCCCGCTTTCCTGGTCACCAAACCCTTCAGCGAGGAAACGGTGAAGGCGATGATCGGCCAGGCCCTGTTCTTCCATCAACCACGGCCCAGGCTGAAGGCCGTGGTCTAGCTTCAGACGAGAGTAGAGTTCATGACCGACATTACCGGAACGACCCGTCCTGGCGGCGCTCGCCGCACCTCCGAACCGCTGGCCGGCCCACGCGAGGGTGACGCTCGCATCGCGCCTGAGCTCAAATCCCTGGACCAGGATCTCTCCGCAGAACTGGACAACGCCGACGCGACACCGAAGGATGTGGGCCCGTCCACGCAAGGGGACGTCAGCTCCGGAGAGGCCGCGGCCATGGCGAAGGCAAAATCCACCACGACCCGCGCGGCCGGCCGCGCCTCCAGCGCCAAGCCTGCTCCCCGGCCCGCCGAGACCGTCCGGCCCGCGCCCAGCCTGAGCGAGGACGACAGCATCCTTGTGGCCGGCATCGATCGCGCCGAGGAGGAAGCCGCCCGCCTGCGCGCCTGGGCTCAGATCCGGCGCGAGGAAGCCAAGGACGCCATTCGCACCCATCCGCTGGGTTCAAGCGTGGTGGTGTTCGCGGCGGGCATGATCTTCGGTCTGCTGCTGGCGCGGCGCTAGGCGACCGAATTCCGGGAACGGGGAAAGGCGGGCGCGGCCCGCCTTTCTCGCATCAGACGGTGACGTCGAAGCCGAGGGACCGCGCTGCACGGGCGAGGTCTCCCTCGGTATAGGGTTTGGGCAGGATGGCGACCTTGTCGTCGTCGGCGAACTTGGCGGAGAGTTCCGCCTCGTCGTAGCCGCTGGCCACGATGATCGAGAGGTTGGCGTCCAAGGCGCGCATGCGGCGTGACAGTTCGTCTCCGCGCATGTCCGGAAGACCCACATCCACGACGGCGAGGTTGGGGGCGAAGGAGCCCAGGGCTTCCAGGGCCTCGGCGCCGTTGCGGGCTGACTGCGCCTGGAAGCCCAGGGATAGCAGGGCCTCCTCGGCGATCATGGCGACGAGCGGTTCGTCCTCGACCAGCAATGCACGCATGAAACCCTCCGAGATCGCGCGCCGGGAGGCCATCCGCGCGGCGGGCAAGCTAGTGGGTTCGGCGGCCCGTGGCGAGGGTGCTTAGCAGAACGGCGTTTCACGGGTCGGCGGGAAAGGAAAAAACCCGGCGATCGCTCGCCGGGCTTCAACCTTCAGCCACGACCCGCAGGTCAGGACTTCGGATCCTCCAGGCCATGGGCGCCCGCCTGCAGCGGGGTGGTCATGGTGGTGTCCTCGAGGACGTCCAGGCCCTTGGCCAGGCGCGAGTTCCACAGGCCGTAGAACAGGTAGATCAGCGCGCCGATGGCGATGTAGCTGCCCAGCAGCATGGCCGGGATCGTGTCGCCCTTCATCGCCTTGTTGTAGATGTCGATGACCAGCGGCGCGATCATGACGATGGCGAAGACCACGCCGAGGATCGGTGTGACCGATCCCCAGGGGGCCCGGAACGGGCGCGGCAGGTCCGGACGCGACTTCCGCAGCGACATCACGCTGATGCACACGATGGCGAAGGCCACGGCGGTGCCGAGGCTGACCATGTCGCCCAGGATCTGGATCGGCAGCAGCGAGGCGACGACCGCGATCAGGATGCCCAGGATCAGCGTGCCGACCCAGGGGGTGCGGAACTTCGTGTGCAGCTTGGCGAAGGCCTTGGGCAGCAGCCCGTCGCGAGCCATGGCGTAGAACACGCGGGTCTGGCCATAGGTCAGGATCAACATGACCGAGGTCAGGCCGGCGATGGCGCCCACCTTGATGGCCACGGCGAACCACTCGACGCCCATGCGGTCGGTCGCGAGCGCGATCGGGGCCGGAACACCGAGTTCCTTGTAGGGAACGATGCCGGTCAGCACTGCGGCGACCGCCATGTAGATGAGGGTGCAGACGAACAGCGATCCAAGGATGCCGATAGGCATGTCCCGTTGCGGGTTCTTGGCCTCGGCCGCGGCGGTCGAAACCGCCTCGAAGCCCACGTAGGCGAAGAAGATCACCGAGGCCGCTCGGAAGATCCCGCTGACCCCGTAGGTGCCGAAGTTGCCCGTGTTTTCAGGGATGAACGGCGTATAGTTGTCCACGTTGATGTAGGCGACGCCCATGCCGATGAAGGCGAGCAGCACGCCGACCTTGATGAACACCACGATGTTGTTGACCGTCGCGGACTCCGAGACGCCGACGACCAGCAGCAGGGTCACGGCGAGGATGCCCGCGGCCGCCACCAGGTTCAGTCCGTGGCCGCCCGAGAAGGTCAGCACCCCGTTGGCGTCAGGGATGGCCTGGATGTAGCTGGTCGAGAACTGGGCGGGGATGTCGACGCCGTACTGGTGCAGCAGCGAGATCACGTTGCCGGACCAGCCCGCCGCCACGGTGGAGGCCGCGATGCCGTACTCCAGCACCAGAAGCCAACCCATGGTCCAGGCCATAAGCTCGCCCTGGGTCGTGTAGGCGTAGGTATAGGCCGAGCCTGCCACCGGCATGGTGGAAGCCAGTTCCGCGTAGCAGAGGCCGGCGAAGGCGCAGGCGATGCCCGCGACCACGAAGGACAGCATCACGGCCGGCCCGGCGTAGGTCGCCGCGGCGTTGCCGGTCATGACGTAGATGCCCGCACCGATGATGCAGCCGATGCCGAACAGGACGAGGTTGATGGGACCGAGCGTGCGCTTGAGCGAGTGGCTCGAAGCCTCGCGCATCACCTGGTCGATGGACTTCTTGATGAAAAGCCGGGGTCCCGGCGGTCTACCTGCGGACATTTACGTCCCCCCTGAGGCCGCTCCCCAAAGCGGCTGGTTTAACTGGTCGGGGACGTTAGCAGCCCGCGCGCCCGGCGCAACAAGGGTTTACAGGCCATCAGCCATGATCTGGGGCTTTGTGACGGCGGGCGGCGCAGGCTAGGAGCGGGCGATGCTGCCCATCCATGCCGTCCTGGACGAGCTCAAGGCCGCGCTTTCGCGCTCGCCTTGCGCCGTGCTGGTCGCGCCACCGGGGGCGGGCAAGACGACGGTGGCGCCCCTCGCGCTGCTGGACGAGCCCTGGGCGGGCGGCCGGAAGATCCTGGTCCTCGAACCCAGACGGCTTGCGGCCCGCGCGGCGGCGGCGCGCATGGCCGCAGCCCTCGGAGAGGCCGTCGGCGAGACGGTCGGCTACCGGGTGCGCCTGCAGTCGAAGGTCACCGCCCGCACGCGCATCGAAGTGATCACCGAAGGGGTGTTCACCCGCATGATCCTGGACGATCCGTCGCTGGAAGGCGTCGCAGCGGTCCTGTTCGACGAGTTTCATGAGCGCAGTCTGGAGGCCGACATGGGCCTCGCGCTGGCCCGCGACGCGCAGCAGGTGCTGCGAGACGACCTGCGCCTGCTCGTCATGTCTGCCACCCTGGACGGCGCGCGCGTCTCCGCCCTGCTCGGCGATGCGCCGGTGGTCGAGAGCCAGGGCCGGGCCTATCCGGTCGAGACCCGCTACCTGGGCCGCGATCCGACGGAGCGAATCGACGAGGCCGCCGCGAAGGCCGTGCTTCGTGCGCTGGCGGAGGAGACCGGCTCGCTTCTGGTCTTCCTGCCGGGGCAGGGGGAAATCCGACGCACGGAGGAACGTCTGCTCGAGCGGCTCCGAGACCCTGCGGTGGTCGTCGCGCCGCTCTACGGGGCCATGGACCCCCGTGCGCAGGACGTGGCCATCGCGCCGGCGGCGGCCGGCGTGCGCAAGGTCGTCCTGGCTACCTCCATCGCGGAGACCAGCCTCACCATCGAGGGCGTGCGGGTGGTGATCGACTGCGGCCAGTCCCGCGTGCCCCGCTACGACCCCGCGTCCGGCCTGACCCGTCTGGAGACCGTGCGGGTGTCCCGCGCCGCCGCCGACCAGCGGCGCGGTCGCGCCGGGCGCACCGGCCCGGGGGTCTGCTATCGCCTTTGGGACGAACCCGAAACCCGCGCGCTTGCCCCGTTCAGTCGACCCGAGATCCTGGAAGCCGACCTTTCCGGTTTCGCGCTCGACCTGGCCAGCTGGGGCGTCCGCGACCCTGCCGGACTGGCGCTGCTCGACGCCCCGCCTCAGGGCGCCTACGCGGAGGCGCGAAGCCTGCTGCGCGGGCTGCAGGCGCTGGACGAAGGGGGTGAGCTCACGGCCCACGGGCGGTCGTTGGCCGCGCTTCCGCTACCGCCCCGCCTTGCGCACATGCTGCTGGTCGGCGCGCGGGCAGGGCAGGGCGCCCTGGCGGCTCGCATCGCCGCTGTCCTGACGGAGCGAGGACTGGGGGGATCGGATGCCGACCTTTCCATCCGGCTCGAACGGTTCGAGCGGGACGGCTCGCCGCGGGCCCGCGACGCACAACAGCTTGCCCAGCGCTGGGCCAGGGAAGCAGAGCGCCGCGCCGGGGAGGTCCGAGCGCAGGAGATCGATTTCGCGCTGCTGCTGGCCGAGGCCTATCCGGAACGCGTCGCTCGCGCTCGCGGCAAGCCGGGAGAGTTTCTGCTCGCCTCCGGGCGCGGCGTATTCGTGGATCCGACGGACGCCCTGGCCCGCCACCGATGGCTCGCAGTGGGCGAATTGGGCGGCGGCGGCGCACGGGATCGCATCCTGCTCGCCGCGCCGCTGGAGGAAGCCGCCCTGCTGTCCGCGTTCGCGGATCGGTTCGGGTCCGAGGATCGGGTCGAGGCGGACGCACGGGGCAAGGTCAGGGCCCATCGGGTGGTTCGGCTGGGCCGGATCGTGGTGGAGGAACGGGAGATCGAACGTCCGCCCGCGGAGGTGGTCGAAGCCGCCCTGCTGGACGAGGTCCGGCGACGGGGCCTGGAGGCCCTTACGATGGGGGAGCGGGTGGAGAGCCTGCGGGCGCGGGTGCGCTTCCTTAGAGAGATGGATCCGGCGTGGCCGGACCTTTCCGACGCCGCGCTGATGAACAGTCTCGCCGACTGGCTGGGGCCACAACTCGGCGGGAAGACCGGCCTGGGTCAACTGAGCGAAGGCGACATCCTCAGCGGTCTGGAAGGCCTCATTCCGTGGGAGTTGCAGCGCAGACTGGGGACCGAGGCGCCGGAACGCTTCCAGGCGCCGACGGGGTCGAACCTGCGCATCGATTACGGAGCGGAGGGCGGGCCGCTGGTCGAGGTCCGGGTGCAGGAGCTGTTCGGCCTGACGCGACACCCGACCGTCGCCGGACAGCCGCTGACCCTGGCGCTGCTGTCGCCGGCGCGTCGGCCGGTGCAGCTGACACGCGATCTGCCGGCGTTCTGGAAAGGGTCCTGGGCCGATGTCCGCAAGGACATGCGCGGGCGCTACCCGAAGCATCCCTGGCCCGAAGATCCGACGCAGGCGCCCCCCACCACCAGGGCCAAGCCGCGCGGAACCTGAGAGCCTAGACGCCGACGCCCTCGAGGGCGGCGTAGACCATGATGCCGGTGGCGACCGAAAGGTTCAGGCTGTCGGCCCGGCCGCGCATGGGAATCTTCACGTTGACGTCGCAGGCCGCCGCCGCCTCGGCCGTCAGGCCGGCCTGCTCATTGCCCATCAGCACCATTACGGGCGCGCGGTATCCGGCTTTGCGGTAATCCTCGCTGGCCTGCAGCCGGGCGCCGACGACCGAACCCGGCCATCCGGTCCGCCAGGCGAGGAACTCGTCCAGCGACGCGCGAGCGATCGCCACGGCGAAGATCGAGCCCATGGTCGCCCGGACGGCCTCGACGGAGTACGGGTCGCAGCATTCGCCGATGAGGACCACGCCGCCACATCCGGCCGCGTCCGCCGTGCGCACGATGGCGCCGAGATTGCCGGGATCGCGCACCTGCTCGAGCCCGATCCAGCAGGGTGCGCTGACCGGATCGATCGAGGCCAGGGGGCGGTACTGCTGGGCGAAGGTCGCCAGCACAGTCTGCGGATTATCCTTCCGCGAAATCTTCTCGAGAATGTCGTGAGTCACCAGCAGGACCTCGCCCCCCGCGTCCAGCGTCGCGGTTCTCGCCCGGTCGAGCAGGGGATGGGGTCGCGCGTCCTTGCCGACCAGCAACGTCCGCGGCGCGTGCCCGAGATCGAGCGCCTCGCCGACGAATTTCAGCCCCTCGGACAGGAAGAGGCCCGTTTCGTTGCGAGCCTTGCGCATGTGCAGGGCGCGCACGGCCTTGACCGTGTCGTTGGACAGGGAGGTGATCTCTCGCACCCCGCCCATCAGGCGCTCCAGCGCGCAAAGAAGCTGAGCCCGATCTCGCGCCCTTCCGGACCGTCTTCGGCCAGGGCCAGCTCGCCCCAGTCGATCCGCCCGCCCCGTTCCGCGCAGGCGTCCGCCAGCAGATGGGCCAGGGCCGGTCCCGAAACCCGGGCGGCGTAGGCGTTAAGCAGCAGGAAGGCGGCGCCGTCGCTGAGCAGGGAGGCGCACAGGCGCGCCAGCTCCGGCAGGTCCTCGAACAGGCGCCAGACCTGGCCGTCCGGGCCGCGGCCGTACTTGGGCGGATCTAGGATGATCCCCTCGTAGCGGCTCTCGCGTCGCACCTCGCGCTGGACGTACTTGCGAGCGTCTTCGCAGATCCACCGCACAGGCCGATCCTCGAGCCCGGACAGGGCGGCGTTTTCACGGGCGTAGCCGATCGCCTTCTTCGAGGCGTCGACATGGGTGACCTGGGCGCCGGCCGCGGCGCACACCAGGCTTGCCACTCCGGTGTACCCGAAGAGGTTCAGCACGCGCGGCTGCGGGAGAGACCGGACCCGCGTCTGGAGCCACGCCCAATTGGCGGCTTGTTCAGGAAAGAAGGCGAGATGGCGGAAGGCGGTCAGCCGGCCGTTGAAGCGCACCTGGTCCCAGGCCAGGGGCCAGGTCTCCGGGACCTTTCCCTGGAGCCGCCAGCGTCCCGCGTCCTCGTCCTCCTCGGCGGCGGAAGGATCGAAGACGGCGTCGGCGCGATCCCAGAGCTCCGGCCGGCGCGGCGCCCAGAAGCACTGCGGCTCGGGTCGAACCACGGTGAAGCGGCCGTAGCGCTCGAGTTTGCGGCCGTCGCCGCTGTCGAGGAGGGCGTAGTCCGCCCAGCCACGAGTGCGCATGATCTCGGCGTTGGGAGCGACGACAGGGGCGGCCATGCCCCCGCTTAGAAGGCGCGCGGGCGCCTGACAAGCGAACGCCCCGCCCGGTTTCCCGAACGGGGCGTCCCGATCAGCCGGAGGGCCGATCAGTAGGCGATGCGGTAGCGGCCGCGGCCGTCCGGACAGACGCGGACATAGTCGCCGCGCCAGTCGCGCGCCCAGCGGCAGCGATGGCGGTCGTACCAGCTGTCGTCATAACGGCCGCGATAGTAGTAGCGATCGGAATAGCCGTAGGTCTCGTTGCGGCTCCAGTAGGCGCCATTGCGGTCGCAGTTGGCGGTGTGGCCGCCGATGTGCGAGCCCACGACCGCGCCAGTCGCGCCGCCGACGACAGCGCCGGTGGTGCGGTTGTCCGTGGCGTTGGAGCCGATCACCGCGCCGGCGATCCCGCCGATCACGGCGCCCGCGCGGCGACGATCCCGCTTCTCCTGGCGACAGGCGTCCCGGTAGTAGCGATCGGCCTCGTCGTAGCGGTAGCTGCGGTTGTTGTACTCTTGCGGCCGCGCTGTCGCGTAGCTCGCCAGGCCCAGAGAGCCGACGCAGGTGGCGGCGGCGAGGGCCAGGGTGATGGTCTTCTTCATGGAGCGGTCTCCGTGTGAGCGGGAGGGAAACGGCCTACGGCCAAGGTTGTTCCGTCCCGGGGAGTAAGGCAATCACCTGAGGCAGGCCGGCCACGCCGGCCTGCTTCACGTTTGCGGCATATCAGTCGGTGATGCGGTAGCGGCCGCGCCGGTCCGGACAGACCCGCACGTAGCGGTATTCGGTCGAGCCGCGATAGTAGGCCGGAGCGACGGCAAGGCGGCAGCGGCGGTTGGTGTACCAGCCGTAGTCGTAGCGGCCGCTGCGGCCGCCGCGGTAGTAGCTGGCCTCGCGGTACGGATAGGTCTGGTCGTAGCTGTAGTAGTAGCCGCTGGCGTCGCAGCGCGCGGTCGAACGCCCGATGTTGGCGCCGATCACGCCGCCCACGATCGCGCCCAGCACCGTGCCTTCGGCCCGGTTGCCGTCGTCATCCAGGTTGGAGCCCAGCGCGCCGCCGGCGATGGCGCCGATCAGGGCGCCGCCCGCGGTGCGATTGTCGCGGCTGCGCTCACAGGGGCTGTTGCGGTACGAACGATAGTAGTCGCGGTCGTAGCCGCGGTAGTCGCCCCGGCCGTAGTAGCGATTGTCGGCGTAGGTGTCGCGATAGACGAAGACGCCGTAGCGCCGCTCGTAGGCCCCGTAGCCGTAGCGGCGGTCGTAGTCGGCGCGGGCGCGCTCGTAGTCCGCCTTCTGCCGCTCGTAGTCGGCGCGGTTGTCTGCGTAGTCCATCCGGCGCTGGTCGTAGTCCGACTGGCGGCGGGCGTAGGCGTCCTGCTGGGCGTTGTAGTCGTCGACGCGCTGTTCGTATTCGCGCTCCGCCCGCGGGTCGACGTACTGGGCGGCGGCCGGGGTGACGACGGATCCGGCCGCCATGACGGCCGCGAGGGTAAGCGTGAGAGGGGTGGCTTTCATCTTCGGTTTCTCCCTGTGGCGCGGCCCGGAGGGGGAGGGGCCGCTTTTCCGAGACGATCGCCCGAACCGGCTTTACGCCCCTGCTGAAAGGCGCGGCTGGGTTCGATCTGTTGGCGGAAACGTGCACGCAGGCACGGGGTTGCATTTCACGTGACCCGCGAGCACGCACACGGTAGCAATGTGCCGAACTGCCTCGCGAAGGGGGGATCCTTGTCCGTCGCCGAGCTGAAGCCCGTCCGCTCCGCCCGCAAGCCCAAGGGGGAAGGGCATGCGCGCCGGGGAGAAATCCTTGCCGCCGCCGAAAAGATCTTCGTCGAATGCGGCTGCGAGGGCGCCACGATCCGCAAAATCGCGGACGAGGTCGGCGTGTCGTCGACCGCGCTCTACATGCACTTCCGCGACAAGAGCGAGATCCTGCACGAGATCTGCGAGTCCGCCTTCGACAAGCTGCTGAAGACGGACCTGGCGATCATCGAGCGGCCCATCCCGGCCGGCGATAAGGTGCGCGCGATCCTCGAGGCGTACATGAACTTCGGGTTCGACAACCCCAACGCCTACCGCCTCGTCTTCATGACCCGCCCGCAGGAAGCGGGCGCGGCGGAGATCGTGGCCCAGCGCCTGGGCAAGGACGTCTTCGATCGCTTCCAGGCGGTGGTCGAGCAACTGGCGGAGGAAGGTCAGCTGAAGGTCGACCCGGTGGTCGCCTCGCAGACCCTCTGGGCCGGTTCGCACGGCGTCGTCGCCCTCATCATCACCAAGCCGTATTTCGACTGGGCCGCCCGGAAGACTCTGGTGCGCACCATGCTCGACACCCTGTTCGAGGGCCTGACCCGCCTGTGAAGCGGGCGTTCGCGGTTTCTGTCATCTCGGCGCTGACGCTGGCGGCGGGTTCGGCCTCGGCGCAGCCGCGCATCGTCGCCCTCGACCAGTGCGCCGACCAGTACGTCATCGCGCTCGCACCGCGGGAGCAGATCGCCGGGATTTCGCCGCGGGCGGATGACGACGACGCCTGGCTGCGGCGGGAGGCGCGCGGACTGCCGGTGCGCCGTCCCACGCTCGAATCCGTGCTGGCGGTCCGGCCGTCCGTCGCGGTGCGTTACTGGGGCGGCGACGAACGCCTGCTGCGCGCGCTGCGAGCCCGAGGCGTCCGGATCCTGCAGATCGAGGACGCCACCGACTTCGCCGGCGTGCGCGCCAATGTCCGGTCCGTCAGCCGCGGCCTGGGGCAAGCTCCCAGGGGCGAGAAGCTGATCGCAGCGATGGACGCCCGGCTCGCGGCCGCGGGCCACGCCTGGCGGGGCGCGCCGGCGCTCTACGTCACGCCCAGCGGCTTCACCGCCGGCGCCGGCACCCTGACGGACGCCGTGTTGTCGGCGGCGGGACTGCGCAACCTGGCGCAGCCCGGCTTCGCGCCCGTAAGCCTGGAGCGTCTCGTGCTGGCTCCGCCGGCGCTGTTCGTGAAGGCGTTCTACGAAGCCGTGCGCAGCGACCGCCGCGGCCCGGGTCGCAGCGCGGTCCTGAGCCGGATGATGCGGGGGCGCACGGCCGCCGCCCTGCCGGGGTCCCTCATGAGCTGTCCTGCATGGTTCGCGGCCGAGGCCGCCGGTCGTCTGGCGGACCGGGCGCCGCGATGAAGACCCCCGGACTGAACGTCGGGCTGGCCGCAGGGCTCGTGGCCGCCATCGTCGCGGCGATCATGCTGGGCGAGGTCCCCCTGGCGGTCGCCCAGTACCTCCAGGGACTTGGCGACCCCGGGTCGCCGGCCGGACAGATCCTCTGGGAAATCCGCGCGCCCCGCGTCCTGGCCGCCGCGGTCGTCGGCGCGTGCCTCGGCCTGTCCGGTGCTCTGCTGCAGGGGCTCCTGAGGAACCCGCTGGCTGACCCGGGCGTGCTGGGAGTGTCCGCCACAGCCGCGCTGGGCGCCTCCGTGGCCATCGTGGCCGGGCTGGCAGTGACCCCCGGCGCGGTCGAGCTGGCCGCTCTCGCCGGAGCTGGTCTGGCCGCGGGAGCCCTGGTGCTGTTCTCCGCCCGCTTTCAGGAGCCCGAGGCGCTGATCCTGTTCGGCGTGTCCCTGTCGGCGTTCGCGGGAGCCCTGACCGCCCTCGTGTTCAACTTCTCGCCGTCGCCGATCGCCACCGCCGAGGTGCTCGGCTGGATGCTCGGCTCGGTGGAGAACCGCGCCTGGTCGGACGTGCTGTGGGGCGTCGTGGGCCTGACGGTTGCAACCGCCGTAGGCCTCTGGTCGAGGCGCGGTCTGCTGGCCCTGACGCTTGGGGAGGAGACGGCCGTGACCCTGGGCCTGCCGATCCGGTCGCTGAAGATCGGCGCGGTGCTGGCCGCGGCGATCGCCTCGGGAGCGGCGGTGGCGATCGCGGGGGTGGTCGGCTTCGTCGGCCTGGCCGCGCCGCACCTCGTCCGCGCCGCCGTGCGCGAGGATCCGGCCCGACTGCTGGCTCCGTCGACGCTGGCGGGGGCGCTCATGCTGGTCGGGGCGGACCTGATCGCGCGCCTCCTGCCCACCGACGTCGAGGTGAAGCTGGGGGTCATCACGGCCCTGATCGGAGCCCCGCTGTTCGGATTGATCGCGTGGCGCGCGGCGCGGAGCTGGCGGACATGACCGCCCTGGCGTTCGAGGACCTGATCGTCGATCTGGGCGGTCGCCGCGCGCTCGACGGCGTCAGCGCCGCCATCGCCCGGGGCGGCTTCACGGCGATCTGCGGCCCCAACGGCGCCGGCAAGACCACCTTGCTCCGGGCGGCATTGGGACTGGTGCGGCCGACATCCGGCCAAGCCCGCCTGGACGGCGCCGATCCGTCCTCGCTTGCCCCGCAGGCTCGCGCCAGCCGTGCAGCCTACCTGCCGCAGGAGCGGCGAGTGGTCTGGGGCGTTCCGGCGTTGAGCGTGGTGGCGCTCGGCGCGCTGAACGTCTCCCCCTCTGAAGCCGAAGCTCGGGCCCGGACGGCCCTGGACCAGGTCGGCCTGGCCACGTTCGCCGATCGTGGCGTCTTCGAGATGTCCGGCGGGGAGCGCGCCCGCGTCCTGCTGGCGCGACTGATCGTATCCGGGGCGCCGACGCTCTTGCTCGACGAACCGGTGGCGGGCCTCGACCCTGACGCCCAGTTGCTGGTCCTCGACCACCTCCGGGCACGCGCCGAAGCGGGAGCGACGGTTGTCACGACCCTGCATGACCTGTCCCTTGCGGGGCGCTACGCCGAGCGCGTGCTGGTGCTGCAGCGCGGCCGACTGGCGTCCGACGGACCGCCGTTCGAGGCGCTGGACCCGCGAGTGCTCGCCGAGGTGTTCGGGCTGGACGGCGGCTGGAGCCAGACCCCCTTTGGTCCGGTCCTGTCGGCGCGCCGCCTGCGCTAGTTCGACGGTTGGCCCGCGGTCGGCGAGACGGTGTAGCTGTACGACCCGCGCTTCAGATCGCTGGCCAACTGCAGGGGCGCAGTGCCGCCGTTCAGGCGGGCCCGGTAGATCTGGGTCGTCTCCAGGGTGCGCATCACGTAGTTGCGGGTCTCGCTGAAGGGGATGCACTCCACGAAATCCAGCGGATCGGTCGCCCCGCCCCGCGGATCGCCGCACTCGGACGCCCACTGGGGCGGGCGTCCGGGTCCGGCGTTGTAGCCGGCCGCGGCCATCACGTAGCTGCCGTTGAAGGTGCGGATCAGGTCGCCCAGGTGATAGCTGCCCAGCCGCATGTTGTAGCTGGCGTCGTAGAGGCTGCCCTCGTCGTAGGGGACGCCGATCTGCCGGGCCACAACCCGCGCGGTGGGCGGGATCAGCTGCATCATGCCGCGCGCATTGGCGCCTGAGCGGGCGTTGGGCCAGAAGTTCGATTCCTGGCGGGCGATCGACAGGGCGAAAGCCGTCTCGGCCGCGCCGGGCTCGGCCGGGAAGGTGACCACGGGATAGCCACGCTCCGCCAGGATGAAGCCCCGCTGGGCGGCCGTACGGGCGACCTTCATGGAGAGGTCCTGGTCGCCATAGTAGCGAGCCAGATCAACCAGCAGCGCGTATTCCTCGGCGTTGGGCAGGTTGTCGTCGAGGGTGAGCACGAACGACTTGAAGAGGTCCCGTTCGCCGATCTCCGCCAGCATGCGCGCAGCGCGGACCAGATCCCGGCCCTCGAAACGCTCGCGGTCGGCGCTGGAGGGGACGGGGTCCCGCGGCAAGGAGATGGTTCGCACCCCAGCCTTTTCGGCGGCGAGCTGACCATAGAAGGCCGTGATGTAGCGGGCGCCCTGCTGATAGAACTGCTGGGCTGCGGCGGCGTCGCCGCGCGCCTCCGCGGCGCGGCCGCGCCAGTAGGCGGCTCGTCCCTGGGTGATGGGGGTCGAGCTGGAGGCCTGGAGTTCGGCGAAGTGCCGGTCGGCCTGCGCCGGATTGCGCATGCGGGTAAGGGCGATCCAGCCGGCGAAGAACTCGGCCTCGACCTTGGGCTCCCCCCGCGGAAAGCCGTGGTTCGTCATGGCGGCGTAGGCGGCGGACCAGTTGCGCGCCCGGACAGCGGCGTTGAAGTAGAACTTCCGCTCGTTCCAGATGCGATCGAGGCTCTCCTGGTCGATCGGCGCGGACGGGAAACGCGAGACGAGCGGCATGCCCACGCTGTCCATCCCGTGCTTGCGAAGGTAGCGCGCGCGCTCGAAGGCCAGGCCGGGGTCCGACGCCAGGTTGCCCGAAACGGCGTTGAAGCGGGCCGTGGAGTCGGCCCGATCCTGTCGCAGGGCCCTGCGCGCCTCGGCCAGCGGACCGTATTCCGCCGGAACCAGGCTTAGCATCGCCGAGGCGGCGGGCCCCTGGGGGCCGAGCAGAAGGGTGTCCAGCCGGCGGATGTGGTCGTTCTGGTCCAGCCAGGACCCGTAGCGGGCCAGCATGCGCTCCTGCACCGGCAGGTCGAACAGGCGGTTGCGCCACCAATCCTTGATGAGGGCCTTAGCCTGGTCCGTCTGGCCCTTCGCCTGCAGCGCCGAGGCAAGGGTGATCGCCCCTTCGGCCGTCTGAGGCGGCGCCGTGTCGAACCAGTCGAGGATGCGCTGCGGATCCTGCGGCTGTGCCGAATTGGCAAGGGCGCGTTCGGCGGCGGCCTGGCGGGAATCCCCGCGCGGCCAGCCCGACAGGTCGCGGCGGGCGCCGTCCAGCTCGAAGTAGCCGAGGCGCTCGCCCATCACGTCGACCAGCGCCCATTCGGCGAGATCGCGGGCGACGGGATCGCTCATCTGGTTGCGAAGGGCGGCGACCTGGGTTGCGTCCGAACTGCGCGCGGCCTGCAGCGCGGCCCGCAATAGATTGGAATCAGACGTGGAAAGGGACGAGCGCTGGTAGCCCATCGGCTGGGCGTATCCGGGCGCAGACGGCGTGGTCTGGGCGGTAACCGGGGCGGCCGCGCCTGCTATGAGCAACGCCGTGAGTACCTTGCCGTATGCCTTCAAACCGGACGCTCCCTCATTCACCACGCGAACACCACAGCGAACCGTTGCGGCTGAACCTCGTCGACCCTAGGTTCGCCCTACAGTTTGGCCGCTCAATGGCGGCGCCGCCAGCCCAAGGTTGCAAGTTTCATGACACGGCCCCTCTTCAAGGGTGTGATCACCGCGCTCGTCACCCCTTTCCGGGACGGCAAGCTCGACGAGGCCGCGTACCGCGCCTTGCTCGAGCGGCAGATCGCCGGCGGGGTGCACGGTGTGGTTCCGGTCGGCACCACCGGGGAAAGCCCCACCGTCTCGGTTGAGGAACACAAGCGCATCGTTGAACTGACGGTCGAGGTCTGCGCCGGCCGCATCCCCGTCATCGCCGGCGCCGGCGGCAACGACACGAGCAAGGTCATCGAACTGGTGCGCCACGCCAAGACCGTGGGCGCCGACGCCGCCCTGGTGGTCACGCCCTACTACAACCGGCCCAGCCAGGAGGGACTTTTCCTTCACTACAAGGCGATCAACGACGCCGTCGAGCTGCCGGTCCTGCTCTACAACGTCCCCGGCCGCACCGGCATCGACCTGGCCAACGAAACCGTCGAACGCCTGGCCAAGCTGCCCAACATCGTGGGCATCAAGGACGCGACAGGCGACATGGTCCGCATCAGCCTGATGCGCCGCGGCGTGCCGGAGAGCTTCTGCTTGATCTCCGGAGACGATCCGACCCTGCTGGGCTACATGGCGCATGGAGGCCATGGGGTGATCTCTGTCACCTCCAACGTCGCGCCGGAGGCCTGTGTGGCCCGCTACGAGGCGGCGGCCCAAGGCGCGTACGAGACGGCCGGCCAGTGGCAGGACCGGCTGGTGGCGCTGGACAAGGCGCTGTTCCTGGACAATTCGCCGGCGCCGACCAAGTACGCGCTGGCGCGACTGGGACTGTGCACCGACGAGGTGCGGCTGCCGCTGGGGCCGTGCGCGGACTCCGCCAAGCCGAAGATCGACGCTGCGCTTGCGGAGGCGGGAGTGGCCTGATGGCCGACCGCAAGCTGATCGCCGAGAACCGCCGGGCGCGGTTCGACTACTTCCTTGAAGAGACCTTCGAGGCGGGCCTCGCCCTGACCGGGACCGAGGTGAAGAGCCTGCGCACCGGCAAGGCCAACATCGCCGAGAGCTATGCCGCGGTGAACGGCCGCGACATCGAGCTCGTGAACGCCGACATTCCGCCCTACAGCCACTCCAATCGCTTCAATCACGAGCCCCGCCGGGCCCGGAAACTGCTCTTGCACCGCAAGGAGCTGGACAAGCTGATCGGGGCGGTTCAGCGCGAAGGCCGCACCATCATCCCGACCAAGCTCTACTGGAGCGACAAGGGATTGGCCAAGCTGGAGCTGGCCCTGGCCAAGGGCAAGAAGGTCCACGACAAACGCGAGGCGACGGCCGAACGCGACTGGCAGCGGGACAAGGCGCGGCTGATGCGGGAGAAGGGCTGACGGCTTCAGTCCAGCAGAGCTCGCGCCCGATTGAATACAGCCTCGAACATCTGCGGCGTCAGGCGTCCGGTGTTCGTGTTCAGGCGCGAGCAGTGGTAGCTGTTCAGCACGGCGTACGGCCCGGCCGCGAACTCGGTCCCGTGGCCCGGGATGCCGGCCGAGGCCTTCAGGCCGAGGGCCTTCAGCACGTTGCGTCGGCTGACGTCGCCCAGGGTCACGATCACTTTCAGCCGCGGCAGGGCGGCGATCCGGGCCGCCAGGAACGGGCGGCAGTGGCGTTCCTCGCTGCTCTCCGGCTTGTTTCCGGGCGGAGCGCAGCGCACGGCGTTGGTGATCATGCAGTCGACCAGGCGGATCCCGTCGTCGGGCCGCGCCTCGTAGCGGCCGGCCGCAAATCCGGTCTTCACCAGGGTCTCGTAGAGGATCACCCCCGCTCCGTCTCCGGTGAACGGCCGGCCCGTTCGGTTCGCGCCGGTCCGGCCCGGTGCGAGACCCACGACAAGCAGTCGCGCCTGTGGATCGCCGAACGACGGCACCGCACCGTTGAACCAGTCCGGATTGGCCTGGGCGTTGGCCTGCCGGTACAGGACGAGCCGCGGGCAAAGCGGACAGTCGCGAGGGGCTTCAGGCGCGGCGGCGACGGAGGGAGAAGCGCTCACAGCTCGTCGTCCGCCTCGGCTTCGGCGGGGGTGCGCGCGTCGTTCTGGAGGAAACGCGGATTGTGGGCGGGTTTGCGCGGGCGCCCGATGATCCCCGAGAGGTCCGCGAGGTCCACGAAGGCGTCGCACTGGCGGCGCAGGTCATCCGACGCCATGGGCGGCTGGGATTTTACGGTCGACACGACCGTCACGCGCACACCCTTGCGCTGCACCGCCTCCACCAGGGCGCGGAAATCGCCGTCGCCCGAGAACAGGACCAGGTGGTCCGCGCCGCCGGCCGCCATCTCCATCATGTCGACGGCGATCTCCATGTCCATGTCGCCACGCCAGCGCTTGCGCCCCTCGCGATCCGTGAATTCGCGCGCTGGTTTGGTCACCAGGGTGAAGCCGTTGTAGTCGAGCCAGTCGACCAGCGGCCGGATGGGCGAATAGTCGTCCCCGCCCTCGACGATGGCGGTGTAGTAATAGGCGCGGATCAGCACGCCCCGCTGGCGGAACTCCTCCAGCAGCTTCTTGTAGTCGATGTCGAAATCCAGCGCCCTGGCGGCGGAGTAGAGGTTGGCCCCGTCGATGAAGAGGGCGATGCGGTCGGTCGGGTAGAAACTCACTGGGGTGATGTCCTGTCTGAAATATCGGCCGTAACAGATTCGGATAACGCGATAATCGTCGCGCTTGGGTCCAATATGCCGGGCGCGTTCCCCACGTCGGAGGCCCTCCTGGAGGCCGCCCTGGAAGCCATGGAGCGCCGGGGCGTCCGGATAGCCGCCCGGTCCTCCTGGTGGCGGTCCGACGCCTGGCCCGACCCGGCCGGTCCCGAGTATCGCAACGGCGTCGTCCTTGTCGAGACGAGCCTGGATTCGCGCGAGCTGTTGGGGGTCCTTCGGTCGATCGAGAGCGATTTTGGGCGGCGGCGGGCCGAGTCCAATGCGTCACGGACGCTGGACCTGGACCTGATCGCCTATGGGCGCGAGCAATGCGAGGCGGAGGGCCTGACGATTCCGCACCCGCGAGCAGCCGATCGGCTGTTTGTCATGGGCCCCCTTGCCGAGGTCCTTCCCGACTGGCGGCATCCGGTCCTGCGGCGAACCGCCCGGGCCCTGGCGCGAGAGGCTCCGTTCGGGCGGGACGCCGCTCCTGCTGCATTGCAAAATCGGTAACCGATCGCTAAGTAGGGCGGTTCAAAATCCCACCTCCCCGAGGACTACATGGCCCGCGTCACCGTCGAAGACTGCGTTGAGAAGGTTCCGAACCGGTTCGGGCTCGTCCTGCTGTCGGCCCATCGCGCGCGCTCCATCTCGGCCGGCGCGCCGCTGTTCCTGGACCGCGACAACGACAAGAACCCGGTCGTCGCCCTGCGCGAGATCGCCGAGGACAAGGTTGACCCGGACAATCTCTCGGAGAACCTGATCAGCACCCTGCAGCGCGTCGACGAGCGTACCGAGGCCGAGGAAGAGGCCGAGACCCTGGCCCTGCTGGCCGATCCGCAGCACATGCAGATGTCCGAACACGAGCTCGTCCGCGCGCTTCAAAGCGACCGCGATGGCGGGCAGGAGGAGCGCTACTGACGAACGCTTCGTCAGACGGCCATTCCAGGAAGGCGCCGCGGACCGGCGCTGAGGACATCGCTGCAATCGATGCGACGGCCGCCGGGCAACCGGCGGCCGTTGCTGCTTCCGGCGCCCGCGAGAAGCGTTCTTCCGTCAAGCTGACGGCCGAGCCGCTGCCCGAAACCGAGGTGGCGCCGGCCAACGACCTGCCCGCCAGGCCCAGGAAACCGGTTCGGTATCTGCGGCAGACCGAACTGGTCGAACGGGTCCAGTCCTACGATCCGGACGCCGACGAGGCGCTGATCAATCGCGCCTACGTCTACGCCATGCAGATGCACGGCTCGCAGCTGCGGGCCTCCGGCGACCCGTACTTCGCCCACCCCATCGAGGTGGCGGGCATCCTGACGGAATACCGCCTCGACACCGCCGCCATCGTCACCGCCCTGCTGCACGACGTGATCGAAGACACGCCCGTGTCCAAGGAGGACATCGCGCGCCTGTTCGGAGCCGAGATCGCCGAACTGGTCGAGGGGGTGACCAAGCTGTCCCGGCTGGAAGAGCAGGCCGAGCACACCCGCCAGGCGGAGAACCTGCGCAAGTTCATCCTGGCGATTTCCAAGGACGTTCGCGTCCTGCTGGTGAAGCTGGCCGACCGCCTGCACAACATGCGGACCCTGCAGTACGTCAAGCCGCACAAGCGGGAGCGTATCGCGCGCGAGACCATGGAGGTCTATGCGCTGCTGGCCCGCACCATCGGCTGCCACCGCATCGCCACCGAGCTGGAAGAGCTGTCGTTCGAACACCTCAATCCCTCGGCGCGGGACGCCATCATCAAGCGCCTCGAGGATTTGAAGGAGGAGCAGGGGCCGGCCGTCGCGGTCGTCTCCGGCGAGATCGCGCGGGTGCTCAAGGATGCGGGCATCCGCGGCGAGGTGTTCGGTCGCGAGAAGACGCCCTACTCGATCTGGCGAAAGCTGGAGCGCAAGTCGATCGGCTTCAGCCAGCTCTCCGACATCTACGCCTTCCGGGTCATCGTGGATTCCGAGACGGACTGTTACCGGGCGCTGGGCGCGCTGCACTCCAAGTGGCCGACCATCTACGAGCGCTTCAAGGACTACATCTCGCGCCCCAAGCGGAACAACTACCGCTCGCTGCACACCACGGTCGTGGGGCCGAAGGGCATGCGCATCGAGATGCAGATCCGCACCGCGATCATGGACCTGGTGGCCGAGGAGGGCGTCGCCGCCCACTGGCAATACAAGAACAAGAACTACGGCTTCGACGCCGAGGCGGCGGAGGCCGCTGGCGGGCGGGACCCGCTGCAGAACCTGCGCGACCTGATCACCGTGCTGGAGCACGGGGGCGGGGACACCGACGACCTGGTCGAGCACGCCAAGCTCGAGATGTTCATGGATCAGGTGTTCGCCTTCACGCCGAAGGGACAGCTGATCAGCTTGCCGACCGGGGCCATGCCGCTGGATTTCGCCTACGCCGTCCACACCGAGGTCGGCGACACCGCCATCGGGGTCAAGATCAACGGCGAACTGCGCCCGATGCGCACCCTGCTGCAGAACGGCGACGTGGTGGAGATCATCCGCGGGCCCAAGGCGGCGATCCCGCCGGACTGGCGTTCACTGGCCATCACCGGCCGGGCGCGCTCCGCGATCCGCCGCCACATCCGCCAGACCGAGAAGGGCGAGTTCCAGAAGCTCGGCAAGGTCTCCATCGAGCAGACCTTCGCGAAGGCCGGAAAGTCGTTGCTCGATATCTCCCTGCGCCCCGCGCTGGAACGCTTTTCGATCGCCAGCGAAGAGGAGCTGTACGCGACCGTGGGTCGGGGCCGCATCGCGCCCGCCGGGGTGCTGGAGGCGGTCTTCCCGGGCCTGAAGGACAGTGAGCGCGCCGCCGCCGCCGCCCGCACCCGCATCGAGGACGGCAAGGCCGGGCGGCTGTTCATCCGCGGCGGCGGGCTGACGCCGGGCGTCTCGGTGCATTTCGCGCCCTGCTGCAGCCCGGTGCCGGGCGACCGCATCATGGGCATCCTGCAACCCGACGTCGGGCTCACGGTGCACACCATCGACTGCGAGCGCCTGGCCGAGTTCGAGGACCGCGACGACCTTTGGCGCGACCTGCAGTGGACGCCCCAGGCCGAGCAGAACACCGTCGCCGCCGCTCGCCTGCGCGCCACCATTCGAAACGCGCCGGGCGTGCTGGGACAGGCCTGCACGATCATCGGCGAGGCGGGGGCCAACATCCTGAACCTGAAGATGAGCCACCGGCAGTCGGACTTCTTCGACGTGGACTTCGACGTGGAAGTCGTCGACGCCCGCCACCTGACCCACATCGCCGCCGCGCTCCGCGCCTGCCCGTCGGTCGAAACCGTGGACCGCGTCAAAGGCTAGGAGCCTTCATGTCCGAACAGTTCGACGGCAAGCGGATGCCGGGATCGGCGTTTCGCAACTGCGGCCTGGCCGAAACCCTCTTCGACAACGTCAACCTGGCGGCGGCGCGCTTCAACAACGTCAACCTGACGGGCGCCAGCTTCGACGACGTGAATCTGAAGAACGTCCGCATCGACAACGCCAACATCGAAGGTCTGACCATTTACGGCATCGACATCCACGACCTGGTCGACGCCGAAATGGCGCGGCGCGAGGGACGCAAGCCGGAACCGCGCAATCCCGGATGACAAGGCCTGGGACGGGCGCTAATCCCGCATCATGACCAGCGATGACGTCCTTGAGGAATTCCGCGCCGCCGGCGCCCTGCGCGAGGGCCACTTCGTGCTGTCGTCCGGCCTGCATTCGCCCGTTTTCCTGCAGAAGAACCTGGTGTTCATGCAGCCGGCGCGCTGCGAGAAGCTTTGCCAGGCGCTGGCGCACAAGGTGCTGGCCGCGCGGCCCGACGTGCAGGTGGTTATCTCGCCGGCCGTGGGCGGCATCATCCCGGGCTACGAGACCGCCCGGCACATGAATGTCCCGTCCATGTACGTCGAGCGTGAGGGCGGGGCGTTCAAGCTGCGCCGCGGCTTCCACGTCGATCCCGGGACGAAGGTCGCCATGATCGAGGACATCGTCACCACCGGCCTGTCGTCGCGCGAATGCATCGAGGCCATCAAGGCGGCGGGCGGCGACGTGGTCGTGGCGGGTTGCATTGTCGACCGCTCGGGCGGGCGCGCCGACGTGGGCGTGCCGTTGGTGGCGCTGGCGACGCTGGACGTGCCGGCCTATCCCGCCGACGCCCTGCCGCCGGAGCTGGCGGCCATCGCCATCGAGGACCCCGGCTCGCGGAGGCTTTCGAAGTGACCCGGATCCGGCTGGGGGTGAACATCGACCATGTCGCCACCGTCCGGAACGCGCGCGGCGGCGAGTGGCCAGACCCGGTCCGCGCCGCCGAACTGGCCGTCGCGGCGGGCGCCGACGGCGTCACGGCGCACCTGCGCGAGGACCGCCGCCATATCCGCGACGCCGATATCGAGGCGCTGAACGCCCTCTGTCGCCGCCTGTCGAAACCGCTGAACTTCGAAATGGCCGTCACCGACGAGATGCGCGAGATCGGGCTGCGCATCCTGCCTCATGCCGCCTGCCTGGTGCCCGAGCGGCGCGAGGAACGCACCACCGAGGGCGGCCTCGACGCCGCGGGGCAGCACAACCGCGTCGCCGCCCTGGTGCGCGAGTTCAACGCCGCCGGCATCCGCTCGTCGCTCTTCATCGAGGCCAATCCGACCCAGATCCGCGCCGCCGCCGACATGCAGGCCCCTGTGGTCGAGCTGCACACCGGTGCGTGGTGCGACGCGCTGGCCGAGGGGCGGACCGAGGAAGCGGCCGCCATCTGGGAGCAGCTCCAGGCGGGAGCCCACCTGGCCGACGACCTGGGGCTGGAGGTGCATGCGGGTCACGGCCTGACCTTCGACACCGCGCGCGCCATCGCCGCCATCCCCCAGATCAGGGAGCTGAACATCGGGCATTTCCTCATCGGGGAGGCGATCTTCACCGGCCTGGGGCCGGCCATCGCCCGGATGCGGCAGTCCATCGACGAGGGGAGGGCGGCCTTTGATCATCGGCATCGGCTCTGACCTCTCGGACATCCGGCGCATCCAGGGCTCCCTGGATCGTTTCGGCGATCGCTTCACTCACCGCTGTTTCACCGAGCTCGAGCGGCTGCGTTCCGAGCGCAAGCCGGACCGCGCGGCCAGCTACGCCAAACGCTTCGCGGCCAAGGAGGCCTGCGCCAAGGCTCTGGGGACCGGCATCCGCGGCGCGGTCTACTGGCGCGACATGGGGGTGGTGAACCTTCCCTCCGGCCAGCCGACAATGGCGCTGACGGGCGGGGCTGGCGAGCGGCTGGCCAGGCTGACGCCGCCGGGACACAAGGCGATCATCCATGTCAGCCTTACCGACGATCATCCCTACGCCCAGGCCTTCGTAATAATCGAAGCCTTGCCGGAGACATAAACACGGACTACCGACGCCAACACGGCCGGAAGAAGCGCGCAAACAACGCACTCCGGCAGGGGATAGAAGTATGAGCACCGACAACCACGCGGCCGAAGACGCGGAACACGCAGGCGCGACGGAGGCGGCCGACGCCCACGACACCGTGGAGGCCGTCGAGGCGGCGGACGCCGCCGGCGCCGAGGACCTCTCGGATCACGCCGAGGCCGACGCTGACCTCGATCTCGAGGGGATGGATGAGGACGGCGAGCCGGCCAAGTCCGCCAAGGAAGAGACCTGGGAGATCGCCAAGACGATCTTCTACGCCCTGCTGATCGCGCTCGTGCTGCGCATCCTGTTGTTCCAGCCGTTCACCATTCCATCGGCCTCGATGGAGCCCAACCTCTACGAGGGCGACTACATCATCGTCTCCAAGTGGGACTACGGCTATTCGCGCCACTCCATCCCGCTCAGCCCGCCGCTGTTCCACGGCCGGATCCTTGGCAGCCAGCCGCGCCGGGGCGACATCGTGGTCTTCAAGCTGCCGCGCGACAACAAGACCGACTACATCAAGCGCCTCATCGGACTGCCGGGCGACCGCATCCAGATGCGCAACAACCTGCTCTACATCAACGACCGGCCGGTCACGGACGTCGTCCAGGGCCGCGTCGACGTGGATACGGGCTACGGCTTCGAGCGGTCAGCCACCACGGTCCGCGAGACCCTGCCGGGCGGCAAGCAGATCACCATCCAGGACTTCGGCCCCGACGGCCACCTGGACAACACCGGCGTCTATACAGTGCCGGCGGGCTACTACTTCATGATGGGCGACAATCGCGACAACTCGATCGACAGCCGGGTCGAGCAGGAGAACGGCGTGGGTCTGGTCCCGGCCGAGAACCTGATCGGCCGCGCGGACATCATCCTGTTCTCGTGGAAGCCGGGCGCGTCGCTGTGGAAGCCCTGGACCTGGTTCACCCACCTGCGTCCCAGCCGCTTCTTCCATTCGCTGAAATAGATGAACGCACGCCGATGAATGCGCGGGCGTCCGCGGTAGACCAGCTCGAGCGCAACCTCGGCTACGCGTTCAAGGACAGGAAGCGCCTGGACCTCGCTCTGACCCACGCCAGCGTGGGCGGGGCGAACCGCGTCACGGACAACGAGCGGTACGAGTTCCTGGGCGACCGGGTGCTGGGGTTGCTCGTCGCCGAGCGGCTGATGGATCTGTATCCCGACCTCCCCGAGGGCAAGCTGACGCCGCGCTTCCACGGCCTGGTGGACAAGTCGGCCTGCGCGGCCGCCGCGCGGGCCATGGGGATCGGTCCGGCGCTTCGGCTGTCGCCGGGCGAGAGCAAGACCGGCGGTCGTGAGAAGGATACCGTGCTGGCGGACGCCTGCGAGGCGGTCATGGCGGCGCTCTACCTCGACGGCGGGCTCGAGGCGGCGCGCGGGGTGTTCCGCAGGTTCTGGGATACGCAGGTCGAGCATTTGGCCAAGCCGGCCGCGCGCGATCCCAAGTCGGCGCTCCAGGCCTGGGCCCAGGGGCAAGGCAAGCCGGTCCCGGCCTACGAGGTCGTGAGGCGCTCGGGTCCCGACCATGCTCCCCATTTCACCGTCCAGGTTGTCGTCGAGGGCCTGGAACCCGCGAAGGCCGCAGGGTCTTCAAGGCAGGCGGCTGAAAAGGCCGCCGCCGCCGAACTTCTGAATCGCGAAGGCCTGCTTTGACCGACCAGCCAACCCGGGCGGGGTTCGCCGCCATCATCGGCGCGCCCAACGCCGGCAAGTCGACCCTCACCAACCGAATGGTCGGGACCAAGGTGTCGATCGTGACGAAGAAGGTCCAGACCACCCGCTTCCCCGTCCGGGGCGTGGCCATCGAGGGTCGGGCCCAGATCGTGCTCGTCGACACGCCCGGCATCTTCAAGCCGCGCCGCCGGCTCGACCGCGCCATGGTCCGTTCGGCCTGGGGCGGAGCCGAGGACGCCGATGCGGTCGTGCACCTGGTCGACGCGGCCGCCGAACTGGCCGCCCGGGGGAAGGACGGGACGGGCGCCGACCGCCGGAGCCACGAGGACACCGAGAGCATCATCGCCGGCCTGAAGGCGGCGGGTTCCCGGGCGATCCTGGCGCTGAACAAGGTGGATCTGGTCAAGCGCGAGGAGCTGCTGGCCCTGACCCAGGCCCTGTTCGACACCGGCGTCTACTCCGAGGTCTTCATGGTCTCGGCCGAGAAGGGCTCGGGCGTGAAGGACCTCCTGGCCCGTCTGGGCGCGATGATGCCTGAGGGACCCTGGCTCTATCCCGAGGACCAGTCCGCCGACGTCCCCGTCCGTGTGCTGGCCGCCGAGATCACCCGCGAGAAGATCTACCTGCGGGTCCACGAGGAGTTGCCTTACGCCGCAGCCGTCGAGACCACCGCCTTCGACGAGAAGCCCGATGGTTCGGCCCGCATCGAGCAGACCATCTATGTGGAGCGGGATAGCCAGCGCCCGATCGTGCTGGGCAAGGGCGGCCAGACCCTGAAATGGATTGGCCAGAAGGCGCGAGAGGAGCTGACGGAGCTGCTGGATCGCAAGGTCCACCTGTTCCTGCATGTCAAAGTCAACGAGAAGTGGACCGAGGACCGCGCCCTGTACGCCCAGTTCGGCCTGGATTTCGACGCGCAGTAGCGGCGTGGCGGCCGCCTTCTCCCGTCGCCGGAGACGGGATAGGACTCGGTCCATGCGCATCTTGCTCACCCTCGCCGCCGCCGCCTTGATCGCCACCCCCGTGCTGGCCGAGCCCGCTCCCCGGTCCGCCGATGAGCGCGCGATCGACGCCCTGCTCGACAACTTCAACGCCGCCGCCGCGCGGGCGGACGGAGCGGCCTATTTCGCCAGCTTCACGCCCAACGCCGTGTTCGTGGGCACCGACGCCTCCGAGCGGTGGACCCTCGACCAGTTCAGGGCCTTCGCCGAGCCGTACTTCGCGCAGGGGAAGGGCTGGACCTATACGCCCGCCAGCCGGACCATCACCTTCGCCGACCTGCCCTGCCATTGCGTCGCGTGGTTCGAAGAGAACCTCGACAGTGCGAGCTACGGAACGACGCGCGGGACCGGCATGGTGGTCAAGGGCGAGGGCGGCTGGAAAATCGGCCAGTACGTCCTGACCATCCCGATTCCCAACGACATCGCCAGGGACGTGGTGGCCGACATCAAGGCGTACGAGGCGGCTCACCCGAAGTAGCGCCGGGACGCTTGGGCTGGACACGTTTCGTTCTCCCGTCCAAACCACCAGGATGGAGTTCGAGAGCGACGCCTTTGTCCTGTCCGCGCGCGCCCACGGCGAGACCGGGGCGATCGTGGACTTGCTGACTGAGGAAAAGGGCCGGTGGGTCGCGCATGTGGCCGGCGGCGCCTCCCGGCGCATGAAGCCGTTCCTGCAGCCCGGCGCCCGCGTCATCGCCCGTTTCCGCTCGCGCACGTCCGAACAGCTCGGATCCGCGCAGCTTGAACCGGTCGGGGAGGGGCCGGCCGCCCTGTTCGACGATTCCCTGGCCTTGGCCGGGCTCGCCGCCGCCGCTGCGGTCGCGCAAGGAGCCCTCCCGGAACGGGAGCCACACCCGGGCGCGTTTCTGGCCTTCGAGGCGCTCGCCTCGACCTTTCACATCCCGGAGGTGTGGCCGGCGGTCTTCGTGCGGTTCGAGGCGGGCCTGCTCGAGGAGCTCGGCTTCGGCCTGGATCTCGGCAAGTGCGCCGCCACCGGCGTCGTCGACGATCTGGTCTACGTCAGCCCCAGGACCGGGCGGGCCGTCAGCCGGGACGCCGGCGCGCCCTACGCGGACCGAATGCTGGCCCTGCCGCCGTTCATGCTGGGGGCCCAGGCGGGGCTGGCGGAGGGCGAGGTGGGGCAGGGACTGGACCTGACCGGCCATTTCCTCGAGCAGTTCGTCTTCAATCCCATGAATCGCCCCTTGCCCCCTGCGCGCATGTGGCTTGTGGACAAGCTCGGCGAGGCAGGGCGTCTGTGAGCCCGCGCTGTCCTAGACTTCGCCCCGACCGGATCGATTCGATTTACCCATGACCAAGCATTTCAATCCCGACGACGATCACGGCGGCCGGATCGTCGACGAGGACCTCGGCGAGGCCCTCTCGCGGCGTTACCTCGCCTATGCGCTCTCGACCATCATGCACCGCGCCCTGCCGGACGTGCGGGACGGCCTGAAGCCGGTGCACCGGCGCGTGCTTTACGCCATGAACGAGATGCGCCTGAATCCCGACCAGGCGGCCAAGAAGTGCGCCAAGGTGGTCGGCGAGGTGATGGGCAATTTCCACCCGCACGGCGACCAGTCGATCTATGACGCCCTGGTCCGTCTCGCGCAGAATTTCGCCCAGCGCTATCCGCTGGTCGACGGCCAGGGCAATTTCGGCAATATCGACGGCGATACCGCCGCGGCCATGCGCTACACCGAGTGCCGTCTGACGCCCGCGGCCAAACTGCTGCTCGACGGCATCGACGAGAACGCCATCGATTTCCGCCCGACCTACGACGAGGCGGACGAGGAGCCGGTGGTCCTGCCGGCGGGCTTCCCCAACCTGCTGGCCAACGGCTCGGCCGGCATTGCGGTCGGCATGGCGACCTCCATCCCGCCCCACAACGTGGTCGAGCTGATCGACGCCTGCCAGCTGCTGCTGGACGATCCGAAGGCCGACACCGAGGCCCTGATGCAGCACGTGCCCGGCCCGGACTTCCCCACCGGGGGGGTCTGCGTCGAGGGCCCCCTGGCCATCCGCGAGGCCTATGAGACGGGCCGCGGCGGGGTGCGGCTGCGGGCGCGCTGGGAGACCGAGGATCTGGGCCGGGGAACCTGGCGCATCGTCATCAGCGAGATTCCCTATCAGGTCCAGAAGTCCAAGCTGATCGAACAACTCGCCGACCTGATCGAGCAGAAGAAGGCGCCGCTGCTGGGCGACGTGCGCGACGAGTCCGCCGAGGACATCCGCATCGTCATCGAACCCAAGTCACGCAACGTCGAGCCTGACGTGCTGATGGAGAGCCTGTTCCGGGCGTCGGACCTGGAGACCCGCTTCCCGATCAACATGAACGTGCTGGACGGCAAGGGCGTGCCGCGCGTCCTGGGTCTGAAAGCCTGCCTGCGGGCCTTCCTCGACCACCGGCGCGAGGTCTTGGTGCGGCGATCCGAGTGGCGCGTCGGCAAGATCGAGAAGCGGCTACATCTGCTGGACGGCCTGCTGGTGGCCTTCCTGAACCTGGACGAGGTCATCCGCATCGTCCGTGAGGACGAGCAGCCCAAGGCGACCCTCATCATGCGCTTCGCCCTTACCGAGGTGCAGGCGGACTTCATTCTCGACACCCGCCTGCGCAACCTCGCGCGTCTCGAAGAGATGGAGATCCGCAACGAGCACAGGAAGCTGACGGAGGAGCGCGACGGACTCACGGCCCTGATCAATTCCCAGGCTCGCCAGTGGACCCGCGTGGGCAAGGAGCTGGCCGAGGTGAAGAAGGTGATGGGCTCGGCCCGCCGGACCACCTTCGGAGAGGCGCCGCGCATCGATGCGGCCGCCATCCTGGAGAGCACCGTCGAGCGCGAGCCGGCGACAGTCATCCTGTCGGAGCGCGGCTGGATCCGCGCCGCCAAGGGCAGGATCGACGACCCGTCGGAGCTGAAGTTCAAGGAAGGCGACAAGCTGGGCTTCCTCGTGCCCTGCGAAACCACCGACAAGCTGCTGATCTTCGCATCCGACGGCCGCTTCTTCACCGTCGGGGTGGACAAGCTCCCCTCGGCCCGGGGGCATGGCGAACCCCTGCGCCTGATGATGGACATCGAGGAAAAGTCGAAGATCATCGCCGTCTTCGCGCACAAGCCGGGCCGCAAGCTCTTCCTCGCATCCCGGGCGGGTTACGGATTCATCCTTCCCGAGGAGGAGGCGGTGGCCTCCAAGCGCGCCGGCAAGCAGACGCTGAACGGCGAAGCCCGCCTCGCCATACCGGTCGAGGGCGACCGGGTCGCGGTGCTGGGGGAGAACAACAAGGCGTTGGTCTTCTCCGTCGACGAACTGCCCGAAATGCCGCGCGGCAAGGGGGTCAAGCTGCAGAGCTACCGCGACGGCGGCCTGCGCGATGCGATGATCTTCTCGGCTGCGGCCGGCCCGGAATGGATCGAGACGGGAGGCCGCAAGCGCTCCTGGCCGGACTGGCAGACCTATGTCGGCCGGCGGGCCGCCGCAGGGCGGATGGCGCCCAAGGGGATGAAGAAGCTGCGGGCCTAGACCCGGGTGTCGCTCTTGGCGTTCGGGTCGTAGCGATTGGGCCGGGGCCGCCTGGCCCACAGCCAGCGGCAGATGGCGATGCCCCAGCGCCCGGCGACGGCGAGGCCGAAGATGCTGAGCCAGATCCGGACCATGCGCCCGGCCAGCTCGATCAGGATGTCCCGTCCCGGCTCCACGTCCACCGCGCCGAAGAAGACCAGCAGCGGGAAGGCGACGAGGGCGAACAGCAGGCCCCAGACGAAAACCTTGGCCGAATCAGCGCTGAACAGGCGGCGCACGCCGAACAGCTCGTAGAGCCCCAGCAACAGCAAGGGTCCCGCCAGCACGGCCGTGATGACCTGTCCGTCCATCCGGATCAGCCTCCCAGGCGCAGATTGCCCGGCTTTCGCCGTTCCGGCGAGTGCATTCGCCCTTTGCGCGGTATCGCCGTTCCGCTAGCGTCGACATCCGTTCAAGAGGGGAAGCCCATGATCACCTGGATCGTCATCGGCGTCGTCGTCGCCATCCTGCTGTTCATCCTGGTGGGCGGCTACAATCGGCTGGTCGCGCTGGATCAGAACGCCAATCAGGCCTTCGCGGACATCGATGTCCAGCTGAAGCAGCGCCAGGATCTGATCCCCAATCTCGTCGAGACGGTGAAGGGCTACGCCGCCCACGAGGCCGGCACGCTGGAGGCCGTCATCGCGGCGCGCAACCAGGCGGCCCGCGCCACCTCGGTCGAGGACAAGGTCCAGGCCGAGAATATGCTGACCGGCGCGCTCGGGCGCCTGTTCGCCCTTTCGGAATCCTATCCCGACCTCAAGGCCAACCAGAATTTCCTGAGCCTGCAGGGCGAACTTTCCGACATCGAGAACAAGCTGGCCGCCGCGCGCCGCTTCTTCAACAACGCGGTTGGCGAGTTCAACTCGGTGCGCCGGGCCTTCCCGACCGTGCTCATCGCCGGCCTGTTCGGCTTCGGCAAGGACCGCACCTTCTTCGACGTGGGCGCCGAGCAGCGCGCCGCGATGGATGCGGCCCCGCCCCAGGTGAAGTTCAACTGAGCTAGCGTTACGTGGGCGCCGTCGGCCTCAAGACCTGGATCTGGCAGAACAATTTCCGGTCGCTCCTGCTGCTGGCCGGATTTCCCTTCCTGCTGATCGGACTGATCTGGGCGCTCCAACTCGGCCTGATCGCCATGGACATGGCGCCGACCACGGGCAGTTTCACCGGTGACCTGGGTCTCTCGACGTCCTGGCTGGCGGCGACTGCGCCGCTGGGCTTCGTCCTGGCCGGCGGCTGGTACGGCGTGGCCTTCTTCGGCCACCAGGGCATCATCGACATGGCCACCGGGGCGAAGAAGGTCGAGCGCAAGGACGCCCCCGACCTCTACAACCTGCTTGAAAACCTCTGCATTTCCCGCGGGCAGACCATGCCGCAGCTGCGCGTTGTCGAGACCGAGCAGCGGAACGCCTGGGCCTCGGGACTGGGCGACAAGGACGCCGTGATCACGGTCACTCGCGGCCTCCTGAACACCCTCAACCGCGACGAGCTAGAGGCCGTGCTGGCCCACGAGCTGACCCACGTCATCAATCGAGACGTCCGCCTGACGGTGATCGCGGCCGTTTTTGCAGGGGTGATCACCCTGATCTGCGAGATCTTCTTCCGCATGCTGCGCTTCGGCGGCGGGCGGGGGTCCAGCCGTTCCCGCTCGGGCGGGGGCGGCGGGGGGGCCGGCGCGCTGATCCTCATCGCCATTGCGGCGGCGGCGATCGCCTACATCCTGGCGCTGGTCGTGCGCTCGACCATTTCCAAGAAGCGCGAGTTCATCGCCGACGCAGGAGCGGTCGAGCTGACCAAGAACCCCGACGCCATGATCTCGGCCCTGCAGAAGATCTCTGGGCATTCCGAGATCCAGGCGCCCCGCGACATCCAGTCGATGTTCATCGACTTCGACGGCGGCGGGATGTTCGCCAGCCACCCGCCCATCGGCAAACGCATCGAGGCCCTGGTGAAGTATGGGGCGGGGACGAACTTCATGGGTGCGGAGGCCGCGAGGGCCGTGGCGACCTCCGTGCCCCCGTCGGGGGCCTAGAGCTCCCCTTCAGGGATGTCCTCCAGCCGGACCCAGCCTCCGGGTTTCAGCAACTCCAGCGGCCGGAAACGGGCCTTGTAGTCCATCTTCGGGGAGCCCTGCACCCAGTACCCGAGGTAGACGTACGGCAGGCCGGTCAGCTTGGCCTGGACGAGATGGTCCAGGATCACGAAGGCGCCGAGGCTGTTTCGGGACAGGCTGGGGTCATAGAACGAGTAGACCAGGGACAGGCCGTCGGCGAGCAGGTCCACCAGGGCGCAGGCGATCAGGTCGCCGGGACCATGGCCGTCGCTGGGCGCGCGATACTCGATGATGTGGGTCCGGACGGCGGTGTCCTCGACCATGGCGACGTAGTCGGGCCAGGTCATGTCGCTCATGCCGCCGCCGCCGTGCCGGGCGTTCAGGTAGCGGCGCAGCAGCTCGAATTGTTCCGCCGTGGCTTCCGCTTCAACCAGATGGCGGGTGAACGCCGCATTACGGTTGAGAATCTTGCGCTCCGAGCGCGAGAAGCCGTAGCGCTCGACCGGCAGTCGGGCGGAGACACAGGCGTCGCAGGCCTCGCAGGCCGGCCGGTAGGCGATGTTCTGGGAGCGGCGAAAACCGATCTGGGTCAGGCTGTCGTTGACGCTGGCCCCATCCGACAGGGGCAGGTGGGCGAAGACCTTCCGCTCGAAGCGGCCGTCGAGGTACGGGCACGGCGACGGGGCCGTCAGGTAGAACCTCAGCTGGCGCGTCGAGAAATGCTGGGTCACGGCCCGGTTTCCAAACCTCTCCGTGAATTAGCGCTCATCCCGGGCAGGCCTGCAAGGTCAATCACCGACCACCGTTACAGGCTGGAATCCGACGGCAGGACGGGCGCTTCCCTGAGCAGCACGATGGCGATGCGGCGATTGCCCGCCAGCGTCGGATCGTCGGGGTACAGGGGATCCGAATTGGCCTTGCCCGAGACCTGGTACACCCGATCGGGGTCCACGCCCGCGCCCTGAAGGATGCCGCGGGCGGCGTCCGCGCGGTTGGCCGACAGGGGCCAGTCGGCGGGATTGCGCGTGCCGGGCGTCGCCGAGGTGTGGCCGGTGATGGAAATCCGGTTCGGGAGCTGGTTGATCACCTTCGCGACAGCGCGCAGGAGCAGCTTGGCGCGGTCGTTCGGGCGCGCCGAATTGGCCTCGAACATCGACCGACCCTCCTGGTCGATCAGCTGGATGCGCAGCCCCTCGGGCGTCTGGTCGATGATGATCTGACGCGACAGCTCGGCCAGCTCGGGCATGTCCTGCATGGCCTGCCGCAGGGACTGGGCCGCCGACTGGAAGGCGGCCTCCTCGCGGCGTTGCTGTTCGGCCTTCAGGGCTTGGTCCGAGGCGCTTTCCAGCGACCCGGTCTGGGTGCTCTGGCCGCTTTCGTCGGTCTCGGTCGGCGCCTCGGGGGCCAGTTGGCTGACCACGGCCGACGAACCCTCGTTCTTGTTGCCGTCGTCGCCCAGGGCGGTGCCGCCCAGGATGCCGCCGGATCCGGAGGTCGATTCCGACACGCTGGCCGGCGCGAAATAGTCGGCGATGCCGCGTTTCTGCTCGGGGCTGGTCGTATTGATCAGCCACATGAGGAGGAAGAAGGCCATCATGGCGGTCACGAAGTCGGCGTAGGCGACCTTCCAGGCGCCCCCGTGGTGACCGCCGCCGGTCACCTTCTTCACCTTCTTGATGATGATCGTGGTGTCCATCATCGCCATGCGGCGCAGCTCCGGCAGAATCCCTGATCCGGACCATCGCCCCTTAAGGTTAAGCAGGCCTTGCCGACGGCGGGCCGCGCCAGCGGTTGCAAGGCGCGGCGGCGCGGCCTAGTCGGAAGCCGTGGATGATGCTGCGAAAGATTACCGCCGGGCGCTGGGCTCCTTCGCGACGGGCGTGACGGTCGTGACCGCCGAGGACGCCGAAGGCGCCTTGGGCCTGACCGTAAACTCCTTCACCTCGGTGTCGCTGCAGCCGCCCTTGATCCTGTGGTGCCTGGACGACGTCTGCGACCGCCGGCACGTGTTCCACAGCGCCGAGCGGTTCGCCGTGAATGTGCTCAGCGCCGAGGATCACGACCGCTCGCGCCGCTTCGCCCGGGGAGCGGGCCGGCCGGACGCCGATGAGCTCGAAGACGGCGCGACTGGCGTGCCCCTCCTGAAGGGCGCCCTGGCCCGCTTCGAGTGCGAGGTGCGCGAGCGGATCCAACTCGGAGACCACCAGGTGATCGTGGGCGAGGTGCTGGCCTGGGAGTCCCGCAAGGGCGAAGGACTTGTGTTCTTCCGAGGCCGCTATGGCCGGTTCGACGAGGATTGAGGGCATGAAGATCGGTTTCGCGGGCTTGGGCGTCATGGGCGGGCCAATGGCGGGTCACCTGGTCCGGGCGGGGCACGAGGTCGCCGGCTTCAATCGCTCGCCGGACAAGGCCCGGGCCTGGGCCGAGCGGAGCGGCGGCCGCTACGCCGGCACGGCCGCCGAGGCCGCCAGCGGCGCCGAGCTGTTGATCCTCTGCGTGGGCAAGGACGATGATGTGGCCGAGGTGGTGCGGGACGCCCTGCCGACCCTTGCCGAGGGTGGGATCGTCGTGGATCACACCACGACCTCCGCCCGCATCGCCCGCGAGATGGCCGCGCTCTGCGCAGGCTCCGGGCGCAGCTTCATCGACGCCCCCGTGTCGGGTGGCGAGGCCGGGGCGGTGAACGGCCAGCTCAGCGTCATGGCCGGCGGGGACGAGGCCGCCTTCCTGCGCGTCGAGCCGGTGCTGGCGGCCTATTCGAAGGCGATGACCCTGATGGGCCCGTCGGGCGCGGGTCAGCTCACCAAGATGGTCAACCAGATCTGTATCGCCGGCGTGGTGCAGGGGCTGGCCGAGGCCATGCATTTCACGAAGTCGGCCGGGCTCGACCCGGCCCTCGTGCACGCCGCCATCGGCAAAGGCGCCGCGCAGTCGTGGCAGATGGACAACCGCTGGCCGACCATGGCCGAGAACCGCTACGACTTCGGCTTCGCCGTGGACTGGATGCGCAAGGACCTGGGACTGGTCCTGGAAGAAGCCCGCGCCAACGGATCCCACCTTGCCCTGACGGCCCTGGTCGATCAGTTCTATTCGGAAGTGCAGGCCATGGGAGGCGCGCGTTGGGATACCTCTTCACTGGCGGCTCGACTGGAAGATCGTCGGCGCGGGCGCTAGCCGGCCTGGCGGCCCTGGGCCTCGCGGCGGCGGCCGCGGTCGCCGAGGCCGCGCCCACCTGGGAAAAGCAGTTCATCCTCAGCCTGACGCCGTCGAAGGAGTTCGGCCGCGGCATTCGCTGGATCGAGCGGCCGCCCGACAGCGCCGTCTTCGCCCTGTTTCCCGAGCAAGCCTTCCGCGACCACGTCTCGGGCGCCACGACGCTGGAATGCACCTCGACGCTGGAGGGCCGGCTGGTCGATTGCTCCATCCTGGAGGAGAAGCCCGAGGGTCACGGTTTCGCCGACGCCTCGAAGGGGGTCATGGCGCTCTATCGGTTCGGGCCTCTGGACCGGCTGACCCCTGAAATGGCCGGCCGACGGATCAAGATCGCCGTCATCTGGCAGGTCCATCGAAACACTTCGCGGGAGGTGCGGCCGTGACGAGCCTGGCACGACGTCTGCTGGTCTGGGGTGCGGGCCTGATCTCCGCCTGCGCCCTGGCGGGTCCCGCCCTCGCGGCGCCGGAGGTGAAGGAAGCGGACTTCACCGTGCGGGACTTCCGCTTCCGCTCGGGCGAGACCCTGCCGGAGCTGCGGCTCCACTACCGCACACTGGGGAAGCCCCACCGCAACGCCCGTGGCGAGATCGACAACGCGGTGATGATCCTGCACGGCACCGGCGGCACGGGCGCACAGTTCCTGCGGCCGCAGTTCGCCGACCTCCTGTTCGCGCCGGGCGGAGAACTGGATCCGGCGAAATACTTCATCGTCCTGCCGGACAATATCGGCCACGGCGGGTCGTCCAAGCCGTCCGACGGGCTGCGGGCCCGCTTCCCGCACTACGACTACGACGACATGGTCGCAGCCCAGCACGCGCTGCTTGTCGACGGCCTCAAGGTGAAGTCCTTGCGCCTGCTGTTCGGAACCTCCATGGGCTGTATGCACGCCTTCGTCTGGGGTGAGACGTATCCGGGGTTCGCCCGGGCGCTGATGCCCATGGCCTGCCAGCCGACGGCGATCGCGGGTCGCAACCGCCTGTGGCGCAAGCTGGCGATGGACTCGATCACCAATGACCCCGCCTACAACGGCGGCGACTACACGACCCAGCCCCTCGCCGGTCTGCGCGGGGCCCAAAACCTGCTGACCCTGGCGGGGGGCGCCGCCATGGCGCTGCAGGCGGACTATCCCACGGCTGAGGCCGTCGACCGCTACGCCGGAGAGACCGTGCCCCGGGCCATGGCGGCGCTCGATGCAAACGACCTGCTCTATCAGCTGGCGGCGTCTCGCAACTATGACCCGTCAGCGCGGCTGGAGATGATCACCGTCCCGGTCACCTGGATCAATTCGGCCGACGACTTCATCAATCCGCCCGAGCTGGGGCTGGCCGAACAGTTCGTCCCGCGCCTGAAGGATCTCAACTACCGCCTCATCCCCAACAGCCCCGGCGGGAAGGGGCACGGAACCCACACCTGGGCCGTGTTCTGGAGGGAGGATTTGCGAGCGTTGCTGGCGCGGTCGGAGTAATTATCCCAGCAACTTCGCGGCCCTGGGCGCGAAGTAGCTGACGACGCCGGCGCAGCCCGCGCGCTTGAAGGCCATCAGGCTCTCGAGGATGGCGCGTTCCTCGTCCAGCCAGCCGTTCCGGGCGGCCGCCATCAACTGCGCGTACTCGCCCGACACCTGGTAGGCGAAGGTCGGAACGCGGAAGGTCTCGACCACGCGGCGGACAATGTCGAGGTAGGGCATGCCCGGCTTGACCATGACCATGTCCGCGCCCTCGGCCAGGTCGGAGGCGACCTCGCGCAGGCTCTCGTCGCCGTTGGCCGGGTCCATCTGGTAGGTGCGCTTGTCGCCCTTCAGCGCCTTGGCTGAGCCGACCGCGTCGCGGTAGGGACCGTAGAAGGCCGAGGCATACTTGGCGGCGTAGGCCAGGATCAGGGTGTCGTGGTGGCCCGTCGCCTCCAGCGCCCCGCGGATCGCCCCGACGCGGCCGTCCATCATGTCCGAGGGCGCAATGATGTCTGCCCCCGCGCGCACCTGCATCAGGGCCTGGTCGACCAGCCGCTCGATGGTGGCGTCGTTGAGGATGCGGGCATCCTCCATCAGCCCGTCGTGACCATGGTCGGTGTAGCAATCCAGCGCCACGTCGCACATGACGCCGAGCCCCGGCGCCGCATCCTTCACCGCCTTGATGGCGTCGGGGATCAGGCCCGCCTCGTTGGTCGCCTGGGTTCCGTAGGCGTCCTTGGCCGCACCGTCGATGTGCGGAAACAGCGCGATGGCCGGAATACCGAGCGAGGCCGCTTCCCTGGCCGCTTTCGCCACCTCCGGGACCGACAGCCGGTCCACGCCCGGCATGGAGGCGACCGGAATGCGATCCTCGCTCCCGTCGTGCACCACGACAGGCCAGATGAAATCGTTCGGCGTCAGCACGCTCTCGGCGACCAGGCGGCGGGACCAGTCGGCCTGGCGCAGGCGACGGTGGCGAACGGCGGGGTAGGCGGCGTGGGAGAACATCGAGGCCCTGGGGTCAGTCGCGGCCTATCGGCCGGTTGTTGGCGAGCTTGAGCAGGCCGAACAGGGAGGCGCCCCACATCCACAGGGTGCTGCTGGCGGCCAGCAACAGCGCAGCGACGGCGGCCGGTATCACCCAGGGGTCCGGAGACAGCGACTCGATCGGAGCGCCCTGGGCCAGCTGCATCAGCAGGGCGGTCATGCCGAACAGCAGGCCCAGCGCCAGCGGCAGCAGCGTGGCCAGCGCGATCCAGAACACCCGAATCTGGAACTCCAGGTGTCCGCGCGCGACGGAAACGCCCGGGCTTCTCAGCACGTGCGCCATGACCACGCCAATGAGCGCGGTAACGCCGCTGGTGAAGGGCGCGATGAAATAGAGCGCGTAGATGACGAAGGCGGGAATGCGCTCGTCCGCGCCCGCCACGCGATCGGCGCTCGACGAGGACGCGCCCGCTCCACTAGAAACCGTCTCCGACATGTCAGGGGCTCCCGACGGCGGCTTGCCCGCCAGAGCCAAGCCCTTAAACCGGAACCACGGCGCCGGAAAGGCCGCCGGCGATCAGGAATCATACCCATGGACTTCAGCCTCACCGAGGACCAGCGCGCCATCCAGGACATGGCCCGATCCTTCGCCGAAGCCGAGTTCATGCCAAACTCGGCCCGCTGGGACGAGGAGAAGCACTTTCCGGTCGAGGAGATGCGCCAGGCCGCCCAACTGGGCTTCGGGGGCATCTATGTGCAGGAGGAGCACGGCGGCTCGGCGCTGGGCCGCCTGGACGCGGCCATCATCTTCGAGGAGCTGGCGCGCGGCGATGTCTCTGCGGCGGCCTTCATCTCGATCCACAACATGGCGACCTGGATGATCGACCGGTACGGGTCGAACCAGTTGCGCGCGAAATACGTGCCGCGGCTGACCACCATGGAGCTGATCGCCAGCTATTGCCTGACGGAGCCGGGCTCGGGCTCCGACGCCGGCTCCCTTCGCACGACCGCCCGTCTGGACGGCGATCATTACGTCCTGAACGGTTCGAAGGCCTTTATCTCCGGTGCGGGCGTCTCGGACGTCTACGTGTGCATGGTCCGCACGGGCGAGGACGGGCCCAGGGGGGTCTCGACCATCGTGGTCGAGAAGGGCACGCCGGGCCTGTCGTTCGGCGCCAACGAAAAGAAGATGGGCTGGGCCAACCAGCCGACCGCCATCGTCCAGTTCGACGACTGCCGCGTGCCGGTCGAGAACCGCGTCGGCGCCGAGGGCGAGGGCTTCCGCATCGCCATGTCGGGGCTGGATGGCGGCCGCCTCAACATCGCCGCCTGTTCGCTGGGCGGCAGCCGCCTGGCCATCGAAACGGCCAAGGCCTACATGGAAACCCGCAAGCAGTTCGGCAAACCGCTGAAGGACTTCCAGGCGCTGCAGTTCAAGCTGGCCGACATGCAGACCAACCTGGAGGCCGCCCGCCTGATGGTCCACAAGGGCGCTCACGCCATGGACACCCGCGATCCGCGCGTCACCCAGCTCTGCGCCATGGCCAAGCGGTTCGCCACCGACGCCTGCTTCCAGATCGCCGACGACGCCCTGCAGCTGCACGGCGGCTATGGCTACCTGAAGGACTATCCGCTGGAGCGCATCGTCCGCGACCTGCGGGTGCACCGCATCCTGGAGGGGACGAACGAGATCATGCGCGTGATCACGGCGCGGGAGATGTTCCGGCAGTAGGGCCCTGCACGGGCTGAAGAATGCAGGATCGTCGCTTGATCGGCCCCGGGTCCAACCGCTAAGCCGCCGCCATGTCCGATTCCGCCGAGCTTCCCGTCCTCACCACCGTCGAAGACGGCGTCGGCCGGATCACGCTCAATCGGCCGCGCGCGCTGAACGCCCTGACGCGGCAGATGTGCGAGATCATGACCGAGGCGCTGCTCGCCTGGAAGGACGACGCCTCCGTCGAGCTGGTCCTGATCGACCATAACGGCCAGCGCGGCTTCTGCGCCGGAGGCGACATCCGCATGATCGCCGAGAGCGGGGCAGGGGACGCCGCCGAGGCCAGGGCCTTCTTCCTGACCGAGTACCGCCTGAACCACCTGATGATGGTCTATCCCAAGCCCATCGTGGCCGTGATGGACGGGATCGTCATGGGCGGCGGAGTGGGCATCTCCCAGCCCGCCCACTATCGCATCGTCACGGAACATACCCTCTACGCCATGCCGGAGACCGGGATCGGGCTGTTTCCCGATGTCGGCGGGGGCTGGCACCTGCCGCGTCTTCCCGGCCAAAGCGGCTTGTGGCTTGCCCTGACGGGCGCGCGCCTGCGGGCCGACGAGTGCATGGCCCTGGGCATCGCCACCCACTACGTCGAGAGCGTGAGCCTGAACGCCTTGAAGGTCGCCCTGCGCGCTCAGCCCGATCAGCCCAGGGCGGCCATCGAGCGGTTCGATTCCGACGTGGGCGAGGCCCGCATCGAGCGGAACATGAACCGCATCGACCGCTACTTCGCCCACGACACCCTGGAGGAGATTTTCGCCGCCCTGGACGCGGACGCCGACGGCGAGAACTGGGCCTTCAAGGAGCTGCGCACGCTCAAGTCCAAGTCGCCCCAGGCCATGAAGATCACCCTGCGCCAGCTGCGCGAAGGGGCGAAGATGGAGGACTTCGCCGAGGTCATGGCCATGGAGTACCGGCTGGGCGGGCGGGTCGTGCGCACCCACGACTTCCAGGAGGGCGTCCGCGCGGTCATCGTCGACAAGGACCAGACGCCGCGCTGGGACCCGCGCCGGATCGAGGACGTCTCCGACGCCCTGCTGGACGACCTGTTCGCCCCCCTGCCGGAGCCCCAGGAATGGACTCCTATCCCGGGCCTGGCCGGATGACGAAACCGTAAGGTTCGTCCAGCCCCGTCGAACCTTGATTTTCAGCCGGGAACGGCGTTGCTACCCATCCTCGGAGTCCTGGGGAGGAACACCCGTTGCGAAAGCTGATCGCCGCCTGCACCGCCGCTGTGCTGCTGTCGGGGGGCGCCGCGCTCGCGGCCGCCGCCGTCCCGGCCTACATCACCGCCGCCGTTGCAACGCCCACCCGTCCAGACACCGATCGGCAGCGCGACCCTAACCGCGCCCCGGCCGAGATCATGGCCTTCGCCGGCATCAAGCCCGGCGCCCGGGTGGTCGATTTCTGGCAGGGCGGGGGCTACTTCACGCGCCTGTTCTCGGCCGCGGTTGGACCGAACGGCAAGGTCTACGCCATCTCACCCAAGGAACTGGAAGCCCGCTTCGGCGACCGGATCACCCAGCTGATCGCCAAGCTGAACGCCGACCCGAACACGCCCAACACGACGGCCGCGCTAGTCCCCGTCGCGCAGTTCTCGACGCCCGAACCGGTCGACGTGGTCTTCACCATGCAGAACTACCACGACCTCCACGCCAAGTTCATGGAGGGCACGGACGTGATGGTCTTCAACCGCGCGGTCTACCGCGCTCTCAAGCCGGGCGGCCTCTACATCGTGGGCGACCATGCGGCGGCCGAGGGTTCGCCGGTGACCTCGTCCGAGACCCTGCACCGCATCGACCCGGCCATCGTGCGCCGCGAGGTCGAGGCGGCCGGCTTCGAATACGTCGGGTCGCTGGACGTGCTCCGGCTGGCGAGCGACCCGCACACGGCCAAGATCTTCGAGGAAGGCCAGCACGACCACACCGACCGCTTCATCCTCAAGTTCCGCAAACCCCGCCACTAGGACGCGCTCATGAACCGCCGCCATTTCGGCCTCGCCGCCGCCGCCGTCATCGCCTTGACCCCGGTCGCGGCGATAGCCTGGTCGCCGATCACCGACGCCCTGGCCAGCCCCGGCCGCACCGCAGAGGACAAGGAGCGCGACGCGCGCTCGCACCCCGCCGAGGTCGCCGCCTTCGCCCGCATCAAGAAGGGCTCGAAGGTGGCCGATCTGGTGATCGGCGGCGGCTATTACAGTCGCGTCTTCGCCGCCGTCGTGGGCCCGCGCGGTTCGGTCTACTCCTGGCAGCCCAGCGAGTTCGTGGCGTTCAGCGCCGACTACGCCAAGCCGTTGACCGAACTGCCGGTGGCGTTCCCCAACATCACGACGAACAGCGCGAGCTTCAGCGACATCAGCCTGCCTGGCGGGCTGGACGTGGCCTTCACCAACCAGAACTACCATGACTTCCATCTCAAGGAGGTCCCCACCGACGCCGCCCGGAAGGTCAACGCGGCGGTGTTCCGGGCCCTCCGGCCCGGCGGCTACTACGTCGTCATCGACCACGCGGCGGCGGCCGGGGCCGACGTGCAGACCTCCAGCAACACCCTGCACCGGATCGATCCCGAAGCGGTGAAGCGGGAGGTGCTGGCCGCCGGGTTCGTCCTGGACGGCGAATCGACGCTGCTGCGCAATCCGGCCGACCCCCACACGGCCCTGGTCTTCGACCCCGCCATCCGCGGTCACACCGACCAGTTCATCCTGCGCTTCCGCAAGCCGGGCGGCCGCTGGTTCGGGCGCTAGGCGGAGCCCGCCGGCCGCCGCCTTCGGCGTAGCCTTCCCGGTGCGAAGCGAGTAAGCCGCAGCCGTCAATCTCTTCGCGTCGAGGACGGCCATGCGCATCGCTTTCATCGGACTGGGCAACATGGGCGGCGGCATGGCCGCCAATCAGGCCAAGGCGGGCCGCCAGGTCGCGGCGTTCGACCTCAGCGCCGACGCCCTGAAGCGCGCGTCCGACAACGGCTGTTCGCCGGTCGGCTCCGTCGCCGAGGCGGTGAAGGACGCCGACGTCGTCATCACCATGCTCCCGGCCGGTCCGCACGTGCGGAAGGTCTACGCCGACGAGGTCTTCCCGAACGCGCCGCGGTCCGCGCTGCTGATCGACTGCTCGACCATCGACGTCGAATCGGCGCGCGCGGTCGCCGCCCAGGCGCGCGAACAGGGCTTCACCTTCGCCGACGCGCCGGTCTCGGGGGGCACCATGGCGGCCGACGCCGGCACCCTGGCCTTCATGGTCGGCTGCGACGCCGAGGCCTTCCCCCGCATCGAGGAGGCTCTGGCCCCCATGTCGCGGGTCACCATCCGGGCCGGCGACCACGGCACCGGCCAGGCGGCCAAGATCTGCAACAACATGGTGCTCGGCATCTCCATGATCGGGGTCTGCGAGGCCTTCGCGCTCGCCGAGCGGCTCGGCCTCGACGGCCAGGCCTTCTTCGACATCGCGTCCAAGTCCTCGGGCCAGTGCTGGTCGATCACCACCTACTGCCCGGTGCCGGGCCCTGTGCCGGCCGCGCCGTCGAACCGCGGATTCGAGGGCGGGTTCGCCGGCGCGATGATGCTGAAGGACCTCAAGCTGGCTCAGGACGCCGCCGCCAAGTCCGGGGCCACTACGCCGCTGGGGGCCCAGGCCGAGGCGCTGTTCGCGCTCTACGAGCGGCTGGGATTCGGCGGCAAGGACTTTTCCGGGATCATCCAGTTGCTGCGCGGGGATCTGAAGGCGCTCGCCGGCTGAGGCCGAGACGCCGTTCGCGAAGGATGCGCGTCCGTTCACGAACTAAGGGGTTTCCCTACGTGGACAGCGCCGCTCGCCGGTGCGAGAAGGCCCCCGAAATTCTCGGAGTCGTCCCGGTCCGCGTTTTCGCGGCGAGCGGGACAGGGTAGATTGGGCTCATGGACTACAAGGCCGCCTTCCAGATCGCCATCGAGCAGGTCCGTTCCGAGGGACGCTACCGGGTCTTCGCCGACCTGAAGCGCCGCCGCGGCGAGTTCCCGCGCGCAGTCTGGACGACGCCGCAGGGCGAGACCCGCGACGTGGTGGTGTGGTGCTCGAACGACTACCTCGGCCAGGGGCAGAACCCCATCGTGCTGGACGCCATGCACGAGGCGATCGACGCAGCCGGCTCCGGCTCGGGCGGCACGCGGAATATCTCCGGGACCACCCGTTATCACAACGAGCTGGAGGCCGAACTGGCCTCGCTGCACGGCAAGGAAGCGGCCCTGCTGTTCACCTCGGGCTACGTCGCCAACGAGGCGGCGCTGTCCACCCTGCAGAAGATTCTGCCGGGCCTGATCATCTTCTCCGACGCGTTGAACCACGCCTCCATGATCGCCGGCATCCGCAACGGCGGCTGCGAGCGGCATGTGTTCCGCCACAACGACCTCGAGCACCTGGAGACCCTGCTGGCCGCCGCTCCGGCGGACGCGCCGAAGCTGGTGGCCTTCGAGAGCGTCTACTCCATGGACGGCGACATCGCCGACCTCGCCGGCACCATCGCCCTGGCGAAGAAGTACGGCGCCCTGACCTACCTCGACGAGGTGCACGCGGTCGGCCTCTACGGCCACGAGGGCGCGGGCGTGGCCCAGCGCGACGGCGTCATGGCCGACATCGACATCATCGAGGGAACCCTGGGCAAGGCGTTCGGGGTGATGGGGGGATACATCGCCGCCGACCGCGACCTGGTCGACGCGATCCGGCTCTACGCCTCGGGCTTCATCTTCACTACCAGCCTGCCGCCGGCCCTGACAGCAGGGGCCCTGGCCTCGGTGCGGTACCTGCGCGCCCACAACGAGAGGCGCGAGCAGCACCAGGAGCGCGCCGCCACACTGAAGCAGCGCTTCCGCGACGCCGGCATCCCGGTGATGGACTCGGTCAGCCACATCGTGCCGGTGCTGGTCGGCGATCCGGTCCACTGCAAGATGGTCTCGGACATGCTGCTGAACGAGCACGGCGTCTACGTGCAGCCGATCAACTACCCGACCGTCCCCCGCGGCACCGAGCGCCTGCGCTTCACCCCCTCGCCGGACCACACCGACGAGATGATGGATCGGCTGGTCGAGGCCATGGACGCGCTCTGGACCCGCTGCAATGTCGCCCGCCGGCCCGTCGCGGCCTGAGGACGGCGTCATCGTCGAACATCGGCGCAGCGGCCAGTGGCTGAAGGTTTCGGTTGTCTGCACCCGCACCGGCCTGGAGGCCTCCGCGGCCGGACCCGCCCGTGAACCGGGCGCGGTCGAGCGCCTCGCCGTGGCCAAGCTTCTCAAGCTGATCGAAGCCGCCGGTTGAACCGGGCCGGGCGCGGCGTCTAAACAGGCGCACGCCTCGCCAAAGGATTCCGCCCGTGACCGACGCCAACGCCGCCTTCACCCATGGCGCCTTCTTCTCGAAGAGCCTGGCCGACGCCGATCCGGACATCTTCAAGGGCATCCAGGGCGAGCTGCACCGCCAGCAGACCCAGATCGAGCTGATCGCGTCCGAGAACATCGTGTCGCGCGCCGTGCTCGAGGCCCAGGGGTCGGTGCTGACCAACAAGTACGCCGAGGGCTATCCCGGCCGGCGCTACTACGGCGGCTGCGAATACGTCGACGTGACCGAGGACCTCGCCCGCGACCGCGTGAAGAAGCTCTTCAACTGCGCCTTCGCCAACGTGCAGCCGCACTCAGGCGCCCAGGCCAACCAGGCCGTGTTCATGGCGCTGCTGCAGCCCGGCGACACCTTCCTGGGCATGGATCTGGCCGCGGGCGGGCACCTGACCCACGGTTCGCCCGCCAACCAGTCCGGCAAGTGGTTCCGCCCGGTGACCTACCGGGTCCGAGAGGACAATCACCTGATCGACTACGACCACGTCGCCGAGATGGCCGAGCGCGAAAAGCCGAAACTGATCCTCGCCGGCGCCTCCGCCTACAGCCGCCACATCGACTTCAAGCGCTTCCGCGAGATCGCCGACTCGATCGGCGCCTGGTTCATGGTCGACATGGCCCACTACGCCGGCCTCGTCGCAGGCGGCGCCTACCCCGACCCGCTGCCCCACGCGCACGTGGTCACCTCCACCACCCACAAGACCCTGCGCGGGCCCCGCGGCGGGCTGGTGCTGTCCAACGACGAGGAACTGGGCAAGAAGATCAATTCGGCGGTGTTCCCGGGCCTTCAGGGCGGGCCGCTGGAGCATGTCATCGCCGCCAAGGCCGTGGCCTTCGGCGAGGCGCTGAAGCCGGAATTCAGGGTCTACGCCAGCCAGTGCGTCGAAAACGCCCGCGCGCTGGCGGCGGTGCTGGTGGAGCGGGGCCTGGCCATCGTCTCGGGAGGCACCGACAGCCACCTGATGCTGGTCGACCTGCGGCCCAAGGGCGCCACCGGCAAGGCCACCGAGATCGCCTTGGAAGACGCCAACATCACCTGCAACAAGAACGGCGTCCCGTTCGACGACAAGCCTTTCACCATCACCTCGGGCGTGCGGCTGGGCTCGCCCGCCGGCACCACCCGCGGCTTCGGTGTCGCCGAATTCCAGAAAATCGGCCACCTGATCGCCGACGTCGTGGACGGCCTGACCGACGACGGCAGCCCTGACGCGGGCGTGCGCGACCGGGTCCGCAAGGAGGTGGCTGACCTGACGGAGCGTTTCCCTATATATGGCTGAACGAGGCCATTAGAGGCGCTACCCCTTGCGTTGTCCCTTCTGCGGTAACCTGGACACCCAGGTGAAGGACTCCCGCCCGTCCGAGGACGGCGCGGCGATCCGGCGCCGCCGCTCCTGTCCCCAGTGCGGCGGACGTTTCACGACCTTCGAGCGCGTCCAGCTGCGCGAGCTGATGGTGCTGAAGCGTTCCGGGCGGCGTCTGCCGTTCGAACGGCAGAAGCTGGAACGCTCGATCTCCATCGCCCTGCGCAAGCGCCCCGTCGACGCCGACCGCGTCGACCAGATGATCTCCGGGATTGTTCGCCAGCTTGAGAGCCTCGGAGAAACCGAAATCAAATCAAGCGTAATCGGCGAAATGGTGATGAAGGCTCTCAAGGGTGTCGATGAGATCGCCTTCGTGCGCTACGCCTCGGTGTACCGCGACTTCCGCGAGACCCAGGACTTTGCCGACTTCCTCGCCTCCGAAGGCCTGAGCGAGGAAGGATGACGCTGCCCCGCGTCACCCTCAAGCTCGCCACATCCCTGGACGGCCGGATCGCCACGGCGAGCGGGGAGTCCCGCTGGATCACGGGTGAGGCCGCCCGCGAACAGGTTCACCGGCTGCGGGCCCAGCACCAGATGATCCTGGTCGGCATCGGCACGGCCCTGGCCGACGACCCGGAGCTGACAGTGCGCCTGCCCGGCTACGTGGGCGAACAGCCGGCCCGCGTCGTGCTCGACAGCCGCCAGCGCCTCCCGGCCACCGCCAAGCTGGTGCAGACCGCCCATCGCATCCCCACCATCGTGGTCGCCGCGACGCCGGCGCGCGAGGACCTGCTGGCCGCCGGCGTCATCGTCATCGCCCCCGAGACGGTTTCGGCCGAGCGCCTCGATCCCGAGGAGATCATGGAGGTGCTGCCCGCCAGCCAGGAATCGGTGGCCGCCCAGCTGGAAGCCCTGGCTGAAAGCGGCGTGGTGCAGCTCGAGGACGTCCGGCGCGCGACCCGCACCGGCGAGCCTTTCAGCCTGATGATCGAGGGCGGCGGACAGGTGGCCGCCTCGTTCCTCAAGGCCGGCCTGGTGGACGCCATCGAATGGTTCCGTGCTCCGATCGTGCTGGGGGCCGAGGGGCGTCCGGCGGTCGGCGGCATGGCCCTGAACGCGCTGGGCGAGGCGCCCCGTTTCCGCAGGGTTGCGGTCGAGGCGCTCGGTCCCGACCTGTGGGAGCGTTACGAGAGGATCTGATGTTCACCGGCATCGTCACCGACATCGGCCGCGTGCGAGCTGTCGCGGACACGGACCGGGCCCGCCGGTTCGAGGTCGAGACGGCCTACGACCTCGCCTCCGTCGACCTTGGCGCCTCCATCAGCCACGCCGGCTGCTGCCTGACGGTCGTGGAGACGGGCGCGGACTGGTTCGCCGTGGAGATCAGCCAGGAGACCCTGGACCGCACCACCCTCGGCGACTGGGCCCCGGGAACGCGCGTCAACCTCGAGCGGGCCGCCCGCCTGGGGGACGAGCTGGGAGGCCACATTGTCTCGGGCCACGTCGACGGGGTGGGCGAGGTCACCGCCTTCGACCCGTCCGGAGGCGCCAACCGGCGGCTGCAGGTGCGGGCGCCGCGGCCGCTGCACCGCCTCATCGCCGAGAAGGGCTCGATCACCATCGAGGGGGTCTCCCTGACCGTGAACCGGGTCGAGGACGACCGCTTCGAGGTCAACCTGATCCCCCACACCCTGGAGGTCACCACCCTGGGCGGGCTGCGGCCCGGTTCGCGCGTGAACCTCGAAATCGATATGTTGGCGCGCTACCTCGCGCGCTGGCGGGAAACCGCCTAGGAAGCCCGACATGACGCCCGTGAAGACCCACGCCAACCTGAACGACAGCCCGATCTCCCCGATCGAGGACATCATCGAGGACGCCCGCAACGGCCGGCCCTACATTCTCGTCGACGCCGAGGATCGCGAGAACGAGGGCGACGTCATCATTCCGGCCCAGATGGCCACGCCGGACCAGATCAACTTCATGGCCAAGCACGCGCGCGGCCTGATCTGCCTGGCCATCACCGGCGAGCGGGCGCGCCAGCTCCGCCTGCCCCCCATGGCGGCCGAGAACCGGGCCGGCATGGGCACCGCCTTCACTGTCTCCATCGAGGCCCGCGAGGGGGTGACCACCGGCATCAGCGCCCACGACCGCGCCCGGACCATCGCCGTGGCCGTCGACCCGACCAAGGACTGGGACGACATCGTCTCGCCCGGCCACGTGTTCCCGCTGGTCGCCCGCGAGGGCGGGGTGCTGGTCCGCGCCGGGCACACCGAGGCCGCAGTCGACATTTCGCGCCTGGCGGGCCTGAACCCTGCCGGGGTGATCTGCGAGATCATGAACGACGACGGCTCCATGGCCCGGCTGCCCGAGCTGGTGGCCTTCGCCCAGCTGCACGGCCTGAAGGTGGGCACCATCGCGGACCTGATCGCCTACCGCCGCCGCACCGAGCGGCAGGTCGAGCGGGTGCTGGAACAGCCGTTCGACAGCGTGCACGGCGGACCCTTCCGCCTCATGGTCTACCGCAACACCCTGGACGGCACCGAGCACGCCGTCCTGCTCAAGGGCAAGCCCGAGGCCGACAAGCCGACCCTCGTGCGCATGCACCAGGTCGACATCGCCTCAGACCTGTTGGGGCTGAATGATCCGCGCCACGGCTACGTGCCGTCGGCGCTGAAGGCGATTTCGGACTACCCGGGCGCCGGGGTGGTGGTGTTCATCCGCGATCCCAGCCCCACCTGGCTGTCGCAACGTTTCAGCGGCGCCGACAAGGCGGCCGCCCAGGCCAAGGGGCTGCGCGACTACGGCGTGGGCGCCCAAATCCTGCTCGACCTCGGGGTGCGCGAAATGATCGCGCTGTCCTCGACCCAGCCGCGGCCCGCGGCGCTGGAAGGCTACGGCCTCAAGATCGTCGGCTGGGAGGCCTTCGCCCAATGATGGACCGCAAGCTCAAGGTGCTGATCGTCGAGGCCCGCTTCTACGAGCGGATCCAGGATGCGTTGCTGGAAGGCGCCAAGGCGGCGCTCGACGCCTTCGACGCCGAGTACGACGTGGTGACCGTGCCGGGCGCGCTGGAGATCCCGATCGCCATCTCCATGGCCGACGAGGCCGGCCAGAAGCCCGCCGGCGTCCGCTATGACGGTTACGTGGCGCTGGGCTGCGTCATCCGCGGCGAGACCACCCATTACGAGACCGTCGCAGGCGAGAGCGCCCGCGGACTGATGGACCTCGGCGTGCAGCGGCGACTGGCCATCGGCAACGGCGTGCTGACCGTGGAGGACGAGGCCCAGGCCTGGGCCCGCGCCCGGCCGACCGAAGGCGACAAGGGCGGTGGAGCCGCCAAGGCCTGTCTGGAGCTGATCGTGCTGAAGCATCACCTGGCCGGCGGGGCGCGATGAGCGATCAGCCCAAACCCAAGCTGAAGTCCATCAAGGACTACGTGGAGGGCCTCGCCGCCCAGGAGGCCGAGGCCGCGTCTGCGCCGGCTCCCGAAGCGGCTCCGGAGCCGCGCCAGCAGATGGCGCCCTCCGGCCGGCGGGCCCGAACGGTCGCGCGGCTGACCGCCGTGCAGGCGCTCTACCAGATGGAGATCTCGGGCGTCGGCGTCGAGGCCGTGGTGCGCGAGTTCTCCGACCATCGGTTCGACGCGGACCTCGACGAGGGGGAGACCCTGGGTGCGGCCGACGAGGCGTTCTTCGCCGACATCGTCCGCGGGGTGGTCGCCCACCAGCGCGACATCGACCCGGCCGTTGTGAAGCGGCTGGCCTCGGGCTGGCGGCTGGAGCGGCTGGACGCCACGGTGCGCGCGATCCTGCGCTCCGGGACCTTCGAGCTGGCCCATCGGCCCGACGTCCCCACCGAGGTCGTGATCGACGAGTACGTCGAGCTGGCCAAGGCCTTCTTCGACGCCGCCGAGGCCAAGTTCGTGAACGCCGCGCTGGACGGCATCGCGCGCGACGTCCGCTAGGCGCCATGTCGCTCGATCGTCCCGGCGAGTTCGAGACCATCGCCCGCCTGTTCCGGCCGCTTGCTGCGGGCGAACCTGGGGCGAGGGCCCTGCTGGACGACGCGGCGGTGATCCCGACCCGCCCGGGACACGACCTGGTGCTGACCAAGGACGCCCTGGTGGCCGGGGTCCATTTCCTGCCCGACGACAGCTACGACCTGGTCGCCCGCAAGGCGCTGCGGGTCAATCTGTCCGACCTCGCCGCCAAGGGAGCCGACCCGTTCGGCTACCTGCTTGCGGTGCACTGGAACTCAATTTCGGACTGGGAGAAGCGCGAGGCGTTCGCCCGGGGCCTGGCCGAGGATCAGCGCCAGTTCGGCGTGCACCTGCTCGGGGGAGACACGGTCCTGACGCCCGGGCCGTTCAGCGTCTCGATCACCGCGCTGGGCTGGGTTCCGCACGGCCGTTCGCCCTCCCGCGCCGGAGCTCGGCCGGGGGACGCCCTGGTGGTGACAGGCTCGGTCGGCGACGGCTGGCTGGGGCTGCAGGCGGCCAAGGGCACGCTGACCGGCCTCGAGTTCGCCCGCGTCGAGGCGGTGCGCAAGCGTTACCACCTGCCGGAACCGCGGATCGACTTCGCCAAGGCCGTGCGGGACCATGCCGCCGCCTCGGTCGACATCTCCGACGGCCTGATCGCGGACCTCACCCACATCGCCACCGCCAGCCAGGTTGCGGTCGAGATCCATCTCGAGCGCCTGCCGCTCTCGGGAGCGGCCAAGGCTTGGCTGGGGCAGCGCGCCGACGAGCTGTCCTCGCGCCTGGACCTCGCCACCGGCGGCGACGATTACGAGATCGCCTGCGCCGTGCGCGCCGACCACCTCGACTCCTTCCTGAAGTTCGCGCACCGCATCGGCCTGCCGGCGACGGCGGTCGGCCGCGTCACCGGCGGGGAGGGGGTGCGGGTCCTGTTCGAGGGTCAGGCCGTGCCCGCGCCCTACGCCGGATGGGTCCACGAATAGGGCCGCCAACGCCTCGTTAACCGTGGCGGCGGATATCCTCCCGGCATGCGCCGCCGTGACATCCTCGCCGCCTCCGCCGTTCTCGCCGCCTCGGCCTCCGCCGCCCACGCCAGCGGCGCCCCCGCCAAGGGCGCGCCGGTCGGGCAGTACGTGGATCTCTCGCCCGTGGCGGTGCCCTCGATGGAGGGGCGGCGGCTCAAGAACTACATCTTCTGCGCCGTGCGGCTGAAGCTCACGCCCCGGGCGGACTCCCAGGCCCTGCGGGACAAGGAGCCCTATTTCCGCGACGCCATCGTGCGGGCCGCCCACCGCACCGCCTTCAACCTGCCGACCGACTACGACCGCCTGGACGAGGCCCGGTTCAAGGCTGTCATGCTGCAGGAGGCCGCCCGCATCGCCGGCCCCGGCCTCATCGCGGGGGTGCAGTTCACCTCCCCGCCGCAGGCCCAGCGACGCACCCGCCGCCCCGGCTGACCGGTTTCGCGCGCCACGCGAGGGCCCCTTGTGGTTTCCCCGCGCCACACAAGGCGTTGCGCGGACACCGGCGTTTTGGCAAACAGGCCCGTCTTTCAACCTCGGGGGGCGCGTGACTCGCGCTTGGGCCGGGACCGGACGCCGCCTTCGTCGGCCGTCCGCGCGCAAACATAAGGGGCGCTGTACCTATGGACCTTTATCTCTGGCTGGCCTTGGCGGCCGGCCTGATCGGCATCCTCTACGGAGCCTTGCAGACCGGCGTGCTCATGAAGTCGAGCCCCGGCAATGAGCGGATGCAGGAAATCGCCGCCGCCATCCAGGAAGGCGCTTCCGCCTACCTGCGGCGTCAGTACACGACCATCGGCATCGTGGGCCTGGTCGTGCTGGCCGCGGCCTACTTCCTGATCGGGCAGTGGGCGGCCATCGGTTTCGCGATCGGCGCCATCCTGTCGGGCGCGGCCGGCTACGCCGGCATGCTGATCTCGGTGCGCGCCAACGTGCGCACGGCCCAGGCCGCTTCCGAGAGCCTCGACAAGGGTCTCGGCATGGCCTTCAAGTCGGGGGCCATCACGGGCCTGTTCGTGGCCGGCGGCGCCCTGCTGGGCGTGGCGGGCTACTACATCGTGCTCACCCAGGTCCTGGGTCTCGAGAACACCAGCCGCGAAGTCATCGACGCCCTGGTCGCGCTGGGCTTCGGCTCGTCGCTGATCTCGATCTTCGCCCGTCTCGGCGGCGGCATCTTCACCAAGGGCGCCGACGTGGGCGGCGACATGGTGGGCAAGGTCGAAGCCGGGATCCCGGAGGACGATCCCCGGAACGCGGCGACGATCGCCGACAACGTGGGCGACAACGTCGGCGACTGCGCCGGCATGGCCGCCGACCTGTTCGAGACCTATGCGGTGACCACCGTCGCCACCATGGTGTTGGCCGCCATCTCGTTCGGCGCCAACGCCGGGCCGATGATGCTGCTGCCGCTGGCCATCTGCGGGGTCTGCATCTTCACCTCGATCGTCGGCACCTGGTTCGTGTCGATGGGCAAGTCGAAGAACATCATGGGCGCCCTCTACAAGGGCCTGATCGTCACCGGCATCCTGTCGCTGATCGCGATCTACTTCGTGGTCCAGCAGGTGGCGCCGGCGAGCGTCGACACCATCGGCGGCGAGACCATCACGTCCATGAGCCTGTTCTGGTCGGGCGTGGTCGGCCTGCTGGTCACCACCGCCATCGTGGTCATCACCGAGTACTACACCGGCACGGGCTTCCGCCCGGTGAAGTCGGTGGCCAAGGCCTCGGTCTCGGGCCACGGCACCAACGTTATCCAGGGCCTGGCCGTCTCGCTCGAGTCGACCGCCCTGCCGGCGCTGACGATCATCGTCGGCATCGTCGCCACCTACCAGCTGGCCGGCCTCTTCGGCGTGGCCATCGCGACCACCACCATGCTGGCCCTGGCCGGCATGATCGTCGCGCTGGACGCCTTCGGCCCGGTCACCGACAACGCCGGCGGCATCGCCGAGATGGCGGGCCTGCCCAAGGAAGTGCGCACCTCGACCGACGCGCTGGACGCCGTGGGCAACACCACCAAGGCCGTCACCAAGGGCTACGCCATCGCTTCGGCGGGCCTGGGCGCCCTGGTGCTGTTCGCCGCCTACACCGCCGACCTGAAGTTCTTCTCGGACCAGGCCGCCAACGACCCCAACAGCTTCTTCTTCGGACTGCAGGGCCAGATCGGCTTCGACCTGTCGAACCCCTACGTCGTCGTGGGCCTGCTGTTCGGCGGCCTGCTGCCGTTCCTGTTCGGCGGCATGTCGATGATGGCCGTGGGCCGGGCCGCTGAATCGGTCGTCGCCGAAGTGCGCCGCCAGTTCCGCGAGATCCCGGGCATCATGGAGTTCAAGAACAAGCCGGAATACGGCAAGGCCGTGGACATCCTGACCAAGGCCGCCATCCGCGAGATGGTGGTCCCCTCGCTGCTGCCGGTGCTGTCGCCGATCGTGCTCTTCGTCGTGATCAACATGATCGCCTCCAAGGCCGACGCCTTCGCCGCTCTGGGCGCCATGCTGATGGGCGTGATCGTCACCGGCCTCTTCGTCGCGGTCTCCATGACCAGCGGCGGCGGCGCCTGGGACAACGCCAAGAAGTACATCGAGGACGGCAATCACGGCGGCAAGGGCTCCGAAGCCCACAAGGCCGCGGTGACCGGCGACACGGTCGGTGATCCCTACAAGGACACCGCCGGCCCGGCCGTGAACCCGATGATCAAGATCACCAACATCGTGGCCCTGCTGCTCCTGGCGGTGCTGGCCTCGGGCAAGATCGGCTGATCGGTTCAGGCCTGAAAACAGAAGCGCCCCGGGGAGCGATCTCCGGGGCGCTTTTTCTATGCGTCGATTGCGGGCTGATCCGCGACACCCGTCAAGGCCCCGGCGGGGCCGCGATACGGGCGGGCCGGCAATGCGGGTGATCGGACCGGGCGCTCGGTTCATGTCGCCGCGAAGCAGGGTCGAGCTGGCCGCAAAATCGAGCCGTCCAACCGGGCTTTGAGACCGTTTGGGCGCCGGAAAAAAGCTCGTTCTGTTTCGCCAGCGGATCAAGGGACAATGTCGGCCGACTGCCGGAAATCCCACCACGACAAGGCCTCGAGAAGACCATGCCCGCCTGCGCAGCCCGCCACGCCGCAAGAAAAAGGCCCCGAAGCGAACCCCGGGGCCTCAGATCTCGATGGTCTAGCGGTTGGGCCGGTTGCCGGGGTCGTTGTCGTCCATCGGGGGCAGTCCGCCCTGGCCGATGTTGCCCAGCAACTGTTCGAGCACCGTCAGCTCGCGGCCGCGGGTCGGTGTCTCGCGATCCGAATAGTCGACCTGCCGCGCATCGTTCAGGTCGAGGTTCTCGACCGATGCGACCAGCTCGGTCGACGGATCGAAGGTGACCACGGTCACGTCCCGCGCCGTCACCTTCTGCATGTGGTAGGTGTACTTCTCGGTCGTCTGCGAGATGTAGAACCAGACGTTCGGCTCGAAGGTGGACACCGTCGAGGGCGAGCCCAGCTTGGCCATCACCGAGGATTTGGTGTCCTCGCCGATCTTCACCTCGCGGGGCGAGGCGTCCATCACCTGGAAGCCCTGGCGGGCAATCGTGGGCGCGCAGGCGCCAAGGCCGACAAGGGCGGCGGCGGAGACCAGCGCGACGATCGGGAAGCGGGACATGGGTGCTCGCGAAGAGTTTCGGCCTTTGACCTACCGTTCCTCGGCCATTAGTTCAACGGCGAGGCGGAAACGAGGCGCCTCCCCATGCTGTCGACCCTGTTCAAACCCCGGCCCGCGAAGGCCACGGGCGCCGCCCTCTACAGCGCTGTGGCGGCGCAGTCGCGCGCACCGGTCTTTTATCAAGCGCTCGGCGTGCCGGACCGCATCGACGCCCGCTTCGAGCTGTACTCCCTGCACCTCGCGATCCTGCTGGAACGCCTTGCCGGACAGGGGGAGCAGGCTGAGGAGGTGGCTCAGGAGGCCTTCGACGCCTACGTGCGCTCGCTGGACGACGTGCTGCGAGACGTCGGCATCGGCGACCTTTCGATGGCCAAGAAAATGAAGCAGGTCGCCGCCCTGGTGCTGGGCCGGCTGAAGGGCGTGCGCGACGCCCTGGCGCCGCCCGACGTCGCCGTCCTTGAAGCCTTGCTGGGACGCACCGTCTACGCCGAAGCCGACTCGGCCGAGCCGGCCCGACTCGCCGCCTACGTGGTGGCCGCCCACGAGGCCCTGGCCGCCCAACCCCTGGCCGAGCTGCTGGCGGGCAAGCCGGCGTGGCCACAGCCATGAGCGCCGTGATGGACGCCCCCTGGTCGGTGATCGTGCGCCTGGACCAGGTCGGGCAGGGGACCGGCCGCAAGCTGGCGGCCGACGCGCAACAGCGCGCCCGTATCGCGCGCGACGTCGGCCTCGATACGCTCGACCGGCTGGAGGCTGAGGTCGAGGTGCTGCCGTGGGGGCGGGACTACGAGATCAAGGGCCGGTTCCTGGCGGCGGGATCGCAGACCTGCGGCGTGACCCTTGAGCCCCTGCCGGTCGAGCTTGAGGGCCGCTTCTCGGTGAAGGCCTCGGAGACCCCCGAGGAAGAGCCGCGCGACCCGGAACTCGAGATCGGCCTGGACACTCCCGATCCGGCGGATCTGATCGAAAATGGCCAGATCGACCTGGCGGCCTATGTGATCGAGCACCTGGCCCTCGAAGTGGATCCCTTCCCGCGCAAACCCGGGGCGGAGTTCGAGCCGCCCGCGGCCGAGGCCGAGCCTTCGCCGTTCGCGGTTCTGGCGGCCTTGAAGCGCGACAGGGAGTAGCCGCGAACCGGCTGGCGGATGAGCACCCTTGCATCGAAGGCGCGCGGCGCTATCGTCCGCGCGCGTTTCGATAGGAGCGCCGCGCCGACCGCCGGACCCGGGTCACCCCTCGTCCCACGGACCTCGCGTCAGGAGCTACGCGACAAGTCTTGCCCGATCCCCTCGTCATATCGGTCGACGCCATGGGCGGCGATCACGGCCCGTCCGTCGTCCTGCCTTCCCTGGGCCGCGTGGTTCAGCGCCTCGCCGGCAAGCCGGTGCGGTTCATGCTGCACGGCGACCAGGCGCGTCTCGAGGCGGGCCTGAAACACCTCGGCGAGGTGGCCGGGCTCTGCGACATCCGCCACACCACCCAGGTCATCGCCATGGATGAGAAGCCCGCCGTCGCCTTGCGGCGGGGCAAGGGCTCGTCGATGTGGAACGCCATCCAGGCGGTGAAGGACGGGGAGGCGGCGGCGGCTGTCTCGGCGGGTAACACAGGCGGCCTGATGGCCATGTCCAAGCTGCTTCTGCGCATGGCGGCTCCGGGCCTCGACCGCCCCGCGATCGTAGCCAGCTGGCCCACCGTCAAGGGCTACACCGCCGTGCTCGACGTGGGGGCCAACGTGCAGTCCGACGCCGCCCAGCTGGTCGAATTCGCCATCATGGGCGACGCCTTCCACCAGGCGGTGCACGGCTCGACCCGTCCCTCCATCGGGCTGCTCAACGTCGGCTCCGAGGAGATGAAAGGCCACGAGGAGGTGCGCGAGGCGCAGAAGCTGTTGCGCGAGGGCGGCTTCGACCTCCACTACCACGGCTTCGTCGAGGGCGACGACATCGCCAAGGGGACGGTGGACGTCGTCGTCACCGACGGATTCACCGGCAACATCGCCCTCAAGACGGCCGAGGGAACGGCCCGCTTTATCTCGATGCTGATGAAGGACGCCCTGACCGCCAACCTGCTGGCCAAGGCCGGGGCGCTGTTGGCCATGGGATCGCTCAGGGCCATGCGGAACCGCATCGACCCCAGCGCCATCAACGGCGGGCCCCTGCTGGGCCTGAACGGCATTGTGGTGAAGAGCCACGGTGGCGCGGACGCCAAGGGCTTCGCCAACGCCATCAAGGTCGCCTACGACCTCGCGGCCAGCGACTACGCCGAACGTATCGCCCGCAACATGGCCCACCTCGACAAGGCCATTCACACGCCCGCGCCCGCAGCGCCGGCAGAGGCTGTTTGATGATCCGCAGTGCAGTAACGGGCGTGGGCGGGTACCTGCCCGAGAATATCGTCAGCAACGCCGACCTGGCCAGGATCGTCGATACCTCCGACGAGTGGATCATCGAGCGCACGGGCATCCGCCAGCGTCACCAGGCCGCAAAGGACCAGGCGACCAGCGACCTGGCCGTCGAGGCCTGCCGGCGAGCCCTCGAGGCGGCGGGCCGGACCGCGGCCGACGTGGATCTCATCGTCGTCGCGACCACCACGCCGGACATGACCTTCCCGGCGACCGCAGCCATCCTCCAGCGCAAGCTGGGCGTACCGACCTGCCCGGCGTTCGACGTGCAGGCGGTCTGCTCCGGCTTTGTCTACGCGCTCAGCGTCGCCGACGGCTTCGTGGCGCGCGGCCACGCCCGGTGCGCCCTGGTCGTGGGCGCCGAGGAAATGACCCGGCTGCTCGACTATTCGGATCGCGGCACCTGCGTGCTTTTCGGCGACGGCGCCGGCGCCTTCGTGGTGGAGCCGGTGGAAGGGCAGGGGACGACCGACGACCAGGGCCTGTTGGGCTTCGCCCTGCGCTGTGACGGGACCAAGACCGACCTGCTCTACGTCGACGGCGGCCCCTCCACCACGGGCACGGTCGGACATCTGCGCATGCTGGGCAACCAGGTGTTCAAGAACGCCGTGGTGAACATCGCCGAGGCCGTGGAGGCCGCCGCCGAAGCCGCGGGCGTCGCCGTGTCGAGCGTGGACTGGTTCATTCCGCACCAGGCCAACCAGCGCATTCTCGTGGGCGTGGCCAACCGCCTCGGGATCTCGGAAGACAAGGTGATCTCGACCGTCGCCCAACACGCCAACACCTCGGCGGCGTCCATCCCCCTGGCGCTGTGGGTCGGCATCCAGGACGGCCGCATTCGCAAGGGCGACCTGTTGCTGCTGGAGGCGATGGGCGGCGGATTGACCTGGGGCGCCTGCACCCTGCGCCTCTGAGAAAATCGCCGGAACGCCTTGAACTCGCGCGCCGTTCGCGCGACACAAGAAACTTCTAGCCTGGGGGCACGCATGAAGAGCGAAACGCTGACCCGCGCCGACCTGTGCGAAGCGGTTCATCAGGAAGTCGGCCTGTCGCGTCACGAATGCTCGGCTCTGGTCGAGCGCACCCTTGAGCTGATCGCCGAAGCCCTGGAGCGGGGCGAGACGGTCAAGCTGTCCGGCTTCGGCGTATTCCAGGTTCGCGCCAAGCGCGCCCGCATGGGGCGCAATCCCAAGACCGGCGAGCCGGCCGCCATCGACCCGCGTCGGGTCATCAGCTTCCGCGCATCCCAGGTGATGAAGGCGCGCGTGGACGGCGCCAACGGTCACGGCGCGTGACCACCAAGGGGCCCAACGCGTTTCGGACCATCTCCGAAGCCGCTGAGGAAGTCGGCGTCCCCCAGCACGTGCTCCGCTTCTGGGAAACGCGCTTTTCCTTCATCCGCCCAATGAAGCGCGCCGGCGGACGCCGGTTTTACCGCCCCCAGGACGTGGCGGTCCTGCAGGGGATCAAGGCGCTGCTCTACACCCGCGGTTTCAAGATCGAGGGCGTCCAGCGCCTTTATCGCGAACAGGGGCTCAAGCACCTCGTGGCCGCCGGCGGCCAGGACGCCAGCGTTATCGAGGACGCCCCCGAAACCCACCCGTCTGAGGCCACGCTCGGGCACGCGGCGAAGCTGATTTCCGAAGGCGGCCTGAGCCGCCTGCGTGCGGCGCTGCGGGGCGTGGAAGCAGCCAGGGCGTCGCTGGACGCGGCGCTGCGCAAATAGCTCCAGTTGACCGTTGCGGCCCAAGCCGCACCTCCCTATAAGGCGCGCTCTCGGAGCGTGGCGCAGCCTGGTAGCGCACTTGACTGGGGGTCAAGGGGTCGCAGGTTCGAATCCTGTCGCTCCGACCATTTCCTTGACCCGACAACGAACCTTCCCCCTCGCGGGGGCGGCGGGATCGCGCGATGTGCAATGAGTTCTCCAACCGTGAACCGCGCGACGCCTGGGGCGAGGTCTTCTCGAAGGTCCAGCTGAGCCTCGAGTTCGCCGACGGCGAATCCTCCAACCTGGAGCCGCGCAGCTCGATCCGGATCAGCGAGCGGGCGCCAGTCGTCGAGCGCGGCTCCGATGGAGGCCTCATCCGCATGCTGCCTTGGGCCTGGAAGGGACCGCACGGCAAGCCGGTCTTCAACTTCCGGTCCGACGGCCGGTCCTTCGCCGCCAGCCGCCGGGTCCTGATCCCGGCCGACGGCTTCTACGAGTTCACCGCGCCGCAGGACCCCGCCCAGAAGCGCAAGGACAAGTGGCTGTTCACCATCCGGGGCGAGCGCTGGTTCTGGATCGCTGGCATCGTCAAGAACGAAGCCTTCGCCATGCTGACGACGGAGCCCGGGCCGGACATGGCGCCCTATCACGCGCGGCAGGTGGTCGTGCTTCGCCCCGACCAGGCGCTCGACTGGCTCGATCTGCGCCGACCCGAAACGGAACTGCTCGGCCCGTCGCCGGCCGGATCCCTGTCGGTGGCCAGGGTTACTTGACGTCGGGCCGGTTGGCCCAGGCGATCAGCGGAAACAGCGGCAGGCCCCAGCCGGTCCCGGCGACGGCGAAGAACAGCACCTTCGCCCAGGGTGCGTCCGGAAGACGATCGCCGACCGCGAGGCAGGCCCAGATCCAGAACACGAGAAACAGCACGCAGCCGATCGACCCGATTGCCCTGCGCACGCCCGCCCTCAATGCCGCCTCCATGGAAAACGCCGCCGGCGGAACCGGCGGCGCTGCAATCTAGTCGGTGCGGCGCTGGAAGTCAGCGCCGGCGGATCATCCCGAAGATCAACAACAAGAGGATGGCGCCGATGGTGGCGATGATGAGGTTGTTTAGAAACACCTGCGCCGGAAGGATGGTGAAGTTCATCGTCGACGCCAGCCAGCCGCCGATGAACGCTCCGACGAGGCCGACGATCAGATTGGTGATCAGGCCGTGACGTCGCCCCGTAACGTGTTCTGCGATCCAGCCCGCAATGATGCCGGCGATGACCCAGGAGAGCCAACCCATCTGTTCCATGACGTCCTCCAGCCAGAATCGCGCCTCGCGCGCTTGCTCCCGCAACGCTTCCTCGCGGGTCACAGTTCCGTCAAGCTGACGCTGTTCTCAACTGACGTCTACAACCGGTCGCAAAGGTGAGCTAAGCGGCTGGAATGAGCCGGTTGTTTCAAGCGCGATCGTCGCGGCCCGTGGCCATCTGGCTGTTCGCGGTCGCCGCACTGGTGTTCCTGATGGTGTTGATCGGCGGGGCCACGCGGCTCACCGATTCGGGGCTGTCGATCACCGAGTGGAAGCCGGTCAGCGGCGCCCTTCCGCCGCTCAACGCGCGCGACTGGGCCGAGGAGTTCGCCCGATACCGGCAGATCCCCGAGTACGATCAAGTCAATCGCGGCATGACGCTTGAGGGCTTCAAGCAGATCTTCTGGTGGGAGTGGGTGCATCGCCAGCTGGGGCGATTGATCGGCCTGGCGTTCGCGGTTCCCTTCGTGGTGTTCCTGATCCGGCGCGAGGTTCCTCGCCGGCTGCTCGGTCCTTGCGTCGCCCTGCTGGCCCTCGGCGGCGTTCAGGGGGCGATCGGCTGGTGGATGGTGTCCTCGGGGCTCAGCGCCCGGGTCGACGTGCTGCCCGAGCGCCTGGCGATCCATTTGGGCATGGCGTTGCTGATCTACATTGGTCTGCTGTGGACGGGCTTCGAGGCGCTCGACGACGGCGAACGGACCCGTCCTCCACGCGGATGGAGCGCAGCCTCCTTCGGGTTGCTTGGCCTGGTCTATGTCCAGGCGCTGCTGGGGGGCCTGGTCGCGGGTAACCGAGCGGGCCGCATCTATACGGACTGGCCATTGATGAACGGCGACATCCTGGCTCCGGTCGACATGAGCGGCGGGCCGCTGCGTGCGTTCCTGCACGACCCCGCGCTGGTCCAATTCGATCACCGGATCGGAGCCTATGTGCTGCTGGTCTGCGCGAGCCTCTATGTCGTCATGGCCGGGCGTGCGCGGATGCCCGACGGCGTGCGCCTGGCGGCGGCGGTGCTGGCGGGCCTCGTTTGGGCGCAGGCCCTGCTGGGCATTGCAACGCTCATGAACGCCACGCCCCTCTGGCTGGGCGTGCTGCACCAGGTCGGCGCCCTTCTGGTGCTGACCACGGCGACCTTTACCGCCTGGCGGGTCCACCGTTCGGAAGAGCGCTTCTTCAGTTTCGGAATTCGCTCCAGGGCCCTGTGATCGCGAGGGTGATCCCCGGCCAGTAGATGTTGAGGAACAGGGTCGACCCGTCGGGCGAGAAGCAGACTCCCGCCAGTTCGGCGTTGTCCCGGAACATGTTGCGCCCCAGGGTGTAGACCTTGCCCTCCGGCGTGACGCCCCGCAGGTGGTTCTTGAGGGTCTTGGCAATGTCGTCCTCGCCGACAATCAGGTGCCCGCGCGGCGAGACGGTCACGTTGTCGGCGCTGTTGAGGATCGCCTGGCTGTGGCTCTCCAGGAAGAGCTGCAACCGCCCGGGCTCTTCGCGCTCTCCGGACTGGCCCTCGAAACGGCTGGGGACATAGCGCAGGATTTGTCCGTACTTCTCCCGGCCGCCGGTCGTGGCGCAGATGTAGATCTCCCCGTCGGCCCAATGAATTCCCTCTCCACGCGCGACGAAAGCCGCCCCCGCGGCGTGGCCGCGCTGTGCGAGATCAGCATGGGGATTGTCGATGCCTTCGAGGTCGACCCACACCACCTCGCGCCAGGCCCCTTGCGCCCAGTCGAGGCGCTCATGGTTTCGGGTATCGCCCCCTGCGGGAGAGTCCCTGAAGCCCATCGCCTGCAGCCGCCCTCCCTTGTGCAATTCGCCCGGCGAGGCGGGAAGGAACCGGTAGATCAGACCCATGTGGTCGTAATTGTCTTCCGTCAGGTAGAGCACGCCCGTTCGAGGATCGACGGCGATCGCCTCGTGCTGGAAGCGGCCCAAGGCCTTGAGCGGGTTGGCCTGCACGAGACCCCGCGCCGTCGCCGGCACTTCGAAGACCCAGCCGTGGTCCTTTGATCCGCCTTGACCGGGCAGGAGCAAGGTCTCCTCGCAGGACAGCCACGTCCCCCAGGGCGTCTGTCCGCCCGCACAGTTCACAGCCGTGCCGGTGAGCGCCATGTGCTGTCGGATCGTCTGGCCGGACTTCATGTCGTAGGTGACCAGCACGACTCCGCCGGGGAGAGGATGCCCATCGCCGTCTAGGTCGTAGGCCTTGGCGGGATCGAGGCGATTTCGCCCTGATCCCAGTCCCGATCCCCGCTGGGTTTCAAGCCGTTCGCGCACCCCCAGCGGCCCGAAGCTGCGGTCCGGGGGCTTTAGTTCGTGGTTGCGCGCCAGAACCACCTGCGAACCGCGGGCGGCGAAACACCCCATCCCGTCCGCCTTGAACGGCGTGAACAAGCCGTCCGACATCCGCTCGCCGGCCTGCGACACAATGCGGTAGTAGAACCCCTCCGGCAGATCAAAGACACCATAAGGGTCCGTCTTCAGCGGGCCGTAGCCTGCCACTTCGTTGAGATAGCTCTCGCCGACGGGTTGGCTGGCTTGGGCGTGGGCGAGGCGGGCGTAACCGGCGAAGGCGGCCGCGGCCGCGCTGGTCTGGACAAAGTGGCGACGCGACACGGTCATGGCTGTCTCGGATACTCCCGGTTCCGCCGTGGACGATGCGGCCTGGCGGCGAGAGCATTGATGGCCGTGAAACGGCTTTGATGCGCACGGTATTTTAATACCGGATTGCATAATGCTCGCAATTTCAGACCGTTAAAGGGATTTGACGCTTCCGTCTGGCGTTGACCGGCACGCTGCGCTCCTGTATTGACCCCGCTTCCGCGAAACGGCCCCGTCGTTTTGCCATCCAGGAATTCGAACCATGCTTAAATCGACCACGGCTTCGCTGAAGCCCGCGGACGTCGAGAAGAAGTGGATCGTGATCGACGCCGAGAACGCCGTGGTCGGCCGCCTCGCGTCCTTCATCGCCATGCGTCTTCGCGGCAAGCACCGCCCCGACTACACCCCGCACGTGGACTGCGGCGACAACGTCATCGTGATCAACGCCGACAAGGTGAAGTTCACGGGCCGCAAGCTCGCCCAGAAAGTCTACTACCGCCACACCGGCCACCCGGGCGGCATCAAGGAGCGCACCGCCGGCCAGGTGCTTGAGGGCCGCTTCCCGGAGCGCGTTCTCGAGAAGGCCGTCGAGCGCATGCTGCCCAAGGAAAGCCCGCTGGCCCGCAAGCAGATGACGCACCTGCGCATCTTCAACGGCGCCGAGCACACCCACACGGCGCAGAACCCGGAAGTCGTCGACTTCCGCGGCCTGAACGCCAAGAACCAGCGGACTCAGTAACATGACCGACGTGCAAGCCACTGAAACCGCTCCCGAGGCCGCGACCGGCTTCGACGCCCTGAAGGGCATGGGCACCCAGGCCGAAGCCGTCGTGCACGAGCAGAAGCTGGACAAGCTGGGCCGCGCCTACGCCACGGGCAAGCGCAAGAACGCCATCGCGCGGGTCTGGCTGAAGCCCGGTTCCGGCAAGATCACGATCAACGGCCGCGAGCAGGAGAACTATTTCGCCCGCCCGGTGCTGCGCATGATGATCGCCCAGCCGCTGTCGATCACCGAGCGCTCGACCCAGTTCGATGTCGTCGCGACGGTCGAAGGCTCGGGCCTGTCGGGCCAGGCTGGCGCGATCCGCCACGCGATCTCGAAGGCCCTGACCTACTACGAGCCGGGCCTGCGCCCGCCGCTCAAGGCCGCCGGCCTGCTGACCCGCGACCCGCGCGTCGTCGAGCGCAAGAAGTACGGCCGCGCCAAGGCGCGTCGTTCCTTCCAGTTCTCGAAGCGCTAAGAGCGAACGCAGATCTGCTTTCGGACGGGCGCTTCGGGAAACCGGAGCGCCCGTTTTCTTTTGGGCCATGGGTGGCCCGCCCTCGAACGACGAGGATTTCGGACCATGGCTGCCAAGGTCTTCATTGACGGCGAGGCGGGCACGACGGGCCTGCAGATCCGCGAGCGGCTGGTCGGGCGCGAGGACATCGACTTGCTGTCGATCGAGCCGGCCCGGCGCAAGGACGCCGACGCGCGGGCCGAGTTGCTCAACTTGGCCGACGCGGTGATCCTGTGCCTGCCGGACGAAGCGGCGCGCGAGGCGGTCAGCCTGGTGGAAAGCGAGACCACGCGGATCATCGACGCCTCGACGGCCTACCGCGTGGCGGAGGGGTGGGCCTATGGCTTCGCCGAGATGGCCAGGGGCGCCCAGCGCGACGCCATCCGTAACGCAAAGAGCGTTTCCAACCCCGGCTGCTACCCGACCGGATTCATCGCGCTCGTCCAGCCCCTGGTGGCCGCGGGCGTGATCTCCGCCGACTGGCCCGTCACCGTCAACGCCGTCAGCGGTTACTCCGGCGGCGGCAAATCGATGATCGCCGAGTTCGAGGAGGGCGAGAGCCCTGACCCGTATCGCATCTACGCGACGGCGCTTGGGCACAAGCATGTGCCCGAGATGCAGAAGCACGCCGGCCTGACCGTGCCCCCGCTGTTCACGCCCTCGGTCGGAAATTTCGCCCAGGGCATGATCGTCGAGGTCCCGCTCCAGCTCTTCGCCATGCCGGGCAAGCCGACGCTGGACGACGTGCAGGCGGCGATCGAGGATGCTTTCGCAGGCGAGCGTTTCGTGACCGTGGCGACGCGAGCGGAGGCCCACGCGACGAAGAAGCTGGAGCCCGAGGCGTTCAACAACACGAACCGGATGAAGCTCTGGGTCTTCGGGGATCCGGCGCGAGGCCAGGCGAGGCTGGTCGCCCAGCTCGACAACCTCGGAAAGGGGGCGTCCGGCGCCGCCGTGCAGAACCTGAACCTGATGCTCGGCCTCGATGAGGCTGCCGGTCTCTAGGGGGCCGCGTCTCGCCCCTGCGCGCGGTGTCAGGAATTTTGCTTCCGCCGTAACCCAAACGCCGTGGCGAGCGTATCAAGAGGCATGGAAAAGCTCGCCACCGACCGATACCCGGCCCGCCGCGCCATCCTGGCTGGCGGAGCCAGTCTGCTGGCCGCCGCCTTCGCCGGCCGGGCCGCAGCCGCCCCTAACGCCGCCGAGGCCGGCTACGCAAATTCGCCATGGCGCAGGATTTCCGACGCGGAATGGAAGCGGCGCCTGCCCCCGGCGTCCTACGCGACCCTTCGACACGAGAATACAGAACGGCCGTTCTCCAGCCCGCTCGTAAATGAGCACCGCCGGGGAACCTTCGTCTGCCGGGGCTGCGCGCTGCCGCTGTTCAACTCGGCCTGGAAGTTCGATTCCGGCACCGGCTGGCCGAGCTTCTCGCGGGCCATGAACGTAGGCACCAAGCCGGACTTCCTGCTCCTGCAGCCGCGCACAGAATATCACTGCGCCCGCTGCCTGGGCCACCAAGGACACATCTTCCGCGGCGAGGGCATCAGCCCGACCGACGTGCGCTACTGCAACAACGGCGTGGCGCTCAGGTTCGTGCCGGCCTGATTACCGGCGAGCTTTACAGCCCGTCAGCTCTTCACCTTCACGTATTCGCCCGGCGCCTCGCCGAGCGGCTTGAGCTTGCCGTTGGCCGGATCGCGGGCCGCGATCATGGGGCCCGACTTGTCGGCCAGCCATTTGGCCCAGTGGGGCCACCATGAGCCTGGGTGCTCGACCGCCCCGGCCATCCACTCGTCGAGGGTCTCGGGGAGCCCATCGTTGATCCAATGGTTGTACTTTTTCGCCTCCGGCGCATTGACCACGCCGGCGATGTGGCCTGAGCCGGCCATGGTGTAGGTCACCGGTCCGCCGTAGAGGCGCGCGGACTTGTAGACCGAGCGCGAGGGCGCGATGTGGTCTTCCTTCGAGGCCTGGAAGTACAGCGGAATCTTGACCTTGGAGAGGTCCAGCTTCACCCCTCCCATTTCCATCTCGCCCCTGGCCAGGGCGTTCTGGCCATACAGACGGCGCAGGTACTGCATGTGCAGCGCCTTGGGCATGCGCGTCTGGTCGCCGTTCCAGAACAGTAGGTCGAAGGCCGGAGGCTCCTTGCCCATCAGGTAGTTGTTCACGAAGAACGACCAGACAAGGTCGTTGGCGCGCAGGGCGTTGAAGGTGTCGGCCATGGCCGCGCCGGGCAGCACCCCGCCGGCCGAGTCCATGCGCTGCTCGAGTTCCTGCAACCAGGCTTCGTCGGTGAACAGCAACAGGTCGCCAGCTTCCGAGAAATCGTGCTGGGCGGCGAAGAAGGTGGTCGAGTTGATCCTGTTGTCGCCCGTGGCCGCCATGTGCGCCAGCGCCGCGCCCATAAGGGTCCCGCCGATGCAGTAGCCGACCGTGTTCACCCGGTCGGTCCCGCATTGCTCCATGACCTTGGACGAAGCCAGGTAGATGCCGTCCTTCAGGTAGTCGTCGAAATCGGCGTCCTTCAGGCTCTGGTCCGGGTTGACCCAGCTGCAGACAAAGACCGTGAAGCCCTGGCCCGTCAGCCAGCGGATCATCGAGTTCTCCGGGCGCAGGTCCAGGATGTAGAACTTGTTGATCCAGGGCGGGAAGATCAGCAGCGGAATCTCGTGCTGCTGGTCGGTCGAGGGCGAGAACTGCAGCAGCTCGAACAGCCGGTCTCGCCAGATGACCTTGCCCGGCGCGGTGGCCACGTTCTCGCCGACCTTGAAGCGAGAGGCGTCGGACTGGGTTATGGCCAACTGGCCGCCGCCGCGTTCGATATCCGCGGCGAACTGCTCCATGCCCTTCACAAGGGTTTCGCCCTGGCTGTCGATCATGGCCTTCAGGGCGGCGGGGTTGGAGGCCAGGAAGTTCGACGGCGAGAAGGCGTCGGTCAGCAATTTCATGAAGAACTCGGCCCGACGCTTGGTGCGCGGGTCGACGTCCTCGACCGAGGCCATCAGCGAGTTCAGCCAGTCCGAAGTCAGCAGGTATGACTGCTTCATGGTGTCGAACACCGGGTTCTCGGACCATTCCGGGGCATTGAAGCGCTTGTCACCGCGCGCGGGGGTCACCGCCGGCTCGATCGCCTCGCCGGTGGCGCGCCGCGCCGCGGTGGACCACAGGTCCATGTAGCGGTTGAAGAGATCCGCCTGCGCCTTGAACAGCTTGTCCGGGTTGGCGGCCAGCTTGCCCATCACCTCCGTCATGGCGGGGGCGACGTGGAACGGGTCCGGCGAGAGGGCGCCGGGGCGGTCGGCCTGGCGCAGCGCCGCCTCGGCGATGGCCGACTGGGCGGTCAGGGACGCGCGGGCCAGGTTGATCGACAGCTTCTCCAGGGCTTCGCGCTGGCCTGGATCGATCATGTGCAGTTCATACGCCGCGTCGGCTGCCGCCGAGGCGCGGTCCTCGGTTGCCGAGGCGACGTCCGGCGTCGGCTGCGGGGCCGGTTTGGCGGCCGCCTTCACCCGGCTCGCCTTGCCAGGCGACTTCCGGGTTCCGGGCTTCGCCGTTCTGGTCCTGGTCTTCGAGGTGCCGCCGCTATCCGCCATGGTTCCTGTCCGCCGTACTTCCGCGCGCATTCCTGATAGCCTATGACCGTCACGAACCGAAACGGCGAGTCCGCTTACCGAGATGTCCGCGCGCGGCCGAACACCTCCGATCCTGACCGTCCTGGCTTTGCTGGGCGGCGTGAGCGGGCTGGGCGGCTGCCTGGCCCACGACCCGTTCGCCATGCCCGCCGATCCGAAGTCGGCCGCAGCGCAGCAGGTGAACGAGGCCGCGGCGAGAGACCGGCCTTTCCCGCGCTGGTCCGAGTTCCCTGCCGCTCCGCAGAATGTTCCGACCGCCGAGGACTTCCGCATGCGCGTCGTCGAGACCGAGGAGGCTCAGCGCATCCTTGCCGCCCAGGCCGCCCAACTGCAGTGGGAGCTGGAGAACACTGAAGCCTGGGCCCAGGCGTCGCGCAGCCTGGTTGACGCCGACCTGGCCCAGCCGGCTCCGGCGGACGCGGCCCGACAGACCGAGGCCTGGGCCGCCGCGGCGCGCGCCCAGGCGGTCCCGCCGCCTGTCGCCAAGTAGCTTCCGACCGACTATTCCAGGCGCCGTTGCGACCGAATTCGTCGCACCGGTCCGCTAAGCCGTAGAATCACAAGAGACTGTCCCAGGAGCCTGCCCCCATGACTGCCCACTCGGCCATCACCCGTCTGGACCGCGCCCTGGCGCTGGAAGCTGTCCGCGTCACCGAGGCCGCGGCCATCGCGGCCGCCAAGTGGGCGGGCCGGGGCGACGAGAAAGCCGCCGACCAGGCCGCCGTCGACGCCATGCGCACGGCGCTGAACCTGCTCCCCATCGACGGCACGATCGTTATCGGCGAGGGCGAGCGCGACGAGGCGCCGATGCTCTACATCGGCGAGAAGGTCGGTGCGGGGCAGGGCCCCAAGGTCGACATCGCCCTCGATCCCCTGGAAGGCACCACCCTGACGGCCAAGAACATGGCCAACGCCTGCGCCGTGATGGCCTTCGCCCCCGCAGGGGGCCTGCTGAACGCGCCCGACACCTACATGGACAAGCTGGCCATCGGGCCGGGCTATCCCGAGGGGATCGTCGACCTGGACGCCCCGCCGCAGGAGAACGCCCTGAACCTCGCCCGCGCCAAGGGAGTCGACATCGGCGACCTGACCGTCTGCGTCATGGACCGCCCGCGGCACGAGAAGCTGATCGCGGCCCTGCGCGAGGTGGGTTGCAAGATCGCCCTGATCACCGACGGCGACGTGGCCGGAGTGATCCACACCACCGATCCCGATGCGGACATCGACATGTACCTCGGCCAGGGCGGGGCGCCCGAGGGCGTGTTGGCCTGTGCTGCGCTCAAGGCCGTCGGCGGCCAGTTCCAGGGCCGGCTGGTGTTCCGCAATGACGACGAGCGCGCCCGCGCCGAGCGCTGCGGCATCACCGAACTCGACCGGAAGTACGGCCTGCACGAGATCGTCAAGCACGAGGCGATCTTCGTGGCCACCGGCGTCACCCAGGGCGTGATGCTGGACGCCGTGCACTACGACCGCGGTCTGGTGAAGTGTCACTCGCTGATCATGAGCTCCTCGTCCGGCACCGTACGTGACGTGCACATGCGCAGGCCTCACCCGGCGAAGGCCTGATGGCGGACGGCGGCGGCCAGATCGGGTTCCTCGGCGTAGGGGCGTCCCTGAGCGGGCGCCGCTGGCGTGAGCGCCCGGCGGACGCCGCTCTGGTGCTGGCGCATCAGCGCAATCATGGCCTCATCGAACCGCTTGCGCGGGCGCTGGCTTCGCGCGGCGTGACGGCAGACGAGGCGGGGCACTATCTCGAACCGACGCTGAAGGCCCTGTTTCCGGACCCCTCCAGCTTCCTCGACATGGACCGGGCCGCCGAAGTCATCGTCGACGCCCTGCTCCGGGGGCGCCGGACCCTCGTCTTCGCGGACTACGACGTGGACGGCGCCTCATCGGCGGCCCAGCTGGTGCGCTGGTTCCGCGCCATGGGAGCAGAGCTGCCCATCTACGTGCCCGACCGTGAGAAGGAAGGATATGGGCCCAGCCCGGCCGCTTTCGACCGGATCCGCGACAGCGGCGCTGAACTGGTCGTCACAGTCGATTGCGGCGCAGCCGCCTACGACGCGATCGCCCATGCGTCTTCGATCGGGCTGGAGGTGGTGGTGATCGATCACCACCTGATGCGCGAGGATCCGCCGGCCTGCACCGCCGTGGTCAATCCCAACCGGCCGGGCTGTCCGTCTGGACAGGGCGTTCTCGCCGCCGCAGGCGTCACCTTTGTCCTGCTGGCGGCGCTGAACCGCGAAGCGCGCCGTCGCGGCCTCTTCGATGAGCGCCCGCAGCCGGATATCCGCCAGTGGCTCGACCTTGCCGCCCTGGGCGCCGTGTGTGACGTGACCTCCCTGACCGGCTTCAATCGCGCCCTGGCGGCACAGGGTTTCAAAGTCATGTCGGGCTGGAAGAACCCCGGCCTGCGCGCCCTGATGGACACGGCCCAGTCGAAGGGGCCGGCCAACGTCTTCGCCGCCGGCTTCATCCTGGGGCCGCGCATTAACGCCGGCGGCCGGATCGGTCGCTCGGACCTCGGAGCCCGGTTGCTCTCCACGGACGACCCCGAGGAGGCTCGTGCGCTCGCCCAGGAGCTGGATGCGCTGAACGCCACCCGGAAGGAGATCGAGAAGGAGTGCCTGGACGCCTGCGTACGCCAGGTCGAGCAGGCGTCGAATTTCGATCCGGATGCGCCGGTCGTCGTGGCGGCGGGGGACGGCTGGCGTCCCGGCGTGGTCGGCATTGTTGCGGGCAGACTGCGCGAGCGGTGGCGCAAGCCTGTCGTGGTGATCGGGCTGGATCCGGAGAACGACATCGGCAAGGGCTCAGGCCGGTCGCAGCCCGGTGTGAACCTCGGCCGCGCGGTGCAGGCGGCCTGGGAGGAAGGACTGCTGATCTCGGGCGGCGGGCATGCCATGGCGGCCGGCCTGGCGATCCGACCCCGCGACGTGACCGAGTTTCGCACATTCCTCGAGGACCGCCTGCGCAGCGAGCAGGCGGAGGCCAGCGCGATCGACGCGGTCGAGATCGACGCCCTGGTCACCCCGGGCGGGGCGGATCGCGCGCTTTGGGCCGCATTCGAGCGCCTGGCGCCCTACGGACCGGGGGCGCCTGAGCCGTTGTTCGCCCTGGCCGGGGTCCGCGTGCTGGGCGCCCAGGCGCTGAACGGGGGGCATGTCCGCTGCCAGCTGGTCGGCGACGACGGCGCGCGGCTCAAGGCGATCTCTTGGCGCAGCGCGGACACGCCGCTCGGCCACGCCCTGCTGGGCGGATCACCCACCCTGCACGTGGCGGGCCGCCTCAAGGCCGACGACTGGCAGGGCCGGGAAGGGGTCCAGCTTGAGATTGAGGACGCCGCCGACCCGAGGCAGGCCGCCTGAGATGCGGGCGCTGCTGCTCGGCCTGATGTCCGCCGCCAGCCTGGCCGCCGGCCCGTCGTCCCCCTCGGCGCCTGCGCCGCCGGATCCCCCGTCCGCCCTGCCGCCTCGGCCCGACCCCTTTGCTGCGCCGTCCATTGCCTATGTGCGCGTCGGCGAAGTCGAGGACGGCCGCTGGCAGTATGTGAACGTCCCGGCGGGGAGAGCGACGGATCAGGTCCAGACGTGGCGCATCGACGTCTTCATCCGCCCGATCCGTGCGCCGCATGGCGAGGGGGTCTATTCGGTCTCGCTGTACGTCTACGACTGCCGGGCCCGGCTGTTCCGGCTGGACCACAGCGAACTGTTCGACGTGCGGCGCAGGGCGATCGAGCGGTTCGACGGTCCCGAGGGCTTCCAGCGGCCCGTGGGGAACTCGGATGAGGACATCCGTCAGGCCTGCGGACAGATCAGCTACGACGGCGCCGCCCTGACCGGCCTGGACGCAGTTCTGGCGGACGCACGGGCGGCCTCGGAGGGCCGCTGACGCGCGCACCGGGCGGGCGGCGCGGAAAGGCGCTGCACGATGGGAATCCGGTCTTGCGCGCTCGGGAATCGACGGTTATATCCGCCGCTCCGCGCCGCGGTCCCTTCGTCTATCGGTTAGGACGTCAGGTTTTCAACCTGAAAAGAGGGGTTCGATTCCCCTAGGGACTGCCACGCGTGACCTGACGGATTCGTCCGTCCGGGGAAATTTTCGTTTCCCCCATCCCTTAAAGAAAGATAACCATGTTATGGTCTCGCGTCCGTAGGGGGGAAGCGGGCCACTGACGACGGCTTGACGACGGCTAGGGGCTGGGGCTGTGGGGTACGACTTGGAAGACGCCGACTCGCATGACGAGGCGGTGAGAATTAGCGGGCGAATCAAATGGTTCGATCCGGGTAAGGGTTACGGATTCATCGTCCCGGACGAGCCGGACAAGACCGGTCTCAAGGACGTGCTGCTGCACATCACGAGCCTGCGGGACTCCGGGCGGGAGAGCGCCATGGAGGGCGCGACTATCGTCTGTGATGTGATCCGACGGCCCAAGGGGTGGCAGGTCGCCTCCATCTTCGAAATCGACGAAAGCGCGGCGCCGCCGCCGCCCGAACGCCGGGGCTACGACAGCCTGCGTCGCGATCGGGGCGCCGAATTCGTCCGCACGCCGCGCCGGCCGTCACAGCCGATCGAGGCGTCTGGTCCGCTGGAGCGCGCCAAGGTGAAGTGGTTCAATCGCACCAAAGGTTACGGCTTTGTGGTGCGGGACGCCGAGCCGGGCGACATCTTCGTGCACGTCGAAATTCTTCACCGCTGCGGGCTTGACGACCTGCAGCCGGGGGAGGACGTGATGGTCCGGTTCGCGGACGGCCCGAAGGGGCTGGTCGTGGCGGAGATTCAACCGGTCTAGGCCCGCCGTCGGGCTGAGGGCCCTACGTCGGACGACTGCCCATGCGTTTCCTCGCTCGCCGAGCCCTGCTGGCCGCTTTCTCCGCGGCTCTGATGCTGGGGGCCTGCGCCCTTGGCGACCGCTCGAACGCGGCGGCCAGCGCCGAAGCCGGCTACATCTCGCCCCTGGAGGATTTGACCGTGGTCACCTCGGGCGGCCGTCACGCCTTCAAGGTCGAGATCGCCGACGACGAGGCCGAGCGCGAGCACGGACTGATGAATCGCCCGTCCATGCCGCGTGACCACGGCATGCTGTTCGAGTTTCAGGACAACCGCGAGCGGTCGTTCTGGATGCGAAACACCTACATTCCGCTCGACATCATCTACATTGACCGGAGCGGCCGGATCATCTCGATCCAGGCCAACGCCGTCCCGTTCAACGAGACCCCGCTGCCGTCGTACGGGCCGGCCACCGGCGTGCTGGAGATCAACGGCGGCCTCGCCGCGGAGTTGGGGATCCGCGAGGGCGATACGGTGCGTCACCCGTTCTTCGGAACGCGCTAACGGCTTCGTTGCGGCCAAAGGGGTTGCATGGCAAAGAGGCGCCTCGCCGGCGGTCCGGGGCGTAGCGCAGCCTGGTAGCGCATCTGCTTTGGGAGCAGAGGGTCGCAAGTTCGAATCTTGCCGCCCCGACCACCGCCAGACAGGAACTGGAGACGAGCATGCTCGCGCGCATCTACCGCCCCGCCAAGCCGGCCATGCAATCGGGCAAGGCCAAGACGCAGGTGTGGAAGCTCGAGTTCGAGCCCGCCTCGGCGCGCACGCCCGACCCGCTAATGGGCTGGAGCTCGTCCAGCGACATGAACGCCCAGGTCGTCCTCAACTTCGAGTCCCGGGAGCAGGCGGTCGAGTACGCCCAGCGTCACGGCATTCCGTTCCGTGTCTTCGAGCCCAACGAAACCAGAACTATCATCAAGGCCTACGCGGACAACTTCGCGTTCGGCCGCAAGCAGCCCTGGACCCACTAGTCCCGTGCCCCGCCGGGCGCCCTTAGCTCAACTGGATAGAGCACCTGCCTTCTAAGCAGGCGGTTGCAGGTTCGAGTCCTGCAGGGCGCGCCACTCGACAATCCTGGGCGCCTGATCAGCCGTGGCCGCCATCGCCTCCGTAGACGTCGAGGCCGCGACGCAGATCGGCGATCAGGTCGCCAGCCGCCTCAAGCCCAACGTGCAGGCGCAGAAGCGGGCCGGGGAGGGGGCGCTGGTGAAGTCGGCGGCCCAACTGCGGTTCCTCAAAGGTGGCCAAGCTTTCGAACCCGCCCCACGAGTAGCCGAGCCCGAAGAGTTCGAGGGCGTCCAGCGCGGCCTCGGCCCGCCCGGGAGCGCCCGGTTTCAGAACCACCCCCATGAGGCCACAAGCGCCTACATAGTCGCGGGACCAGAGTGCGTGGTGTGGCGACGAGCCGAGGCCCGGCCACAACACTTCGGCGACCTCCGGCTGCCCTTCCAGCCACTCGGCGACCTTGCGTGCATTCTCGAAATGCTGGGTGAGGCGGACGTGCAGGGTCCGAAGGCCACGTAAAGCCAGCCAGCAGTCGTCGGGCGACACGTACCAGCCGGCATCCTCGATCAGGTTCGCCACGCGGCGCGCCAAGCGGGCGTCGTTGGTTGCGACCGACCCGAGGAAGACGTCCGAGTGGCCGCCGACGTACTTGGACAGGGCCTGCACCGAGAGGTCGACGCCGTGGGCCAACGGCTTGAACAGGACGCCGGCCGCCCAGGTGTTGTCCATGAGGGTGACGACCCCGGCGGTCTTCGCCCCGCTCGCGAGCGCCGGGACGTCCACCATGTCGAAGGTCACCGATCCAGGCGACTCGATGTGCAGGAGCTTCGTGGCCGGCTGGATTCGGCCGAGGATGTCAGAGGCCTCCCCGGCGGCCGGATAGAAGGCGGTCTCCACCTGCCAGCGCTTCAGTTCCCGTTCGAAGAACCGGCGGGTCGGCCCGTAAGCGGCGTCGGTCACCAAGGCCTGGTCCCCCGGTCGCAGGACCGCCTGCGCCGCTACGGTCACCGCGGCCAAGCCGGTGGGGAGCAGGAAGACATGCGTCGCGCCCTCAAGCTCCTTGAGCGCGTCCTCCAGCGCGCGATGAACGCCCAGGCCCTCGATTCCGTAGACCGGCCCCAGCGACGAATCGCGAAGGTCCGACGCCCGCTCGTTCAGCAGGGTCGTGGCCCGTTCGATGGGAGGATTGACCGCCCGCCGGGGGCCGCCACGCCGGGTTGCGCTTCGGATCAGGCGGGTGCGTTCGTCCATGGGGTTGACGCGGGGTTCCTGAGGCTGTCGTCTCGCCTGACAGGAGTATGCGGCCGGGCCGCACCCGGCAACCGCATCCAGTTCGCGTCAGGGGGAGCTTCAATGCACAAGCGACTCGCCGTCTTCGCCGTGCTCGGTAGCCTTGCCGCTTGCGGCAATCCCGGGTCGGCCGTCGACGGTCCGCCGCCCGAGGCCGTGGCGGTCGACGGCGCGCCCTCGGCCAATGGGCCGGCGATGGGCGCCCAGGGAGCGACCCTCAAGACCGTGAAGGCGCGACGGCGGCTGGTCTGCGGCGTGAACCAGGGGCTGATCGGCTTCGCCTACCCGGACAATCGCGGGCGCTGGCGGGGCTTCGATGTGGACTTCTGCCGCGCGATGGCGGCGGCGATCTTCGGCGATCCCAACGCCGTGCGCTTCCAGCCGCTTTCATCGAAGGAGCGCTTCACCGCCGTGGTGTCGGGAGAGGTCGACGTCCTCTGGCGAAACACGACCTGGACCCTGTCCCGCGACAGCGGCAACGCGCTCGATTTCGCCGGGGTGAACTACTACGACGGTCAGGGCTTCATGGTGCCCAAGTCGCTGAACGTGCATTCGGTCACCGAGCTGAACGGGGCGCGTATCTGCGTGCAGACCGGTACGACGACCGAGCTGACCCTGGCCGACTATTTCCGCGCTCGCGGCCTGAAATACGAGCCGGTCGTCGTGGAGACAGAGGATCAGGCGCGCGCCAACTACGCCAAGGAGGCGTGCGACGCCCTGACGACCGATGTCAGCCAGCTGGCCGCCGTTCGCTCGACACTGTCCAATCCAAACGACCACATCATCCTGCCGGAGGTGGTCTCGAAGGAGCCGCTCGGCCCGGCGGTTCGCCAGGGCGACAGTCAGTGGCGAGATATCGTCGCCTGGACTCTCTACGCCACCATCCTCGCCGAGGAGCTGGGGATCACCCAGGCCAACGTCGACCAGATGCGCCGCAACTCCAAGGATCCCGAAACGCGCCGCCTGCTCGGAGTGGAGGGCGGCATGGGTGCGATGCTGGGCCTCTCCAACGACTGGGCCTACCGGATCATCAAGGCCGAGGGGAACTACGGCGAGATCTTCCAGCGGAACATCGGGCGCACCTCGCCCATGAAGCTGGAGCGGGGCATCAACGCCCTCTGGTCCACCGACAAGCCGGGGCTCATGTATTCCCCGCCGGTGAGGTAGCGGCATGGGGCGGGGGGGCTTCATGGAGCGGATGGGCGGGGCGAGGGGACTTCTCGCCCAGGGCCTGCTCATCTTCGGTTTGGTCGTGTTGGCGGTCTGGCTGTCCGGGAACGCCGGCGCCAACATCGAGGCGCGCGGCATTTCGACGGGGTACGGCTTCCTGGATCGCGAGGCGGGGTTCGACATCGCCCAGAACCTCGTTCCCTACGAGCCTACGGACACCTATGCGCGGGTGTTCCTGGTCGGGGCGCTGAACACGATCCTCGTGGCCTCGATGGGCATCGTCACGGCGACGGTGATCGGCCTGATCGCCGGGGTCATGCGAGTGTCCCGAAACTACCTCGGCCGCCTGGTGGCGACGACCTACGTGGAAATCGCGCGAAACACGCCGCTGCCGGTACAGATCCTGGTCTGGTACAACATCGCCCTGCTTCTGCCGCCGCCGCGAAGCGCGCTCGGCGCCGACGGGGTCGCCTTCCTGACCAACCGCGGAGTCTACCTCCCGCAGCTCTGGCTGAATGGCCTGGCCGACGTGGCCGTGTGGGGTTCCGTCGCCTTCATCCTGGCCGCCTTCTTTGTGTCGGCCCGGCTGCGTCGGCTGCGCACGGAGCATGGCAAGGGCGCTTCACCGCACTGGGGCTGGGCCGTGGCGGGGGTGGGCGTTCTGCTGGCTTTCCTCGGCACCGGGAACCCCATCGGAATCGACGTGCCTCATCGTGAAGGCTTCGGCTTTTCGGGGGGCTTCACCATGTCGCCCGCGCTGATGGCGCTATGGATTGCGCTCAGCTTCTACACCGGCAGCTTTATCGCCGAGATCGTCCGGGGGGGCCTGACCGCCGTCGCCAAGGGCCAGGGCGAGGCCGCCCGGGCGATCGGATTGTCCGAGGGGCAGACCCTGCGGCTGGTCATCCTGCCCCAGGCGATGCGGGTGATCGTGCCCCCTCTGGCCAGCCAGTACCTGAACCTGACCAAGAACTCGTCGCTGGCCGTGATCATAGGCTATCCCGACCTTGTCGCCGTTTTCGCCGGGACCAGCCTGAACCAGACCGGCCAGGCCATCGAGACGCTCTCGCTGGTGATGCTGTTCTACCTTGCCTGCAGCCTCTCGGTGTCCCTGTTCATGAACTGGTACAACGCACAGTCCGCCGTATGGGCGACGCCGCGATGAGCGACGCCGCCGTGACCCGCGCGCCCCGTCTCGCGCCCCGCCTGACCGCCTGGCAGTGGGCCCGTCAGAACCTGTTCGGTTCGGTGGCCGACAGCATCCTGACGGTGGTGGTCGCCATCGTGTTCGGTTGGCTGGTTTGGCACGCCCTCGACTGGGCGGTGATCCGGGCCGACTGGTTCGGGGAATCCAAGGAGGCCTGCAAGTCCGGCGGGGCCTGCTGGGCGGTGATCACCGCCCGCTGGCGACAGGTCGTGGCTGGCTACTATCCGGAGGGGCACCTGTACCGGGTCGCTCTGGCCATGCTGTTCCTGGCCGTCGCCGTCTTTCCGGTCGTCAAGCGCGACTTGCCGGCGTGGAGCGCGCTGCTCGCGCCCGTGGGGGTGATCGCCGCGATCGCCATCCTGGGCGGGGCCAACATTCTGCCCAGCGTGCCGACCGACTACTGGGGCGGCATCATGCTGAACGTGCTGGTTGGCCTGACCGGCGCCATTTTCGCGCTGCCGATCGGGATCCTGCTGGCATTCGGCCGCCGGTCGGACCTGCCGATCATCAAGGCCTTCTCCATCGGCTTCATCGAGATCATCCGGGGCGTGCCGCTCATCACGCTGCTGTTCATGTCGTCGGTCGTCCTGCCGCTGTTCCTGCCGGCCGGGGTGAACCTCGACAAGCTGATGCGGGCCCTGGCCGTCGTGACCCTGTTCTCGTCGGCCTACATGGCCGAGGCGGTGCGGGGGGGACTCCAGTCGGTGCCCAAGGGCCAGCGGGAGGCCGCGCACGCCCTGGGACTGGGCCTATTGCAGACGACGGGCCTGGTGGTCCTGCCCCAGGCGATCCGCATTTCCATCCCGGCCATCGTGAACACCTTCATCGGCCTCTTCAAGGACACCAGCCTGCTCTACGTCATCGCCATCCTCGAGGTGACGGGCGTGATCAGGCAGGCCCTCAGCGACTTCAGCTGGCTGGGCCTGGAAAACGAGGGCTACGTCTTCGTCGCCTTCGTGTTCTGGGTGGCCTGTTTCTCCATGTCCCGCTGGTCGGCCTCGCTCGAGAAGCAGACCGGCAAGGAAGCCAAACCCGCGCGAGAACCTGCATGACCAGAGCGCCCGCAAAGAAACCGGCGGCCCGCAAGTCCGCCGCGGCCCCGCAGGCGGCGGCAACCCCCGCTCCTCCGGCCCGGGTGCGTCCCGCGCTTGGCCCGCCCTGCGTCGAGATCGAGGGCGTCCACAAGTGGTACGGCGACACCCATATCCTGCGCGGCGTCGACCTTTCGATCCGCGACAACGAGAAGGTGGTGATCCTCGGCCCCTCAGGCTCGGGCAAGTCGACCTTGATCCGCTGCGTGAACGCGCTCGAGCCCTACCAGGAGGGCCGCATCAAGGTCGTCGGCTGCGATCTGAAGGGCCCCCCGAAGGAGGCCACAGCGGCGCGTCGCAAGACCGGCATGGTCTTCCAGCAATTCAACCTGTTTCCGCACTTGACCATCCTTGAGAACTGCACGCTCGCGCCGATGTGGGTGTTGAAGAAGCCGAGAAAGGCCGCGGAGGAGGAAGCCATGGAGCTCCTCGAAAGGGTTCATATCGGCGAGCAGGCCCGCAAGTATCCGGCGCAACTTTCCGGCGGTCAGCAGCAGCGCGCGGCCATCGCCCGCTCTCTCGCCATGAACCCCGAGATCATGCTCTTCGACGAACCGACCTCGGCGCTCGATCCCGAGATGGTGGGTGAGGTTCTCGAGGTCATGACCGAGATGGCTTATGAGGGCATGACCATGATGGTCATCAGCCACGAGATGAGCTTTGCGCGGGAAGTAGCGGATCGGGTTATCTTTATGGACGAGGGCGAGATTGTCGAAATCGCGCCGCCGGACCAGTTCTTCTCCAATCCCAAGCACGAACGTTCACGGGAATTCCTCAGCCGCATTCTCTAAGAGGGCCCCTTGCGCAGGGATCCCGCTCCTGTAAGTTTCCAAAAGGAACGGACTGGAGGGGCGCCCGTGGCCCGCATGAGCTACATGACCGTCGGCTCGAATAACCTCGAGCCGGCCAAGGCGTTCTACGACGCCCTGTTGGGCTCCATCGGCATGCGGCCGGTTTTCGAGCACCCTTCCGGCGGGCGTCTGTACAGCGGGCGAGACAACGGAATGTTCGGCGTGCTCCGGCCGCACGACGGCGGCGACGCCTGCATCGGCAATGGCACCATGGGCGGGTTCAGCTTCGACACCACCGAGGAGGTGGACGCCTTCCACGCCAAGGCCCTGGAGCTGGGCGCCACTGATGAGGGGGCGCCTGGGCCGCGGATGCCCAAGGCATATTTCGCCTATTTCCGCGATCTCGATGGCAACAAGCTCTGCGGCTACAAGCTCGGCTGAGCCTCAGGCCGGGCCCGTCACGACTTCGGCATCCGCGCGGGAGCCCCATTCCGCCCAGGAACCGTCGTAAACCGCAGCGGTCTCGTTCCCCAGCCGCGCAAGCGCGAGGGCCAGGATCGCCGCCGTCACTCCGGACCCGCAGGTGGTGGTGACGGGGCGCTCCGGATCGACGCCCGCCGCGTCGAAGAGCCTCCGGATATCGCTGGCCGTCTTCATCGTGCCGTCCGAATTCAGCAGTTCGGTATACGGAAGCGACCGCGCCCCGGGCATATGGCCGCTTCGCAGACCCTCCCGCGGCTCGGGCGCCTCGCCGCGGAAGCGCGCTGCTGGCCTCGCGTCCACGATCTGCCCGCCGGCTCCAAGATCATGCGTCACCTCGTCGAAGGTGCGTATCAACGTCCCTCGCAACCGAGCCTGGAATAACGCCGCGGGGCGGGAGCTGACGCCGGAGTCGAGCCGCCGGCCCTCGGAGCGCCACTTGGGCAAGCCCCCGTCCAGAACCTGAACCCGCAGGGCGCCCATGGCGCGAAAGGTCCACCAGACCCTCGCGGCTGAGAACAGCCCGGCCTGGTCGTAGACGACGATGTGATCGTTCTCTGCAATGCCCAGGTCGCCCACTTCCCGGGCGAAAAGCTCGGGCTGGGGAAGCATGTGGGGCAAACCGCTTGTTCGATCTGCCACGGCGTCGAGGTCAAAGAAGACGGCGCCCGGGATGTGGGCGTCGCGCCACGCCGAGCGAGCGTCGCGGCCGTCCATGAACCAACTGCCGTCGACGACGCGGACGCCGCCTTCCGCAAGGCGGTCGGCGAGATCCTCGGTTGCGATCAGAGGATCACGCATGGGTCAGGCGCGCTTCAGCTCCAGCTGGATTACATCCGTCCGCCCGGTGCGGAACCCCGCTTCGCAATAGCTGAGATAGAAGGCCCATAACCTGCGGAAGCGTTCGTCGAATCCCAGAGGTCTGATTTCTGGCCAGGCGGCCTGGAAACGTTTGCCCCACTCGGCCAGGGTGTCTGCGTAATCCTGGCCGAACCTCGCCACCTTGCCCCAAGCGAGGCCCGCGTTTTCGATCACCGGCTTGAGCGCGGCCTCGCTCGGCAGCACGCCTCCAGGGAAGATGTACTTCTGGATGAAGTCGGTGCGGCGGCGGTAGGTATCGAAGTGCTGATCCTCTATCGTGATGATCTGCAGCCCCGCGCGTCCGCCCGGCGTGAGAACGTCGTGGATCTTTCCGAAGTAGGCTGGCCAGTACTCCTCCCCAACCGCTTCGAACATCTCGATTGACGCCACGCGATCAAACCGACCGTCGACGTCGCGGTAGTCGACCATTCGGATCTCGGTCTGCTCGCCCAGGCCCTGGCGGAAAAGGCGCTCGCGTGCGTAGTCATACTGTTCCCGGGAAATCGTGATGCCGGTGACATTCGCTCCGACTTCACGCGCGGCGAATTCGGCGAAGCCCCCCCAGCCGCAACCGATCTCGAGAACGGACTGGCCCCGTTGAAGCCCCATGCTCTCAGCCAGCGCCCGGTACTTGTTGATTTGGGCCTCGTCGAGCGGTTGTCCCCGCCGCGCGTAGCGGGCCGACGAATAGGTCATGCTCGGATCCAGCCACTTTTCGTAGAAGGCGTTGCCGAGGTCGTAGTGGGCATGGATGTTCTTGCGGGACCCCGCGCGACTGTTGCGCCGCATCAGGTGCGTAAGGTTGTTGATGAAGCGCACGAAGGGATTTCCCAGCGTCAGCTTCTTGATCCGGTCGTAGTTGAGGCTGATCACCTCGAGCAGGGCTGACAGGTCGGGCGTGTCCCACTCGCCGGCCATGTAGCCCTCAGCGAAGCCGATATCCCCTGCGGCCATAACGCGACCGACGAACCGAAAGTCCTGGACTCGGATGACACCGACCGGGCCCTTGTCGCGTCCGCGAATGACGATATCCCGGCCGTCGGGAAGGATGAAGCGCCACTGGCCAACCGCCCAGTTACTCGCGGCAAGCTTGAGAAACATGCGAAAAGGCGCAGGCGTGCCGCGCACCTCCGGCAGGGTCCAGATCGGCGTTTCGGCAGGCGCGACGTCGGTCATGGTGCAGGTCTCCGGCTCACCGGCGCGCAAATTCCAACACTGAAAGCCCCTGCGCGTCCACTCACTTGAGGGCTCTGAACGCTTCAAGAGCGCGTGTCCGCGCGGCCGCATGATCAACGATTGGAGCGGGGTAGTCGCGCCCGATGACAAGACCGGCGCGATCGAGCACCTCGCGTGGCGCCTCGGCGGGCCGATGCAACCAACGGTCAGGCAGGCGGGCAAGCTCGGGCACCCAACGGCGGACGTAGCGCCCGTCCGGGTCGAACCGTTCGCCTTGCAGCACGGGATTGAACACGCGGAAATAGGGGGCCGCATCGATTCCCGTACCGGCCGCCCACTGCCAGTTCATGGTGTTGTTGGCAGGATCGGCGTCGACCAGACAGTCCCAGAACCAGGCCTCGCCCTCGCGCCAGTCGATCATCAGGTCCTTCACCAGAAAGGAAGCGACGATCATGCGGACCCGGTTGTGCATCCAGCCTGTGGTCCAGAGTTGACGCATGCCTGCATCGACGATCGGGAAGCCGGTCTGGCCACGGGTCCACGACTCGAACCCGGCCGGGTCGGTTCGCCAGACCATCCGATCGAAGGCCGGTCGCATGTTGTCGACCGTCATCCTTGGAAAGTGATGCAGCAGGTGGGCCGCAAAGTCGCGCCAGGCCAATTCCCCCCGAAATTTGGCCGCGGCCCTCCCGGAACCGACCTCTGACCAGACCCGCCATGGCGCGATCTCGCCGAAGCGGAGGTGTGGAGACAGGCGGCTCGTCCCCCTCGGGTCGCCAGGGGCGTCGCGCGAAACGGGATACGTTTCGAGGCAGCGCCGGGCAAATCCCTCAAGCTGTGAAAGGGCGCCAGGTTCGCCGGGGTCGCCCTCGAAGGCTGAGGCCCAATTGGGTCTGCATGGGCGGAGGCCCCAGTCGGCAAGGCGCTCCGAGCCCGGCCATGTGACAGGGGCGCGCAGACGATCCGGCGGAGGGCAGGGCGGAGGGGGAGTGAAAGAGGCGCCGAGCGCCTTCCCGAAGGGGGTGAAGACTTTGTAGGGAGCTCCCTGTGCGGTCAGCACCGTGCCTGGCTCCCTCAGCCAGCCGGCGCAGAATGACCTCACTTCGAGGTCGGGCAGCATCTCTACGACGGCCGCCTCTCGCTCCCGGGCCGATGGGTCGTAAAGGCGGTTGAACGCCAAGGCTCCTGCTCCCGTCACGCCAGCAAGCTCGACCAGCGCTCCCGCAGACGGTCCGCTCATCAGGATCAGCCGCGAACCCAGGGAGGCCAACTGGGCGTCCAGCGCATCAAGGGAACCGTGCAGCCACCAGCGGGCCGCCGCCCCCAGGCGCCGGGCCTCCAGCGCCTCGTCATGGACATACACGGGAACCACCGGTCGCCCCGTTCCGGCCGCCCAATCCAACGCCGGATTGTCCGCTAGACGGAGGTCGCGCCGGAACCAGAGAATGACCGGCGCGCCGCCATCGGCATGCGTTCCCCCGCGGACTTGTGACATAAGCCTCGACACGCCACTTCTACGCCCGGTCCGCGGGCGCGGATCAAGACCAACTGCAGGATATCGCCTTGACCCAGCCCAACGCCGTCATCGAGCTCTCCACCCGAGCCGGCCAGTCGATCCGTATCGGCGGCGCCAGCCGGCTGGCCTTCATCGCCGGGCCCTGTCAGCTGGAGAGTCGCCAGCACGCGCTGGAGACGGCGCATCAGCTCAAGGAGATTGCCTCCCGACTCGGTGCAGGGCTGATCTACAAGACGTCCTTCGACAAGGCGAACCGGACGTCGGCGAACGCGCAGCGGGGGCTGGGTCTAGAAGGCTCGCTGCCGATCTTCGCGGAAATCCGTGAGGTCACTGGCTTGCCGGTCATTACCGACGTCCACACCGAAGACCAGGCGCGTATCGCCGCCGAGGTGGTGGATGTGCTGCAGATCCCGGCCTTCCTTTGCCGGCAGACCGACCTGCTGATCGCGGCGGCCAGGACGGGCAAGGCCATCAACGTCAAGAAGGGGCAGTTCCTGGCCCCTTGGGACATGAAGAATGTGATCGCCAAGATCACGGGCGCCGGGAATCCCAACGCCATGGCGTGCGAGCGTGGAGCCTCGTTCGGCTACAATACTCTGGTGTCGGACATGCGGGCCCTGCCGATCATGGCCGAGATCGGCTGCCCCGTGGTGTTCGACGCCACCCATTCGGTGCAGCAGCCCGGCGGGCAGGGGACTTCGTCGGGAGGACAGCGCGAATTCGTGCCTCACCTCGCGAGGGCTGCGGTCGCCGTGGGCGTCTCGGCTGTGTTCATCGAGACTCATCCGGATCCGGACAACGCGCCTTCCGATGGTCCCAACATGGTTCCTCTCAGCCAGTTCGAGGCGCTAGCCGGCGAGCTCCTCGAGTATGACGCCTTGGCCAAGCGGCGCGCGGCCTAACCGACGCCATGCGCTTCGGGTTTGACTCGGCGGCGCGCGAACGGCACGGCATAGGTCATGAAGACGGTCATCTGCATCAAGTGGGGCACGCTCTACGGGCCCGAGTACGTCAACAAGCTGAACTCGATGGTGCGCCGCCACCTGACCGGCGACGTCCGCTTCGTGTGCGTTACGGACAATGCGGATGGGGTCGATCCGACCGTCGAGATTCGTCCCCTGCCGGCGATGAACATCGGCGACGTCGGCTTCACGACAGGCTGGCGGAAGCTCTCCATCTTCTCTTCGGAGTTGCGGGACATCAGTGGCCCGATCCTGTTTCTGGACCTCGACGTGATCGTGGTGGACAGCCTCGACCCCTTCTTTGACTTTGAGCCTGGGCGCTTCTGCATCATCGAGAACTGGACCCAGATGGGGCAGAACGTCGGGCAGTCATCGGTCTTTCGCTATGAGCGAGAGAAGTGCGAGCCCATCCTGCGGCACTACGAGGCCGAACACGACGAGATCACCCGGCGCTGGACCAACGAGCAGATGTACCTGACCGACGCGGCCAGCCCCGTGAAGTTCTGGCCCGACGAATGGTGTCGAAGTTTCAAACACCACCTGATGAAGGACGCCGGCCGGCGCAAGGAGCCGGCCATTCCGCCCGGGGCTCGCATCATCATCTTCCACGGCGCTCCCAATCCGCCCGAAGCTGCGGTCGGGGAGTGGAAGCGACCCAACAAGATCGGATCGAAACCCCTGGAGCGACCTTTCAAGAAGCTTCGCAACTGGCTTTTCCCCATCCAGCGCATCACGCCGGCGACGTGGGTCGATGAACACTGGAAATAGCGGTCCTGGTGGGGCATCGAGGACAGGATGAGCGCGCCTCCGCCGCTGAAGCGAAGTTTCGGCTGGGCCTTTCTGGGCCTGGTGCTGTTGATGGCCATCGCCGCGTTCGTGTATCGCGACGACATCCTTTTCAAATCTCTGGACCCGAAAATTCCGTTCCAGATCTACCGGCCTCCGCCGGCGCCGGACTATGGACGCCGCGACGCCTGGGTCCTGCTTCCTGCGACCTCGATCGCCCGCCCTGATGATCCGCCCGCGGATGTCTTTTTTGTCCACCCGACGACCTACGACGGGGGCCGCAACTGGAACGCCAGGGCTGGCGCTCGCGCCGGCGAGTCCTTCCTCCAGAACGTCGCAATCCCGAACTACGCTGGACCGTTCATGAGGACCGGGCGGGTTTTCGCGCCTCGCTATCGGCAAGCCAGCCTTTACGCCCACTCGACGCAGCGCGAGGACGCACGGGAGGCCCGGATCTTTGCCTACCAGGATGTGCGGGCCGCCTTCCGGTGGTTCGTCGCCCGCTCTGATCCCCGACGACCGATCATCGTGGCTGGTGCAGAGCAGGGCGGTTTCCTGGTCGACCGCCTGCTGCGGGAGGAGATCGCGACGGACCCGACCCTGCGTCGACGCCTCGCTGCCGCCTACCTGATCGATGCGGTTGTTCCGGCGGAAGCCTACAGGCCGGATCGACCGCTCCCGGCCTGCGGCGGCCCCGTCCAGACGGGCTGTGTGGTCGGCTGGGCTGAGGAGTCCGAGGCGGATGTCGATCAGGCTTCCGCGCGGGTCGGTCGAGCGCTGGCGTGGCGGCGGGACGGATCCCTGGAGCCCATGGGCGCCCGGGCGGCCCTTTGCGTCAATCCGGTGCTTGGGGCGACGACGGAGGATGTCGCCCCGGTACGCCGCAACCTCGGAGCCGCCAATGCGACGGGGCTGGAGTGGGGCGTCCGTCCGGCCCTCATTCCCCGCCAGGTTTCCGCCCGCTGCCGAGCCGGCGTCCTGTTGACGTCTCCACCGCGTTCTTCGTCGCTGAAGCGGTCAGGCTCTTGGGCAGAACGGAAGAAGGTTAAGCCGTTCAATCTCTTCTACGCCGATATTGAAGCGGATGCCCAAGCGCGCACCGACGCTATGCTGGGAACTCGCCCCTAGGCAGGCGCATCCGTGCGATCCGGACGCCAGTCGTACAGTTCTGTCAGGACCCGAAGCGCCTTGCCCCGCTCGGTCACGAAGCCCGGATCTTTCTGAAGTATCATCCGTGCATCGGCGGCCGCGGCAAACAGAAGGTCGCGATGCGCAACGGGGTCGGCGATACGATAGTCCGGGAAGCCGGATTGCTTGAGGCCAAGCAGATCGCCTCCACCCCGCAGCGCCCAGTCCGTTTCGGCGATCTCGAAACCGTCCTCCGTCCTCCTCAGCACGTCCAGGCGTGTGCTCGCGGCTTCGGAAAGCTTGCCTTCGTAGAGCAGGATGCAGGCGCTTTCGGCCGCGCCGCGACCCACCCGCCCCCTGAGTTGGTGGAGTTGCGCCAGTCCGAAACGCTCTGCGTGTTCGATCACCATGATGGTTGCGTTGGGCACGTCGACTCCGACCTCGACGACCGTTGTGGCCACAAGCAACCGGATCCTTCCCTCCGCGAAGTCCGTCATTACGGCGTCCTTGTCAGGCCCGGACATGCGCCCGTGGACAAGGCCGACACCGTCTCCCAGGGCGCGAGTCAAATTCCCCCATCGCGCCTCCGCCGCCGCCAGGTCCGACGCCTCGGACTCGGAGACCAGCGGACAGATCCAGTAGGCCTGCGCTCCGGATTCGAGCGCGGTCCGGAGGCGCGCCACGACTTCGCCGATCCGTGCGCCCGGTATGGCGCGAGTTGCAACGGGTTTGCGCCCCGGCGGCTTCTCATCGAGGCGCGAAACCTCGAGGTCGCCGAACTGGGTCAGTTCCAGGGTGCGCGGGATCGGGGTCGCGGAGAGGGCCAGGACGTGGACGCTCCGCCCCTTGTCCTGGAGCTGCTGGCGCTGCGCCACCCCGAACCGGTGCTGTTCGTCCAAGACCACGAGTCCAAGGTCTCGGAATTCCACACTCTCCTGGAACAGCGCGTGGGTCCCGATGATGAAGGCGATCGAACCGTCTGCGATCCAGGCCAGCTTCTGCTGGCGGGCCCGACCCTTGTCGCGGCCGGTGAGCAGCACGCCGTCGAGACCCGCGGCCCCCCAAAGCGGCTTCAACCGCTCGAAGTGCTGTCGGGCCAGGATCTCAGTCGGCGCCATCAGGGCCGCCTGCAAGCCGTTCGAGGCCGCGTCGGCCATGGCCAGGGCGGCCACGACCGTCTTGCCCGAACCGACATCGCCATGAAGGAGCCGGCTCATGCGCGCACCGGCCGCAATGTCCCGCCGAATGTCCGTCAGGGCTCGCTGTTGGGCGCCCGTCAGCCGGAAGGGCAGGGCGGCCTCCATCGCGGACGAGGCCGGACCCGGAGAAAGGCGCGGGGCCGGAGCTGCCTGCCGCGCCTTCTTCCTCCGACCTAGGGCCAGCTGATGGGCGAGGAGTTCATCGTATGCGAGGCGGCGCCTGGCGGCGCAGATGGGGGAAACGTCCTCTACGGTCTCCGGCGCATGCAACAGGGCGACTGCTTCCCTCCAGGAGGGAAGGCGCTCCTGGATCAGCCAGGCTGAATCCTGCCACTCGGGGAGCTCCGGTGTCTTTTCGAGGGCCCTGTGAATGACAGTTTGCAGTTGTCGCGATGTCAGGCCCGCCGTCGCGGGATAGACCGGCTCCGCCGAAGGCGGGAATTCAGCGCTGTCCGCGGGGATGAGGTAGTCCGGATGAGCGATCTGGACCTCGGCGCCAAACCGTTCGACACGGCCGCTCACGCGCCAGCGGCTACCGACGCGCAGTTTTTTCTCAAGATGATCGCCAAATACCTTGAAATATATAAGGTGCATAAAACCGGTCGGATCGCTGACCCGGACCTTATAGGGCGCTCCGACTTTGCCCGGCCTGAGGTGCTGGACGATCGCCACCTCGAATGTCTGCACCTCCCCCTCGACGGCGGTCGCCGCGGTAGCCGGGGAGCGGAAGATCACGCTGTGGGGAGCGGTGAACACCAAGTCGCGCACCAGCGGCCCCGCGACCCTTGCGATCAGCGGTGCGGTCTTGGGCCCGGTCCCCTTCAACGTCGAGACGGGCGCAAACAGGGGAAAGAGAATCTCCGGCCGCATGAAGGTCACCATACCCGCTTACCAAGCGCCGCGTTCACAGCTATGACGCCCGGCGTTTCCACTATGTCCATGACCAGCCCCGCGCACACGGCGCGCCTCAATCGACTGTCCTTCCGCGCCTGGCGGCGGGGCTTCCGCGAAGCGGACCTGATCCTGGGTCCGTTTGCCGACTCACGCCTGGCCTCGATGTCGGACGCAGAGCTGACGGAGTTCGAACGTCTCCTGGAGGTGCCGGACCAGGACCTCTTTCCCTGGCTGATCCGCCGCGAACCCTGCCCTCCCGAGTGGCAGGGCCCGGTGATGGACGCGATCCAGGCCTTTGCCATCGAGGCGCACGCCGCAACTCATCCTGACGTCCGGGGTTCTTGAGAGCCCTGTCATGATCGAATTCAAGCGTATCGCCACCGCCGAAGGCGGCCTGGAAGTCACGGGCGCGCCCGAAGGCTTTGACGCGCTGGTGCTGGCCGACGTGATCAAAATCCGCGGCGGCACGACGCTTTTCGTGGCCCGGGATTACACTAGGGCAGACGCCTTCGAAGCCGCCATTCGCTTCTTTTCCCAGGATCTCGATATCCTCAGGTTCCCGTCCTGGGACTGCCTGCCCTACGATCGGGTCAGTCCGACCCCCGTGATCGCCGCGCAGCGGATGGCCGCGCTCTGGCAGCTTTGTCGAAGGGATGTGGGGTCAAAGAAGCCCCTGCTGGTGCTCACGACCGCCCCGGCGCTCGTTCAACGCGTGCCGCCCCTTGATGCGCTCAAGGCGGCGGGCTTCGTCACTCGAGTGGGCCGCGAAGTGAATCTTGCCGACCTGGAGCGGTATTTCGCGGTCAATGGCTATCAGAAGGCCTCGACGGTGACCGACCGCGGCGAGTTCGCGGTGCGCGGCGGCGTGGTGGATGTGTACCCCCCCGGGGCCGAAGAGCCTGTACGTCTCGACATGTTCGGCGATCTCCTGGAGTCAATTCGGGCTTTCGATCCGGCGACCCAGCGGTCCACCCGCCAGCTGACTGAGATCGAACTTCTGCCTGTTTCCGAGGCGCTTCTCGACAGTGAGGCGATCAGCCGCTTCCGGACGGGCTGGCTGGAGAACTTCGGCGCGGCCGGGGACGACCCACTCTACGCGGCGGTGTCCGAGGGGGCCCGCCGGCAGGGCTTGGAGCACTGGCTTCCCTTGCTCTACCCACGTCTCGACACTCTCTTCGACTATCTGCCGACGGGGTCGCTCATCGCCCTGGACCACCTCGCGCCGGAAGCGCGCGATGAACGGCTTGCGATGATCGATGATGCTTTCGAAGCACGGAAAGAAAGCCTCGCGGCAAAACGGGGAGCCTCGACTTACAAGGCTCTGCCGCCCGACGCCCTCTACCTCACGGCAGCGGAATGGGACGAACAGGTCCGCCGATCTTCCTGGCGTCACTTCAGCCCATTCCAACGGGAAGGCGGAGAGGGGGTCGTAGATCTTGGTGCGCGCGGCGGGCGAGGATTCGCGGCGGAGCGCGCGCAGGATTCGGTGAACCTCTTCGAGGCGGTCTCCGACCACGCACGGGCCCTGAGCAAGGAAGGAAAGCGGGTTCTGTTCGCGTCCTGGTCGGAAGGCTCTTCCGAGCGCCTTGGGACCATGCTGGGCGATCACGGGCTGAAGAACGTCCGGCTCGCGCCCTATTGGCAGGCGGCCAAGGCCGCCGATCCGAAGATTCCTCAGCGGGTCGTATTGCCGGTGGAAACCGGATTCGTGACGGAGAATCTGGCGGTCATATCCGAGACCGACATCCTCGGGGATCGCCTCGCGAGACCAAAGAAGCGCCGGCGAGCCGCCAATTTCCTCGCCGAGGCGTCCGCCCTCGCTACCGGTGATCTCGTTGTCCACATCGATCACGGCATTGGTCGCTATGACGGTTTGAAGACGCTCGATGTCCAGGACGCTCCCCACGACTGTCTCGAACTTCAGTACGCGGGTGATGCCAAACTGTATCTCCCCGTCGAGAATATCGATCTGCTGACGCGGTATGGCGCTGAGAGCGAGGGCGTTCAGCTGGACCGGTTAGGCGGCGCCGCATGGCAGGCCCGGAAAGCGCGCGCCAAGGAACGGCTCCGCGAGATGGCCGAGGGCCTGATCAAGATCGCAGCCGCGCGGCAGGTGAAGACCACCGGTGAGATCGATCCGCCGGCGGGGGTATTTGACGAGTTCTGCGCCCGCTTCCCCTACGAAGAAACCGACGATCAGCTCTCAGCGGTAGCCGATGTCCTCGGCGACCTGGGGGCGGGGCGCCCGATGGATCGCCTGATCTGCGGTGACGTCGGATTCGGCAAGACCGAGGTGGCGCTTCGAGCCGCTTTCGTGGTGGCCATGACTGGCAAGCAGGTCGCTGTCGTCGCGCCGACGACTTTGTTGGCGCGTCAACACTTCAAGACGTTCTCCGACCGCTTCCAGGGCTGGCCCATCCGGGTGCGCCAACTTTCGCGCATGGTCACGACCAGGGACGCGGACGAAACCCGACAGGGGCTCAGGGAAGGGGCGGTGGAAATCGTTGTCGGCACTCATGCCGTGCTGAGCGAGCAAGTCAGTTTCAAGGATCTTGGTCTCGTCATCGTCGACGAGGAGCAGCACTTTGGCGTCAAGCACAAGGAGCGCCTGAAGAACCTCCGCGCCGACGTGCACATGCTGACCCTGACCGCGACTCCGATCCCCCGTACGCTTCAGATGGCGCTGTCGGGCATTCGGGAGATGTCGATCATCGCGACCCCGCCGGTCGACCGCCTGGCCATCCGCACATACATCGTGCCCTTCGATCCCGTCGTCGTGCGCGAAGCGCTGCTGCGCGAGAAGTATCGGGGCGGCCAAGCCTACTATGTCGCTCCGCGCATCGGCGATCTGCCCCAGCTTGAGAAGTTCCTGAGAGAGCAGGTGCCCGAGATCAGGTTCGCAGTCGGACACGGCCAGATGGCGCCCACCCGCCTCGAAGAAGTGATGACAGACTTCTACGACGGCAAGTTCGATGTCCTGCTGTCGACCACCATTGTCGAGAGCGGCCTGGACATTCCCACCGCCAATACGCTCATTGTGCACCGAGCCGACATGTTTGGCCTCGCCCAGCTCTACCAGCTGCGTGGTCGGGTCGGCCGCTCCAAGGCGCGGGCTTTCGCTTACCTGACAACGCCGATCGAGAAGCCGATGACCGCGGCAGCAGATCGGCGGTTGAAAGTGCTTCAGTCCCTCGACAGCCTGGGCGCCGGGTTCCAACTGGCCAGCCACGATCTAGACATCCGCGGGGGCGGAAACCTGTTGGGCGAAGAGCAGTCCGGCCACATCAAGGAGGTCGGCGTCGAGCTCTACCAACAGATGCTGGAGGACGCCGTCGCCGCCATGAAGGAAGGCGGAGATGAGGAGATCCTGGACGCTCGCGGCTGGTCCCCGCTGATCAACGCAGGCGTCGCCGTACTGATCCCGGAAGCCTACATTCCGGATCTGAACGTGAGGCTCGCGCTTTATCGCCGCCTGTCGGAGGCCGAGAAGCTGGAGGATCGAGAAAGCCTTGCGGCCGAGTTGTTCGATCGCTTCGGGCCGCTGCCGGAAGAAGCGGAACAGCTCCTCAAAATCGTCGGCATCAAGGGCCTCTGCCGCCAGGCCAACGTGGCGAAGTTCGACATCGGGCCGAAGGGTGCGGTCATTACCTTCCGCGGGGACCGGTTCGCCAACCCCATGGGCCTCATCCAACTGGTGCAGAAGCAGCCTGCTCAGTGGCGGCTGCGGCCCGATCAAAAGGTCGTTCACTCCGGGGAGTGGCCGACCGCGGAACTGAGGCTCGCTGCGGCCGAGCGGATCGTCGGCGAGCTGGCGAAAATTGCTGCTGCCGGCTAACGCCTAACCCGCCTCCCGCTGACTGAACTCAGCGGCAGCCTGAAGCGCATCCGCCGCCGTCTGGCCCGGCTCCAGCTTGGCGACGCCGACATCGAACTCGACCACGAACGGCGGTTCGCCTTCGCCGGCCTCGAACGCGGTGCAGCCCAGCACGGCGGCGATGCGTTCACCGACGAGGCGCGCCTGCAAAGGTCCGGTCGCGGGGAGGGCAAGGGCAAAGACCTCCGGGCTGAGGCGCGCGGCCGTGTCCTCGGCGCGCACCAGCCTGGCGATCATCGAGCCGATTTGCGGCATGGCCTTGTCGAGGAAACCGTCCTGACGGGCCTTGGCCACTTCGGGTCGCTCGGCCACCTTGAGCACGCACACCGAGAGGGGACGTCGCACGGCTTGAGCCGCTCTGCCCAGACGCGCCAGATGGGTTGCAAAGAGGTCCCTCGTGAACAACCCCGTCGCCGCGTCCATGAGGCCGGAACCGCGGACTTTTTCGAGCGCCTCGCGGACGGCGGACTGGCGTCGATACGCACGCGCGAGAGCCATGATCCGGCCGGCGCTTTCGGCCTCCGGCACATCGGGGGCGGCTACGTCGGTGATCCCGCGATTGTAGGCTTCTGATAGGTTCAGGTCAGCGTTGGCCCTGAGATAGAGCAGGGTCGGGACGTGGTAGAGCTTGGTATTGCGACGCATGCCTCCAGCGATCGCAAGCGCGGAGGCCTGGTCATCACCGCCCCAGAGCACCACAGCGTCGAACGGACGTTCGTGCAGGTAGTCGAACGCGGTGTAGGCAGTGAAGGCCGCGACCACCTCGGCGTCGGTCTCCTGTAGCGCGTTCGAAAGCGCGAGAAACGCCGGCGCGGGCTCGCCAACAACCAGGATCCGCGCCGGCCGGGAAGGGTCGCTCGGCGAATCGAGGTGGACACCCTTCTCTCCGAAGGTGTCCCGTCGCAGTCCGAACTCCTCCTCCGCGACGGCGGCTCGAATTGATTGCTCGAGGCGCAGGGCGGCCTGGGCCGGATGGGGATGCGCAGGGAGGACCAGATCGAAACTCGAAAAGTCGCCGCGCCCCCCTGCAGCCGCAAGCGCAATCACGGGTAGCCGGTGCGGCTTGACGGCGGCGCGTAGCTCTGCCGCCACCCCTGTTTCAGCTCCGGAGACGCAGTCAACGACGGCGGCCTCTATGGGGAAGTCGCCGAGCGCTGTCAGCGCCGCGTCGAGGGTCCGGGCCGTGACCGTGCGCCAGCCCAGCCGGTCCAGGCCTTCGGCCAGCGGGCCGGTGACCGCATCGGCCGCCGACAGGATCAACACGCGCGCGCTAGGCCCCAAAAGTCACCCCTGCGCTGTCAGGCGCAAATAGCAGCGGCAGCCCCTGCGCCGCTCAGGAATCCGGGGGGACGATACAGTCCCCCGCCCGCGCCGCAAGCGAAGGCTGCGGGCTGCGGCAATCGTTCAGGCTTCGCGCGGGACGGAATGGCAGCTATGCATCCCACGAGTTGGAGGTTCGTATGGCGTCATTTGGCCGACGCGCCATGGTTGGCGGGCGATTGGCGTCCAGAATTCTGGTCAGGGCCCTGATCCGTCTCTGGGGCCGCGACGTCATGCTCTACGTGGGCGGCGTGTCTTTCTTCGCCCTCCTGGCCGTCTTCCCAGCCCTGGCCCTACTGCTGGGTTTCTACGGCATGGTGTTTGACCCGGACCAGGCACGCCAGCAGGCCGAAGGTATGTCCCAGCTGCTTCCCATGGGCGCGCGCACCTTGTTCCAGCGCGAGATCACCGAGTTGACCGGCCACTCGATCAGAGCCCTGTCAGCCCAGAGCTTTGTGGCCCTGATGATCGGCGCCTACGCCACCCACCGGGGCTTCAAGGCCTTGCTGGCCGGGCTCAATTTCATCCACGACGAGGACGATCCGCACGGATTCGTGCGCTTCAATCTGCTGGCCTTTGTGGTGGCCCTCGCGACATTTGCGTTCGCAACCGTGATCTCCGGCGTCGTGCTGGTTTCGCGGCTCGCGGGCATCGGCGACGTCCAGATCCATGGGTGGGGATGGATTCGATCGGAATGGCTGTGGGTAGGCGTCGGCCTGGTGATCGGCTTCACCAGCCTCTTCCGCTACGCAATGAGTCACCGGACCAAGGTGGTCTGGCGCGCTGCTCTTCCCGGCGGAATAGCCACCACCCTCTTGGCGCTGTTCGCGTCCTGGGCGTCGGCCTACTACGTGAACCAGATTTCCGCGCTGGGGGCGACCTACGGCTCCATCTCGGCCGTCGTCGTGTTCCTGATCTGGCTGTCATGGTCGATCAATGCCGTCTTCTTCGGAGGCGCTCTGGCGACGGAGGTGGAGATCGCCCTGCATGAGTACCGTGGGGTTGAGCGACGCCCGACCCGGCAGACCCGCTCACTCAAGACCGGGGCGCCGCACCGCGCTTTTCGACGAGGAAGCTGAGCCCGCCCCGGACGTCTTCGCTGCCGACGATCGTGTGGCCGGCCTCCGCCGCGAAATGGGGCACGTCCACCCGCGCCATCGGGTCATTGGCCAGGAGAAGAACGCGCTGGCCCGGCCCGACCCGTTCCAGGGCCTTGCGCAGCCTGAGCGTTGGCACTGGGCAATGGTGGCCGCGCGCGTCGACAACAAGGGTCGGGGGTTCGTCCAAGGCAGCATCCGATTGCGAATCCGGCCATGGTGATGGCCCATGCGACACCGTCCGTCGAGCCTGATCGCCCTGCTGGCCGCCGTGGTTGGCGCCGCAGCGCTTGTTGCGCCGGGCCAGGCCCAGGCCCCGCGGATGCCCCCGGACTTTCAGGCGCGAGTGTTCCTCGCCGGCTTCGGTAGTCCGCTGGAGGTCCGCCAGTCGGGGCTGAAACGACGTGTCGACGTCGCTTCGGGCGGACTGGTCCAGAGTTTCGTCTCCGACAGGTCCCGGGGGGCTCTGGTGGTCATGACAGCGGCAGGGCGGCAGCGGATCGCCTTCCTGTTTCCCCTGAGCCAGTCGGAAACCAATCCGCCTGTGCCGCTGGATATTTCGGCCTTCTCCTCCACGCGGATGACCCGCATGGGGGCCTCTCGCGTCGCCGGGCGTCCCTGCACGCTAATGAGATACGCTCGCTACGGAGGGCGCCCGGGAGTCCTCTGCGCCGGCCAGGACGGGCTGGTGCTGCAGCTCACGCCGGATGGGCGCCGCCAACCGCTGTTTCAGGTCTTGAGCCTAACCTACGCCCGCCAGGAAAATCGCTGGTTCGTGCCCCCGCCCGACTACCAGCTCTCGGCACTCCCGGGCACCGGAGGAATCCCGGCTCCGCGTCCCCCGGCTCCCCTGACGCGCTGAACGAACGGCCAAGCATTTCGTTACGCCTTCGGGGTATACAGGCCCCGAGGAGAACCCTGCATGGCGCCGCGACCTACCTGGCAAGGACACCTTCGTCTCTCGCTCGTGACCTGTCCCGTGGCGCTGTACACGGCCGTATCGCGCACCGCCGACATCTCGTTCAATCTGATCAACCCCAAGACCAGCAACCGGATCAGAATGATCGCTACGGATCCGGATACGGGTCCGATCGAGAGGTCGTCGCTCGTGAAGGGTTATCAGTACGAGAAGGATCGCTACGTCATCGTCTCGGATGAAGAGCTTCAGTCGGTCCGGATCGAGTCCAACCGGGTCCTGGACATTGAGCGGTTTGTCGACGTCGAGGATATCGACCGGCTCTACTGGAATGACCCCTTCTACCTGGTTCCCGACGGCAAGGTGGCCGCCGAAGCCTACGCCGTCATTCGCCAGGCGATGGAGCAGTCCGGACGGATCGCCTTGGGCCGTGTCGTGCTGCACCAGAGGGAACGTCTGATGGCCATCGAGCCGCGCGATGAAGGGCTTGTGGCCTATTCCCTCCGCAGCCACGATGAGGTGCGGCAGCCGCAAAGCTATTTTGAGGAGATTCCGGACGTTAAGCCGGACAAGTCCATGATCGAAATCGCGGGCAAGATCATCGACCAGATGAGCGGTGACTTCGAGCCGGAGGGATTCCGGGACCGCTACGAAGATGCGCTGCGCGACCTGATCCAAGCCAAACTGAAAGGCAAGAAGTCGGTCATCCGGTCTGAGGAGCCGCAGGATACCGAGGTCAAGGACCTGATGGCCATGCTCAAGAAAAGTCTGGGCGAGGGCGCCTCGCCGCGTCGCAAGCCGGCGAACGCAGCAAAGGCTGATGGGAAGAAGCGCGCTCCGTCGCGCAAGACCGCGCGCCGCGCCTGATCAGCTGCCCAGGCGCCGAATGGCGTCCTTGAGCGAGCCCGCGGCTTCGTCGTAGCCGTCCCAGGCTCGGTTCCGCTTCATCAGCCTCGGGGCCGAGCGGACCGTATACGCGCTGGGGTCCAACCCTTTTTTCGCCTGAGCCCATGACAGGGGATAGGACACTGTAGCGCCGGGCCGGGCTCGCGCCGAGAGAAGCGCGACGGCGGTCGACATGCGGTCATTGCGCAAATAGTCGAGGAAGATGCGGCCGCCGCGGACTTTCTTCGCCATGTTAACGGTGTAGAGGCCCGGGCTGTCATCGGCCATGCGGCTCACCAGGGCCTTGGTGAACGCCTTCGCCTCCGGCCATCCGACGGGCGTTTTGCCGGCGTTCTTGAGCGGCGTGACGACGTGCAGACCCTTGCCGCCCGTTGTCTTCAGGAAAGCGCTGAGGCCGAGCGCTTCCAGCCTCTCCTTCACCTCCTTCGCCGCCGCAATCACCCGATCGAACGGTATGGCCTCGTCGGGGTCCAGATCGAAAACAAACCGGCCGGGGATCTCCGGGTGGCTCGAGAGGCAGTTCCAGGGGTGAAATTCGGTTGCGCCGGACTGGGCTGCTGCAATGACGGCCGCCGGCGTGTCGAACTGGAGGTAGGGTTCCTTGTCGCCCCGCACCTTGACCTCGGTGATCAGGTCCGAGGTCCCCGCGCCCGCATGCCGCTGGAAGAAGCGCTGATCGCCGTCGATGCCGTCTGGCGTGCGAATGATCGAGCAAGGTCGTCCCGCGATGTGCGGGAGGAGCCAGTCCATGACGGCGTCCAGGTATTCTGCATGCTCTCGCTTACTCACCGGAGGCTGATCGCCGTGTGAGGGCCAGAGCGGCTTGTCAGGGTTGGAGATTGAAACCCCCTCAACGACCGCGCTCTTGCCGCTGTCTGTCCGGGTCGGCGTGACGATGATCGTCGCCTGCTGCATGCCTTCCGTTTCGGCCACCACTTGCCTCGCATCCTTGTCGTCGCGTAGCCCCTTGAAGCTGGCCTGGCGGATGTTGCCGTCGCCGGTGAAGCCAGCGAACGCGATCTCTGCGACGAGAACGGGTTTCAGCCAGTGAATGTTCGCGGCCTTCTTGGGCGCGCCGGGGCCTTCGAAGGGAGATCTGTCAGCGGCTGCCTTCCGGAGTTGGGGCAGGAGCCTCTTCAGTTTCTCTTCCCCGAACCCCGTTCCGATCCGCCCGACGTGAACCAACTTCCCGTCGCGGTAGACGCCGGCCAGCAGCGATCGGAAGGCCGCGCCCGTTGTGGTCCAGCCGCCCAGGACCACCTCCTGATCGGCGCGGCACTTGATCTTGATCCACGTATCCGATCGACCTGACCGGTAGGGTGCGTCCAGTCTCTTGGAAACGATGCCCTCGAGCCCGATTTGGCAAGCGCTCTCGAGCATGGCCGCCCCTGAGGTCCGAAAATGCTCGGCGTAGCGAAGTCGATCTCCGACATGAGCCGCCTCCAGGAGGTCCTGAAGGCGCTCCTTTCGGGCCGCGAGAACTTGTTGGCGGAGGTCTTCTCCATCTCCAAACGGGGCATCAAAGAGGAAGTAGACAAGGCGCGACGTCTTCCTGTCCGACAGCGCGGCCTGGAGGCCCGGGAAATCGGGCCGCCCCTCCCCGTCGAGGGCGCAAATCTCACCGTCGTAGGCGCCATCGGGTAGGTCGGCGCAATCGTCGGCGATTTCGGGGAAGCGGTCTGTCCAGTCGAGTCCCTTCCGACTGAACAGGGTCACCTCGCCCCCGCGCACAACAGCCTGGATTCGATAACCGTCCAATTTGATCTCGTGCGCCCACTCGGGCCCCTTTGGCGGCTCCTCGGCGAGCCGGCAGAGCTGGAAGTCGACGAAGGCGATTTCAGGTTTCTTGCCGACCTTCGGGGGCGGATTGACCTTGGGCCTCTGCACCTGTCGGCCGCTGCTGGCGCTCCAGTCCTGTGCAGCCGCCTGTGGAGTCCGGGTCATGAAGGGGGAGGGGGCTCGCCCTACACCGGCCGCGATATCTGCGAGTGTACGTCCCGACGCCACCGAGTAGTCGGTGTCCTTGAGAAAGCGATCAGCATCCCGGGGGCGTGCGAAGGCATCGGCGGACTTGAACAGCAGCCAGTTCGCCCGACCACCCCGTGACCTGTCGTTCTTGATCTTGACCAGGTGGTAGCCGCCCTTGAGCCGCTTGCCGTCAAAATGAATCGCGATGTGTCCATGCTCGAGTCCCTCGGCGATGGACTTGTTCGGGTCGGGGTCCCAGTAGCCGCGATCCCAGAGCATCACGGCGCCCCCGCCGTATTCGCCTTTTGGAATTGTTCCTTCAAAGTCCCCGTACTCGAGCGGGTGCGGTTCGGTTTCCACCGCCAGACGTTTTTCTTCGGGGTCCAGGGACGGTCCCCGGGTAACCGCCCAGGACAGGAACACCCCCTCATACTCAAGACGGAGGTCATAGTGCAGTCGGGTCGCTGCATGCTTCTGGACCACGAAGCGCAAGCGGCCGGACTTCGACGCAGGCCTCTCGCCGCGAGGTTCGGCGGTTTTCGAGAAGTCCCGCATCTCGCGGTATTGCTTGAGGCGGTCAGCCATGCTCGCTCCTGTGCGAGCCTAACCGTAGCAGGAACCGGAAGTTCCTAAACCGGCAGTCTCAGGGTCGCGGTGAGCCCTCCGCCCGGGCGGTTCTCGAGGCTGACCTCGCCATTGTGACCACGTGCGATGGAGCGGGCCACAGAGAGACCGAGGCCGAATCCGCCGGTGGCGGCCGATCTCGATGGATCGGCCCGGTGGAACGGCTCGAAAACCCTTTCGATCTCCGACTCGGGCAGGCCAGGCCCATCATCTTCGATGCGGACCAGCGCCAGGTCTCCCTGACGCTCAAGCGACACTTGCGCACGCGCGCCAAACTTCACCGCGTTCTCGATGAGATTGCTGAGAAGACGGCGCAGGCCGACGGGATCACCCAGAACCACAAGGGCTCCTCCTGTGAAGGCGACATTCGCTCCCATCTCGGTCAGGTCGTCGACGACAGATTGGGTCAAGGCGCCGAGATCGAGCTTCACGCGCTCGCCGCGGCTGATGTCGCCCCGAACGAAGGTCAGAGCCTGACTGACCATGGCGTCCATCTGTTCGATATCAGTGGCAACCTTGTCTCGGACATCTTCGGGCGCCTGTTCGATCCGGAAGCGCATACGGGTGAGGGGCGTGCGCAGGTCATGGGCGATGGCCGCAACCATCGCGGTGCGCTCCTGTACGTACCGCTTGAGCTTCTCCTGCATATCGTTGAAAGCCGCCGCCGCCGCGCGAACCTCTGCTGGTCCGCGCCCTTCCTCAAGCGGTGGCGCGTTGGGATCCCCGCCCAGCCGCTCGGCGGCTTCGGCGAAGGTGTGGATGGGACGGGCCAAGCGTCGGGCGATAAGCCAGGCAAGCGGCGCAAGGACCAAGGCGCTCAAGGCGAACCAGACCAGCGTCCGCAACTGCCAGGGCGATACGAGGGGCCGCGAAGGCTCCAGGACCAGCCATCGACCGTCGTCCTGCTTCAGCGCGGCGGCGAACGGCGGAAAGACCAGGCCTTGGCCCATTCCCTCCGTGCGGATCGTCCAGGTCTCGCCGACAGGGGGGTATCCGGGGGGATGCGCATGTGGATCGCGCAGGGGTCGCCCCGGCGCATCGGGCCCAATTGCGATGAACACCTCGTTGTGGTCCGGTCCACGCGGGCGCTCCGTGCGGGTCACCTCCACGGCATGCATAGAATGACGGATCCTGACGTCCATCGGAATAACCCCGACCCGGACTCGATCGGGCGAGACGTGGAGCTCTTTCGACAACAATCCAGCCAGGAGCCCCCCCAAGGGCTCATGCCCGGCAGCGACGGGAAGTCGGGGCTCGGTCGCCTGCTCCCGAACCTTAAGGGCCTGCCCACGAGCGGTGACGACCTTCTCACCCTTCAAGGCTCGGGCTGCTTCCTGGACGGAAAAACCGAGCGGTGGAGGGTCCGGCAGATAGAGAATCACGCCGAGGTTGATGACTTGGGCGGCGACCAGGCTGACGACCACCAGGAGAAGCACCTGGACGAAGATCGGTGCTGATGAGAGGCGGGGTCTCATCGGCGCTTCACGCTGCCAGCGAACATGTAGCCTTCGCCCCGCACGGTCCGGATCGGGTCGCGACCGGCCCCGTCTTCAAGCTTTCTCCGTAGCCGGCTGATCTGCACGTCGATAGCGCGATCGAACGCTTCACTGGCGGGTCCGCGGGCCAGGTCAAGCAGCTGGTCCCGGGTCAGCACTCGACCCGGCCGCTCTACCAGCACCCGAAGAAGATGAAACTCGCCGCCGGAGAGGTTGACGACGATCCCTGCGGCTGACCGCAACTCACGCCGGACGAGGTCCAGCGTCCAGCCGTCGAACTCGATAACGGATGTTGATCCGTCCGTTGGTGGGGTTTCCCGTCGGCGACGGAGCACCGCTTTGGTCCTGGCGAGCAATTCGCGCGGCGAGCACGGCTTTGGCAGATAGTCATCGGCGCCGAGTTCGAGGCCGACGATTCGGTCCGTTTCCTCGCCCATCGCGCTCAGCATGATTACAGCAGGGGAGCCAGGTTCTGCCGAAAGTCGCTTGCAAATCGACAGCCCATCCTCCCCAGGCATCATCAGGTCGAGCACGATCAGGTCCGGCGCGAAGGTCGCCACGGCCGCGTCCATCGAGCGGCCGTCAGCCGCGGTCTCAACGGCATAGCCGTGACCGCCGAGGAAGTCCGACAGGACCTCGCGCACACCTGGATCGTCGTCGACGATCAGGATACGCGCGGCCGGTGCGGATTGTTGCGGGGCGACGTCCATATCACCCTAGCATCCCATGAAACGGCCCGGCCCGCATTTCCGGGCTGTAACAGGGGGTGGCGCATCCGGTTTCAAGCTTGAAATATTGCGCAACGCCCTCGCGACCCTGGTGCGCTGAAGTGACGTCATTCCGCCGGAGACTCGGCCGGCGACAACAAGGAAGTCCAAAATGCATCTCAAACTCCTCGTCCTTGGAGCCAGCGCCGTCGCCCTGGCGGCGGGCGCGGCCATTGCCGGCGACGCACCCTCGGGCGGTGACCCGCGCGTCGAACGCGAGGTCATCATTATTTGTGAAGCTGGACCGGGCGGCCCCGCCGGACATGGTCCGGGCGGTCCCGGGCATCACGGTGAGATGCACGGTCGCATGGACCCCAACAACGACGGCTCCGTCACCCGCGAAGAGTTCCGGGCGATGCATGACGAGATGTTCGACAAGATGGACAAGAACCACGACGGGAAACTGTCGGCGGACGAGTTCGGTCATGGCCCCGGCGGTCCGGGCGAGCATCGCGTTGAGGTCCGCGTCGACGGGACGAATGCGCCTGAGGTTCACGGCTGTGAAGGGCCCGGGATGGATATGGACCCCCACGACGGCCCGACCGGCGGCGACGTTCGGATCATGCATCATGGCCCCGCGGATGGGCCGGGCGACCTCGACAAGAACAAGGATGGGAAGATCTCGCTGGAAGAGTTCGCTGCTCCTATGCGGGATCATTTCAATGAGGCGGACAAGAACCACGACGGATTCCTGGACAAGGACGAGCTGGGCGGCGACCACGTCTTCATGTTCCGCCACCAACAGCGCTAGACCTGCCTAGCCCTCAGCAGGCCTTGAAGGGCGGCCCCAGTCTCATCAATCGCTTGGGCCGCCCTTTTGGACATATACGCGAAGTTGAGCGCCCCGTGGGCCAGGGTGGGATAGGAGAGGCCAAGAATCCGAGCGCCCGCCGCTTGGGCCGCCTCCACGAAGGCGTGGATGCCGGGGCGCAGCGGGTCGATTCCGACTTCCACAACCACGGTTGGCGGAAGCCTGGACAGATCCGCGTCCGTGATCCGGAATGCGGATAGTGAGCCGCCTTCTTCCTCGAAATCCTCAATTTGACTGCGCACGTAGCCCACGGCGAGGCGCCCGAGAAAGCGTAGGTCCTTCATCGGGCTCCCCTCCCACTGCGCCGCCTCCACGTCGAGCAAGGGGTAGAGAAGTACGAGGAATGCGGGACGGGCGCTCGCCCGAAGAGCGAGCCAGGCCGCCATGTGCCCGCCCGCAGAGTCGCCGCCCAAGCCGATCCGGCCCCCGTCGCAGCCGAGTGAGGCGGCGTTTGTGCGCGCCCATTCGAAAGCTGCCCGTGCGTCGCGATGCATTGCGGGGAAGCGGCATTCCGGAGCGAGACGATATTCGACCGACAGCAGCTTCATCCCGGTCGCTACGGCGAGCCGACGGCAGAGCGCATCGTGGCTCTCGATGTCGCAGAGCACGAAGCCCCCGCCATGGAAGAACACCATGAGGTCTGCGCCGCTCGTCGCCCCCGGGGGCATGTATAGCCTGGCCGACAAGGGTCCTTCAGCGCCATCGACCTGGAGGTCACGCGATGGGCAGGCCGAGAGAGCGGGCTTGTCGAGTCCGACGTGAAGCCTCCTGATCAGCGCACGGGTGGCAGGCAGACCGCGGCGGGAGAGGACGTCGATGGCGGACAACGGTTCGTGCGGCATCATTCCAAGCTAGGCGGCCGGCCAGCGGCGCGCCAGACCCCGCTGGACGAAGTCTCGCCGACGCAGCAACGCCATGACTCGCGGCGATGAATATGAGATATTGAAGCTCCACCCTATCCGCGGGAGAGCGTCGCGTGACCGACAAGAACGAAGACAAGGGCCAGGAGCCCGAAGCCAACGATCCGATCCAGGGCGAACACCGTCAGGGCCGTCCCGGCGTGAAGGACGATGGCGACATCGTCACCACGGCTGGCGGCGAGCTCATGAGCGGCCTTATCGCCGACATCGCCGACGGCGATACCTGATCCGCGCGGGCTTTCAGCCTGCAAGTGCGCGAAGGGCGGATGCGAGGGGTAACCCCCTTCGCCTCCGCCCTTTCTGCTTTCAGCCTACCGCTCCGCCGTCGGTCGAAGTCGGAGCGGCTCGAAAAATTGCCAGATTTCCTCTCCGGCATTGATGTCCATATTGACCTCCCCGAGCCCCTCCAGCGGGACGGTCCCCGGCCAGGTGTGGCCTCCGCCTGTGATCAGGTAGAACGACACTGGGACCGCGCAGTCGTGAGGCATGAACCGCTGAGCTTGGGTGCCGACTGAATTCCCTTTGATCGGAAACGTCGTCATCGAGCCGGCCTGGCTGCAATGGTTACGCTCAACGAACCAGGCCAGGGTGTCGCGGGCGCCAAGACTGACCCGGGTTTCCTGGTCATCAGCGCCGGAGCGTATGACCACGCCGTTGTACGGGACGCTGGGATCGGCCGTTCCATGCATGAGCAGGATCGGCGTTGGTGCGCCACCCCGGCACTTGTCCTTCAACACCGTGTAGAGTTCGGCGGCGACCACCGCGAACCCAGCAAAGACGTCCCCCGCCGAGCAGGCCATGCGGATGGTCATGAAGCCCCCGTTGGAGAAGCCGCCGAGGTACATCCTTGTGCGATCGATATTGAAATCCTGCCCCAGGTCCTGGGTCAGACCTTTGAGGAATGCCACGTCGTCCTGGGGCGCGACCGCGTGCTGACGCGTCAGGTCGTAGAAGGCGTTCCACTCATTGTTGAGACCCTCAGGGTAGACGAGGATGAAACCGTGCCGGTCGGCCACCTCGTGCATTCGGGTGATGTATCCCATCGCCGTCGCATTGCTTGGGCGGCCGTGCAGAAGAACCACGAGGGGCGTGGGGCGGGACGGGTCGTAGCTCGACGGCGCATAAGTGATCCAGGAGCGATGGGACGCGCCGTCCTCCCGGACTTGAGGGAGGCTGAAATCACCTGGTTCGAAGAAGAAGCGCTCGAGGACCTCAGTGGCGTCGAAGCCATGTCGACCGAAGCGGTAGTGGGGGCCGTCACGATACCATTCGGTCGCGCCCCCGGGCACGGGCAGGAAGGCCAGCATTCCCCGGGGACAGGGCTCGATCGATCGGCTCGTAGCGCGGGAGGGTGAACAGCCGTTCAGGCTCCGGAGCGTTGAAAGGGTGTCGGCGAGGCTGAGGCGGTGGCCTCCCGCCCCGCCCTGCGCCGCGTCGCCTCGGACGGGATAGTTCTCATCCCGCGCTCCATGGATGAGCAGCGTCGGCGCGGCGTGCGCGCTCGCCGGGCAAGCGGCCCGGGTAAGGTCCCTCATGAGCGCGCTGATGACCGCGACTCCCGCGAAGCGCGTAGGGCCCAGGCAGCTGGCGCGCAGGGCCAGAACGCCGCCCGTGTCGTAACCGATCAGGAAGACGCGAGCGAGGTCGAGGTCCCAAGATTTGTCTACATGGGCAAGGGCCGCCCCAATGAAGCCGACGTTATCGGCGTCCAAGGCTTGACCGCTCGAAGCAGGACCGCTGTCGCCCCAAGACACCCCCAGCGGTTCGGGATAGACCAAGATCGCGCCCCGCCGTTCCGCGAGATCGGCAAGGCGGCTGAAGGCATGGAACGCCTTCGCCGAGGAGTATCGGCCATGCAGGGCGACGATGACGGTCGCCGGTCGGGCCGGATCGTAATGCTGTGGCACGTAGAGGCCATAGGTTCGCCGTTCCCCATCGTGGAAAACCTGACGCATGCGAAGGTTGGGGGAATACGGGGCTTGCGCGCCGACGGCGCCGACGGACAGGCTCAACACAAGGAGGGGCGCGGCGAGCCAACGCCACAGGCCAGGTCTCTTGCTCATCGCAATCGTCCTTGAACGGTCGTCTGGCCCTGGACAGAGACTAGAGCGGGCCGGCGCGCGATGTCTCGCAAAATGCGCGTGCACCGTCGCACCAATCCGGCCGACGAGTGACGAAAGCCCTGAACACCTTGAGCCTGCGGCTCATTGTCAATCAGCGCCGTTCTGGCAATCCGCGGTCACCGGTCCTGGTCGGACACGATCACGAAGGGGGCCCAGGCGGAAGGATGAGCCATGGAGGGCGTCCAGCCGGGAAGGGGTGACCCGTCAGCTCGTTTGCCGGTGCGGATCGTGCGCATGGCCAACTGGAGCGCCTGGGCTCGGGTCATACGCGGGTTAGCACGTTGCACCGTGAGAGTTTCGACGGTCAGCAAGGATGAGGCGTCGTCCCTGACTCGCCAATGGCTGGCCAGCAGCGCCTGGGCTCCCGCGTACAGAAAGGCCTTGGCGAGGCCCGAAAGACTCTCGCCGGTGGAAGAACCGTCGGGCGAGGCGGTATTGCAGGCCGAGAGTATCACCCATCGCGCTGACAGACTCAGGCCTGTGGCCTCCGACGCGGTCAGCACCCCGTCGTCCCGGGCGCTGGCGGTCACGGGCGGGGTGAACACCAGGCCGGGCTCGTCCATGCCGGTAATTTCGCGAGGCAGGAGGCCATGGGTGGCGAACACCACCACCTGCGCCGAAATCAGATCCTGTGACGTCTTTACCGAGGCCTCGGTCGCGTCGACGCCCAACCTCAGGGACGACTGGGGCGCCCCCAAAGCCAGGGCGATGTTCTGCAGTTCGATCCGCGCGCCTGGAAGGGGCGAGAAGGCTTGGCGCAGCGTCTCGGGATCGGCCAGCGAAACCCCATCGGTGTCGACGCTTCGGAACACGTGCGCCGACCCTCGGGCGGCGGGCGGGGCCGGCGTCGCTCCGGTCCCGGACCTCGTGTCTTGTTCGGCCAGAATGGGATCACCAAACCCCATTAACGGTTCGCCGGAACGGGCTGGTTGGCTCCGGCCGAACACGCGAAGGCTGGAGACCGAGGGCAGGGTGATCATGGCGTAGCGGTCTGACAGCCACTCGCTAGAGGCCAGCACTTCGGGATCGGCGTCGTCCTCGCCGGCAAGCGGGGCGCGCGTATTGAGCACCCCCAGCGGCAGCGAACCGATCGGTCCGGACGTCACCACATAGAGTCGCTTTGTCCGGCCGAGCACGGCCTCAACCGGTTGGATCAGGTCGCGGTAAAGCGCGTACGAGGTCGTCCGGTCGAAGCCGGCCAGTGCCGCCCCCCTGGAACCCGCGCCCGCACAGGTCGCGGCATCAAGCTGGCAGCGGAGCTGGCCGACCCTTTGAGAGAGAGGTGCGGAGCCACCCACCAGTCGATGCCAGGCGGCGGCCGTCTTGCTCACGGCGAAGACGAAGACGTCGTCGCCCGCGGGCGCGATCAGCAGGACGGCCTCGTCGCGCTGGAGCCGGGCCTGGGTTCCCGCGACATCGAGGGCACCGGCAGATACGAGTTCGGCGTAACGGGGAAAGCATCGCCCGATCTCGGTCTCAAGCACGGCGAGCCGCGCCATGATTGTAGCCAGCGCCTCCCGAGCCTTGGGAGCGTCGGATTGATCGGCAGCGCCCAGTGCTTTCAGCAGTCGCGCGTCCTCGAAACGGGCGCGCGCCTGAAGATCCTGCTGTTCCCGGATGACGGCTGGAAGATCAAGCGCCCCGCAGCCGGGCGCAGACGAGCGCTCGGCTGCTGCGCGCGAGCGTGCGGCGGCCTGCGCCAGGGCGCGAGCTGCCGACCCATGGAGGCTATCCTGTAAGGCCGTATAGGCGGACGCCCGCAACTCAGCCGTTCGCTCCGGCTTCTCCGCCGCCGCATCCCAGGCGATGGCCGGGTAAAGCCGGTAGATGGCGTTCTGCGCGTCGGCGCCGCCGCTGTTCGAGCGCGCTGTCGCGGTGCGGTTATGCCGGGCGATCGACAGGGCCCGCGCTGCGTTATCCACGGCTTCCTGATAACGACCAAGGCTGTTCAGGTTGGATGCGAGATCGCTGAATGCCCAGGCAGTGTCTGGGTGCTGCTCGCCGAGAGCGCTTCGTCGGATATCGAGAGCTCGGCGATAGAGCGGGGCGGCCTCGGCGTGGCGGCCCTGCCTTTCCAGGTTGTCCGCGAGGTTGTTGTACCCCAGGGCTGTCACGGGGTGCTGCTCACCAAGAGCCGCGAGCCGAATCTCAAGCGCCTTGCGGTGGAGTGGCTCCGCGTCGGCATAGCGACCTTGCCGGTCAAAATTGGACGCGAGGTTACCGTACCCCGACGCCGTGTTCGGATGCTGTTCTCCCAGCGTCGCCCGCCACAGATCGAGCGCCGTGCGGAGCAGCGGTTCGGCTTCAGCATACCGGCCCTGGCCGCTAAGGCTCGTTGCTAGGTTGTTGTAGCTTCCCGCCGTGTCGTGGTGCTGCTCACCAAGGCGGGCCCGCCGAATTTCCAGCGCCTTCCGATGCAGCGGCTCTGCTTCCGCGTAACGTCGCTGCGCGTTCAGATTGCTTGCAAGATCGTTGTAGGCAGCCGCCGTCGTCGGGTGCTGCTCCCCGCGAGCGGCCCTCTGGATATCGAGCGCCTTGCGGAAAAGGGGCTCCGCCTCGGCATAGCGGCCCTGGCTTTCAAGGTTGCCCGCGAGATTCTGGTAGCCGTACCCGCTGTAGGGATGCTGCTCACCCAAGGCCGTTCGCCAAATTCCGAGGGCCTTGCGAATAAGAGGTTCGGCGTCGGCGTAGCGACCCTGGCCCTCAATGCAGGCCGCCAGATTGAGGTAACTCGCTGCGGTGTCGGGATGCTGTTCCCCGAGCGTCGCAAGCGATATCTCGAGGGCCTGACGGAAAAGCGGTTCAGCCTCCCCGAACCGACCTTGGCGGGTCAGGTTTGCTGCGAGGTCGTTGTAGCCCGTCGCCGTATCCGCGTTCTGGTCTCCGTACGCTCCCCGCCAGATTTCCAGCGCCCTGCGAAACAAAGGGTCGGCATCGCCGTACCGGCCAAGAAGATGGAGGGTGGTCGCGAGGCTACTATAGCTCTGGGCGGTGTCGGGGTGTTGCTCCCCCAGGACCGTTCGCCTGATCTGAAGGGCAGCCCGGTACAGGGGTTCGGCTTCCGTGTACCGCCCGTCGTCGCTCACAGTGGCGGCCAGATTCATGTAGGCGGCCGCCGTATCCGGATTATTCTCCCCCTGGACGGCCTGTCTGATCCGCAGCGCGTCGCGCAGGGTGGTCTCCGCCTCCGGTCCCCGATCCTGCTCGGCGAGAGCTGTGGCGAGCCATTCCAGCGCCTCCGCGACACTTGCATCCCGTTCGTCGAACTTTGATTTCAGTTCCCGGATCGCGGCCATTGCCAAGCGTTCGACCTCTGCCCAGTCAGAACGTCCCTCCGCCGCTTTCAACGCCGGCAGATAGGCATCGAACGGCGTGGTTGCGGGGAGCGGCTGGGGCGCCGGATTGCTCGTCGCCGTTTGCGGCGCCGGCGCTTGATCCGCCGGGGCTCCGGCGCTGCTGCCCGCGGCGGCGGCCAGACAGAGGGCAAGGGCGGCTGAACAGGCAGACCGCAGCAAATGGGGCCGGCGAGTTCGGGAGGATTTGACTTCGCAGGGGTCAATGGTCGCCACGTTCAAATCTCCCTTTCAGCCGGGCTATCGGCGCCCGCATGAACGAGCGTTGGAGAAAGACCGTCGTGGAGGTGACGCGGATCGCCGCGCCCCCTCGTCCGTCATCCCGGAGAGGCGTCCGCCGCTCATCCAGAGTCAATCGAACCAAGGCTCCCCCAAGCCGTCTCGACCTGTATGATAACCATCAGGTAAGAAGTTGCATATCACCGGTCTATCGGCCGACGCGGCCGCGTGGGGGGCGATTTGGGCGGAAAAGAGGGGGAGCCTCGCGCCTGGTGGGCCAAGGCTATCCTTGTCTCGGTGACCGGCCTTGTGTTCAGCCTCGCGCTTTCTGCCCTCCTGACCGTGGGAGCCGCGTTGAGAGCGCCACCCTTGATGGCGCTGGAGCGAGCAGGGGTCGATTTCGCCCTTAAGACCTATGTCGCATTCGCACCTTGGGTGGACCCTGCGTTTGAGCATGCCGTTCCCCAGGCTTATGCCTTCGTGGATGTGGATCTGGCTTCTTGCAGGCCCTTCTCTGATGAAGATGCATGCCTCCGGACGCAGCCTGCGCCGCCGGCTCTGATCATGGATTTTGCCCGGGCGGCCCGGACCTCCGGCGCCCGGGTCGTTATCGTGGATGTTGAACCTCCGGCGGCAGCGGCCGATCGCGCCGCGCTTTACGCCGCTCTCGCAGGTCGATCCGGTCCCTGGTTTGTCGCCCCGATGCCCAGTCGGCCGAACTTCAATCCGGACGAGGTGGACCTCACGATAGACTGGCCACAGGCAGGCCAGCCCGCCCTAGCGAGTGGGAAGCTTCGGCTCGCGCCAATGGCGACGACGACCGATCCGGCGGCCGGCGACGGGGTTGTTCGTCATTTTCCGATCCTGGCTCGGGTAAGAGGTGCAGGGACTGAGCAGAGCCGATGGCTTCCCACGGCGCCCTATCTTGCAGCAATGCTAGGCGACCGTCGTCGGGCCAAGGCGACGGATTGCCTCTTCTACCGCAGCGCCGATTTTGACTGCGCAAGGACCGAAGGCTCGCCAATCCTCGCCGCAATGGTGGCTACCGGCCAGGACCCCTTCGTTCGCAACCGAATCCTCTACTCGCTTCCAGGCCTGTCCGACGAGGCTGCACAGTCGAACGAGTTCCTGCGCGCGCGCTATCTGGGACGCTACGAACGGCTTGTGGCGTCACGTCTCATGACGGACGGCCATTTCGACATCCCCGAGGGACTTTTGGCGGGCAAGATCGTCGTGCTGGGAACGAGCGCGGCCCAGGGCGAGGATTGGCATCCGACACCCATCGGTCCGCTGGCGGGGCCGGAAATCGTGCTGAACGCCACCCGCGCCTTCGCCGAATTTACGCCGCTCAGGGAAACTGTGGGGGACGCCAGTCTTTCGGCGCGCCTCGCTGAAGCGTGGTCTCGATACGCAGCAAAGTTCGGCGGCACGCTCCTCGGCGCCCTGATCATGACCCCCGGCTGGCTGGCCATCTACTGGCTGGCCGGGCGGCCGAATCTGAAGCCGGCGATGAAGCGATTGGCGAGCGTCAGCATCTTCCTGCTCTTCTTGATGGCGATCATCATCGTTGAGGTGGTCACAGGGGTGGCGGCGCTGCGGCGTGGCGCGCAGGTTGGGCAAATCACCGACCTGCTGACTCCGCTACTCGGCCTTGGGCTCGAAGGGTACGCTGAGGGAGCCAAGGCATTTACGGACATGGCGGAACGAGGCGTCCTAGCGGTTTTCGGCTTCGGCGCCAGGCTTTTCAGTGGCGCAGGTAGGGGGAGACGAGAGTGACGCAATTTTGGGGGGTCGCGGCCGGCGTGATGGTCGCGACGGCGATGACGACCGCGGTTCAAGCCCAGGCAGTTTCGGCGGCCGGCCAGGTGGACAGCGTTTTCGGCGCCCGATCCAGCGGCGATGTGATCCTGCGACGGAACGGTCAAACGCTGGCGGTCCGCGACTACATGTACCTCCAGCCCGGCGACACGATCATCGTCACCAGTCCGGATGTCGCCGTGCGCATCTACGTCGGCGGCGAGGCTTCGCCGCGTCGGATCAATCGCGCAAACAGCCCCTTCCGCGTGCCTGCAGCGGCCGCACGACAACCCTCGGCCGGAGCGGCGTCAATGCTGGCGAGCCTGGACTACCTGTTTACAGACCGACGCCGGCCTATTCCGGTCTACACTCGCTCCCGCGGGCCGGGAGACCCACCGCCCGTCGTAGAGGCTCAGCCCCTACTTCCGGCCGGACCCCAGTTGTTGCCCAGGAGCGCCAACCGGATCGCGCTGGCCTGGCTAGGAGCCCCTGGTGACGTCGCCATCGAGGCGGATGGCAAGACCAGCCGCATATCGAACCCGGCCCAGAATTGGCTCGTTCTTACGCAGCCCGGAACAGCCGCGTTCAAACTCTCCGTCGCGGACACGGCGCTGGGTTGGGATGTGCGCCTGGTCGACGACAGCGCCGTTCCGGCGCCCCCTTGGGGCGCCCTTTCGCAGCGGCCCAGTGACGCGGATCGGCTGGCCCGCGCGGTTTGGCTTCTTTCGGGGCCGGGCGAGTGGAGGCTGTTCGCGCTGTCTGAGCTCGAAGCGCTCTCGGGGTCCAACTTCGCGGCCCAGCGTCTGTGGCACGCAGTGAGGTCCGGCGAGCTTACAACGGTCCAAAACCCGCAGTAGCATGACTACATCGCCCAAGACCGTCTGATCGTGATGGCGGACGGGGTGAGATTCGAACTCACGGTAGGCTTGCACCTACGGCGGTTTTCAAGACCGCTGCCTTAAACCACTCGGCCACCCGTCCAGCTAATCGCGTGGGATGTGCGTCATACCCGCCTCCGCCGGGAAGTTTAAGGGGCTGTTGAGGCTGTTCGGCTAGGTTTCCGTGCAAGACTTGGAAGCCGGCGGATGAGCGGACTGTTCGACGATGTGAAAGGAGGCGGGTTCTTCCGGTTCCTTGTGTTGTTGGCCTGCGGCTTCTGGCTGTGCGCCTGTGCGTCGGTGAATCCCTCCACTCACGCACAAGCGCCGGGTGCGCGTCAGGCATCCGCACCTCGGGGGACCATGCGGCCCTATGAGGTGAACGGGCGCTGGTACACCCCCCGTCTTCAGCCGGACTACGACGAGAGAGGCTTGGCGAGCTGGTATGGGCCGGCTCACGACGGAAAGCCCACCTCCACGGGCGAGATCTTTGATCAGTGGGCCATCACCGGAGCGCACAAGACGCTGCCGATCCCCTGCGTGGTGGAGGTTACCAATCTGGAGAATGGCCGACGGTTGAAGGTTCGCATCAACGACCGCGGCCCCTTCGTCGACGGCCGCATCGTCGACCTTTCCCGCGCTGCGGCGCAGCGGTTGGGCTTCGAACGCCAAGGTGTCGCCCGGGTTCGCGTCCGCTATCTGGGCCTCGCCTGATCGCCCACAGTTTCCGCGACCGCCCCGGTTGCGCCCAGCGCCGAAGCGGCCATTGTGCGCCCTGTGACACGCGGCAGATTCATCACCCTGGAAGGGGGAGAGGGCGTCGGGAAATCAACCCAGGCGGCTATCCTCACCGAACACCTCCAATCCCTCGGGATCGAGGTGTTGCGGACGCGCGAGCCCGGCGGCTCGGAGAACGCGGAAGCGCTTCGTGATCTCGTGGTGAAAGGGGAAGCCGGACGCTGGTCGCCGGTGGCCGAGACGCTGCTCATGTATGCAGCCCGAGCAGACCACCTCGAGCGCATGATCCGGCCAGCGCTGGCCCGCGGGGCATGGGTTGTCTGCGATCGGTTCGCGGATTCGACCCGCGCCTATCAGGGAGCCGGCGGCGGCGTTGCACCGGCCGTGATCGAGGGCATCGATGCGGCGGTCGTGGGTGGCGACCAACCGGATTTGACGCTGGTTTTCGACATGCCGGTCGAAATCGGGCTCGACCGTGCGTTTGGACGCGACATGTTCGAGGCTCGTTTCGAGAGCAAGGGTCATGCGTTCCACCAACGCCTGCGAGATCATTTCCTCGCCATCGCGAGAGCTGAACCCGGGCGGTGCGTCATCGTGGATGCGGCGGGGCAGCCCGACGCCGTCGCTGACGCCGTCTGGAAAGCGATGCAGGCCCGCTTTCCAGAGCTCGCTGCAGCAGCGCCGCACCTGACGTCCGGGCGCCATGCCTGAGGCCCCAGCCCATCCCCGCGAGGTCTACGCCTATGAGGGCGGCGACGCTCCGGAACGCGCGTTCCTTGACGCCTTGACCCGGGGGAGGCTGCATCACGCATGGCTGTTGTGTGGACCAGAGGGCGTGGGCAAGGCCACCTTTGCCTACCGCGCCGCCCGGCGGCTTCTTGGCGCCGCTCCCGACGATCATTACGGCCTGCTCGGCTCCGCACCCTCGGATCACGTGAACCGCATGATCGAAGCCCATGCCCATCCGGACCTCATGGTGCTGGAACGGGAGGCCGACGGCGACAAGATCAAGAAGTTCATTTCCGTCGACGCTGCGCGCGCCCTGCCGGAGTTCTTCGCGAAGACACCGTCACAGTCGCCGTTTCGGGTCGCGATCGTCGACGCAGCCGACGACATGAACCTGAACGCTGCCAATGCCTTGCTGAAGACGCTTGAGGAACCACCTGAGCGAGGCGTGCTCTTCCTCGTGGCGCACGCTCCGGGGCGTTTGATGGCGACCATTCGCTCGCGCTGCAGGCGGCTCACATTTCAGCCCTGGGCGGAGGAGGCAGTCGCCGCCTTCCTCATAAACCGGACATCGTTGCCAGAGCCGCAGGCGCGCGCGATCGCCTCCATGGCGCGGGGCGCGCCGGGCCGCGCGCTCACCCTGGCCTCTTCGGAGGCCCTGGCCTACGACGCCCAGGCACAGGCCCTTGTGGAGGGCGAGGCGCCGCCGGAAGCCGAATTGATGAGCATCGTCGACCGATTTCGAGGAGCGGAAGGGCAGGGGCGGTTTGAGCTATTCCTCGACCGCTTGGCGGAGGCGGTGCGACGGAGGCTTACCGAGGGTAGGGGGGGACTCCTGGTCGAACGCTGGGCGGCGCTATGGGACAGGGTCTCCCAAACGCCCGCCGAAGCGGACGCCCTCAACCTCGATCGGGCCGACATCTTCTGGTCGATCCTCGCTGAACTAAGGGCGGTCCGCGCCGGATGATCATCGACAGCCACGTCAATCTGCATCACCCGGATTTCGACCCTGATCGCGAGGCGGTCATACAGCGGGCGCGGGACGCCGGGGTTCGGATCATGGTCGAGATCTCGGACAAGGTTTCGACCTTCGATCAAACTCACCGCCTGGCGCAGGGCCATCCTGACATCTGGTGCACGGTCGGGACCCACCCGCACTATTCGATCGAGAATCCCGCCCTCACGGCGACCGATCTATTGGAATTGGCAGACCAGCCGCGGGTGGTCGGGATCGGAGAATGCGGCCTGGACTTTCACTATGACTGGAGCCCGCGCGACATCCAGGCCGCCGTCTTCCGGACGCACTGTGAAGCCGCGCGCGAGAGCCGCCTCCCGCTGGTGGTCCACACCCGTGAAGCCGACGATGTGATGGCCGGAATCCTTGCCGAAGAACTGCGCAAGGGCCCCTTCAAGTTCCTTATGCACTGCTACACCTCCGGCCCAGAACTAGCTAGAATATGCGCGGAATTTGGGGGTTGGTTCTCGGTGTCAGGGATCGCCACCTTCAAGGCCGCCGACGACGTCCGCCGGATAATCTCCGACATGCCGGGAGACCGGATCATTGTGGAGACGGATTGTCCGTATCTGGCGCCCGTTCCCTTGAGAGGTCGACGCAACGAGCCGGCCTTTGTGGCGCACGTGCTGGACAAATTGGCTGAGCTCCGTGGCTGGTCTCGCGAGGATGCCGAGCATCGCACTGAGGACGCTTTTTTTCGCCTCTTCGACAGGATCCCCCGGCCGTGACCGGCGCTTTCACTTACCGAATTCTGGGCTGCGGATCCTCCGGCGGCGTTCCTCGCGCCGACGGCGCGTGGGGCGCCTGCAATTCCTCGGACGAACGTAACCGGCGCAGCCGTTGCTCGCTGCTGGTCCAGAGGGACGCTGGAAATCCGGAGGCTGACACCACCACGGTGGTGATCGACACTTCCCCTGATTTCCGGACCCAGATGGCCGCCTCCGGCGCCAGACGGCTGGACGCGGTCCTGTACACGCACGATCACGCTGATCAGACTCACGGAATAGACGACATTCGGGTGTTCGCGGGCCGGATGCGACGACGCATTCCGTGTTTCATGGACGAGTTCACTGGGGACCTGTTGGGTCGACGTTTTGGGTACGTGTTCGAAGGCGGCATGGGGTATCCGGCCATCGCCGAAGCGAAACTCATCCCGCCTCACGGCGAGGAGTGGGAGGTGGACGGCCCGTCAGGGCCGGTTCCCGTACGGACTTTCGAGCAGTTGCATGGGCCCATCAAATCGGTCGGTTATCGCATCGGGGGTCTCGCATACTCCAGTGACGTGTCTGACCTGGATGAGGCGGCGTTTGAAGCCTTGGCAGGAGTTCGGGTCTGGATCGTGGATGCACTGCGCTGGACGCCGCATCCGACCCACGCGGACGTAGCCAAAGCCTTGGGATGGATCGATCGGATCCGCCCGGAGCAGGCCATCCTCACGAACCTGCACGTAGATCTGGACTACGAGGCTCTACGGGAGCAGCTGCCGCCGGGCGTCGAACCGGCGTACGATGGACTCACGGTCCGGTTAGCCAGCTGAGCCGCCAGACCGAAATTTCCCATAATCTATCTTAGGCGCGTTACGGACCTGGCCAGTCCAGTTCTGATCAGGCCCCAGTTCATGAATAGCTACCCCACCCCTCGAGTAATCCGTCCAGCCCGCCCGGATGAGCAAAAGGTGCTGGAACAGCTTCAGTGGCGCGCGTCCCTCGTTCACGACGAATACCGCGACCAACTTCTGGCCCATCCCGAAGCCGTCGTCCTACCGCTTGAGCACATCCTCCAGGGACACGTCCTCGTGGCTGAATTCGAAGAACAAATCGCCGGCTTTGCCGTAGTGCTTCCCGGCGAAGCCGGCATGGCCGAGCTCGACGGCCTTTTTGTGGAGCCCTCACTGCATGGTCAGGGCGTTGGGCGCCAACTGACCGAAGCGGGTGCAACTCTCGCGCGGTCGCAGGGCTCACGGCGATTGCTGGTTGTCGCCGGGCCCGCCGGCGCGCCCTTCTACCAGCGTCTGGGCTTCACCACCGTGCGTCAGCAAGACACCCGCTTCGGTCCTGCGGTCCTTATGGAGCGCGCCATCTAGGACCGGTCGTGATCGTCAGCCTTGGCTGCTCGCATCGCGCCGAGATCTCCGTCCACATGGCCCGCTCCCGGGCACGGCCTAGCGCCCCCGCATCAACGCCGAAGTCTCTGCCGCGCCCGCCAGAATGCGGCGCGTTGTTTCCGGGTCGGGTTCGAGCGACCAATTGTCCCTCTCGAAGGTGCCGCCCGTAATGACGCCGTCGCTCCGGGGGAAGATGTAGGTCGCACCGTACGTCAGGTTGTAGTCCAGTTCGGGCTGCGGCAGAAATACGACCAACTGGCCGCGCGCCGCGGTCAGGGTCGCATCCCCGAACAGGGCGCGCGCCCCCAAGCCCGTGCAGTTAAACACCGTGCTCTCCGGCAAGGCGGCAAGCTCCTGCGGAGACGCGAACCGGCGAACGACCACCTGCCCGCCAGCCAGCAGAATGTCCTCGAGAAGGGCCTGCAGGTACACCATCGGCTCTATCTGCATGGCGGTGAACCGCTGGACGTAGCGACGCCCGAACGGATGCTGCCCCGGCTCGAGCACAGTCATCTCCGGCAGGGTGTCGGCCACGCTCTGACTGAGAGGGCCGAAGTCCTGACGCTCGTCACTGACGAAGTAGTTGCGTCGCCAGCTCACACCGTAGGGGCCGCCGACGTAAGCCTGGAAGTGCCTATAGGAAAGACGCAGCGCCTCGCGGAACCCCGACTTCCAAGCCTCGTCGACCGCGGATCCTTCATAGAGCCAAGAGGTGTGGAACTGGCCGCCGGCTATGTTCGAGGTCGTGTCGGGGGGTAAGCTGGCGGCGTAGATCGTGACCTTCCCTCCCCTGAGCTGGATCAGGCGCGCGGTGGCCAATCCAACCGCCCCGGCGCCGATGACGGCGTGGCTGCGACCTTCCCCCGCAAAGCCAATGTCGGCCGCCTGGTGCGACGTTCCCCAACTCAGCGTTATGCCGGAGCCGCCGTGGCCGTAGTTGTGCACGACGCGCTTGGATCCGAGGGTCTCGGCGCGCACCACGTAACCCCCCGGCCGATAGGGCCGCAGCCCGACCACCACGCGGGCGACCCGGTCAGCGGTCAGCCGCATCGGCCATAACGCATCCGGGCCAATATGACCGAGCTTCGGGCTCCTCTGGAGCGGCGCCGCCGTAACCCTGCCGGCGGCGGCAAGGCCCGCGCCTAACAACAATCCGAAGGCGCGCCGAGAATGGACGATGCTCATGACGTTTCGAATCCTGAGGAACCTGGGACCATATTTCCAGAATGGCGGGACGATCCACGAATTCGGGGCCCACAGCAGCTTCAACCCGGCATTGAAGCGCACAGGCTGAACGTCGCGCCCCTAGGGACTGGTCGGAGACGACCGTTTGGACACGTTTCCTATTGCCCGGTAAAAGCCGCCGGCTGCGCGGCCGAGGCCGCCGACGCAGATGTTGTTCCGAGCGCGGCCGGGTTTCCCACCCATTCCCAGTGCCAAGGCTCGTAGGCGTAATTCACGAAGCCGAACCGGTGGGCGTTGCGTACCAGCCAGCGGTAGGCCTCCGTGCGGGACTGGTAGAGCCGGTTCGCCTGGCTTGTGGAGTCGATCCGCGAACCCGGCGCGAACCCCAGGTTCAGGTCGATGGCGAAACCCGTCGCATGCGGCGAACAAGTGGCCCTGCGCTTCCCGTCGCAATTTCCCTCGCTTGCGCATCGTTCGGAGTCGACGTCGGCCTGGCGGTACCCGGAGAAGATGGTGAGCAGCTTCGGGTCGGATCGCATGATCCCATCCCGGCGCGCGGCCGCCACCATGTCTCGGTAGGCCTTCAACGCATCTCCCCGCAGCCGCCGGTCCTCTCGGTCGTACGTGTCCTCGCGGGCGGGCAGGTTCGTCATGATGTATTCGACCGGCGCGACGGGGCACTCGCCCCGCAGCCGCGCGAGGATGAAGGGCCGGCGCTCCTGCCAGAGGCCTTTCATGACCTGGAACGTCCCCGACCCGAACAAGCCGTCGATTTCGAGATGGTACTGCGCCTGGAAGTCCGCCAGCAGCCGCGCGAATTCGGGCGTGCCCGGTCCACAGTTTGTACCCAGTTCACGCTGGATCAGCGGGAGGTAGGTCTCCCAGCCCCGCTCGGGCGATCCGAACGGCGACCATTCAGCCTTGCTCAGGGACTCTGCATTCTTCGAGGCGGCCTCGGACCACGACGAGTCGGCCCCGCCACAGACTGCGGGATCGCGTTGCAGCAGGCCCTGTTGGGCGGCCGCGGATCCCGCGCAGGACAGCAGGGCGCCGCAGACGGCGGCCGCCAATGTCAGCGCATAGGACCGAACTCGCACCGGAACCCCTCCCCGACTGGCTTCCGGCAGGAATGGAACCATCCGTGCGCGGCGGGCGCAAGTCGCGCGGAGGATGACGAATAACGGGGCACGACCTAGACTCTCCGAATGACGCCGCCGACCGACCGGATCGCCAGCCTGGATGCTCTGCGAGGCCTGGGAGTCCTGGGTATCCTGGCGGTGAACGCGCCGGTCTTTTCCCAACCCTTCGCACTGCTACTTGATCCGGCGCTGCTGGGGCCCCTGGACCCCGACAGCGCCAAGGTCTGGGCGGTCGTTCACATCGCGTTCGAACGCAAGTTCGTCACCCTGTTCTCCATGCTGTTTGGCGCATCGCTTCTGCTGGTGGGCGGGAACGGTGAAGACCCGGTGCAGGAGCGGGTGCTTTTCCGGCGTCTCGGGTGTTTAGCCGTCTTCGGGGTGATCCACGGCGCGCTCGTCTGGTACGGCGACATCCTGCTCTGCTACGCCATTGCCGGCTTCGCAGCCGCGTCCTGCAGGGGATGGTGCTCTCGCCGCCTCTTGGTTGCCGGCGCGCTGGTGTTCGGGGTCGGAGCGTTGCTGGAGTGCTACGAGTATTGGGGCGCAGGGAAGCCCTCCGAAATACCGTTCGCCACAGCTGATGCAGCGGCGCTCGAAATTCGCGCCTTTTCCGGTAGTTTCGCGGAGTCCTTGCGGGAAAACGTCAGGCACTGGCTGGCCATGACGCAGGCCATGCCATCTTTCATTCCCTCGACGCTTGGCCTGATGCTGCTGGGCATGGGCCTTTTCAAGGCAGACATTCTGACTGGGAGGCGGAGCGCCGCCTTCTACCTTGGCCTCCTGAGCGCGGGGACGGTCTGTTTGGCCCTCCTGGCCGGGGCGACGGTCCGGGACGTGAGCGCTGGTTTCACGGCGCCGGAAGACACCGCGTGGCGAGAGAGCATCAACGCCCTGCTCTGCCCTGTCATGACCCTGGGTTATGTCGGGGCGATCTGTCTGTGGTTGAAATCGCCGCTGCGCTGCCTGACGGCGCCGCTGGCCGCTACGGGCCGAATGGCCTTCACGAACTACCTGACCCAATCGCTCATCATGACCGCGATCTTTTACGGAGGTCGCGGACCGGGCCTGTTCTGGCAGGTGACCCTCGCTCAGGACGTGCCCTTGGTGATTGGAATCTGGCTGGTCCAGTTGGTGTGGTCCCCCACGTGGCTCTCCGCTTTCCAATACGGCCCCTTCGAGTGGATATGGCGATCGCTGAGCTTCGCGCGGCCGGCGACGCTGTGGCGTCGTCACGGCTTGCGGTGAAGTCAGACGGGCGGTCTGTTGGTGCGGGGGCGACTCGCCCGACAGGGAAGCGGCCATGACCGAGCAGCCTCGCCGATCCAATGGAGTTCTGGCCGCCTTCGCCGGGCCCTGCCTTCCATACGCAGCGGTAGGCCTCCCCCTGGCGGTAAGCCTGCCGGCCTTCTACAGCCAGTACGTGGGTCTGTCCCTCGCGGCCGTTGGCACGGCGTTTCTGGCCGTGCGGATGATCGACATCTTCTTCGACCCGATCGTCGGCTGGGCGATGGATCGCACGCGGAACCGCTGGGGACCCTACCGCACCTGGATCACGCTCGGCACGCCGATCCTGATGCTGGCCATCTGGATGATCTTCTTCGTCAAGCCGGGCGCCGACTTCAATTACCTCTTTGTCTGGCTGCTCGTCCTGTACCTCGGGTTCTCCATCTGCACCCTAGCGCAGCTCGCCTGGGGATCTGTATTGGCGCCGCAATACGACGAGCGATCCCGGCTCTATGGCTGGTGGCAGGCCGCCAACATCGTGGGCGTCCTGATCGCGCTGTTCATACCCACCGTCGTGCTGAAGGCCGGGCTGGGCACCTATGAGGACGGCGTGCGGGCCATGGGTTGGTTCATCGTGATCAGCCTGCCGCTGACCCTGTTCGTGAACCTGCTGATCGTACCCGAGCCTCAGAACCTCAAGGCGACGCCGCACGGGGGACTGTCGGCCTACCTCGCCCTCTTCAGGCGGCGAACGGTCCAGAAAGTTCTTCTCTGCGATCTCTATCTTGGGATCGCTCCTGGGATAACGGGCGCCCTGCTTTTCTTCTTCTTCGAGAGCGTGAAGGGGTTCGATCGGGGCCAGAGCCAGCTGTTCATGGTCTTCTATTTCGTCGCGGGCCTTGTGGGGGCCCCCTTCTGGAGTTGGCTCGCGACGCGGATCGGAAAGGACAGGGCGCTCCAGGCCGCATCCATCGTCTTTGCCCTTTTCTACGCAGGCGTGGGGTTCCTGCCTGGGGGGAACTTCCTGTTGACCGCGATCGGACTCGCCGTGACAGGCTTGCCCTACGCAGCGGGCCTTCTGCTAACACGGGCGATGATGGCGGACGTCGCCGATGAAGTGCGCCTTGAGACAGGAGAAGATCGGACCGGCCTACTGTTCAGCTTCCTCAGCCTGACCACGAAGCTGGGCTACGCCTTTTCGGTCGGCTCGCTGATCCTGCTCGACTGGGCGGGCTTCGACGAAGCGCCCGGCGCCGAAAATGGCCAGGTCGCCCTTTGGACGCTTGAGGGCCTCTTCATCGCCGTGCCGACCGGCCTGCTGGTCCTTTCGGCGATCGCACTCAACAAATATCCCCTCAATGCAGCTGCCCATGCCGAGGTCCGTCGCAAGCTGGCGGAGCGGGACGGTGCGGCGCTGGACGAAACGGTGCAGGGCGCCGCACAAGCGGGCGCATGACCAGCTCGCCCTCCCCCATCGAGCGTCTGAAAGACGTTATGGCGCGTCTGCGCCAACCTGACGGCGGCTGCCCTTGGGATGTCGAGCAGACCTTCGCCACCATCGCCCCCTACACGGTCGAGGAGGCCTATGAGGTCGCCGACGCGATCCAGCGCGACGACATGCGAGACCTCAAGGAGGAACTGGGGGACCTGCTGTTCCAGGTGATCTTCCATGCGCGCATGGCCGAAGAACAGGGCCTCTTCAGTTTTGACGATGTCGCCGAGGCGATCGCGGACAAGCTGGTCAGGCGGCACCCGCACGTTTTCTCGGACGCGGGTCATCGAACCAGCGAACAGCAGACCGCGGCTTGGGAAGAGATCAAGGCCGAGGAACGTCGGGGCAAGGAGAAGCACGGCGTCCTCGACGACGTACCCGTCGGTCTCCCAGCGCTGACACGGGCTGTAAAGTTGACCAAGCGGGCCGGCCGCGTGGGGTTCGACTGGCCGACCGCAGACGAGGTTATCGCCAAGCTGCACGAGGAACTGGACGAGCTGCGCGAGGAGATCGATGCCCGCGACCAAGCCAGAATCCGCGACGAGATGGGCGACGTGCTCTTCGTTGTCGCCAACCTGGCGCGCAAGCTCGGGGTCGAACCTGAGGACGCGTTGCGCAGTTCAAACGCAAAGTTCGTCCGGCGCTTCCATCACATCGAGGCCCGGCTGGCGGAGAGCGGCCGCAAGCCCACGGATTCAACCCTGCACGAGATGGACGCGCTCTGGAACGAAGCGCGACTGGCGGACAAGGCGGAGGCTAGCTGAGCCAACTCTATTGAGCGGCGGCCCTGAGCGCGGCATCCGGAAACTGCCGTTCAAACCGGCCGAGGGCCTGCGGGTCGAGCTTGACCAACAGGCGCAGGGTCCCGTCCTCCCGATCTTCGCGCCGGGTGATGCGGCCGTTCCGGTAGAGCCAGGCCGTCGCTTCGCCCTCGCCGGCCGCCAGGACGACCTCGACTTCGGGCGCGTCGTCGATCAGCTCGGCGATGGTTTCGCGGAGGTGCTCAATCCCCTCGCCAGTCCAGGCCGAAACCGCGACGGCGGGAACGCCGCTGACCTCGGCCTGGCGCATTGCACGGCCCTTGGTGACGCCGTGCTCTCCAGGAGCAACCAGGTCGAGCTTGTTCCAGACCTCGAGCATGACCTGGCGCTTGTCGTCACGCGGTTTGAGGCGGCCGAGCACCTCTTCCACGTCCTTGGCCTGCGCCAGGGTATCGGGCCCGGCGATATCGCGGACGTGCAGGATCAGGTCCGCCTCCCTGACTTCCTCCAGTGTCGCCCGAAACGCCTCGACCAGCTCGTGGGGAAGGTCCGAAATGAAGCCGACCGTGTCCGCGATGATGGCCGAGCGCCCCCGCGGCAGGCGGACCGTGCGTTGGGTGGTGTCCAGCGTCGCGAACAGGAGGTCCTTCGCCATGACGTCCGACCCGGTCAACCGGTTGAACAGGGTCGATTTCCCGGCGTTCGTGTACCCGACCAGCGCCACGGTGGGGAACGGCACGCGCTTCCTCGCCGCACGGTGCAGCGCGCGGGTCCGGCGAACCTCCTCGAGCTGCGCCTTCAGCTTGTTGATATTGTCGGCGATCTGGCGGCGGTCCAGTTCGATCTGGGTTTCGCCGGGGCCGCCGGTCTTCGACATGCCGCCGCGCTGGCGTTCCAGGTGGGTCCAGGTTCGGACGAGGCGGGAACGTTCGTAGTCGAGCCGCGCCAGCTCGACCTGCAGCTTGCCTTCGGCCGTCCGTGCCCGTCGCGCGAAGATCTCCAGGATCAGGCCGGTTCGGTCGACGACCTTCACCTCCCATGCCTTTTCCAGGTTGCGCTGCTGGATCGGCGAGATCGCCTCATCGATGACGACGACATTGGCCTCGGCGGCGCGGATCAGCGCCGCGATCTCTTCGACCTTGCCGGAACCGAAGAGTGTCGCGGGGACCGTCTTTCGGACACGCGCGATCTCTGCCGCCTGGACCTTGAGGTCCAACGCCAGGGCAAGGCCTACCGCTTCCTCCAGGCGAGCGTCGGCGTCCCGAGCGTGCTTGTCGCCGGGAAGCTCGGGATGAATGACGACGCAGACCTGGGCTTCAGGCGTGCGGTCGACGGATCTGGAGGTCAATCGCTGTCGGTTTCGGAATCGGGTTCGTAGAGCTGAACCGGCTGGGCGGGCATGATGGTCGAGATTGCGTGCTTGTAGACCAGTTGGGACTGGCCGTCGCGGCGCAGCAGCACGCAGAAATTGTCGAACCAGGTGACCACGCCCTGCAGCTTCACCCCATTGACCAGGAAGATCGTCAGGGGCGTCTTCGACTTACGAACGCTGTTGAGGAAGGTGTCCTGCAGGTTCTGCTTCTTGTCGTTGGACATCGGCGGTTGGGCCCCCGGTTATATGTTCGACGGACGCCCATCGCGCCCACACACAAGGTAGAGTGAATAAGCGGGGTAACGGCGTTGCCGCAAGTGGGTTTCAATTCGCGCGCCGGCGCGGGTCGAGGCTAGACCGCCAGTTCTGCGGCCCGCTCGAAGTAGAGGCCGCGCAGCCTGGTGGTCAGAGGTCCCGGCTTGCCGTCGGCGATCCTGGTCCCATCGATGGAGACGACCGGCGTGAGGAACGCCGAGGCGGCGGTGAAAAAGGCTTCCCTCGCCTGCTTGGCGTCTTCGACCGTGAACGGCTTTTCGATCACCTTCACGCCGGCGTCCTTGGCGACCGCCAGCAGGTTGCCGCGAGTGATCCCCCTCAGAATGTTCGCCTGGGTGTCCCGCGTCCGGAGGTTGCCGTCCGCGTCCACGATCCACGCGTTGGTCGAAGATCCTTCGGTGACGAACCCCATGTCATCGACCAGCCAGGCCTCGGCCGCGCCCCGCTCCTTCGCCGCCTGCTTGGCCAGGATGTTGGGGAGCAGTCCCACCGTCTTGATGTCGCAACGCCCCCAACGGATGTCAGGCTGGGTGATGACGGCCACGCCCTTCTTCGCCTTGGTCTCCATCGCACCCCGGTCGAGGGACTTGCAGGTGATAACCACACTGGGCGCCACGGCCGGGTCCGGAAACGGATGGTCGCGGCGCGCCGTGCCCCGGCTTATCTGAATATAGCAGAGGCCGAACCTCACCCGATTGCGCCGAACGGTCTCTCGGAGAACGTTCAGGAGAGAGGCGCCCGACATCGGGTGCTCGATCCGAAGTTCATCGAGCGAACGGCCGAGCCGGGTCATGTGGCCGTCGAAGTCGGCGAGGCGACCGTTGATCACCGCCCAGACCTCGTAGACGGCGTCGGCGAACTGGTAGCCCCGATCCTCGACGTGGACGACGGCCTCGCCATGCGGGTGGAACCGGCCGTTCACATAAGCCCAGCGGGACATCAACTATTCCTCTTCCGGTTCGTCGCCATTGCGAGCGGGCGCAACGCCCAAGCTCTTCAGCTTGCGGTGCAGCGCCGATCGCTCCATGCCGATAAAGCTTGCCGTTCGCGAGATATTGCCGCCGAAGCGGAGGATCTGTGCGCCGAGATATTCGCGCTCGAACACCTCGCGGGCTTCGCGCAGAGGCAGGGCGATGATGCGTTCGGGTCCGACCGAGCCCGCCGCACCCGCCTGAGCCACCTCGCTCGGCAGCATCTGAGCCGTAATGGGTTCGTTGGGGTCGCCCGTCGCGAGGATCAGGAGTCGCTCGACGTTGTTGCGGAGTTGGCGAACGTTCCCTGGCCAGGCGTGCACCTGCAGGGTGGCGACGGCGTCATCCCCGAGCTTGCGACGGGGCAGGCCCTGGGCGGCGGCGATGCCGTCGATGAAATAGTCGACCAGTTCCGCAATGTCTTCACGGCGTTCGCTCAATCCGGGCACGCGGATCGGGACCACATTGAGCCGGTGAAACAGGTCCTCGCGGAATCGGCCGGCGGCGATTTCCTCACGCAGATCGCGGGAGGATGAGGAAATCACCCGCACGTCCACCTGCACGTCGGAGTCGCCTCCAACGCGGCGGAAGCGCTGTTCGACCAGCACTCGCAGGATGCGGCTCTGGCTCTCGCGGGGCATGTCGGCCACCTCATCGAGATAGAGAGTGCCGCCGTGGGCCCGCTCGAACACGCCGGTCTTGGAGGGGCGCCCGTTCTCGCCCTCCTCGCCAAACAGTTCGATATCCAGGCGCTCGGGCGCCATTCCCGCTGAAGAGATGGCCACGAAGTCGCACCGGGAGCGCGGACTGGCGTCGTGGATGAGCCGCGCGACGAGCTCCTTGCCGGATCCAGGGGGGCCGGAAATCAGGATTCGGCTGTTGGCCGGCGCGACCTTGGAGATGGTCGCGCGCAGTTGCTGCGCCGCCTGGCTCTTGCCGACCAGGCTGTCGGGCACAAACGCCTTCGCCCGCAGCTGGCGGTTCTCACGGCGTAGGTTGGCCGCCTCGAGAGCGCGCTGGACGATCAGCAGCAGGCGATCCGACTTGAAGGGCTTCTCGAGGAAGTCGTAGGCACCGCGCTTGATCGCGCTGACCGCCGTCTCGATGTTGCCGTGGCCCGAGATCATGACCACGGGCATGTCCGGATCCAACTCCTTGACCACGTCAAGCAACTCGAGGCCATCAAGCCCGCCGCCTGCCATCCAGATGTCGAGAACAAGCAGCGAGGGCTTCCGAGCCTTGAAGGCAGCCAGCGCCTGCTCGGCGTCGCTCGCCATTCGCACCGCATAGCCTTCGTCCTGCAGGATGCCCGACACGAGCTCGCGGATATCCGCCTCGTCGTCGACCACCAGGATGTCAGCGCCGGTCATGGATTTCATGGTCCGTTCCTAAGCCCCAGTCCCCTAAGCCCGCGCGACGGCCGGCTTGGCCGCCTCGCTCTTCACGGCTCCCGGGAAGCGCATGGCCACCCGGGCTCCGCTCAATTCAGTTGCGTCGCCGAGCAGGAGCTCGCCGCCGTGGTCTTCACAGATGCGTTTGACGATCGCCAAGCCGAGTCCGGTGCCCTTTTCGCGGGTCGTGACGTAGGGCTCGGTCAGGCGATCCCGATCCTTCTCGGGCAGGCCGACGCCGTCGTCCTCGACCACGAACAGGAGATTGGTTCCCTCGGCGCGCAGCTCGGCGCGCATGCCCATCGGCGACGCCGGGTCCTGCGCTCGCCGGGCCATCACGGACTCGCCGGCGTTCTTCAGCACGTTGGTGAGCGCCTGACCGACCATGCGGCCGTCGGCGACAAAACGCACCTGGGGCAGCGGCTCGACCAGCTCCAGCTTGACCTCGGGTTGCGCGACCCGTTGGGCGAAGACCGCCTGCCGAAGCAGTTCCGCGGGATCTTCCTCCGCGAACTTGGGCGTCGGCATGCGCGCAAAGGCCGAGAATTCGTCGACCATTCGCCCGATGTCGCCCACCTGCCGAATGATGGTGTCGGTGCAGCGGTCGAAAGTCTCGAGATCGGTCTCGACCTGGCTCCGGTACTTGCGTCGCAGGCGCTCCGCGGACAGCTGGATCGGGGTCAGGGGATTTTTGATTTCGTGGGCGATGCGGCGGGCGACGTCGGTCCAGGCCGCGTTGCGCTGGGCGGTGACCAGGCGGGTGATATCGTCGAAGGTCAGGATAAGGCCGCCCTCGTCGCCGTCCGATACGCGCACGCGAAGGCGATGGGTCTCGCCGCTTCTGGTGACGTCGACCTCCTGCTCGCCCGCCTCAGGTGGTCCCGAGACGACGCTCGCCAGTTCCGGAGCCACCTTGGCTAGGGGCTTGCCGAAGGCCGCCGCGTCGGTGAGGGCGAGCAAGGCCAGCGCCTGACGGTTGATCGCCGACACCCGCCCCTTCGCGTCGAGACCAACCACGCCCGCAGACACCCCGGTCAGCACGGTCTCGATGAAGCGGCGGCGGCCCTGGGCCTCGGCGGAGGCGAACTTCAGGGCCTCCTGCTGGGTCTGCAGGTCTCCGGTCATGCGGTTGAACGCCCGCGACAGGATGGCGATTTCCTCTGCGTCCTTGTCGGCTTCCACACGCACGTTGAGATCGCCCGACGCCACCCGGTCCGCCGCCTGAACCAGCCGAGCCACGGGCGCGGCGATGGCCCCCGCCGCCGTCATGCCCAACCAGACAGCGCCGACCAGCACCAGCAGGGCGGTCTCGACATAGACGAGGATGAAGCCGGACTGGATCCGGGCCCGGCTCTGCTCGGCTTCGCGATAGGCGACGATGGAGTCCTCGGACTCGCGCAGACGATTGATGATCCCCGGGTCCAGATAGCGGACCCCGTAGAGGTAGACGTCCCGACCATAGGCGCTGTCGAGCCGATAGACCGAGCGAACCATGTCGGGGTCGGGGAATACGCTCACCGAAATCTCGCCCCCGCGGGCCGTTGCGATCGTCGCCGGCGGCGGGGCGCTGTAGGCGGGGGCCCTGGGCGCTTCGGCTCGGGCGAGGACCTGCCCCTGCCCGTCGATGACATAGACCGCGACGAACTGCCGGAACTGCGCCAGCTGCTCCAGGGCCTGGGAGAACGTCAGCCGGGTCGGGAACATCGCGGCGACACGCGGCTGGGCCAGGTCTTCCGCCATGGCTTTCATGTCCGACCCCGCCGCGTTGGTCTTGTCGGCGAGGTACGAGCGGGCGATCGTCGCGCCATTCTCCACGGCGGTGCGCACGCGTTCTGAGAACCAGCTCTCGATGCCTCGCGTGACCAGAACGCCGAAGAAGAGGGCGACGATGACCGCCGGCACTACGGCCGCGATGGCGAACAGCCGGACAAAACGAAGGCGAAGGCGCGCGCCGGCATCGGTCTCGCGCGCCCGGGTCAGCTTCACCACCCGCAGCACGACGGCGCCCAGAAGAGCGAGGATCAGCAGGAGGTTGGCAATCAGGATCCAGAGGAGGATCCGTGTTGCCGGGGCCAGGGGCCCCGCACCGGGAGCCGAGGCCACCAACCAGATCGCCAGGCCCGTGACCACCACGGCGAGGGCGAAGGCTGCGCCGAACAGAATCCGCCCCCTGCCCTCACCGGTCAGGGTCTGGAACGGCGCGAAGGCTGTTGCGCCCTTGCGGGCGAAGGCGTTCAGCATGGCCGCGCACCTTGCAGATGCTGTGCCATGAAATCAACAGTGATGTTGCTGAAATACTGCGCCGTTAAGGTCCTTGGCGCGTCAGGCGGCGAAGGCGCAGGATGGGTCCGTCCAGAGCCGCACCAGCCCCGCCTCAACATCCTCGGGCGCCTCAAGACGGCACAGGTCGGCCTTGGCGGAGCGGCGCACCGCAGGGTCCTCCGGCCAGGGGGCCTGTTCGACGTACCAGCCCAGGTGCTTGCGGAACATCTTCAGGCCCAGCCCGTCGCCGTAGAACGCGAGGCTTTCACGGAAATGGTCAAGTACGATGCCCAGGCGCGCAGACGTTCCCGGCGCCAGGTCGGGCTCCCCGTCCGCCAGCGCCGCCTCGATCGCCGCCGCCAGCCACGGCTGTCCGTACACTCCCCGCCCCAGCATGAGCCCGTCGGCTTCCGACGCCCTCAGCGCCTCGCGCGCCGACGAAGCGTCGATGACGTCGCCATTGACGATCACCGGCACGGAAACGGCCCGCTTGACCGCCCGCACCGCACTCCAGTCCGCCGCGCCCTTGTAAAACTGCTGTCGTGTTCGGCCATGGACCGTGATCGCCGCGATCCCGATTTCCTGCGCCATTTCCGCCAACTGAGGCGCGTTCTTCGACGTGTCGTCCCATCCGAGTCGCATCTTCAGGGTGACGGGACGTGAGGTCGCGCTAACCGCCGCCGCCATCACGCGCCTCGCCTGGTCCGGCTCACGCATCAACGCCGAACCCGAAGCGCGGCCCGAGACCTCCTTGGCCGGGCAGCCGAAATTGAGGTCCACGATGTCCGCGCCCGCCGCCTCGGCCATGGCGGCTCCTCGCGCCATCATGTCTGGATCCCGACCGACAAGCTGGATGACCGTCAGGGGAAGGCCCTCGCCTACGGCTGCGCGACGGACGACATCCGGCCGCCCTCTCGCCAGTTCGGCGCAGGCGACCATTTCGGTCGCCACATAGGCTGCACCCAGGCGTGACGCCGCGCGGCGGAACGGCAGATCGCTGACGCCCGTCATCGGCGCGATCAGGACCTGTCCGCCGATCTCGACGTCGCCGATGCGCAGGGTCTTGGCCATGGGGCCGCGTACATACCCGCCCCGATCGAGATCGGGAAGGCTTGCACAGGCGCGCGCCTTCGCGGAAACAGCGCCCATGATCTTCGACGCCATCATCGCCGCGGGCGGTTCGGGTGTCCGCGCCGGCGGGCCGAAGCAATGGCGTTCCGTCGCCGGACGGCCGGTCATCCGCTGGTCTGCCGAAGCCATGCTGGCCGCCGGCGCCCGCCAGGTTGTGGCGGTCATCCCGCCGGGCGCCGAAACGGAAGCCATAGCCGCCCTCGACGGCCTGACCGTCATGTTCGTGGCGGGCGGCACGTCGCGCGCACGCTCGGTGCGCAACGGACTGCAGGCGCTGGCCGACAATCCGCCACAGGCCGTCATGGTGCACGACGCTGCGCGGCCCTTCCTGACGCCCTCCGTGGTCGGCCGGCTGATCGACGCGCTCCCGGCGGCGGATGGCGCCATACCGGGCTTGCCCGTCGCCGACACCCTCAAGCGGGCCGAGCGCGAACGCATCGCGGGCACGGTGGCTCGTGATGGTTTGTGGCAGGCCCAGACGCCGCAGGCGTTCCACTACGACCGCCTGGTAGCGGCGCACGACGCCTGGCCAGCGGATGAGGCCATGACGGACGACGCCGCCGCGATCGAGCGAGCAGGCGGGCAGGTCGCCGTCGTGGTGGGAGATCCGCGGCTGATGAAGCTGACCTGGCCGGAGGACTTCGAGATGGCCGAGGCGATTGCGGGGTCCCTGCGTCGCACTCGCGTGGGCCAGGGCTTTGACGCGCATCGATGGGGGCCCGGAGATGGAGTCTGGCTGTGCGGCGTGAGGATCGCGCACGACAGGACGCTGCTGGGCCATTCGGACGCCGACGCCGGCTTGCACGCCCTGACCGACGCGCTGCTCGGCGCCTTGGGGGAAGGCGACATCGGGGACCACTTCCCGCCCACGGACCCGCAGTGGAAGGGTGCAAGCTCGGATCGCTTCCTGGCCCATGCGGCGGCGCTGGTCGGCGCCCGCGGCGGCCGGATCGCCAACGTGGACGTCACGCTGATCTGTGAGAGGCCCAAGGTAAAGCCGCACAGGGATGCGATGCGAGCCCGGCTCGCCGAACTCCTGAACCTGCCCCTCGACGCGGTCAGCGTGAAAGCCACCACGACCGAGGGCATGGGATTCACGGGCCGTGAGGAAGGACTCGCGGCGCAGGCCATCGTGAGTCTGGAGCTGCCCGTCTAGTCGCTGCCTGCCGCGGCGGATCGGTCACCGCCGGTGAAATGGCGCCAATAGAAGTCCAGCCGCACGGACATGTCGCGCCACAGCGAACCCGCCAGGTTCGTGTAGTCGTCCGTCCAGGCGCGCACTTCGCCGGGCGACGGAGGCGCGGTCCAGCGCGGGTCGGGCCGGAAGGAGTCGATTCCTGCCTGCGTAGGAGACAGGATCAGCGCCTCGGTCGACGCCTCGACATTGGCCGGCTGGTTTTCGTCCTCATAGTAGATCTGATGCAGCGCGGGCGCGCCCAATTCGGCGGCGGCGGCGATGGCGGGTTTGGTGATCTCGAGGTTGCGGTTCGACAGGTGCAGGACGACCACCCCGTTCGGCTTGAGCGCCTTCAGGTAAATCTGGAGCGCCTCCTCGGTCAGCAGGTGCGTCGGCACAGCGTCGGAGGAGAAGGCGTCGATGATGAGGATGTCGAACTTGCCGGGCGGCTGCTTGGCCAGACTCAGGCGGGCGTCCCCCATGACGATGTCGATGGGCGCTCCCCCATTGCACTGATCCACGAAGTTGAAGAGCGCCGGATTGCGACTGAACCTCGGCACGAGCGGGTCGATCTCGAAGTAGGTAAGCCGGTCCTGCGGCCGCATGTAGGCGGCCATGGAGCCGGTCCCCAGTCCTACGACCCCGGCCGTGACGCCCTCCGGGCGCTCGAACTGCACCCGCTCCATGGCCTGCCCGAGGGGCGTGACCTTGGCGTAGTACAGCATCGGCTGGCAGCGATGGGGACCCTCGACGATCTCCGATCCATGCAGGGTGGTGCCATGCAACAGCATGTGCACCTCGCCCAGCACCGGATCGGTGTAGGTCGCCACGCGCAGGATGCCGAAGAAGGACCGGTCCCCCGCAATCCACTGGTAGCGCCCTGAAACGGCATGGGCGCAGATTGTCAGGATGCTGAGGCCGATGATCATCAGGCCGCGCTGCTTTCGCAGGAAGAAGGCGAGGACGCCCGCGATCGCGAAGAAGACGTAGGAGGTATCCGCAGCCATCTTCCAGGTGAAGACGCGCAGCAGCTCCGGATCCTTGTTCAGCATCCAGTAGACCCCCGGGGGGATCAGCGCGAGGACGATGCAGGTCAGCAGAAAATAGGCGTTCAGAGTGTCGGGCCGATTGAAGGCGGCCAGGCCCTCGCGCGGGCTCTCCCGGCGCCCGAATAGGAACGCCATCGCGCCGAGTCCGAGCCTGCGGAATATCCTGCGAAGCCCGGACAGCCCCGAGGCGTCATCCGCATACATCAGCTTTTCGGTGGCCTCGGGCGCAGGTCGCGCAAAGAGGGCCAGCAGCAGCACCAACGGGTACTCGCGGACCGTGTCGAAAATGACCGGGGCCAGCAGGGCGTTGAAGGCTCCCCCAAGCACCCCGCCCAGGGACAGCAACAGGTAGAACTCGGTCAGCCGGTCAGCCGGCGGCCGGCGGGCCGCGAGACCCTGATGGCACATGAGGGCGGTGAAGAAAAAGGTGCCCAGGTGGATGACGAACAACAGCACCCAGTAGGCCGTCGAGAAGGGCAACAACCAGGCGCACAGACTCACGAACACCGCCTGCAACAGGACGGTGGTGGAGAACTTCAGCGCGGGCCTGTCGGAGAACGCGATGACGAAGGTCAGCAGATAAAGCGAGAGCGGAATGATCCAGAGGAACGGCACCGACGCGATGTCCGTGGTTAGATGCTGGGTCACGCCGAGCATGAGGCTGGATGGCGCGGCGGCCAGCAGCACCCAGGTAATCCGGGTCCGCCAGGACAGAGGCGCGCTGCGTTCGAGCGGCGCGGCCGCAGGCCCGGCGCGGCTACCCCAGCTGTGGGCCGCCAGGGCCAAGGCCAGGAAGAAGAAGAGGCCATAGCCCACCGTCCAGCTCATCGCCTGCCCCTTCAGGGTCAGGAGCGGTTCGACCAGCACCGGGTAGGCCAACAGGGCTATGAAGCTGCCGAGGTTGGAGGCGGCGTAGAGTACGTAGGGGTTGGCGGCGTCCGCCTTGCCCGCCCGAACCCGCGCGTACCAGGCCTGCAGGAGCGGCGCGGTGGCGGACAGGACGGCGAATGGAGCGCCGATCGAGAGAGTCAGCACCCCCAACAGCCAGAGGATCGGATGGTTCGAATCCGGTTCTCCCAGCAGGCCGGTGACGTGGAGCGGCAGGACGCCCGCAGCGCAAACCAACAGTACCAGGTGGACAATCAACTGCGTGCGGAGGGAGCGGATTCTCTGCAGCAGGTGGGCGTAGCCGTAGCCGGCCAGCAGCGCGGCCTGGAAGAATACGACCGCCGTGTTCCACACCGCTGCCGATCCACCCAGCAGCGGCAGGACCAGCTTGGTCACCATCGGTTCGACGGTGAAGACCAGCATCGCGCTGGTGAAGATGGCGACGGCGAACAGGAGCGGCCCGCCCCGGTCCCGGTTCGGAGCGTCGACGGCGGCAGCGGTCATTGAAGGTTCCCGGCGTGGAGACGAACGGCTACGCGGTATGAGCGTTAGGCTAGGACGTCCCGACTCACACCCGAATGGTCAAACTGCCATGTTTCCAGACGACATCGTAGCGCTTGCCAACGAAGTGCTCGAGGCGGCCAAGGCGGAGGGCGTCATGATTGCCACGGCCGAAAGCTGTACGGCAGGCCTCGTCTCGGCGGCGCTCACGTCGATCTCGGGATCAGCCGAGGTCGTCGAGCGTGGCTTCGTGACCTATTCCAATGCTTCCAAGTGCGAAATGCTGGGCGTGGAGCAGCAGTTGATCGAGGACGCCGGCGCCGTTTCGGAGCCTGTGGCCCGGGCCATGGCCGAAGGCGCGCTCGCCCGCTCGAAAGCGGGACTGACCTTGTCCATCACCGGGATCGCCGGGCCGACCGGAGGCACTCCACTCAAGCCCATAGGCCTGGTGCACTTTGCGACCGCGCGGGAGGGGGGCGCCACGGTTCATCGGCAGGAACTGTTCGGGGATCTCGGTCGCGAACGGGTCCGGGCGGCCAGCGTCCGCGTGGCCCTGAACATGCTCTACGTCGCCCTGAAGGGGGTCTCGGCCCAACCTAGGCCGCACCCGCCGAGCGTTGAGCGGCCCTAGGCGTGTAGAGGACGGCGGCGCGAGCTTCGAAGCAGCCCATCAGCCGGGCGACTGCGCGGTCGAAATGGGCCGCCAGCATGGCGTCCAGCAGTCCGGTTCTGAAGGCGAAGTCGATGTCGAAAATGACCTTGGCGCCCATGGCGTGGGGCTCGAATCTCCACCGGTTCGACAACCGCTTGAACGGGCCGTGCAGGAGACTGACCCCGACGCTCAGGTCGTTCCGGTTTAGGCGGACCCGCGTGGCGAAGGTTTCCTTCAGGAACTTGAAGCCAACGGTGGCTTCCGCGTCCAGGACCTCGACCCCCTCGCCGTCCCCGTGCCGGTTCCACGTGCGCATGGCCGTGATCCAGGGGACGAATTCAGGGTAGCGGTCCACGTCGCCGACCATCGCCCAGAGCTCCTCAGGCGCATAAGGCAGCATGCGAACGACGGAGTGGCGGGGCATCAGGCCGGCAAGGCCTTGCCGGCGAGCTTGGCGTCGCGGGCCGCCCGTAGCCGGGCGTAATCCTCCCCGGCGTGGTGGGACGAGCGTGTGAGCGGCGACGACGAGACCATGAGGAAGCCCTTCGCTCGGGCGATCGATTCGTAGGCTCTGAACTCATCGGGCGTCACGAAGCGGTCGATGGGCGCGTGCTTCCGGGTCGGCTGGAGGTACTGGCCGATGGTGATGAAATCGACGCCGGCGGAACGCATGTCGTCCATCACCTGCATCACCTCCTCCTTGGTCTCGCCCAGCCCGACCATGACGCCGGACTTGGTGAACTGGGAGGGGTCGCGCTCCTTCACGCGCTCGAGCAGCCGAAGGGAATGATAGTAGCGGGCCCCCGGGCGGATCTTGAGGTAAAGCCGCGGAACCGTCTCGAGGTTGTGGTTGAAGACATCGGGCCTGGCGTCGATGACCACCTCGGCGGCTCCGTCCTTCCGAAGGAAGTCCGGCGTCAGGATTTCGATGGTCGTCCCTGGCGCCTGGAGCCGGATCTGGTGAACGACCTCGGCGAAGTGGGCGGCGCCGCCGTCGGAGAGGTCATCTCGATCGACCGAGGTGATGACGACGTGGTTCAGGCCCATCTGGCTGACCGCCAGTCCGACCTTGGCCGGCTCGTCAGGATCCAGGGCGGCCGGGAGACCGGTCTTCACGTTGCAGAAGGCGCAAGCCCGTGTGCAGGTGTCGCCCATGATCATCAGCGTGGCGTGCTTCTGGCTCCAGCATTCGCCGATGTTCGGACAGGCAGCCTCTTCGCAGACCGTATGAAGACCCTTCTCGCGGACGATGTTCTTCGTCTCGTTGTACTGTCCGGAGCCCGGCGCGCGGACGCGAAGCCACTCGGGCTTGCGCAGCACCGGACTGTCCGGCCGGGCCTGCTTCTCGGGGTGGCGCAGCGCGCGCGCCGTGAGCGTGTCGATTACGGTCGCCATCGAGCGGCTATGTCGTCCTTCACGGGGGCGAAGGCAAGGCTCAGCAACCTCCCGGCGTCTGAACCGCCTTGACGGCAGCCCGTGAAGCGTGTGCGCTCGATCATCCATTCGGTGCGGGGCGTCGATGAAACGGTTGTTCGCGGCCCTGTTGGGCCTGGTTCCCCTGTTGGCTGGCTGCGGACCCGGGGGCCCGTTCAGCCCCTATCACCAGAAGGGCGGCGCCTGGTACTTCGAGAAGACCCAGTTGCCGGTTCCCAAGGGCCAGCGCCTCACCGTACTCAATAATCGTTTCGCCAAGACCGACGCCGTCGTGTTTTACCGCGACAGCCGGATCGAAGGCGCGGACGCCGCGACCTTCCAGGCGTTGACGGAGCACTACGCGAAGGACCGAACGGCGGTCTACTACGCCGACACCTATCGCGACGGGCAGGAGTATTACGCGATCCTGCACACCAGGATCGCCCAGATAAGCGGCGCAAATCCGGCGACTTTCCGCCTGCTTGATGTGAACGACGCCATCACCGCCAAGGGCTACGCGAAGGATGAGGACCAGGTCTGGTACGAGGGCCGGCCGATGGCGGGGGTGGATGCGCCCAGCTTTACGCCCCTGCGAGGCCTCTTCGCCCGAGACTCCCGCACCGTCTACTACGACCTCGAACCGATGCCGGGGCCTGATCCACGGTCCTTCCAGGCGATTGACGACAACTGGTCCCGCGACGCCAGGCAGGTCTACTGGTCGGATATCGATCTGGGCTCCGACCCGCCGGGCGCACACGTGCAGCGGGTCGCGGAAGGCGCCGACCCGGCCACCTTCGAGATGCTGGACGGGGGCTACGGCAAGGACGGCCGCCACGTCTGGCACGAAGGCGTGCTGGTCGAGGGTGCGGATCCGGCGACGTTCTCGTTCCAGTCCAGCGTGGGGGACTGGGACGCCAGCGATTCGACCGGTCGCTACAAGGAGGGACGTCGACTGGCGGCGCAGACGCCGGTCGCGCCGGCTGCGGGAGCGACGCCGAAATCGTAGCGACTGGGACGCGCGGTCGAGGATTTTCGATGCAGGCCTTCGCGCGCCCTCGCGAGGCCGCCGGAGGCGTGCTTAACCTTGGCCGTGCTTCGTTCGACCCTGCTCCTGCTGATCGCCATCACCCTTGCCGGCTGCGGCAAGGATAATGCCAAGGCGTTTCTCGACAGCCGCACGCCGCCGGCGCTGGGTCCGCGCTTCTGGAAGCCGGACGGCTGGGCCTGGGGCGTCGTTCGCGTCTCCGGAGCGCCGGAGATCCGCTATGGCGTTTCAGCGCCGGCGGGACCGCCCTCGCCCCGGGTTGTGGTCATCGCCACGGGGTACGGCGAGAGCGCTGAGGTCTACTACGAGACGGCCCGGGATCTGAACGCCCGGGGCTGGGCGGTGTGGGTGATCGAGAGCCACGGCCAAGGCGGTTCGGGCCGCTTTCCCGGGTCCCGTGACATCGGCAGGTCCGCGGGCTTCGACAAGGACGCGACGGCCATCCGATCCCTGCTCGACAACGTCGTACGCCCGGCGCCAGGTGACGAGGTGGTGTTGGCCGCCCACGGAGCCGCCGCTTACGGCGCGCTCCAAGCCGCGGAAGCTGGTCTGCGGCAGGTGGATCGCCTCGTGATCTGGTCCGCCGACCTCACGGCCCCGGCGAATCCCGAGACGGCTGCTCGCATGACCCGCCTCGGACTGGGCGGCCTGCGGGCGACCGGCGGTCCCTGGCGGCGCCCGGCCGTGAACATCACAGGGCGGGCGACGTTGCCGCTGGCCTGGAGCGTCGCCAATCCCGACCTGCGCATGGGCGGGCCCGGATGGAGCTACCTCGACGCCCGCGCCCGCGCCGACGCGGTGCGCCGCGCGGAAAAGCTCGAGATCCCCACGGAGTTCAGGGGGCCCGTCGCAACTCCGGTCCACTGCCGATCCGGATGTCGATGGACGCGCGCACCCCAGGATGAGCACCTCGGGGACGATGCGACCAGACGCGGCTGGCTGGAAGCGCTCGCCGGCCCGGATTCGGCGCCTGAAACCGATCACGCGCAGTAACGGTTCTTTTCATCCGGACCCCGGCGCTATAGCTTCGCGTTTCAGGAAACAAGGCAGGAAGTCCTTGAGGAGGCGACGGTCCATGCCGCATCAGTTCGATGCGCGGGCGGGGGACAAAGGGGTTTTCGACGCGCTGCTCGACGCGGCGCAGAAGTTCGGCGGCAACAAGCCGATCCTCGAAGACCAGGACCGCAAACCGCAAACCTATACCGACCTGATCCGGGCGTCGTTCGTCCTGGGCAGGAAGATCGTGGACATCACCGAGCCCAGGGAGCGGGTCGGCGTCTTGTTGCCGTCGTCGGCGGGTGTGGTGGTTACCTTCTACGGCCTGCACGCCTTTGGGCGCGTGCCCGTGATGCTGAACTTCACCTCGGGCGTGCGCAATCTCAAGGCCGCCCTGGAAGCGGCCGGGGTCAGGCGGGTCCTGACCGCCCGGCGGTTCATCGAGCAGGGCAAGCTGGAAGACGTGATCGCCGAGCTGGGCAAGCAGGCCGAGATTGTCTGGCTGGATGACTTCCGAAAGTCGATCGGCATCGGCGACAAGCTGTTCGGCCTCGCCGCGGGCATGGCGCCCCGCCTGTTCCGGGTGAAGACCCGGGGTTCGGACACCGGGGTGATCCTCTTCACATCGGGCAGCTTTGGCGCGCCCAAGGGCGTACTGCTGACCCAGAAGAACCTCGTATCGAATGTGGCCCAGGTGGCGTCACACATCGACCTCGACCCCAACTGGGTGCTGTTCAACCCCCTGCCGACCTTCCACTGCTTCGGCCTGACGGGCGGGGTGCTGCTTCCGATCCTCACGGGCATGAAGGCGTTCATGTTCCCCTCGCCCCTGCTGGTGAAGCAGATCCCGCCTTTGCTGAAGGACGTGAAGGCCTCTCTGCTGTTGGCGACGGACACCTTCCTCAACCAGTATCTGCGGGCCTCCAATCCTGGCGACTTCGACAGCCTGGTGTTCGCCGTCGCCGGCGCCGAGAAGGTGCGCGAGGAGACCCACAACGTCTTCGCCGAAGCCTATCCCGGCGTCCCGATCCTCGAGGGCTACGGCGCGACGGAAGCCGCGCCCGTAGTGGCGGTCAACAAGCCGACCGATAATCGCGTCGGCACGGTGGGCCAGATGCTGCCGGGCATGGAGTGGAAACTCGAACCGGTGGAAGGCATTCCCGTCGGCGGCCGCCTGTTCCTGCGTGGACCCAATGTCATGGCCGGCTACCTGAAACCGGGCAAGCCGGGGGACCTGGAGGAGCTGCCGGGCGGCTGGCACGACACGGGCGACATTTGCGACATCGACGAGGACAACTACGTCCGCATCCTCGGCCGCGCCAAGCGCTTCGCCAAGATCGGCGGAGAGATGGTGTCCCTAACCGCCGTCGAGGCCTTCGCCGAGGCGGTCTGGCCGGACGGCCGGCACGCGGTGGTGTCAATCCCCGACGACAAGAAGGGCGAGCGCCTGGTGCTGGTCACCGACCGCCCCGACGCGGAGGTGGCTTCCCTCGCGGCCTGGGCGCGATCCAACGGCGCGCCCGAGTTGGCCGTGCCGAAGAAGATCATGCGCGTCAGCGAACTGCCCGTCCTCGGCACGGGCAAGACGGACTACGTCGCCATCCAGCGTATGGCCGAGGAAGAGGCGATGGCCGCCTGAGGCCGCCTGCCTCCGCCTGGCTTGCGCCCGCGTTGACCTGAGGGCCGCTGAGCCCGGATGCACAGGCGCTCAAGAAGGCCTAAAAGGACCGTCGGAGTCTCCGGAGTCATCCATGTCGTTCTCGATCAAGCGCGGCCGCCTGCTGGCGGCCGCCGTCGTGTCGGTCGCGGTCCTGCTGGCCGCCAACAGCGCCGGGGCCTGGGGCGCCGCCGGCCATCGCCTGATCGGCTATGTCGCGGTGAAGACCCTGCCCGACGACCTGCCCGGCTTCGTGCGCCGAGCCGCTTCCGACGTGGGCGAACTGGCCCGGGAGCCCGACCGGACCAAGGGTTCGGGCAAGCTTCACGACGAGTACCGCGAGGGCAATCACTTCGTGGACATCGACGACCAGGGCCGAACCGGAATCGGAACCGGGGGCCCCTCGATCGACGCCCTCCCGCCCACTCGCCAGCTCTATGACGACGCCCTTCGCGCCAACGGCGCGACCCTGAGCAAGGCCGGCTGGTTGCCCTATTCCATCGCCGACGCCTACGCCGACCTCCAGACCGACTTCGGCCTGTGGCGGATCGCCCGCGTCGGTGAGCGCAAGGGCCGGACCGCGGCGCACCGCGCCTGGTTCAAGCACGACCGCGAGCGCCGGGAGGCGCTGATCCTGGCCGACATGGGAGAACTGGCCCATTTCGTCGGCGACGGCTCGCAGCCGCTGCACACCTCGATCCACTACAACGGCTGGGGCGAGAGCTTCCCGAACCCGCACGGCTACACGAACGAGAAGATCCACAACCTCTTCGAAGGGGTGTTCGTCTATCGCTACATCCGGGCCGAGGACATCATCCCGGCCATGGGCCAGTACGCTCCCTGCGAAGGTGATCGGCTGGCCTGCATCGCGGCCTATCTGAAGGCCAGCTGGTCCCTGACCGAGCGGCTCTACCAGCTGGAACAGACGGGCGCGTTCCGTGGCGATGACCCCAATGGCAAGGCCTTCGTCGTCGACCGACTGGCCGCGGGGGCGACCCAGCTCCGCAACCTGTACGTCGAAGCCTGGCGCAGCAGCGCCACGGCCGAGGTCGGCTGGCCGAAGGTCAAGGTGTCTGATGTCGAGGCCCAGGGCCTGGACGTCTACGAGAACCTCTACGGCAAGGACTAGGCGGCCGCGCCCACCACGACGCCGGTCATGCTGACCGAGCCCAGCTCGATGGACTCGTTGAAGAAGGCGACGGGTTCGCCGGGACGCTGCTGGGCGGCCACGTAGAGCAGCGGCAGGAAGTGCTCGTCGGCGGCCAGACGCGCATCCTCGCCGCCCAGGCCGTCGGGGTCGGCGAGGCCGACCAGACGTTCGTGATCGCCGTCCGCCAGGGCAGCCTTGACGGCCGCGTCGAAACGCTGGGCCCAGTCGTATGGAGTGTTGGAGCCGTCGCGGCGCATGGCGCGCAGGTTGTGCACGATGTCTCCCGAGCCGGCGATCAGCACCCCCTCCTCGCGCAGCGGCGCCAGGCGGCGGGCCAGGTCGTAGTGGCCCTGCGCGTCAAGGGCCCGGTCGAGGCTCAACTGCACGACCGGGACATCCGCCTCCGGGTAGCTGTGGGCCAGGACGCACCAGGTCCCGTGATCCAGTCCCCAACCCTGGTCGAGCTGGACGCCGGGGATCAGTTCGCCGACCCGGGCCGCCAGCGCGGGACTGCCGGGCGCCGCGTACTGCATCTCGAACAAGGCCTGCGGGAAGCCGCGAAAGTCGTGGATGGTGCGGGGACGGGGCATGGCCGTAACGGCCGTGCCTCCCAGGGTTTCCCAATGGGCCGAGATCATCAGGATGGCGCGTGGGCGCGGCAGCGTCCGGCCCAGGTCGCGCCAGGCCGACATGTGCGGGCCGCCGAGGGCGTTCATCGGACTGCCATGGCCGTAGAAGACGGCGGGCATGGGGTTCGTGCTCATGAGGTCTAGGTAGCCCCCTGCCCGGCCCCCCACAATGCGCCCGTGCGGGACAGGTCGTTCCATCCGTGGAACGCCGGGAGGAACCCGTCGGCGGGTTTCACGTGAAACACGACCAATTCCGTCGCATTACAATCAGAGACTCTATGGAAAACAGTCGATTATTCCGGTCTCTTTATATACCAATCAAGGTCAGGCCACCCCGAAACGCGGCCACAACACCCAGTATTGCGGTCGGATGAGCCCCTAGATGTGCAGCACCCGGCCAAAGGCGTCCAGGGACGCCTCATGCATGGCCTCGCTCATGGTCGGGTGCGGGTAGACCGTCGCCCAGAGGTCCTCCTCAGTCGCCTCCATGGTCATGGCGGTGACGTAGCCCTGGATCATTTCCGTGACGTCGGCGCCGAGCATGTGGGCTCCGATGAGGGCTCCGGTCTTCTCGTCGAAGATCAGCTTCACGAAGCCTTCGGTCTCACCGGCGGCGACAGCCTTGCCGTTCACGCGGAACGGGAAGCGCCCGACCTTGATCGCCCGGCCCGCCGCCTTGGCGGCGGATTCGGTCAGGCCGACGGAGGCGACCTGCGGTTGGGAGTAGGTGCAGCCCGGGATCGGGGAATGGGCGTTGGGCGACTTGAAGCCGGCCAGGGCCTCGACCACGTGGATCCCCTCGTGGCTGGCCTTGTGCGCCAGCCACGGCGGCCCGGCGCAGTCCCCGATGGCGACCAGGCCCGGCACGTTGGTCTTGCCGTGGGCGTCGGTCTTCACGTGGCCGCGGTCGAGCTCAAGCCCGACCTTGTCGGCGCCCACCTGGTCGGTGTTGGCGACAATGCCGACGGCGGAGATGCAGACCTCGGCCTCCAGGCTCTCGGCCTTGCCACCGGCCTCCAGGTCGATCTTCACGCCGGCCTTCGACGTGGTCACCCGGGTCACCTTGGCGCCGACGCGGAACTTCAGGCCCCGCTTCTCGAAGGCCTTCTGGGCGGCCTTGGAGACCTCCTCGTCCTCGACGGGCAGGATGCGTTCCATCGCCTCGATCACCGTCACCTCGGCGCCGAGCGCGCGATAGAAGCTGGCGAACTCGATGCCGATGGCGCCCGAGCCGACCACCAGGATGGACTTCGGCATCGCCTTGGGGACCATCGCCTCGCGATAGGCCCAGATACGTTCGCCGTCCGGTTCAAGGCCGATCTGGGGGATGGGGCGCGAACGGGCCCCGACGGCCAGCATGACGGTCCTGGCCTTCACGGCGCGCTCGCCGCCCGCCTTGAGCTTCACCTTCACCAGGGGCGCCGGCGAACCCTTCTCGAGCGTGGCGTCACCCTCGATCACTTCGATCTTGTGCTTCTTCATCAGGAAGGCGACGCCTTTGTTCATCTGGGCGGCGACGCCACGCGAGCGGGCGACGATCTTGCCGAGGTCGGCCCGGGGCTTCTCGGCCGACAGGCCATAGTCCTCGAGATGGGACAGCTTCTCGAAGACCTCGCCCGACTTGAGCAGCGCCTTGGTGGGGATGCAGCCCCAGTTCAGGCAAATGCCGCCCAGGTTCTCACGCTCGATGATCGCGGTTTTCAGACCCAGCTGGCTGGCGCGGATGGCGGCGACGTAACCGCCGGGGCCGGAACCGATAACGACGAGATCGAAATCGCTCACGCGGAAGTCTCCCTGATTGGCGGGGCTTGTTAGCCCTTTCCGGACGGCTGCGAAACCGGGCGCGCGGGGGAATGCTTCTTCCGGCGCCAAAGTCGACGCCGCAGGCCGGCGCGGGCGACCGCGGCGGGAGCGGATCGCCGGGTCCGACGCCGCGCGTCAGCCGCAGCGCCGGTCAGTCTGAGCGGCGGCTCTTCCCGGATCGCCTGCCCTGCCGCTCCTAGTGGCTGCAGGCGTAGCGAGCGGCCCCGCCGTGATAGGACGCCGGGTCCTCGGGTTGGCTGTCGGCCAGGGATTCCGCATAGATGTCCGTGCTGGCCCAGCCGTCCGAGGTCCACTTTTCCAGGAAAAACGGGCGGTTGAGGTCCTGCGAGCAATCGACGCGGAAGAGGTCGGGGTGGCGGCTCAGGCTTCCGCCCGGCGCGCGACACGTGTCGACCTCGAAGACCCGGCGGCCTTGATCATAACGAAGCGAGTCGCGGTCGACGCACATCGCGCCGTACCAGGCAACGGAGTGCTGACCGATCTCGACCCAGGTTTCGGCCTTGACCGGGACCGCGAAGACAAGCGCCGGAAGAAGCGCCAGGAACGCCAGTCGGACTTTGCTAGAAGCGGCCATGTTCGCCCCCCAAAGGAATTCCATCCGATCTGGGGTGATAACTCTACCGGTTGCAAGCATCTGGCCGACTGCTTGGCCTTCATTGGGGCCCTATTGGACCGCCGCCGGGCCGGCGCCGCCCTTCACTCGCCGCCTCCGGACATGAGGCGGGCGATCTGGGCGATGAAGAAGATGACGATGACCGGCAGCCAGCACAGCACCGCATAGAGGGCGGAGTGCACGGCGCCCTTGATGGCCGCTCCCGTCCAACCGGCGCCGTAGTAGGCCCGCAGGCCGACGGTCAGGTAGACTTGATAGAGCGCCAGGGCGACGCCCAGGCCGTACATCATGCCAGCCATGTTCCAGAGCGCGCCCAGGATCAGCAGCAGGTAGAGCGTGGTGTGCGCCCAGACCGCGAAGATGAAGTGGTCGGTGAGGTAGGGCGCGCGCCGGAACAGGGGCGAGAGCAGCAGCGCATAGAGCGGCATCAGCAGCCAGAGCGCCCGCGGCGCCCAAGCCTCGACGTCCTCGTTGATGAAGGCGGGATCGTCCGCGAGCCGACGGACCAGCTCCAGGCTCACCTTGAAGTTCGGGTTGGGCGAGGCGTCCCGCGCCTCGGTCAGCACCCGAACCAGATCCGCGTCCCGCGGCACGTCGGCCCGGCGGTGGAGGAAGCGGTCCTCGAGCCAGTAGCCGCGGGCCTCGATGCGGTCCATGTAGGCGGTCACCGCCAGCGGTTCGCCGGGAACCCGGTGCACGAACACCTGGTAGATCGAGACGCTCGAGACCGCCAGGAACAGGAAGAAGATAGCCGAGGCCGTCACGTAGAGCTTGAACGGGGTCGGGTAGCGATGATCCCCGTCCCGCAGGCCGACCACCAGTTCCTGTGGGCGGGCGAACAGCGCCACGAGGGTCCGCGGCGCATGCACGGCGACCTCGTAGAAGGTGTCGAGAAAGTCGCTGACCAGTTCGCCCCAGCGACGGCGATGGCGGCGGCTGTCCATTCCGCAGGCGGCGCAAAACCGGCCGCTCATCGGCGCCGCGCAGCGGCGGCAGGGCGGGAGCGCCGGCGCGTCGGCGGAGACCGGCGTCGCTGCGGCGGGCTTGCGGCGAGGACGCTTCGGCGCGGCCGGCTTGCGCGCCGCCTTCCCTGAGCTCGCGACCGCCTTGGCCAACCCCGTCCCCCTTAAGGCGCGTCTCAGGCTAGCATGGTCACCGGGTCTTCGAGCATCGCCTTGAACGACTGCAGGAACCTGGCGCCGACGGCGCCGTCCACGACGCGATGGTCGCAGGTCAGGGTCACGGTCATCACTGTCGCGACGGCCAGCTGGCCGTTCTTGACGACGGGTCGTTGCTCGCCCGCGCCGACGCTCATGATGGCGCCCTGTGGTTCATTGATGATCGAGGCGAAGGACGTGATGCCGAACATGCCCAGGTTGGACACCGAGAAGGTGCCGCCCTGGAACTCCTCCGGCTTCAGCTTGCGGTCCCGCGCGCGCCTCGCCAGGTCCTTGGTCTCGGTGGCGATCTGCGAGAGGGACTTGGTTTCCGCCGCGCGGATGATGGGGGTGATCAGCCCGCCGTCGATGGCCACGGCCATGGCCACGTCGGCGTGGTGGTGCATGGCGATGCCTTCCGGCGTGTAGCTCGCGTTGGCCTCCGGCACGGCCTTCAGGGCCATGGCGGCCGCCTTGATGACGATGTCGTTGACCGACACCTTCACACCGCTCGCCTCGAGCACAGCGTTGATCTTCTGGCGCGCGGCGAGCAGGCCGTCGATCTCGAGGTCGATGGTCAGGGGGAAGTGCGGCACGTCGCGGAAGCTGTCGGTCAGGCGGCGGGCGATCGCCTTGCGCATGCCGTCCAGCGGGATGAGGTCGTAGCTGCCGGCAGGGATCCCCTGCTGCTCCAGCGACAGCGCCTGGCGCGCTTCGCCACGCGTGGCGGCCGCGGGGGAGGCGGCGCCCCTCGGGGCCTTCTCGACGTCGGCCTTCACGATGCGTCCGTGCGGGCCGGTGCCTTTGACGGCCTTCAGGTCGACGCCGTTCTGGGCCGCGATCCGGCGCGCCAGCGGAGAGGCGAAGATGCGCGCGCCGCCGGCGCCGTTGGCCTTGACGGCTGGCGCAGGGGCGGCGGCCGGAGCGGCCGCCCTGGGAGCCTCGGCGGCGGGCGCGGCCTGGGCCTCGGGCGCATCAGCCTTGGCCGGAGCCCGGGCCGGCGCGGCGCCGCCCTTCAGGCGTGCGATCGGGGTGTTGACCTTCACGCCCTCGGTCCCTTCCGGCACGAGGATGTCGGAGACCTCGCCCTCGTCGACAGCCTCGACCTCCATGGTCGCCTTGTCGGTCTCGATCTCGGCGATCACCTGGCCGGCCTCGACGGTATCGCCCGGCTTGATGTGCCATTTGGCCAGCACGCCTTCCTCCATGGTCGGCGACAGGGCGGGCATGAGGATGTCGGTCATGGTCTCAGTCCTGCGAGAGGTGGGCGAGAGAGGCCGCGTTCGCCTCCCAGTTCCGGCCGTCGAAGGCCTCGATGCGGATGTCGAGGGCGTCGGGGTCGTCCAGGCAGCGCGCGTTCACCGACCAGCCGTCGGGGTTCGAGCGGGGGCGGTAGAAGCTCTTCACGCCGCAGTGCCTGCAGAAGGTGTGCTTCGCCACGCCGGTGTTGAAGGTGTAGGTCGTGATGGCGTCCTGACCGGAGGTCAGGCGGAAGCGGCTTTCCGGCACGATGATGTGCACATAGCCCAGCTTCTCGCACATGGAGCAGTTGCAGGTCTGCGCCTCGACGACCGCCGGCAGGTTCGCCTCGAACCGCACCGCGCCGCAGTGGCAACCGCCCGCCCGCCATGTCAGGTCGCCGCTGCTCATAGGATCGTCGTCTGACCCGAGTCCATGTGACCGCCCGTGTGGCGCGACAGGACGCCCAGGATGCGCGTCATCGCCTCGGGTTGGCTCATGACGCCCTGCTGCGCGTACATCATGGAGGCGTGCTTCGCGAGGTCCATCAGGAACTGGCCCCACATCTCGGGCCGTTCAAAGGTGCGCTGGGCGGCGAGCTGCAGCTGGCCCTCGGCGATCCAGGCGCTGAGGATGGCCACGGCCTTGGGGTCCTTCAGCACCTTCTCCGGGGTCGGGAAGGTCTTCAGGGGCGCATTCTTCTCAGGTTTCTCAGACATGGATCAGTCCCGGTAGGTGACGCTCTTCACCGCCGCGACGATCTTCTCGACCGATGGCAGGGACAGCGCTTCGAGGTTGGCGGCGTAGGGCATGGGCGCGTCGACCTGATGGACGCGCAGGGGCGGCGCATCGAGATAGTCGAAGGCGTGTTCAACGACTCGCGCAGCCACTTCGGCGCCGACGCCCATCGGACCCCAGCCCTCCTCCACCGTGACCAGTCGGTTGGTCTTCTTCACGCTCTCGACGACCGTCTCATGGTCCAGCGGACGCAGGGTGCGGAGGTCGACGACCTCGGCCTCGATCCCCTCGGCCGCCAGTTCCTCGGCCGCCTTGAGCGCCAGGCCGACCATGCGCGAGTGGGCCGTGATGGTGACGTCTGACCCTTCGCGACGGACACGGGCCTTGCCGATCGGAAGCACGTAGTCCTCGACGTCGGGCACGTCGAACTCGATGCCGTACATCATCTCGTGCTCGAGGAAGACGACCGGGTTCGGATCGCGGATGGCGGCCTTCAGCAAGCCCTTGGCGTCGGCCGCGTCGTAAGGGGCGACCACCTTCAGGCCGGGCACATTGGCGTACCACGCCGAGTAGTCCTGGCTGTGCTGGGCGGCGACCCGGCTGGCGGCGCCGTTCGGGCCGCGGAAAACGATCGACGACTTGATCTGGCCGCCCGACATGTAGAGCGTCTTGGCGGCGGAGTTGATGATCTGGTCGATGGCCTGCATGGCGAAGTTCCAGGTCATGAACTCGACGATCGGCTTCAGGCCCGCCATGGCGGCGCCCACGCCCATGCCCGCGAAGCCGTGCTCGGTGATCGGGGTGTCGATGACCCGGCGCTCGCCGAACTCCTGCAGCAGTTCCCGGCTGACCTTGTAGGCGCCCTGGTACTGGGCGACCTCCTCGCCCATGAGGAAGACGTCGGGGTCCCGACGCATCTCCTCGGCCATGGCGTCGCGCAAGGCGTCGCGCACCGTGGTGCGCACCATCTTCGCATCCGCGGGAATGTCCGGATCGCGCAGCTCGGTGCGGGCGGCGACGGGCGCGGGCCCCTCGCCCTCCGGCTGGGTCGACGCCGCCTCCGGCGCCTGCTTTTCGGGATCGCCCGAGGACGCCGGTTCCGATCTGGCCGGGGCCCTGGCGGCCGAACCGCCGCCGCCGGCCAGGCGGGCGATCGGGGTGTTGACCTTCACGCCCTCCGTCCCCTCGGGGACAAGGATCTCCTCGACCTTGCCCTCGTCGACGGCCTCGACCTCCATGGTCGCCTTGTCGGTCTCGATCTCGGCGATCACCTGACCGGCGCTGACGTCGTCGCCCGGCTTGATGTGCCACTTGGTCAGGGAGCCCTCTTCCATGGTCGGGGAGAGCGCGGGCATCAGGATGTCGGTCATCGGGCGGTTCCGCTCGAACGGTCTTGAAGGGTCATTGAGGTTGTCCGGCGCCGGCGTGCGCGGCGCGGTCGACGACGAAGAGGGCGAAGCGGGCGAGCAGGTAGTAGATCAGCAGACCCACGGCCAGCGAGATGCCCAGGAAGATGTAGAAGTCCGGGTGGCCCAGGGGCGTCAGCAGCTCGTCGATCTGCCCCTCGATCACGAAGATGGCCAGGCTGACGCCGCTCATCACCACGGCCGAGACGACGAAGGAGGTGAAGGCGTAGGCCAGCGCCAGATGATGGCGCTCGCGCCCCGTCCAGACATTGCCGTGCGCCCGCACGTAGCGCAGGCCGGCCAGGATGGCGGCGGCGATGAAGCCGCCGATGGTCAGGCCGATCTGGGCGCCGGTGACCTGGAACAGCACGTCCAGCAGCAGCGACGCCGCGCCCATGGCCAGCGCCATGCCGGTGTAGACCACGGCGAAATAGCCCCAGTTCGAATGCAGGCGCTCGCGTTGGGGCATCAGGCTTCCAGGTAGACTTCGGTGAGCAGTTCGGAGGGATCGGGCTCGGGACTGGTCTGGGCGAACTCGACCGCGTCGAGGACGATGGCCTTGACGTCCTCGTCCACCTTCCTGACCTCGAGATCGGAAACGCCCGCCCGCGCCATCAGCTGCTTGAGATGGTCGATGGGATCGCGGGTCTTCTTGACCTCATCCACCTCTTCCTTGGTCCGGTACTTGGCGGGATCGGACATGGAGTGGCCGCGGTAGCGATAGGTCTTCATCTCGAGGATGGTGGGACCGTCGCCGCGGCGGGCCCGGTCAACGGCGCGCTGGGCGGCTTCGCGGACAGCATAAACATCCATTCCATCAACAGCTTCGCCAGGAATATTGAAGGAAATTCCGCGCTTGTAGAGCTCGGTCTCCGAGGTCGAGCGCTGGATGGCGGTGCCCATGGCGTACTGGTTGTTCTCGATCACGTAGATGACCGGCAGCTTCCAGACCGCGGCCATGTTGAAGCTCTCGTAGACCTGGCCCTGGTTGGCCGCGCCGTCGCCGAAGTAGGTGAAGCTGACGGCGTCGTTCTGGCGATAGGCGTTGGCCAGCGCCAGGCCGGTGCCGAGCGACACCTGCGCGCCGACGATGCCGTGGCCGCCGAAGAAGCCTGCCTCGATCGAGAACATGTGCATCGAGCCGCCCTTCCCCTTGGAAGAGCCGCCCGAGCGGCCGGTCAGCTCGGCCATGACCTCGCGCGGGTCCATGCCGCAGGCCAGCATGTGGCCGTGGTCGCGGTAGGCGGTGATCACCTCGTCGCCCTTCTTGAACACCGACTGCATGCCGACGGCCACGGCTTCCTGGCCGATGTAGAGGTGGCAGAAGCCGCCGATCAGGCCCATGCCGTAGAGCTGGCCCGCGCGCTCCTCGAAGCGGCGGATGAGCAGCATCTGGCGGTAGAACTCCAGCAGTTCGGCCTTGTCGGTCGGGCCGTTCGTCAGGCTCGTGCCGTTGGGCTTTGATTTTCCGCTCTTCTTGGGCGTTTCCGCCGCCTTGGCCGCGCGCGCCATGCTACCTCCCGGGAGTCAGGCGGCGGGCTTAGCAAGGCTCGACGGAAAAGGGAATTCAGGAACGCGTGGGCCGGAGGTCCTGAACACGGATCACATAGTCGCGCGGGTCGCTGTAGCCGAGCAGCACGCGGGCCCGCTCCTCCAGCAGGTCGCGGGACAGGTGCGAGGTGCGCAGCAGCTTCACCCGGGTCTCCAGTTCACGGCGTTCGGCGCGCAACTGCTCCAGCCGTGCGGCGCGGTCGGCCAGCACGCGGTCGCGCACCGCGCCGGTCAGCATTCCCCGGTCGCCGGTCAGGGCGTGGAAGGAGAAGTAAAGGATCAGGAGGGCGAAAACGGCCGTGGGGATGTAAGGCCTGGCACGAGTGAACACGCGTCTGTCGCCCTTTCTGAGCGGTACCGAAACATCTCCTTAAGCATGACGCGAAAAGGCTTAAGAAAGCGTAGCTTAAGCGTTAATGCTGGCGCCCCGGCCGGAGCGGGGGCGCCCGCTTTCGGTCCTACTGACGCAGGATGGAATCGCCGGCGTAGACGGCCATGTCGCCCAGCATCTCCTCGATGCGCAGCAGCTGGTTGTACTTGGCCGTGCGGTCCGAGCGGGCCAGCGAGCCCGTCTTGATCTGACCGCAGTTGGTGGCGACCGCCAGGTCGGCGATGGTGGAGTCCTCGGTCTCGCCCGAGCGATGGCTCATCACGGCCGTGTAACCGGCGCGGTGGGCCATATCGACGGCGTCCAGCGTCTCGGACAGGGTGCCGATCTGGTTGACCTTGACCAGGATGGAATTGGCCAGACCCTCGCCGATGCCCGCCGACAGGCGCGCGGGGTTGGTCACGAAGAGGTCGTCGCCGACCAGCTGGACGGTGTCCTGGAGCCGCTCGGTGAGCAGCTTCCAGCCCTCGAAATCGTCCTCGGCGCAGCCGTCCTCGATGCTGAACAGGGGGAACTTCCCGGCCAGGCCGGCGAGGTAGTCGACCATGCCGGCCTGATCGAGGGTTTTCCCTTCTCCCTCCATCACATACTTGCCGTCCTTGAAGAACTCGGTGGAGGCGACGTCCAGCGCCAGCCAGAAGTCTTGGCCGGCCTCGTAGCCCGCCGCCTTGCCGGCCTGCACGATGAATTCCAGCGCCGCTTCGGCCGACTTCAGATTGGGGGCGAAGCCGCCTTCGTCGCCGACGTTGGTGTTATGGCCGGCCTTCTTCAGGGCCGCCTTGAGGGCGTGGAAGATCTCGGACCCCATGCGCAGCGCCTCGGCGAAGCTGTCGGCGCCGGTCGGGACCACCATGAACTCCTGGATGTCGATCGGATTGTCGGCGTGGGCGCCGCCGTTGATGATGTTCATCATCGGGGCGGGGAGCACGCGGGCGGAGACGCCCCCGACATACTTGTAGAGGGGCTGGCCGGCCGACAGGGCGCTGGCCTTGGCCGCCGCCAGGGACACGCCCAGGATGGCGTTTGCGCCGAGGCGGCTCTTGTTGTCCGTGCCGTCCAGCTCGATCAGAGCCGCGTCCAGGCGGCGCTGGTCGGCAGCGTCCATCCCGGACAGCGCGTCGAATATCTCGCCGTTGACGGCGTCGACGGCGTTCTGCACGCCCTTGCCGCCGTAGCGGGCGGCGTCGCCGTCGCGCAGCTCCACCGCCTCGTGCGCCCCGGTCGAAGCGCCCGAGGGCACCGCCGCGCGGCCGAAGGCGCCGTCCTCGAGCACCACGTCCACCTCCACGGTCGGGTTGCCCCGGCTGTCGAGGATTTCGCGGGCGGTGATGTCGACGATGTCGGCCATGGCGGGTCGGTCCTTTGGGGCGGGAGAATTGGCGCCTGCCTTAAGGCCCCCTCGCCCGGGATGCAAACCCGCCGGACCGGCTGCGCCTCAGGCGCAGCCCTCGACGTACTGGATCGACGGGCCGCCGGCGTGGATCAGCACCACCCTGCCCTCCTGCCCGACCTCGAAGACGGTCCCCTCGCGGTCGGGCGTCGTCCAGGCGGTCAGGTAGGCGGCGGGTGCGGCCACATACTTGTGGGGGCTGGAGACCGCTTGCGGATAGGCGGCCATGACCTCGGCGACGGTGGCGCCCACGCCCACGCCGCGGTCGGTGCGCACGCTGGAGCGGTCGTCGAGGTCGATGCGGGTCAGCCGCCCCTCCTCCAGCATCAGGATCACCCCGGGGTAGTCGCCCCTCAGCCTCAGTTGCGCGCAGCCTTCGGAGGCCTGGGCGGCGGGGGGCTCGAGGCTGGCGTCGCCGACGGCGGCGCGGATCTCGGCCTCGGTCATGCCGATCCGGATAGGACCCAGCCCCTTGGAGGTGAGCGCGGGCCCGGCCGGGGCCGGCGCGGGAGGCGGCGGCGCAGAGGGGGCGGCGGGTGCGGGCGCCTCGGCGGGCCGGCCGCAGGCGGCCAGGGACAGGACGAACAGCGAGGCGGCGGCGAGGCGCAGGGTCATGGTCGGCTCCGGATTGTCAGCCGCCTAAACGGCGCAGCGGGCGTCCGGCTCCGTCAGGCGCAGCCTTCCACGTACTGGATGGTCGAATCCCCGGCGTGGACGGCGTTGACCTTGCCGGTGTGATCGACCTCGAAGCGCACGCCCTCCTTCTCGGGCGCCGTCCAGTAGGTCAGGTAGCGCGCCGGGGCCTCCTCGTACTCATGCGGCGAGGACTGGATGCCGGGATAGGCGGCCATGACCTGCTCAGGGCTGGCGCCGACGCCGACGCCCCGGTCGGTCTTCAGCGTGGCGCCCTCCCACAGGCTGATGCGGCTGAGCTTGCCGTCGTTGATCATCAGATAGACGCCCGGATAGGCCCCCTTCAGCTTGATCTCGGTGCAGCTGTCGGAAATCTCGGTCCCGGTGTCGCTCTCGATATTGGCGGCGCCGATGGCGGCGCGGGCCTCGGCGTCGGTCATGCCGATGCGCAGCGGGCCCAGGCCCGTGACCGTCAGCGCCGGAGCGGCGGGGGCCGGCGCCGCAGCGGGCGGCGGGGCCGAGGCGGGCGCGGCGCTGGCCGGCTCGGTGCCGGTGGCGGCGGTGGTGCTGCCGGCCGAGGCGGCCAGCAGGGCGGCGATCAGGGCGGTGCGGACGTACATGGGTGGGCTCCCCTCAACGGAAGCGCCACCATAACGAAAAACGGCGCGCAGGAACCTGCGCGCCGTCCGAATTCGGCG
>JAIBAU010000040.1 GCA_019695035.1 Caulobacteraceae bacterium | reverse complement strand
CCACGCTGATGAACCTGGGGATGGGCGCCGAGGCCCTGCCGCACCTCGAGTTCGCCGCCAAGGCGCTGCCCGACCGGCCCGACATCCTGTTCAACCTGGCGGTCATCCTGAACAGCCTGGGCCACCTGGACGAGGCTGAGGGCGTCCTGGAGAAGCTGATCAAGGGCGCGCCGGGCTACCTGCCGGCCTACGAGTTCCTCGGCGAGTTGCGGACCGCGCGTCCCGACGCCAACCAGGTCGATCGTCTGCGCGCCGTCCGCGCCCGGGTGGTCGGACCGGACGCCGCCTACATCGATTACGCCCTGTTCAAGCAACTGGACGACCTCGACCGCCGGGACGAGGCCTGGCGCGCGCTGACCCGCGCCAGCGAAGCCAAACTGGGCCAGCAGCGCTGGACCGCGGCGGCCGACGAAGACCTGGCCGCGGCCTTCCGCGGGGTGGCCGCGACCTTGCCCGCGAGAGCCGCCCCGACCGGCGGCTCGCCGCGGTCGATCTTCATCGTTTCCCTGCCGCGCACCGGCTCGACGCTCACCGAGCGGATCTTTTCGGCCCATCCGAAGGTGCGGGCGCTGGGCGAGCTGGAGGCCTTCGGCCGCCTGGCCAAGCAGGCGGCGGGCCTGGGCCTGCTGCCCTACGTCGACCGCCGCCTCGGCGACGCGGGCGCGCTGGACTGGGCCGCCGTGGGGGCCGCCTATCGCGCCGAGGTCGGCGGCCTGGCGCCGGGCGCCGAGGTGGTCACGGACAAGATGCCGCTGAACTGGTGGTACGCACCGTTCATCGCGGCGGCCCTGCCGGACGCGTCGATCGTCCACATCCGCCGCCAGCCGATGGACGCCCTGTTCGGCGCCTACAAGATGAGCTTCACCAACGCCTTCGGATGGTCCTACCGCTTCGAGGACATGGCCGCGCACTACGGTGTCTATCGCCGGCTCACCGAGCATTGGAGCCGGCTGATGGGCGACCGCCTGATCCAGCTGGACTACGAGGCGCTGGTCACCGATCCGGAACCGGTCACGCGCCGGCTGCTCGACGCCTGCGGGCTCGAGTTCGATCCGGCCTGCCTGAAGCCGCACCTCTCGAAGGGCTCGGTCTCGACGCCCAGCGCCGCCCAGGTTCGTGAGCCGGTGACCTCGGCCAAGATCGGCAGTTGGCGGCGCTATGCCGAACAGCTCGAACCGCTTCGCGCCCTGCTGCAGCGCGACGGCTGGGTCGACGCCAACGGCGACGGCGTGGCGGCCTAGTCCCGTGGGCGCCGTCAACCAGGTCGAGCTGGATCGCGCGGTCGGTCGGCTCGGGGCGCTGGCTTCGGCCTGCGACGAGCTGAGCCGGCTGCCGCCCATGGGCCCCCAGTTTCTCCTGCGGGTGGCCAGGGCCTACACGCTGCTGGGCGCCCACGACCGGGCGGTGCCGTTCCTGCAGCGCGCCGTCGAGGCCGCCCCGTCGGACGTGAACAACCAGTACAGCCTCGGCGCCGCCTATGTGTTCACCGGCCAGTTCGACGCGGCCCGCCGGCACCTGAAGGAGGCCGTGCGGCTGCAGCCCCGTCACTGGATGGCGTGGTACTCGCTGGTCGACATCGACCGCCAGACCCCGGAGTCCAACTACATCCCCCAGCTGGAGGCCCTGTTCGCGCCTCCGGACGAGGAGGGGAGCCGGCATATCCACATCGGCCACGCCTTGGCGAAAACCTATGAGGATCTCGGCGACTACGAGACATCGTTCGACTGGCTCGTGAAGGGCAAGGCCGCCCGCCGCGCGCGAGCCGAATACGCCGACGCGGACGAGGACGCCCTGTTCGCCGCCGCCCCGGCGACGCTCGCGGGCGGAAAGGGGAAGGGCCATCCCAGCCAGGCCCCCATCTTCATCGGCGGCATGCCCCGCAGCGGCACTACCCTGGTCGAGGCGATCCTCTCGGCCCACCCGGACGTCACCGCCGGGGGGGAGCTCGGCATCGCGCCGGCGCTGGTCAAGCACGTCAGCGGCGGCAGCGACCGTCACCTGCTCGACCCGGCGAACATGCGCGAGATCGCCGAGGCCGACATGGGGCTCCTGGGACGCGCCTATATCGACGCCACCCGAACGGTCGCGGGCGCGACGCCACATTTCACCGACAAGACCCCGATCGACATCCTCTACGCCGGGGCGCTGCACCGCGCCTTGCCGAACGCGCGCTTCATCTGCGTGCGGCGTGATCCGATGGACAGCGTGATCAGCTTCTTCCGGACCATGTTCGTCACCACGCCGCACGTCTATCCGTCGGTCTACGACCTGGAGACCGCGGCCCGGCACTACGTCCGCTTCCATCGCCTGGCGGACCACTGGCGCGAGGCCATGCCGGCCGACCGCTATCGCGAGGTGCGCTACGAGGCGCTGGTGGCCGACCAGGAGGGCCAGACGCGGGCGCTGCTGGACTTCGTGGGCCTGCCGTTCCACTTCGCGACCCTGAGCTTCCACGACCGCCCCAACGTGGTCTCGACGGCCAGCGCCGTGCAGGTGCGCAAGCCGATGTACAAGACCGCGCTCGGCCGCTGGAAACGGTACGGCGAGCGGCTGGCGCCGGCCGTGAAGATCCTTCGCGACGCCGGGATCGCGGTCGACTAGCCGACCTTGCCCGCCGCACGGGCCAGCCGGTCATTGATGGCTTCCCCCAGGCCCTCGTGGGGGACCGGTGCGACGGCGATGCCGGCCGGCCTGGACCGATCCGCTTCCCTCAGCATCTTGAACAAGTTGGCTGCCGCTTCTCGCAGATCGCCTGAGGGGCTGAGGTTCAGTGCGCCGCCGCTGTCGCCGAAGCCGATGAGCACCTCGCCGGGCCGGAGGTCGCGCGCCTCGATACGGACCGGCGCCTCGGGTGCGTAGTGCGCCGCCAGTCGGCCGGGCGAGCGCTTCACGTCCGCCTCGGCTTCGGCGAGGGGGCCGACCAGGGCCTCGATCTCGGCCCGGGTGACCGCGCCGGGCCGAAGCAGGCGGACCGAGTCCAGAACCGAGACCACTGTCGATTCCAGCCCCACCGCACAGTCACCCCCATCCAGGGCGACGGCTGCGGCTGCCCCCGTCTCGTCCATGGCGTCGCGGAAGCGGGTGGGGCTGGGCCGGCCCGAGCGGTTGGCGGAGGGGGCGACCACCGGCCCGCCGAAGGCGGCCAGCAACGCGCGGGCCATGGGATGCGCCGGCGCCCGCACCGCCACCGTCTCCAGCCCGGCCCGGGCGAGGTCGCATACCGCGGCGGGGTCCGCCAGCGGCAACACCAGGGTGAGGGGGCCGGGCCAGAACGCCTCGGCCAGCCGCCGCGCCCGCGCATCGAAACGGGCGATCCGCTCGGCTCCCGCCAGATCGTAAACGTGCGAAATCAAAGGATTGAAGCGTGGCCTTCCCTTGGCTTCGAAGATCTGTGCAACGGCCTGCGGGTTTCCGGCGTCGGCCGCCAGGCCGTAGACCGTCTCGGTCGGCAACAGCACCAGCGCGCCGCCCCGAAGGGCGGCCGCCGCCGACTCCATGTCCGTGCTCACGCCCGCCGGGGAAGGAAGGGCAGCATGCGCTGCAGCACATCGTCCCGGTCGAGCACATAGTGCTTGAGGGCGCCGGCGACGTGCAGGGCGATGAGGCCGATCAAGACGAAGCCGGCCACCTCGTGCAGCTCCATCAGGTTGTGCGCCAGGGCGCGATCGGCCGGGACCATCGGGAAGGCGGGCAGGTTGAAGGCGCCGAACACCGACACGTCGCGTCCGCCGGCCGTGGCGCCCGCCCAGCCCGTGATCGGCATCCCGATCAGCAGCGCATAGAACAGGCCGTGATTGAGTCGCGCCACGAATTTCTGCCAGTCAGGCATCTGATCCGGCAGAGGAATCGAGCGGTGTCCGGCGAGCCTGGCCAGAAGCCGTACAAGGGTGAGAACCAGGACGGTGACGCCGAGCGACTTGTGCAGGCCGACCGCGGCCCAATGCTGCTCGCGGGGGAGATCCTCGCTCAGCCAGACCAACAGGGGCTGGGCGACGACCAGGGCGGCCGTCACCCAGTGGAGGGTCAGGGTGAACGGCGAATAGTGTTCGCGGGCAGTCGCCATGGCGTCGTCTCCTCATCGACCGGGACAGGTCCTGCTTACGCCCCGGCGCAGCTTCGCGGAAGTCTGCACCATCAACGGACTTGCACCAGAGATTCCGGCGCATAGAAGCGTGACAGAACCACCGGAGTCCCGACATGACCTTCCGCGCCCCCGTCCGCGACCTCGCCTTCAGCCTCACGGAGGCGGCGGGGGTCGAGCGCCTGGTCGGCGCCTACCCGGACTTCGACCTGGAGACCATGCACGCGGTGCTCGGCGCTGCGGGCCAGTTCGCCGACGAGGTGCTGGCCCCCATCAACCGCGTCGGCGACCTCAAGGGCGCCACCTACGCCAACGGAGCGGTCACCGCAGCGCCGGGCTTCGCCGACGCCTACCGGCAGTTCGCGGCCGGCGGCTGGACCGGGCTGGCGGCGGAGGCGGACCACGGCGGCGCCGGTCTTCCCAAGGCGCTCGAACTGGCCTGCTACGAAGCCTTCCACGCTGCGAACATGGCCTTCGGCCTTTGTCCCATGCTGTCGATCGCCTCGATCGAGGCCCTGCAGACCGTCGGTTCGGAGCGGCAGAAGGAGATCTACCTGTCGCGCCTCGTGTCCGGGGAGTGGACCGGGGCCATGGTGCTGACCGAGCCCCATTCCGGGTCCGACCTCGGCGTGCTGCGCACGACGGCGACGCCCAACGGGGACGGGACCTACGCGCTCACCGGCCAGAAGATCTTCATCACCTGGGGCGACCACGACGCCTCCGAGAACATTGTCCATCTGGTGCTGGCGCGGCTGCCGGACGCGCCGGCCGGCTCGAAGGGCATCTCGCTGTTCCTGGCGCCGAAGTTCCTCGTCCGGGAGGACGGCGGCCTGGGCGATCGCAACCAGTTCCGCCCGGTCGGGGTGGAGCACAAGCTGGGCATCCACGCCTCACCCACCTGCGTGATGTCTTACGAGGGAGCGACCGCTGAACTGGTCGGGCAGCCCAACCAGGGACTGGCGCACATGTTCATCATGATGAACGCGGCTCGGCTTGCGGTCGGCGTCGAGGGCGTCGGCATCGCAGAGCGGGCCTACCAGCAGGCGTTGGCCTACGCCCTGGACCGCCGCCAGGGTCGTTCGGCCTGGTCCGGCGAGGCCTCGGCCCCGATCTTCGACCACCCCGACGTGCGTCGCATGCTCGCCTGCAGCAAGGCCCGGATCGAGGCGGCCCGCGGGATCTGCCTCTCCACCGCCGTCGCCGCCGGACTGGCCGATACGGCGCCTACGGATGAAGAGCGCGCCCGCCACGCCGCCTACGAGGCGCTGATGGTGCCGATCGCCAAGGCCTGGTCGACGGACATGGCCTGCGAGGTCGCGTCCCTGGGCGTGCAAATCCACGGCGGCATGGGCTTCATCGAGGAAACCGGCGCCGCCCAGCATTACCGCGACGCCCGCATCACCCCCATCTACGAGGGCACCAACGGCATCCAGGCGATGGACCTGACGGGCCGCAAGCTGTCGGGCGACGGCGGAGCCGCGGCCAAGAGCCTGATCGCCGAGGTCCACGAGGCCGCCGCCGCGGTGCGCGCCTCAGCCGAGGCGCGCATCGCCTCGGCGTTTCCCGCGCTGCAGGCGGCCGCCTCCGCCGCGGGTCTCGCCACCGACTGGCTGCTGGAGCGCAAGGGCTCGGCCCAGGCCGACGTGCTGGCCGGATCGGCCGCCTACCTGCGGCTGATGGGCGACATGGCCGGCGGTCTGATGCTGGCGCGCGGCGCCCTGGGCGCGGCGCGGCGCCTCGCGGCCGGCGAAGGCGATCCGGCCTGGCTGAACGGCAAGATCGATCTGTTGCGGGTCTATGCCGCGACCGTGCTGCCACATGCGACCGGTCTGGCGCACGAAGTGGCCATGGGCTCGGAGGCGCTGCAGGCGCTCGGGCCGGAAGCCCTGGCCGTCTAGGCCTAGCAGGCCGCGACCGGCGCCGGTTTGGGCGGATCCTCGTCCCGCGCCATCGGCCCGGGCAAGGACCGCGACAGGCCCGGGTCGTCCATCATCCGAATGGCCTCGCGCACATAGTAGGCGTGGGTGACCACCCCGATCTCCGAGCAGAGCTGCTTGGTAAGCACCCCGGCGACGAAGGCGCGCGCACCCTGTTCAGTCCCGGGCCGACGCCGGTTGTAGCCGGTCATGAAGACCGGCCCGCCCGAATTGCCGCCCAGCACGCGCAGGTCCACGAGGAAGGTGGGGAACAGGGCCGTGGGATAGAGCGGATAGGACGCGACCCTTCCGGTGCGCACGATCGGAAAGCCGGCGGAGTTGGAGGACAGGCCCATCGGGTAGCCGATGGTCATCATCTCGTCGCCCGGACCGACGCCCCACTCCTCGAAGGAGTGCTCGTCGGCCAGCCACGCCAGCGGGATGGCCGCACGGGTGAATTCGGGCGGCGCGGTCACCCGGATCACCGCCACGTCGAAGGCGGGATGGCGAAGCCACTGCGGCTGGCCCGCCGCGTCGCGGATGACCAGTGGCTGAGGCGCGAAACGCCAGGCCCCGTCGCCGTCGCTGAAGCGCCAGCCGACACGCGCCTGGTCACCGGTCATCTGGTCGAGCAGGTGGCCGGCGGTGACCAGCACGGTGCGCGGCCGCCCGTCCGGCGTCGGCGCCTCGACCAGGAAGCCCGTGCCCACGGCGCGGCGGCCGTCGGCCATGGGCCCTTCGACCTGCACCGTGGCGTTGATCAGCTCGATCGTCAGATCGGGCTCCATGCCGGACCTCGTTACGCAACCCGGCGGCAGTAGAGCGGGGCCGTGCCCCGCCCGCAAGGCCACGCGCGCGAAACGCGAGCCCCCGCTTGAACGCGAACGCGCGCGCGGTCATGAAGCGGCCATGTCCCGTCCCACGCCTCCCGTCGCTCCCAAGATCCCGCACGTCGTCGAGCAGCTCGGGCGCCGCCGATCCGACGACTATGCCTGGATGAAGGACGACAACTGGCAGCAGGTCATGCGCGACCCCGCGGTGCTCCGCCCCGACATCCGCGCGCACCTTGACGCCGAGAACGCCTACACCCGCGCGCTGCTGCAGCCGACCGAGGCCCTGCAGGCGACGCTCTTTGAGGAGATGAAGGGGCGCATCAAGGAGGACGACGCCTCGGTTCCGGCGCCGGACGGACCCTGGGCCTACTACAGCCGCTTCAACGTGGGGGCGCAGCATCCGGTCTATGCGCGTCGGCGGCGCGACCTGTCCGGCGAGGAACAGGTGCTGCTCGACGTGGACGCCCTGGCCAGGGGGAAAGGCTACTTCCAGGTGTCGGCCGTCTCGCACAGTCCCGACCACAGCCTGTGGGCCTGGGCCGAGGACGACCAGGGATCAGAGTACTACGCCATCCGGGTGCGCGACCTGGAGACCGGCGCGGTTCTCGACGGCCCGGTGACCAGTTCGACCGGCGACTTCACCTTTTCGGACTGCTCGCGGTTCCTGTTCTGGATCTGGCGGGACGAGAACGGGCGGCCTGCCCGCGTCTTCCGCCGGCCGGCCAGGGGCGGGGAGGACGTGCTGGTCTACGAGGAGACCGACCCGGGCATGTTCCTGAGCGTAAGCCTGTCCGGCTCGGGCCGTTGGATCCTGATCGGGGCCGGCGACCACGAGACGTCGGAAGTTCTGCTCATACCCTCGTCGGACCCGGAGGCGGCGCCCCGCGTGGCCCAGCCGCGCGAGGTCGGCGTCCAGTATTCGCTGGAGCACTGGAACGACCGCTTCATCGTTCGCACCAACGCCGACGGCGCGATCGACTTCAAGCTGATGGAGGCGCGGGAGGAGGACCCGTCCCGCGCCACCTGGCAGGAGTGGCTGCCGCACCGGCCGGGCATCTTCGTGACGGGCGTCCACGCCTTCCGCCACTGGCTGGTCCGCACCGAGCGCGAGAACGCACTGGACCGCATCGTGGTGGCCAACGACCAGGGCCTGACCGAGTACCCCATCGACTTCGCGGAGGAGGCCTTCGCCCTCTCCCTGGACCCCGGCTACGAATACGACACCGACCAGGTGCGCTTCGTCTACAACTCGCCGACCACGCCGCGTCAGTGGTTCGACTTCGACATGCGCACCCGGGAGCGGACCCTGCGCAAGACCCAGGAAATTCCTTCGGGCCACGATCCGGACCGCTATGTGGCCCGTCGATTGTACGCCACGGCGCCCGACGGAGAGCGGGTCCCGGTCACGGTGCTGATGCTGAAATCGACGCCGCTGGACGGGTCGGCGCCCCTGATGCTCTACGGCTACGGCTCCTACGGCATCGCCATGGAGCCGATCTTCTCGATCCGGCATCTCTCCCTGGTGGACCGCGGCTGGATCTGGGCCACCGCCCACGTGCGCGGGGGGTCCGAGAAGGGGTTCGGCTGGTTTCTTGACGGCCGCAAGGAGAAGAAGCCGAACACCTTCAGCGATTTCGTCGCCTGCGCCGAAGCGCTGATTGAAGGCGGCTACGGCCGGGCCGGGCGCATCGCCATCTACGGCGGCTCGGCGGGGGGGCTGCTGGTGGGCGCGGCCAACAACCTGAGGCCGGACCTGTGGGGCGCCGTCATCGGCGCGGTTCCGTTCGTGGATGTGCTCAACACCATGAGCGACGCGAGCCTGCCCCTGACGCCGCCCGAGTGGCCGGAGTGGGGCAACCCGTTGGAGGACCCCGCCGCCTACGACCTGATCGCCTCCTACAGTCCCTACGACCAGATCGCGGACAGGTCGTATCCGCCGGTGCTGGCGACGGGGGGGCTGTCCGACCCGCGGGTCACCTACTGGGAGCCCGCCAAGTGGGTGGCGAAACTGCGCGAGCGATCCACCTCGGGCGATCCGATCCTGCTCAAGATGAACATGGAGGCCGGCCACGGCGGGGCCTCGGGGCGGTTCGATTTCCTGAAGGAGATCGCGCTGGACTACGCGTTCGCCGTCTGGGCCCTGGAGCGGAGCTGGGAGAAGGCGTGAAGATCCGCGACGCCCTCGAGGCCGACATCGCGGCCGTGCAGGCGATTTACGCCCATGCGGTCCTGACCGGATCGGGCACCTTCGAGTACGAGCCGCCCCCGCCGGAGGAAATGCGCACCCGTTGGCGTTCGGTGCTTGGCTACGGCTTGCCCTACCTGGTGGCCGAGATCGACGGGGTGGTGGCCGGCTACGGAGCCTGCTCGCCGTTCCGGCCGCGGACCGGCTACCGGTTCACGGTCGAGAATTCCGTCTACGTCGCCGAGGCCTTCCAGCGCCGCGGCGTGGCCCGGGCGCTGCTGGCCGAACTGATCGGCCGCTGCGAGGGGCTAGGTCTTCGCCAGATGGTCGCGGTCATCGGCGACAGCGGCAACGGCGCCTCGATCGCCCTGCACCGCGCCGCCGGCTTCGAGGACGTCGGGGTCTTCCGCTCGGTCGGCTTCAAGCACGGGCGCTGGATCGACATCGTGATGATGCAGCGAGCGCTGGGAGAGGGGGACTCGAGTCCGCCGGACGCCCCCGGCCTGGCCATACGCGAAGTCTGGGGTCGCTAGGCCTGCGCCAGTTTGTCCGACGCATTCGCCGTTCTCACGCCGCAAATCCGGTGTTCAAATGCATCGAGACCCGGGAGACGCGATTGGGCGGACGGATCGGACAGCAAGGCCTGGGCATCGCCGTGGCGGCGATCCTGCTGCTGGGCGCGGCGACGCCCACGCGCGCCTCCTTCGACGAGGACCTTCGCTACTCCTACGATCAGGGCCGCGTGATCGCCGAACGCGCCGCGCGCGAGGCGGTCGAGCGCTCAGAGTACGAACTGCGTCATCGCGAGCTGCCGGCCGAGGTGGCGCCGGCCTTCGCCGCCACCATACGCATGTCGCGCAACCGGGCCTTCGCCACCGGGGTGCGGCCGGTGCCCGCCGCCGTCGCCCGCGCGCTGCAGCCCTATTTCCCCGCAGCCGTGCTCAGCCAGGCCCGCTGGCGTCCGCCGATGCCCCAGCCGTCGATGACCGGCCTGCTGGTGCGCTGGTATTTCCACGAGGGCGCCGTCACCCTCGACGACGTCGTGCTGTTCTCCGACGATCGCCTGGCGCAGGACCCGGCCTTCTGGGCCCATGAACTGACGCACGTCGAGCAATATCGGCGCTACGGGGTCGATGGCTTCGCCCGCCGATACGTCGCCAACTGGGACACCCTCGAGCGCGAGGCGCGCCAGCGCGCCGACCGCGTACGGGCCGCTCTTCGGCGAGGCGGCTGAGCAAGGCTTTGGACCTCCGCGCGGAGACGGCTAGAACCCGTCAGACCCTGTTGCGTTCGAGGTAGCCATGCGCCCCCAGTTCACCACCGGCCGTCCGGCCCTCGTCGTCGCCCTGGCGGCGCTGCTCGCGGGTTGCAGCGCCATGCACCTGAGCAACCCTTTCGCCGGGAAAGGCCCGGCGACCGCGACGACGCCGGCGGTCCCGGCCGCCCTGCCGCAGGACAGGCATAGCTACGCCCGCCCCGAGGTGGCGCGGGTCACGCACGTGGGCGTCGACCTGCGGGTGGACTTCGAACGCCGCGTGCTGAGCGGCCGCGCCAACCTGGACATCCAGACCGCGCCGGGAGCCGGTGAGATCGTGCTCGACACCAACGGCCTGACCATCCGCGCGGTCACCGTCGAGGGCCGCCCCGCCGACTGGTCCATGGCGACGCCCGACCCGGTGCTCGGCTCGGCCCTGACGGTGAAGCTCCCGCAGGGCGCGCGCCGCATCGCCATCGACTACGAGACCTCGCCCGAAGCCGGCGCCCTGCAATGGCTCACGCCCGAGCAGACCGCGGGGAAGCGCCAGCCGTATCTCTTCAGCCAGGGCGAATCGATCCTGACCCGGTCCTGGATCCCCACCCAGGACAGCCCGGGCATCCGCCAGAGCTGGTCGGCCCGCATCGTGGCCCCGGCCGCGCTGCGCACGGTGATGAGCGCCGAGAACGAGACGCCCGAGGGAGAGCCCGCCGGCGAGGGCTGGAAGGCCTGGCGTTTCGAGATGGACAAGGCGGTGGCGCCCTATCTGATCGCCATCGCCGTGGGCGACATCGCCTTCAAGCCGCTCGGCTCGCGGACCGGCGTCTACACCGAACCGGCGATGATGGACCTGGCGTCGTCCGAACTGGTCGACATGGGCCGAATGGTGGACGCGGCCGAAGCGCTCTTCGGCCCGTACCGCTGGGGTCGCTACGACGTCCTGGTGCTGCCGCCGGCCTTCCCCTACGGCGGCATGGAGAATCCGCGCCTGACCTTCGCCACGCCCACGATCCTGGCCGGCGACCGCAGCCTCGTGTCGCTGATCGCCCATGAACTGGCGCACAGCTGGTCCGGCAACCTGGTGACCAACGCCAACTGGAACGACTTCTGGCTCAACGAGGGACTCACCGACTACTTCGAGAACCGCATCATGGAGCGCCTCTACGGCGTGGAGCGGGCCAAGATGCTGGAGGTGCTGGGCTGGGACGAATGGATGGAGGCGATCGAGGCCAACGGCGGTCCGACCGGCCCGGACACCCGGCTGCAGATCGACCTGACCGGACGCGATCCCGACCAGGTCGACACCGACATCGCCTACAACAAGGGAGCGGCCTTCCTGCGCACCATCGAGCGCATCGTCGGGCGCGAACGCTTCGACGCCTGGCTGCGCGGCTACTTCGATCGCCATGCCTTCCAGCCCATCACCTCCGAGCTGTTCCTGGCCGATATCCGCGAACACCTGGTCAGGGGCGACGCGGCCCTCGAGTCGCGGCTGATGCTGGAACAGTGGATCTACGGGCCGGGCATTCCGGCCAATGCGGTGGAACCGGAGTCGGACCGCTTCGCCACGGTCGACGCCATGGTCGACAAGTACGCGCGGGGCCTGACCACCGCCTCGGGAATCTACACCGCCGGGTGGTCGACGCAGGAGTGGCAGCGCTTCCTCGGGGCCCTGCCCAAGGACATGCCGCGTGCGCGGCTGGAGGAACTGGAGCGGACCTTCAGACTCAACGAGGCGGGCAACAGCGAGATCCGGTTCCTGTGGCTGCGCCTGGCCATCGCCGGCCGGTATGAACCCGCGATTCCTTCCCTGGAGCAGTTCCTCATGGCTCAGGGCCGGCGCAAGTTCGTGGCGCCGCTGTTCGCCGATCTGGTGGCGCAGGGCGACTGGGGCCGACCGATCGCACAGCGCATCTATGCGCGGGCCCGGTCGGGATACCATCCCGTCACCGCGAACTCGGTGCAGGCGATCCTCTCAAGGTAGGCGTTCCACGGGTTGTCCCCTGCAAAGGTGGTTAAGGCGACGGCCGTGCTGGAACTGTCCGGCCGGCTGTGGGATTTCGACCGGACAGCCGCACTCGGGACATCGATCATGGACGACAGGGAGAGCCCTCAGGGCGACCCGCACGGCCGCATCCTTGCGCCGGCGTGGATGAACCGGCGCCAGCGGCGGCGCTGGCGCGAGGATCTCGGCTACGACCCCTCGGCCGAGCACGCCCGGTTCACCCACTGGACCGCCTGGCTCGCGGCGGCGGCGTTTCTGGCGTCGGCCGCCCGTGTGGCCGCCGCCGTCTGGCCGCTCTGAGCCGGGACGAGCGGGGCGCCGGCGGCGCCTCCGGCGAACCCCGGACTTGCGGCGGGCAGGGCGCGGGCGGATGGTCAGGCGACCCGAGGATTCCTTCCATGCCCCGCGCCCTCCACCTCGAACGCCATCTGGTCGCCCGCATCGGCTGGCTTCGCGCCGCCGTGCTGGGCGCCAACGACGGCATCGTCTCCACCGCCAGCCTGATCGTCGGAGTGGCCTCGGCGGCGACCGGCCGGCCGGAGATCCTCATCGCCGGGGCCGCGGGGCTGGTCGCGGGCGCGATGTCCATGGCTGCGGGGGAATACGTTTCGGTCAGTTCGCAGTCCGATACAGAGAAGGCGGACCTGGCCCGCGAGACGGCCGAGCTGGCGGACGATCCGGAGGCCGAGCTGCGTGAGCTGACCGGCATCTACGTCAGCCGCGGGCTCGACCCGGCCCTGGCGCGACAGGTGGCGGAGCAGATGACCGCCCGTGACGCCCTGGGGGCCCATGCTCGCGATGAACTCGGCATCTCCGAAGTCACCAGCGCGCGGCCGATCCAGGCGGCCCTGACCTCGGCCCTGACCTTCTCCGTGGGGGCGGCGCTGCCGCTGCTGGTCGCCATCCTGGCGCCGCTGGGCCTCGTGCCTGTCGCGGTATCGGCGGCCTCGCTGCTGTTCCTGGCCGTGCTGGGAGCGGTGGGCGCGCGCGCCGGCGGAGCCGGCATGGTCCGGCCCACCCTGCGCGTGATGTTCTGGGGCGCCCTCGCCATGGCCATCACCGCCGGCATCGGCTCGCTCGTCGGAACGGCGGTCTAGTCTCCCAGCAGGTGCAGGATGAGGCGCCGCCGATGCGGGGCGCGGCGGTGCTCGAACAGGTAGATTCCCTGCCAGATCCCGAGGGCCAGACGGCCGCCGACCAGCGGGACCGACAGCTGCGCGCCGGTGAGGGCGGCGCGGATGTGCGCCGGCATGTCGTCGGGCCCCTCGGCGTCGTGGGCGTAGCGCACGCCGTCCTCTGGCGCGGCGCGGTCGAACCAGGCCAGCAGGTCGGTGCGGACGCTGGGGTCAGCGTTTTCCTGAATCAGCAGCGAGGCGGAGGTATGGCGGCAGAACACCGTTAGGAGGCCGTGGGTCATGCCTTGCCCTTCGACCCACTCGCTGACCGCGGCCGTCGCCTCCACCAGCGCCCGGCCGGGAGTGTCGATGACGAGTTCGGTGTGGGCCTGGCGCATGGGCGCAGGCTGGCGGGGGCGGCTGGCCGGAGCAAGCGGAACCGTGCGCCCGGTCGACGGTTTTTGCTTCGCAAGGAGGCGTCCGATGATCACCAACACCGCCGAGTTCGAAACCGCCGTCGACGAGATCGCGGACCTGCTGGACAAGCCGTTCGAGCGCGAAGACAGCGAGAGACTGGCCCTCTTGATGCGAGACGTGCAGGCCTATCAGCCCGCCGCGGCGTCGGCCGACGAGCCCGAAGGGCCGCAGGCGCAGCGGGCGCGCGCGTTGCAGGAACGGGTGGAGGCCTTTCGGGACCGGCTGCGTCGCGAGCGACACCTGATGGGCGACCTGGGCGTGGCCCTCGGCCTGTTCGAGGAGGGCGAGACCCCTGATGGCGCCGAGCTCAGGGGGCGGGGTCCTACGTTCCCCGGTAGTCCTGGAGTCTGATGGCGCGGGTGCGGTTGCGGTAGTCGAAGGTGAAGCCCGGCCAGACCGTCGTGTTGCGCGACTGTTCGCCCAGGTACCAGCTACGGCATCCGGAGGCGAAGACGGTGCCCGCCATCCGGCGATCCATCTCGGCCACGAACGCCGCCTGCGCCTCGGGCCGCACCTCCAGCGCCGCAAGCCCTCGCGCGTCCATCTCGGCAAGGGCCGACCGGACGTAGGCGATCTGGCTCTCGATCATGAAGATCATCGAGTTGTGGCCCAAGCCGGTATTCGGTCCCATGAGAATGAACCAGTTCGGGAAGCCGGCCACGGTGATGCCGAGGTGCGCCTGGGCTCCGTCGCGCCAGGCCGCCTTCAGACGCAAGCCACCGCGTCCATAGACCTCGAGCGGATCGCCCTGGGGATCGGTGACCTCGAACCCTGTCGCGAGCACCAGCACGTCCAGGTCCACGCGCCGCCCGTCCTTCAGCACGACCCCGCCAGGGTCTACGCGCGCGATGGCGGTGGTCTCCAGCTCCACGTTGTCGCGGGTCAGGGCGGGGTAGAAATCATCAGAGATCAGGACCCGTTTGCACCCCAGTCGGTAGTCCGGCGTCAGCTTCGCGCGCAGGGCGGGATCGCTGACCTGGGCCCGCAGATGCCGGCGCGCGGTGCGCTCGGGTCCCGCCGCCAGGACCGGCCAGATGCGGCCCGCCGCGTTCTTCTCCAGCATGGCGTAGATGAACAGCCGCCAGAACTGTTGCTCCCAGGGACGGCGAGCGAAGCGCTCGCGGGTGGCCGGCGGGATCTCCGCGTCGGGCTTGGGGATGATCCAGGCCGGCGTGCGCTGGAACACGGTGAGGCGTTCGGCGAGCGGCGCCAGTTGAGGCACGATCTGGATGGCGCTGGCGCCCGTACCGACGACGCCGACCTTGCGGCCCTCGAAGGCGACATCGTCGCGCCAGGCGGCCGAATGCAGGGTGTCGCCGCGGAAGGTTTCCAGGCCGTCGATATCGGGCCAGGCGGGCCGCGAAAGCGCTCCGGCCCCGACCACCACGACCCCGGCGGAGAAGCGGCGACCGTCGGCGGTGGCGAGCCGCCAGCGGCAGGCCGGCTCGTCCCATCGCGCCTCGACCACCGCGGCGTCGAAGCGGAGGTGCGGCTCGAGGCCGTGGTCGGCGGCGACCTTCTTGAGGTAGGCCCAGATCTCGGGCTGGGGCGAGAAGGCCCGGGTCCAGTTCGGATTGGGGGCGAAGGAGAAACTGTAGAGGGCGCTCGGTACGTCGCAGGCGCAGCCGGGGTAGCGATTGTCGCGCCAGGTTCCGCCCAGATCGGAAGCCCGCTCCAGGATCAGGAAGCTGCGCCTGCCCTCCCGCTTCAGGGACACGCCCATGCCGAGACCCGAGAATCCCGAGCCGATCACCAGGACGTCGACGTCCGCAACATCGGCCGACGGGCTCTCGCGTCCCGCGCCGCCACCTGTCATCGTCGCCCCGTCCATGACCGCACCCTAGGCCGGAGCGGCGGTGAAGCACAGGGGTCGTCCATGAGCGGTCAGCCGTGGTGGCGAGGAGCCGTCGTCTACCAGGTCTATGTGCGGTCGTTCCTCGACTCCAACGGGGACGGACAGGGCGATATCCCCGGCGTCGAGGCGCGCCTCGATTACATCCGGGACCTGGGAGTCGATGCGATCTGGCTGTCGCCCATCCATCCCTCGCCGAACCTCGACTGGGGCTATGACATCGCCGACTACCACGGCGTCCAGGCGGACTACGGGAACCTCGAGGACTTCGATCGTCTGCTGGCCGCGGCTCACCGGCGGGGCCTGCGCATCCTGCTCGACGAGGTGCTCGCTCATACCTCAGACCAGCATGCCTGGTTCGCCGACAGCGCGGCGCGCGGCGAGAAGGCCGAATGGTATGTCTGGGCCGATCCCGCGCCCGACGGCGGCCCGCCCAACAACTGGATCGCCACCTTTGGGGGGCCGGCGTGGACCTTTCATCCGGAGCGGGGTCAGTACTACCACCACAAGTTCATGCCCCAGCAGCCCAAGCTGAACTGGCAGAACCCGCAGGCCCGACAGGCGGCGCTGGAGGTGCTGGACTTTTGGCTGGCGAGGGGCGTCGACGGCTTCCGCCTCGACGTGGCCAACGCGCTGACGCACGACGTCAGCCTGGCGGACAACGAGACCGGACCGGACGGCGAACAGATCCA
>JAIBAU010000062.1 GCA_019695035.1 Caulobacteraceae bacterium | reverse complement strand
ACAGCTTGCCGAACGCCACCCCGCGCCAGCCCCACCCGGCGGCCTGGGCCGCGTCGCGGAGCGGCTTCTTCAGCTCCTCGGAGACGAAGCGGTACTGGTAGACCTTGCCGAAGCTGAGGTCCTCCTCGCGGAAGGCCCAGGCCGTTTCGCTGCTCATCTCCCAGGTCTGGCCGCGGAAGGCGCTCTTGGCGGCCGAAATGGTCGGGACGCCGGCGCGCCATTCGACCGCAAGTTCATGGTCGACGGCGCGCACCTCGCCCCTGGCTTCGTCGAAGCGCATCAGGATCTTGTAGGCCCGCTCGAGCCCGGCCTTGGCGAAGATCTCGTACCAGGCCGCATCGACGATCCGCCACTCGGCGACCAGGTCGCATTTCTCGGGCGCGCCGTCGCGGACGACGAAGGGCGCCGTCGGCCGGTTCACCGCCAGCAGCGCCTCGCGCAGCGCCGCGACGGGCTGGCGCGCCACGTCCTTGGGCGCCGCCTTGGTCCCGGTCATCCAGTCCAGCATGCCCACGCCCGGCCCTCCCCCGATCGAAGCCCCGCGAAGATTGCACGCCCGCAACCACCCGGCAAACCCGGCCGTGCGGCGCGGGTTCAGACCGCGGTCAGGCCGGGGCGGCGTCGGCCGGCTGCGGCTTGGGCGCCAGCACCGGCCAGACGATCGGCTTGAGCAGCAGGAAGATGACGCCGGCCGCGCCGCACATGGCGGCGTGGACAAGCCAGAACTGGACCATGGTCATCTTGTCGGTCTGGCCGCCAAGCCAGCCGACGATCTGGTTCGCGGCGGCCAGGTGCAGATAGAAGATGCCGATCATGGTCGCCCCCAGGGCCGGCGGCGCGCAGCGGGCGTAGAAGGCGAGCGCCACGGGGAAGACGTTGGCGAAGCCGATCGAATTCAGGATGTGGAAGGCCAGCAGCCAGGCGAAGTCCACCTTCTGGCCGGTCTGCTGCGAGACGTAGGCCCCCGCGGCCAGGCACAGCATCCCCGAGACCGCGATGATCGAGCCGATGCCGATCTTGGTCATCTCGGTGGGCTCCTTGGCGAAGGTCGCCCACCAGCGCCAGAACACAACCGCGCCCGCGAGAAAGCTGACCGAGGCGATGGTGTCGATGAACTGGATCCAGGTGGAGGGGAAGGAGAAGCCGAAGAAGGTCAGGTTGGCGGTCTCGTCGACCCAGACCTGGTAGGCGTTGAAGATCTGCTGATTGCCGGTGACGCCGACCGCGAGCACGGGCAGCAGGAAGAGCAGGATCAGGAAGGTCAGGGTGTCGCCCTTGCGCCAGCCTTGCCGCGGCGCGGCGGACGCTTCGCCCGGACGGCGGATGTTGGGATCGGGCGGCAGGTATTTGCGGCCGGCCAGATAGATCATCAGGCTGATCAACATCCCGATGCCGGCGACGCCGAAGCCGTAGTGCCAGCCGACCTTCTGGCCGAGCGTGCCGCAGACCAGCGGGGCCGCGATCGCGCCGGCGTTGATGGCCAGGTAGAAGATCTGGAAGGCGTCGGCGGCGCGGTTGTCGCCCGCCTTGTAGAGGCCGCCGACCTGCGAGGCGATGTTGCCCTTCAGGCAGCCGGCGCCGAAGACCAGGCAGGCGAGCGCCAGCAGGAACGACTGGTCGAAGGCCATCAGGAAGTGACCCATGGCCATGACGACCGCGCCCATGACGATCGTGCGGGTGCGGCCCAGCAGGCGGTCGGCGATGAAACCGCCCAGGAGCGGACTGATGTAGATGATCGAGGTGTAGAGGCCGAAGATGGCCGAGCTCTGCGCCTTGGGATCATGCGCGCCGTAGGTTCCGGCGATCCAGCGCAGGAAGGGATCGGCGCCGATGACGTTCTCGACGTGGCCCGGCAGCAGCAGCTGCTGGATCATGTAGAGGGCGAGCAGGCCCTGCATGCCGTAGTAGGAGAAGCGTTCCCAGGCCTCGGTGAAGGCCAGGTATCCCAGACCCTTGGGATGTCCCAGGAAGGCCTTGTCGTTGGCCGACAGCGCGACGGCGTCATCTTCGATCATCTGAAATCCTCCCCGCGCGTCTCCCCAGGCGCGCGCGGCCGCTAGGTTCACCACGCAAGCGGCGGATCGCAAAGTTGATTTTGTCCTGGGCGGCGAACACCCGGTCGTGCGGGCCGACCGGCGTTCGCGCGATCCCAGAGACTCTCGCGGGCAGACTGACCCGGGACGATTGCGCTGCACCGCGTTCCGGGCGCATGCTCAGCGCAGTTCAGATGGAGGTTGTCGTGACCGTGCGTCTGTGCGCCCGCCTGCTGGCGGCCGGCCTGCTGGCCCTGGTCGCTTCCCCGCTCGCCGCCAGGCCGGGCGAAAGTCTCGGGGACCTCCCGGTCGTCGTCCGGCCGGTGACCGCGGAGGACATCCAGCGCAGCCGCCTGGCCGTCGACGTCATCGCCGAGTTGAACGCGGTCCGGACCAATCCGCAGGCGGCGTCGCAGGCCTACCAGCAATCGCGCCCCACGCTCCGTGGACTCTCGCGATCGGACTTCGCCGACACCATCCAGTTCCTCGACGGCGCCCAGCCGCGAGCGGCGCTCCGCTACAGTCCGGCCCTCTCCGACATCGCCAGCCTGCACGCGCGCGACCTCGGGCTGAACGGCCTGGCCAGCCACGTTGGCTCCGACGGCTCGACGCTGGGGGTCCGCTTCAACCGGCGTGGCGTGACCACCATCTCAAGGCGGAGGAGTTGTCCTTCGGCCAGGGCGACGGGCGCAACGTCATCTTCCAGTTGCTCGCCGACCCCGGGGTGCCGGGCAAGCCGCACCGCGTCGACCTGTTCGTCCCAACCTTCACCGACGTCGGCGTCGGCTGCGCGAGGCACAGCCGGCTCGGCTGGGTATGCGTGGTGGAGCTGTCCTCGCCCTTCGTCGCCCCGCCGCCGCCCCTGATCGTGGAGCCTGCGAGCCAGGCCCCGCCGGGGGGGTGCCCCGACGGACGGCGGCCGTCCACCCCGGATCGGGTGAGGATGAACTTCTGGGCCGGGCAGGACTTCTACGGTCCGCGGCGTTCCCTGACCCAATTCTTCCAGCCGGACGGATACGGGGATCCGGGCGCCGGGGCCCGTGACTACGCCGAGGCCGATGAGACAGCCTACGGTCTCCTGACCGATCCGGCCGCCTTCGGGCTGGACCCGGGCGCGCGCCTGCCCCTGAGCGTCAGATACTGCGCCACGCCACCGCCTCCGCCCTAGGCGGGACCCCGCCTGTCAAAAGGGGTGTTCAACCGACCGGGATGGGTGTCTGTCGGACCGGGAAAGCGGTCCGAACGACCGCGGAATCGAGCCCAGTGGCCGGACTTTCGCATTGTTTTCATTACG
>JAIBAU010000039.1 GCA_019695035.1 Caulobacteraceae bacterium | reverse complement strand
GCCGGCGACACCGGGACAGCGGTCGCCTTGCACAACACCCTGGAGGCCGCCGAACTGACCCTTGCCGATGTTCTGGGCTTGCCGCGGTTGATAGCCGGCCCAGTCAACGCGGTGGCCGAATCCAGCGTGCGTCACTTCCGCTCGATCAGACGCCGGATGAGGGAGCGCTGAAATGGGGTCCATCGAACTGGTCTGCCCCGCCGGCTCCCCCAGCATGCTGCGCGCGGCGATCGAAGCCGGAGCGGACAGCGTCTACTGCGGGCTGCGGGACGACACCAATGCTCGCAACTTCCCCGGCCTGAATTTTTCGCCGCCGGAACTCAAGGAGGCGGTGGCGTGGGCGCATCAGCGCGGCGCCCGGGTCCTCGTGGCGGTCAACACGTTCGCTCGTGCCGGGCAATCCGACCGCTGGCTAGCGTCGGCCGACCAGGCGGTCGAGGCAGGGGCCTATGCGGTGATCGCCGCCGACCTGGCCGTCCTGGCCCACATGCACGCCAATCATCCCGACACCCGCCTCCACCTGTCGGTCCAGGCGGCGGCGGGCACGCCTGAAGCCATCGCCTTTCACGCCCGTGAATACGGAGTGAAGCGGGTCGTGCTGCCGCGTGTCCTGAGTGTTCAGGAGATCGTCGTCCTGCAGCGGGCGGTCGCGGTCGAAACTGAGGCCTTCGTGTTCGGCGGGCTTTGCGTCATGGCGGAGGGCCGGTGCGCCCTTTCGTCTTACGTCACCGGTCGTTCGCCCAACCTGTGCGGCGTCTGTTCGCCGCCGGAAGCCGTCGACTTCAGCGAAAGCGGGGGCGAGCTGACGACACGTCTCGGCGGGTTCGTCCTCGACCGCTTCGACCGTGACGACACCGCCGGCTATCCGACGCTGTGCAAGGGTCGCTTCGAAGCGGACGGGACCGCCGGCTATCTGTTCGAAGATCCCGTCAGCCTCAACGCCATGGGTCAGCTGGCCGGCTTGCGGCGGGCGGGCGTCAGCGCGGTGAAGGTCGAGGGCCGACAGCGCGGAAAGGCCTATGTGGCGCGCGTGGCGTCGGCCTTTCGCCAGGCCATCGACGCGCTCGATCGCGGCGAGGACGCCGAGGCCTTCCAGCACCTCCTCACGGATCTGGCCGAGGGGGGGAAAGAGACCGCCGGCGCCTATCGAAAGGCCTGGCGATGACGGTCCGTCCCCTTGAGATCGTGCTCGGGCCGCTGCTCTTCAACTGGCCGGCCGAGCGCGTCGTCGATCTCTATGCGCGCATCGCCGACGAAGCGCCGGTTGACCGCGTCTATCTCGGAGAGGTGGTTTGCGGGAAGCGCGAGCCGCTGTTGCAGCATACGCTCGCCGACGCGGCCGAACGCCTCGAAAAGGCGGGGAAGGTCGTGGTCTGGTCGACGCTGGCGCTGCCCATGACGGCAAGGGATCGTCGTGGCGTCGCCGAAACGGCCGCCGACCCGGACCGGCTGGTCGAAATCAATGACGCCGCGGCCCTATGGTCACGCTCCGTCGGATCGTTCGTGGCCGGGCCCATGCTCAACATCTACAACGAGGCGGCGGCGCGCGAATTGATGGCGCGCGGATGCACCCGTCTCTGCGCCAACGTCGAACTGTCGCTGCCCGCAATCTCGACGCTGGCGAAGGGCTGTCCCGGCCTGGAGATCGAGTTGTTCGCCTTCGGCCGCTTGCCCCTGGCTCTGTCCGGACGCTGCTATCACGCACGGACCCACGGCCTGCATCGCGACAGTTGCCGCTATGTCTGTGACCGGGATCCCGACGGCCTGGCCGTGCGAACGCTCGGCGGCCAGGATTTCCTCGCCGTGAACGGCGTGCAGACCCTGTCCCATGCCTATCAGGTCGCCGACATCGCACCTTCGGACCTGCAAGCGGCCGGCGTCACCGCCTTGCGGCTCTCGCCCCACACCGCCGACATGGTGGCCGTCGCCAAGGCGTTCCGCGCCTTCGCCGACGGCCTGCACGGCAAGTCCGACCTGCTGGCGTCCCTGGTCGGCGCCGGCGTTCCGACTCCTTTGGCCGGCGGGTACCTGCGCGGCGAGGCCGGCGTCACCGGCCTTGTCCGTTGACGCCGCTTTCCGCGACCCTGGGGCCGGCCCGGGTCGTGATTGATCGGCTCGACCGGCGACTCGTGGCCCTGCTGGCCCGCCGTCAGGCCTGGGTTGAGGCCATCGCCCTGCTCAAGGGCGATCCTGCCAGGGTCCATGACGCCCAACGCGCGCGGGTGGTCCTGCGACGGGTCCGCCGCCGGGCGATCCGCACGGGTCTCAACCCTGTGATTGCCCGCGCCGTGTGGCAGGCCCTGATGGAGCGCTGCGCAGCGCACGAGACCGCCCTGCTGCAAACCATCGCTGAGCGCCGCATGACATATATCAAGGCTGGCGATCCGAGCGGGCGCTAACGGACAGCCGGGGCCCTTCGCCCCGTTGCGAGCCCGCCAGTGAATCTCCAGTCCGTCCGATCCTCTCCACAGACCACCGCCGAGCGCATGCGCGCGTACTCGGGGCCGGCGTTGTTCAGCTTCGGATTTCGACCACTCTTCCTGTTCGCGGCGCTGTGGGCAGCGCTGGCGGTTCCGCTTTGGATCGCGTCGCGGCAGTTTTTCGGCGGAGCCGTTCTGGGTCAGGACGGCATGACTTGGCACATCCACGAGATGCTATTCGGCTATCTCGCCGGTGTCATGGCGGGTTTCCTGCTGACCGCCATCCCCAACTGGACGGGACGGCTGCCGGTCACCGGCTGGCCGCTCGCGGGCCTTTTCGGCCTCTGGTGCGCGGGACGGATCGCCATGCTGGCGGCCGGATCGCTGGGTGTCTGGGCCGCCGTCATCGACGCGGCCTTCCTGGTCGTGTTCGCCGTCGTGGTCTGGCGCGAGGTCCTGGCGGGCCGCAACTGGCGCAACTTGCCGGTGGCGGTGATGGTCAGCCTCTTCACCGCAGCCAACCTGGCGTTCCACTTCGGAACGCTTGACCCCGGCGTGCGGGGCGTAGCTGTGCGCCTGGCGCTGGCTGTAGGGGCTATGTTGATCTGCCTGATCGGGGGGAGAGTGACGCCCAGCTTCACCCGCAACTGGCTGGCCCGACAGGGGGTAGATCGGCTTCCCGCGCCCGTCGGCCGATTCGACCAGGCGACGCTTGTCCTCACGGGAATCTCACTGGCTGCGTGGGCCGCCATGCCTGACGTCGTCTGGACCGGAGCGGCGCTCGCCCTCGCGGGGGCGCTCAACGTCGCGCGCCTGGGCCGCTGGCGCGGCCTCTCGACCGGCGCCGAGCCGCTGGTTTGGGTCCTGCACCTTGGATACCTCTGGACTACGGCTGGCGTCCTGCTTCTGGGGCTTTCGATCCTGGAGCCAACGACGGTCCCGCGCGCCGCCGCGATCCATGCCCTGACCGCCGGGGGCGTCGGCGTCATGACCCTGGCCATGATGACGCGCGCCAGCCTCGGTCATACCGGCCAGCCTCTGACGGCAAACCGCGCTACGCTGGCGCTTTACGTGCTGGCCAACCTTGCAGCCCTGGTCCGGGTCGTCTCCGCCTTCGCACCCCAGGCCTGCGATCTCCTCCTGGCCATCGCGGCCGGGCTGTGGCTCGCCGCCTTCGGTCTGTTCGTGGCCACCTATGGGCCGCTGCTGATCTCGCCGCGCGCCCGCGCGGCCTGACGGAGTCACATATGGATCCCGCCCTAATCTTCGCCGTCGCCGGCCTGATGGCCATCGCGGCCGCCCTCTACACGTCTGTCGGACACGGCGGGGCCTCGGCCTATCTCGCGATCATGGCGCTTTGCGGCGTCTCGGCCGTGACGATGAAGCCGACCGCCCTGGTGCTGAACCTGATCGTTGCCGGATTCGCCACCATCCAGTACCTGCGGGCCGGACAGTTCAACGGCCGGCTGTTCTTAAGCTTCGCTGTGACGGCGATTCCGATGGCGTTTCTCGGCGGCCGGATCGAGTTGCCGGACGAGATCTACCGCCCCCTGCTTGGCCTCGCCCTGGGCGCCGCATCGCTTCGCCTGCTGATTCCGTCCAGGGCCATGGCCGAGCGCGAACCCAAACCGCCGCCCCTGTGGATCGCCGCGGGCGCAGGCGCGGCCATTGGCATGCTGGCCGGCCTGACGGGCACCGGGGGCGGCATCTTCCTCAGCCCGCTGATCCTGCTATTTGGCTGGGAAACGCCCCGGCGTACCTCCGGTGTGGCCGCGCTGTTCATCCTGGTCAACTCCACATCCGGATTGGCCGGGAACCTCACCAGCCTGAGAGCTTTGCCCTCCGAACTGCCCTGGTTCGCCGGTGCCGTCCTGGTCGGCGCCGTGGTTGGGACCTGGCTGGGCGTGAATCGCCTGCCCCGGCAACGCCTGCTGCAGGCGCTCGGCGTGGTGCTGGTCGTCGCCAGCGGCAAGTTGCTCCTCACCTGAGCATTTGACTTCCATCAAGGCGAGCGGGCCAGCCCGCCGATAGACACAAGATTACCGGGCGCCATTCGCCCGTCAGTACGCTCCGAGCCCCTGCCCCTAAAGCGCGCTTGCGCCACGGGTCCTGGGCCGGGTCCGCAAGGACCGAGGGTGGCAGGGAAAACCCAGCCGCCTCCCGCGCTTGGAAAGGGGCTTCAATGGGGCTTTCAGCCCAGACCCTGGCCGACGGGTTCGGCCGGAGGTTCCACTATCTCCGGCTCTCGGTGACCGAGGTCTGCAACTTCCGTTGCACCTATTGTCTGCCCGACGGGTGGAAGAAGACCGCCCCACTCAGCTTCCTGAGGGTGGACGAGGTCGGCCGCCTGGTTGCGGCCTTCTCGGATCTCGGCCTGTCCAAGGTCCGGCTGACCGGCGGCGAGCCCACGGTTCGTAAGGACATCGAAGCGCTGATCGCGGCCGCCGCCTCGACCCCCGGGGTCGGCAAGGTGGCCATGACGACCAACGGCTGGAACTTGCACAAACACGCCGCCTCCTGGCGAGCCGCAGGGCTCACGCACCTGAATGTCAGCGTCGATTCGCTCGACACCGAGACTTTCGCCGCGATCACCGGCCGCGACCGCCTACCGGAGGTGCTGGCGGGGATCGACGGCTCTCTGGTCGCCGGTTACTCGGCGGTGAAGCTGAACGCGGTGCTGCTGCGCGAAAGCGCCCAGGCCGGGTTCGCCGCCTGGAGCGAATTCGTGCGCGAGCGCCCGGTCGCCGTACGGTTCATCGAGCTGATGCGAACGGGCGACAACGCCGACTTCTTCCTCAAGCACCATGTGCGCGGGACCGTGCTGCAGGCGTGGCTGACCGCCAATGGATGGACCCAGCGCCCCCGCGACTTCGACGACGGACCGGCGGTGGAATACGAACATCCCGACCACGCCGGCCGGATCGGCCTGATCGCGCCCTATGGCGCCGGCTTCTGCGACAGCTGCAACCGCCTGCGGGTCACGGCCCGCGGAAAGCTCAGGCTGTGCCTGTTCGGAGAAGGCGGGATCGACCTGCGCGACTTGCTCCAGCACGACGCCGACCGCGCGGAGCTGGGCGAACGCATCCGGTCCTCGATGGGCGGCAAGGCGCAAGGCCACCGCCTTCACGAGAACCGGCCCGGCGACACCCGGCACCTGGCGCAACTGGGCGGCTGATCAGTGCGCGTAGCCGACGGCGCGGGCCACTTCCGACGCCCAGCGCTCGCTCTCGCCCTTGCTGGTGATCCGGTTCTGCGGCGGCATGTGATTGTCGATCAGCGGCGAGGGCCGCGCCAGCCGCTCAAGCGCTTCCAGTCGGGAAAAGGTCACGGTCGGTCCACGCACCGTCACCCCATGAGATGCAAGGCTCGCAAACGCGCGCGACAGATTCTCGGGCGTCATCCCCAGAAGAGCGGCAAGCACCCGCTTCTCGTACTGAAGCGTGATCTTGTCCTCAGCGCCCTGCCGGATTCTCTGGGTGATGAGATAGTTGGCCAGTCGCTCCACGCCGGTCCGCAGCTTCTGGCTCTTGATGGAGCGGACCAGGCCGCGATAGCAGCCCGCTAGCTCCTGCGAGACCGCGAAGGCGAAGTCGGAATCCTCCTTCATGGTGCGGCGGATAACCTCTCCCGACAGCATGAAGATCTCGGAGCGCTGGAGGGTGCGCGCCGACATCAGGCCGTCGGCGTCAAGCACGACGGCCGCCAGGATGAAGGTCGACACAGGCCGAAGCACCGCGAGCGTGGTCTCCCGGTCCTTCCACGCGCCCTGGAGCTCGACGGTTCCGTCCAGCAGAACATAGAGAAAGTCGACGCGGTCTCCCTCGAGCAGCAGCGTCGTTCCAGCGGGGAAGCGTTGCAGGAAAGCCCCGCCCGTCAGCCGGCGGAAGACGTCCGACGACACTCCGGAGAACAGGGGCAGCGCCCTGACCCGTTGCAAGTCCGTGTCCCTCATCCGATTCCACGCCCCTTGATCGATTGATGTTCGTCAAGGTGCAGGGATAGCGAGGCCAGCGGCCGCGCCCCTTGATCTCTGTCAAACCAGCGACCGCGGAAGGTCGTCGGCGGGACCGCCGTCGCAGTCCGATCAAGCGTCCGCCAGGCGACTCCGGCGCCTGGGCCGTCGCCCTGCCGGACCCATCGCCGCGCTGCCTATCTGGCAGTTCCCGCCGCGTCGCCCCGGGCGTGTTCAAGGGCCACTCGCGTCCAGAGCCGATGCAGCAATCCCGCGAACGCCAGGCACCAGGCCAAGGCCGCGATGAAGATGAAAATGCGGGGGATGAACAGGAGGAAGTCGAGCTTCAGCGCCTTGGCCAACTGGAGGGTGCAGACCGTGTACATGCCGAGCGGAAATACGGCTCCCCAGTAGGAAGGATCGTAGCGTAGCGGGAAACGTCGATAGACGTGGCGCCAGATCCCGAGCAGCAGGAGCATGGGAATCCACCATGTCCCGGTCGCCCAGTAGAAGACCGTGAAACCCTTGAGGAACGGCAGCACCGACTGCAGCAACGGTGCGCCGGCCGTGTTCTCGACCAGCCTGGCGCCGGCCAACACCGAGATCGCCATCGCGCCCATGTTGATCCAGTACGGCGGCGAAAGGTCGTCGGGGGAAAAGGCGAAGAAGGTGTAGCGGTAGAAGATCAGCGAGATCATCCAGATGTAGAACATTCCGCCCCACAGCCACATCGAGAGCGCGAGGAAGTTGAGTTCAAGCCGGTAGGGCTGGGGCCAGTGCGCCGCCAGCAGGGCGCTGAGCAGGGCCACCGACTGGGTCGCGACGATGGCGAGCAGCCAGGCGCCGGTGATGCCCTCGTTGAGAGGCGGCTTTTCCGACTTTACCGTCAGCGTGACGAAGATCGCATAGGTCAGCCCGGCCCAGAGCATGAGCCCGACGACCCACAGCGCCACCGCGATCTTCAGTCCGCCCCCGATCAGCAGACATTGGGACCCAAGGATATTAGTGGCCGCCACCACGGTGAAGAATCCCACGGATCGCCGGTGGTCGGTCAGATCGGCGAGGACGTCCGGCGCGAACCACGCGATGCGCAAGGCGGTGAGGCCCGCCAGCAGGACGTAGAGTCCGATGTTGAGCGCGTACAGTCCCGCGCCCAGGATTGGCGCGCCGAGTTGGGTGACGCCGATCGAAAAGATGCCGGTCGCCATCACCAGGGCGAAATACGCCGGCGACAGACCCGCGACCTCCCGCCGAAGCGTCGCGACGAGGCTTTCGGATCGGATCTCCGCGGGTCCCATGTCAGGCCGCGGCCGCCGCTCCCATGACCCGGAACCGGCGGACTTCGGTCAGGTAGATCAGGATCAGGGACACCCAGACGATGCCGTAGAGCAACATGAAGCAGCTCGACGGCACGCCGACGATGTCGAGCAGGGCGCCGAACATGATCGGCAACAGGAACCCGCCGAGCCCGCCCGCCATGCCGACGATCCCCGAGACCGGACCGAGGTTGGTCGGAAAGTCTTCGCCGATGTACTTGAAGGTGGAGGCCATGCCGAAGGCGAAGCAAGCGCCGAGAAGAAACAGCAATCCGGCGAAGCCCCAGGCGGACAGGCCGATGTGGAACGCGACGGGTCCGCGCACGGTCTGCACGATCAGGTCGGTCTGCGGATAGGACAGAAGGAAGAGGCAGATCCAGGAGATCCACAGCACCCACCAGGTGACGCTGTGGGCGCCGAAGCGGTCGGACAGCCAGCCGCCGAAGGCCCGAAGCACGCCGCCCGGAAGGGCGAAGCTCGCGGCCATGACGCCGGCCTGGGCGATCGGCATGTGGTACTGGTTGCCGAAATACTGGGGCATCCAGATCGACAGGGCCGTGAAGCCGCCGAACACGATCGAATAGTATTGGCAGTACTTCCACACCCTCGGATCGCGCAGCACCGCGAGCTGCGCCCGCATCGAAGGCGCTTTGGCCGCCCGGCCGGGATCGGGCAACGCCAGAAGCCAGAAGGCGGCCGCAACGACCAGCAGGCCCGCGGCATAGACTCGCGGCACGCTCTGCCAGCCGAAATGGTCCACGAGCTGCGGAGCCACGAACATGTTGATCGCGGCGCCGGTCACCCCGGCCCCGAACACCCCCATGGCTAGCCCGCGGTTCTTCGGAAAGAAGCGAGCCACATAGGGCGCGCCGACCGCGAAGGAGGCGCCGACCAGGCCCAGTGCGAGGCCAAGGCTGAGAAACTGCCATAGCTCGGTGGCATAGGAGGACAGCCACAGCGGTACCGCGCAGCCGATCAGCAAGACGAGCATGACGAGCTTGCCGCCGAACCGATCGGTCCAGACGCCGAGCGGCAGGCGCAACAGCGCCCCGGTCAGGATCGGCGTCGCCGTGAGCAGACCGAATTCCGAGCCGTTCAGATTGAGGGTTTTGCGAATCGGAATGCCGATGACGCTGAACATCAGCCAGGCGGCGAAGCACATCGCGAAGGCCAGGGTCGTGATGCAGAGCACCGAGAGGGCCTGGGCGCGGGTGGGCGGAGCAAGAGGCATTTTCACGTCCTGATTCTGGAAGGGGGCATGACGGGTTCGGCCCTGTCGATCAGCCGAGGCGGCGCGCGCGCCTCGGCGGGATTGACGGCGGGCGGCGCTCGCTCCCGAGAGCGAGCCTTGTCACGGCCTGGGTCGCCAATGTGTCCAACCCTTGGGCGATCGTGCAGCCCAGCGCCGCTTGATCTGAGGGGAGGAAATATCCGGCATGATCGCCCTCAGCCTTGATGAACATCAAAGCGCGACCGGATCGGGGAATGCAGTTTGCGGCACCAATCTCGCCGGGACCGCAGATGAGCCACACCCTCGACCGCCTCGCGTTCTTCACCCGCAAGACCCAGCTCTTCTCGGACGGCCACGGCGTCCTGACCAACGATGACCGCAGCTGGGAAGAGGCCTATCGGAACCGCTGGCGCCACGACAAGATCGTGCGGTCGACCCATGGCGTGAACTGCACGGGCTCGTGCTCCTGGAAGATCTACGTCAAAGGCGGGATCGTCACCTGGGAGACGCAGCAGACCGATTATCCGCGCACGCGGCCGGAGCTGCCCAACCACGAGCCGCGCGGCTGCGCGCGGGGCGCCAGCTACAGCTGGTACCTCTACTCAGCCAACCGCGTGAAATACCCGCTGATCCGCTCGCGCCTGGTCAGGCAGTGGCGCAAGGCGCGCGCGACCCTGTCGCCGGTCGCCGCCTGGGCCTCGATCCAGAACGACCCCGCCAAGCGCGACGACTACGTCGCCATGCGCGGCTCCGGCGGCTTCATCCGCGCGACATGGGACGAGGTCACCGAGATTATCGCGGCGGCCAACGCCTACACGATCAAGACCTGGGGTCCGGACCGCATCTTCGGCTTCTCGCCGATCCCGGCCATGTCGATGGTCTCCTACGCCGCCGGCGCCCGCTATCTGCAGCTCATCGGCGGCGTCTGCGGCTCCTTCTACGACTGGTACTGCGACCTGCCGCCGGCCTCGCCCCAGACCTGGGGCGAACAGACCGACGTCGCCGAGAGCGCCGACTGGTTTAATTCCAGCTTCCTGATCCTGTGGGGTTCGAACGTGCCGCAGACGCGGACGCCCGACGCCCACTTCTACACCGAGGCCCGCTACCGCGGCGCCAAGTCGGTGGTGATCTGCCCCGACTATTCGGAGGCCTCGAAGTTCTCAGACCTGTGGCTGGCGGTGAAGCAGGGCACCGACGCCGCGCTCGGCATGGCCTTCGGCCACGTGATCCTCAAGGAGTTTCACGTCGACCGCCAGGTGCCCTACTTCCGCGACTACTTGCGCAAATATTCCGACCTGCCGATGCTGGTCCGCCTGGTTCCCCAGGATGGCGCCTATGTGCCCGAACGCCTGCTGCGCGCCGCCGAGTTCGACAAGGCGCTGGGCGAGACCAACAACCCCGACTGGAAGACCGTCGCCATCGACGAGAAGACCGGCAAGGTGGTCGTCCCCAACGGGTCGATCGGCTTCCGCTGGGGCGAGGACGGCAAGTGGAACCTCGAGGAGAAGTCGGGCAGGGGCCGCGACACGGTCCTGCGCCTCGGCCTGAAGGGCGCCCACGACGAAATCGCCGCCGTGCGCTTCCCCTATTTCGGCGGCGCGGCGACCAACGGCTTCGCCGTGACAGACCACCCCGAAGTCCTGGTCCGCAACGTGCCCGTCAAGCGCATGAAGCTGCCGGAAGGCGAGGTCCTGGTGGCCTGCGTGTACGACCTGTTCCTGGCCAACTATGGCGTCGACCAGGGCTTTGGCGGCGACCACATGCCTGCCAGCTACGACGAGGTCGAACCCTATTCACCGGCGTGGGCCGAAGCCATCACCACCGTTCCGAAGGACCAGATCATCGCGGTCGCCCGCGGCTTCGCCGGCAATGCCGAGAAGACCAACGGCAAGTCGATGGTGATCATCGGCGCGGCGATGAACCACTGGTTCCACATGGACATGAACTACCGCGCCGCCATCAACATGCTGGTGATGTGCGGTTGCGTAGGCCAGTCCGGCGGCGGCTGGTCGCACTACGTCGGCCAGGAAAAGCTCCGACCCCAGACCGGCTGGGCGCCTCTCGCGTTCGCTACCGACTGGATCCGTCCGCCCCGCCAGCAGAACTCGACCTCGTTCTTCTACGCCCACAGCGACCAGTGGCGTTACGAGACCGTCGAGATGAGCGAGATCCTGTCGCCGACCGCACCCGAGGGGGTCTGGGACGGCGCCATGATCGATTTCAACGCCAAGGCGGAGCGGCTGGGCTGGCTGCCGTCCGCACCCGCCCTGAGGACCAACCCGCTCGAGGTGGTCAAGGCCGCCGACGCCGCCGGCGTCGACGCCCGCGACTACACGCTGCAGCAGCTGAAGTCCGGCGACCTGAAGCTCTCCTGCATGGATCCGGACGATCCGGCCAACTGGCCTCGCAACATGTTCATCTGGCGCTCGAACCTGCTGGGGTCGTCAGGCAAGGGGCACGAGTATTTCCTGAAGCACCTGCTGGGCGCCCAGAACGGCGTGCAGGGCAAGGACCTGGGGGAGACCGGCGGCCAGAAGCCGAAGGAGGTCGCCTGGCGCGACGAGGCGCCGGAAGGAAAGCTGGACCTGCTGGTCACGCTCGATTTCCGCATGTCCACGACGGCCGTCTATTCGGACATCGTTCTGCCGACAGCCACCTGGTACGAGAAGAACGACCTCAATACTTCCGACATGCACCCCTTCATCCACCCGCTCGGCGCGGCGGTGGATCCGGCATGGGAGTCGAAGTCGGACTGGGAGATCTTCAAGGCCATCGCCAAGACGTTCTCCGCCGTCGCGCCGGAGGTCCTGGGGGTCGAGCGCGACGTCGTCCTGACCCCCATCCAGCACGACAGCGCCGCCGAACTCGCCCAGCCCTTCGACGTACGGGACTGGTCCAAGGGCGAGTGCGAGGCGGTCCCGGGCAAGACCATGCCCCAGATCACCATCGTCGAGCGCGACTATCCGAACACCTACAAGCGCTTCACCGCGCTCGGTCCGTTGCTGTCGAAGGCCGGGAACGGCGGCAAGGGACTCAACTGGAAGACCGACCACGAGGTCGACCTGTTGCGGGCGCTGAACGGCGAGGTGCTCGACGAAGGCCAGACCCTGGGCATGCCCCGCATCGATACCGACATCGACGCCTGCGAGACCATTCTGATGCTAGCCCCGGAGACCAACGGCGAAGTGGCCGTGCGGGCCTGGGGCGCGCTGGAGAAACAGACCGGGCGCGAGCACGTCCACTTGGCGTCGCCCAAGGAGGACGAGAAGATTCGCTTCCGCGACCTGGTCGCCCAGCCGCGCAAGATCATCTCCTCGCCCACCTGGTCAGGCATCGAGAGCGAGCACGTCTGCTACACGGCCGGCTACACCAACGTGCATGAGCTGATCCCGTGGCGGACGCTCACCGGCCGCCAGCAGCTCTACCAGGATCACCTGTGGATGCGCGCCTTCGGCGAGGCGCTCTGCGTCTATCGCCCGCCGATCGATCTGAAGACCACCCACGTGAGGTGCCACAAACCCAACGGTCAGACGGAGATCGTCCTCAACTTCATCACCCCGCACCAGAAGTGGGGCATCCACTCGACCTATTCCGACAACCTGATGATGCTGACGCTGAACCGCGGCGGTCCGGTGGTGTGGCTGTCCGAGACGGACGCCGCCCGGGCCGGGATCGTCGACAACGACTGGATCGAGGTCTTCAACGTCAACGGCGCGCTGACCGCCCGCGCCGTGGTCTCCCAGCGCATCCGTGAGGGCACGACCTTCATGTACCACGCGCAGGAGAAGATCGTGAACACGCCGGGGTCCCAGATCACCGGCAAGCGCGGCGGCATCCACAATTCGGTGACCCGCACGGTGCTCAAGCCGACCCACATGATCGGTGGCTACGCCCAGCTTGCCTACGGCTTCAACTACTACGGCACCGTCGGTTCCAACCGCGACGAGTTCGTCGTCGTCCGCAAGATGACGAAGGTCGACTGGCTGGAAGAGACGCTCAATGTGAAGGATTTCGCCCAGTGAAGATCCGCGCCCAGATCGGCATGGTGCTGAATCTCGACAAGTGCATCGGCTGTCACACCTGTTCGGTGACCTGCAAGAACGTCTGGACCAATCGCGAGGGCGTCGAATACGCGTGGTTCAACAACGTCGAGACCAAGCCCGGCATCGGCTATCCCAAGAACTGGGAGAGCCAGAAGCGCTGGAACGGCGGCTGGCGGCGCAAGGCCAACGGCAAGATCGAGCCGCGCATGGGTCCCAAGTGGCGGATCCTGGCCAAGATCTTCGCCAATCCCGACCTGCCCGAGATCGACGACTATTACGAACCGTTCGACTTCGACTACGGCCACCTCCAGACCGCCCCGGAGATGAAGGCGTTTCCGACCGCACGGCCGCGCTCGAAGATCTCCGGCCAGCGCATGGAGAAGATCGAATGGGGCCCGAACTGGGAGGAAATCCTGGGCGGCGAATTCGCCAAGCGGTCCAAGGACTACAACTTCGAGGGCATCGAAAGCGAGATCTACGGCGCCTTCGAAAGCACCTTCATGATGTACCTGCCCCGGCTGTGCGAGCACTGCCTGAACCCCACCTGCGTGGCCGCCTGTCCGTCGGGCGCGATCTACAAGCGCGAAGAGGACGGCATCGTCCTGATCGACCAGGACAAGTGCCGCGGCTGGCGCATGTGCGTCTCCGCCTGCCCCTACAAGAAAATCTATTACAACTGGTCCTCGGGCAAGTCCGAGAAGTGCACCTTCTGCTTCCCGCGCATCGAGGCGGGCCAGCCCACGGTGTGCTCCGAGACCTGCGTCGGCCGCATCCGCTATCTCGGCGTGCTGCTCTACGATGCCGACCGCATCGAGGCCGCGGCCGCCACGCCGGACGAGAAGGACCTCTATCAGGCCCAGCTCGACGTCTTCCTCGATCCCAATGATCCCAAGGTGATCGAACAGGCCCGCGCCGACGGCGTGCCCGAGGCCTGGCTGGAGGCGGCGCGGCGCAGCCCGGTCTGGAAGATGGCCATGGACTGGAAGGTCGCCTTCCCGCTGCACCCCGAATACCGGACGTTGCCGATGGTCTGGTACGTCCCGCCGCTGTCGCCGATCCAGTCGGCCGCCTCGGCCGGCGCGCTGGCGATGGACGGCGAGATGCCCGACGTGAAATCTCTGCGCATCCCGGTCCGCTACCTCGCGAACCTGCTAACCGCCGGCAAGGAAGAGCCGGTGGTCACGGCGCTGGAACGGATGCTGGCGATGCGCGCCTTCATGCGCGCCAAGACCGTCGAGGGAGTCATCGACCACAAGCTGGCGGAGAAGGTCGGCCTCACCGCGGCCCAGGTGCTGGACATGTACCAGATCATGGCCATCGCCAACTACGAGGACCGGTTCGTTATCCCGACCACCCACCGCGAGGAGGTCGAGGACGACTACGACCTGCGCGGCTCCTGCGGCTTCACCTTCGGCAACGGCTGTTCCGGCGGTCAGACCGAGGTGGGCCTGTTCGGCCCCAACAAGCGCTCGCGCGTCAAGACTCCGATGGAGCTCTGACTATGGCCCTGACGTACCGCGCGCTCGCGCTCCTACTCACCTATCCGTCGGCCGACCTCAAGACGCTCGGCCGCGACGCCATGGCCGCCATCCGCGAGGAGGGGCTGCTTCCCGGGACGATCGAGCGTTCCCTGAACAGGCTGGTCGATCACCTGATGGCAAGCGATCTCTACGACCTGCAGGAGGCCTATGTTCAGCTGTTCGACCGCACCCGGTCGCTGTCGCTGAACCTCTACGAGCACGTCCACGGCGAGAGCCGCGATCGCGGCCCCGCCATGGTCGCCCTGCTGGAGCTGTACCGGGGCAAGGGACTGGAACTCTCGGCCAACGAACTGCCGGACTACCTGCCGGTGTTTCTGGAGTTCCTCTCCACTCTCCCCGACGCGGAGGCGTCATCACTGCTCGGCGAGGCCGCCCACGTGCTGGAGGCGATGAGCGAGCGCCTGAAGAAGCGCGACAGCCGGTACCGCTCCGTCTTCGCGGCCTTAGCATGCCTGGCGGGCGACGCGGCCGATCAGGAGGCGCTGGCGGCCCTGCTGCAGGAGCCGGACATCGACCCCGACGACCTCGAGGCGCTCGACAAGATTTGGGAGGAGACCGTGGTGACCTTTGGGCCGGAGGAGACCGGCTGTCCCAAGGCGGACGCCATGCTGCGCACCATGAACGCCGAACCGATGGCCCCGCGCCGGGCCCCAGCCGCCGGAGGGCTCAGCCTGTGATGCTGCTCAACCAGATCCTCTTCGGCGTCTACCCGTACATTGCCCTCGTCGTGCTCGCGCTCGGGTCGGTTATCCGCTTCGACCGCGAGCAATACACCTGGCGTACCGGCTCCTCTCAGCTGCTGCGCCGCCGCCAGCTGGTCACCGGCTCCATCCTCTTCCACCTCGGCATCCTGGTGATCTTCGGCGGTCACTTCGTCGGCCTGCTCACCCCGATCTGGGTCTTTGAGGCGATGGGCGTCAGTCACGGCGCCAAGCAGGTTCTGGCCATGACCGCCGGCGGCGTCGCGGGGGTCATGTGCATGGCCGGCGCGCTGCTGCTGCTGCACCGGCGGCTGTTCGATCCCCGCATCCGGGCCACCTCCAGCTTCGGCGACACCGCCATCCTGATAATCCTGACCCTGCAGCTGGCGCTCGGCCTGGCCACCATTCCGGTTTCGGCCCAGCACCTCGACGGGCACGAGATGGTCAAGTTCATGAATTGGGCCCAGGGCATCTTCACCTTCAACCCCGACGCCGCCGGCTTCGTCGCCGACGTCCATCCCATCTTCAAGGCGCACCTGGCGCTGGGCATGACCATCCTGCTGGTCTTCCCCTTCACCCGCCTGGTCCACATGCTCTCGGCGCCGATCTGGTATCTGAACCGGCGCGGCTGGCAGCTGGTCCGCACCCGCCGATCCCTGCCGCTGCCGCCCCATCCCGTCCTGCCAACAACGATCATCCAGGCGCGTCGTCCGGAGGCCGCGGAATGAGCGCGCTTCGAGCCATCGTCGTCGAGGGGGTCGAGATCCCCGAACAGTTGATCGCCGAGGAAGCCCAGCACCACGCCGCCGCCACGGGCGGCGAGGCGCGCGCCGCGGCCGCCCACGCGCTTGCGATCAAGGCGCTGCTGCTGGACCGGGCGCGGCTCCTCGACCTGACGGCCGACCCGGAGACCGACGCCGACGGCCGGGAGGAGACAACGGAGGAGGCGCTGATCCGCGTCCTGCTGGAGCAGGAGGTCGAGGTCACCACGCCGACCGACGCCGAATGCCGCCGGGTCTTCGAGGCGGGCCGGAGCCGGTTCGTGGCCCCTGAACTTTACGAGGCCTCGCACATCCTTCTGGAGCCCGCCGCGGAGGGCGAGGAGGGTTGGGAAGACGCCCGCCTGGCCGCCGCCGCAGTGCTCGAGACCCTCATCCCCGCGCCCGGCCGCTTCGGCGAACTGGCCAAACGCTTCTCCGACTGCCCGTCGAAATCCGTCGGCGGATCCCTCGGCCAACTTCGCCCTGGCGATCTCGCGCCCGAGGTCGAGCCCGTCCTGGCCGCGCTGCAGCCGGGCGAGATCGCCCCCTCGCCGGTCCGCTCCCGCTTCGGGTGGCACATCTTCCGGCTTGACCGCCGCGTGCCGGTGCGGGAGCTGCCATTCGAGGCCGTCGAGGACGGCATCCGCGCCGACCTTGAGGGGCGGGCCTGGATCGCGGCCGCCTCGCACTACGTCGAAGACCTCGCCGCCGCGGCCCGGCTGAAGGGCGTCGCCCTGAGCCTGCGGCCCGAGGGCGGGGTGGCGACCGGCGCCCTGTCCCTGGGCGACCTGCTAGCCGATGCCTCGGGCGTCGCGGAGCGCATGGAGGCCTGGCTGGACGCGGTCGATCCAGCGCTGGCCGACGCCGTTCGCGCCCATGTCGCGGACAAGGACGAGACCTTCGCAAGCCTCGTTCGCAGCGAAATCGCCGTCTTCGTGCAGTCCGCCGACGATGAGGCCTGGACCAAGCTGATCTCCGCCGCGCGCGACGCCGACGATCCGGCGCTCGCCTGCGTCACCGTCATCCTCAAGGCCAAACTGACGCCGCCGCGCCAGATGTTCACCCTCATCAAGCGGACCCGGTGATGTCGCGCTCGATGCGCACGATAATGCTCGCCTTGGTCGCCGGGCTCGCTCCGGGCGCCGCCGTCGCCGGCCCCGCCGA
>JAIBAU010000015.1 GCA_019695035.1 Caulobacteraceae bacterium | reverse complement strand
GGGCAAGCCCTTCCGCCAACCGCGCGCCGAAGACGGAGACCGCGGCGAACGTCCGACGGCGCGCAAGCCCGGCTGGGCCAAGGCCCGCCCGCCCCGCGAGGGTGAGGGCAAGCGCCCGTTCAAGCCGCGCGGGGATCGGCCCGAACGGGCCGCGGGCGAGGGATTCCGCCCGCGCGCCGGGGCCCGGCCCGACGACGCCCGGCCTTCCAGGCCGCGTGAAGGCGGCGACCGCCCCCGCGGGGGATTCGGCGGCAAGCCGTCAGGGTCGGGCAAGCCCGGCGGCTTCAAGAAGGGACCCGGATCGCGGGGCGCTCCCCCGCGCGGCGGCAAGCCGGGCGGACGGCCGGGTCCCAGGGGGCCGCGCAAGCCCTAGGCCTTTTCGCGAAGTCGCCGCGCCAGGGTTCGCGTCCGCAGGAAGACCGTCAGCGCTGTAAGGGCGGCCGTCAGCGCAAGCGCCCACATCAGGGTCTCGCCGTTCCACCCCCAGGCGCCCTCGACGCTGGAGGCCAGCGCGGCCGCCGTCAGGGCGGTCATGCGCTGCCGTTTGGCCATGGGGCCGCCGTAGTCAGCCGGGAAGCCGTGGCCCCGGCCCAGCTCGCGCACGTGCGCAGTCAGCACCGCCAGCACCGCGCACAGGAAGCCCAGCGCCGGGCCCAGGTGAGGTGCGGCCGCGAAGGCGCCGTAGCCCGCGCCGATCAAGAACAGGGCGTCGGAGATGCGGTCGGGCAGCTCGTTCCAGATGGGCCCGTCCGGTCCGCCCTTGCCATTCTCGAGCGCCACCATCCCGTCCAGCATGTTGGCCAGCAGCCGGAGCTGGATCATCAGGGCGGCAAGCAGCAGCCACACCACCCGCGCGGCGCCCTCGCTGATCCCCGACAGGCCGAAGGCGGCGAAGCCCACCAGGGCGATGCCCATGCTGATCGCCGAGATCAGGTCCGGCGCGACGCCGTTGCGGGCCAGGCCCGCGGCCAGGGCGGACGCCCAGTTCGAGCCCCGTTGTCCGATGGGGCGCCGGTTCGGAAGATCGGTCATGCAGGGTTCCCGCCAGCGTGGCCGCAGGCATCAACGCATAGAGGCTCGGGACGCTCCAGGGAAAGCGGAATCGGATTCCTCGCGCCGGGGAACAGGGCCGGGGCTGGACCCCGGGGCCCGAGGCGTTCATGGACAGGATCGAAGCGGGAGCGGAAGGGGAAGGCGCTCATGGCCACGACTGACGAAGGCTCGGCCTCGCCCGCCGCCGGCGCCGGCGATTCCCTCCTGGAAGGCCGCGTCGAGGACGTTCGAGACTACTTTCTGGAACGCCTGATCATGCTGTCCGACGGCATGTTCGCCGTCGCCCTGACGCTGCTCGCCGTCGAGCTGCACCCGCCCGCCCAATGGGACGGCAGCTGGGCCGGGCTCTGGATGGGGGTCTGGCAGAAGCTGGGCGCCTATTTCGTGACTTTCTGCGCGGTGGGCGCCTACTGGATGTCGCACCGGCGCATCTTCCTGCACATCCGCCGGGCCGACGGCGTGCTCACGATCCTGAACCTCCTGGCTCTGGGTCTCGTCACGCTGCTGCCCGCCGGCGCCGAGATGCTCTACGAGTACGGACCGCGCGGAAACGGCCTGATCCTCTACATGACCATGGTGGCCGCCATCGGGGTGGCGCAGGGGCTGGTCTGGGGCTGGGCCGCGCTGGGCGCCCGCCTGGTCAGCCCCGAAATCCCCGGGCGCCTGCGATGGCTGGTGTTCATCACCATGATGATGATGCCGCCCCTGATCATGGTCGCCGTCTTCTTCGGCGTGCTCAGTCTGAACGGGTGGGTGCTGGCCGCAGCGGTGGCCTGCATGCTGGTCCTGGGCGGCGCCCGCCGCCGGTTGCAGCGCTACGCGCCCGCCAGGAGGCCCGGATGAGGATCGTCGCCGGGCGTTTCAAGGGGCGCGCGCTGCAGGCCCCGGCGGGGGAGGCCACCCGACCGACATCGGACCGCGCCCGCCAGGCGGTCTTCAATATCCTCGAGCACGCGCCCTGGTCTGACGGGCTGCTGGGCGCGCGGGTCATCGACCTGTTCGCCGGATCGGGCGCGCTGGGCCTCGAGGCCCTCTCGCGGGGGGCCGCCTTCTGTCTGTTCGTGGAGACCGACGAGGCCGCTCGCGGCGCGATCCGTGAGAACATGGACGTCCTCAGCGTCTTCGGCGCTGCGCGGGTGCATCGCCGCGACGCCACCGACCTCGGCGTCCGCCCGGGCTCGGCAGGGGAGGCCTTCACCCTGGCCTTCCTCGACCCGCCCTACGGCAAGGGCCTGGCGGAGGTGGCGCTGGCGCGGCTGGCGCAGGGGAGCTGGCTGGCTCCGGGGGCGGTCTGCGTGGTCGAGCGCGGCTCGGGCGAAGCGGGCTTCGCCGTCGACGGCTACGAAGCCCTGGACGCCCGCGACTACGGGGCGGCCCGGGTCCACTTCCTGCGCTACGCGCCCGCCGGGGGCGGCCTGTAAGGATCGCCGGCCGCGCAAGACTGACTCCCCGAGCAACAGGGGATGCCCGCCATGACCGACGCCGCCGCCACCGCCCGCCGCAAGGGCTCCAGGATCATGTGGGCCGTCACGGCCGCGCTGTTCGCCGTCTGCCTGGCGGCCGTCGGCGCGGCGGCGGTGGTCTACCAGCTGGATCTCGGCAAGCCGGCCTTCGCCGCCGCCCTGGTCGTCGTGGGGTTGAGCCTGGAAGCGACCTTCTGGTGCGCCGCAGCGGCCATCGGGGTCAGCGTCTTCGAGGCCCGCAAGCGGCTGTGGCGCTTCATCATCGGCCGCGGCTGGCCGCAGGCCTGAGGGCCGCTTCTCCCGGACCTCAACGCCGGCCGAAGAGCCGTTCGATGTCGGCCAGCTTCAGTTCGACGTAGGTCGGACGGCCGTGGTTGCACTGCCCCGAATGGGGAGTCGCCTCCATTTGCCGCAGCAGGGCGTTCATCTCGGCCGCGGTGAGGCGCCGCCCCGCCCGCACGGAGCCGTGGCAGGCCATGGTCGAACAGACCTCGGCCATGCGCTCCTTGAGGGCGTGCGCCGTCCCGTGTTCGGCCAGGTCGTCGGCGATGTCGCGGACCAGGGCCCTGGCGTCGGTCTCGCCCAGCAGGGCCGGCGTCTCGCGCACCAGCACGGCGGAGCCGCCGAACGGTTCGAGCACCAGGCCCAGCTCGGCCAGCTCGGGGATGGCGGCCGCCACCCGTTCCGCCTCCGAGGGGTCGAGGTCGACCACCTCGGGGACCAGCAGCGCCTGACGCGCCACGCCGCCTTCGGCCATCTGATGCTTCATCTTTTCGTAGACAAGGCGTTCGTGAGCCGCGTGCTGGTCGACGACGACGATGCCGTCCCGGGTCTGGGCGACGATGTAGGTCTCGTGCACCTGCGCGCGGGCGGCGCCGAGAGGATAGTCCACGAGGTCGATGACCGGCGCACCCGACGCAGGAGCCGACGCCGCGGGCTCGGCCGGAGCCTCGAAGCGGGCGCCGGGCTCGGCCAGGCCGGCGATCAGACCCGGCATGGACGACGGCATGGACGGACGGCTCCAGCCGCCGGCGCCCGGCGAGCGCCAGCCACCGGCGGGCGGGGTCAGGGGCTCGCTTCGGAAGCCTCCCAGCGCGGCGTTGGCCACCGTGGTCGAGGCGCGGTGCCCGGCGCTGGCCAGGGCGTGTTTCAGGGCGCCGACGATCAGGCCGCGCACGCCCGCCGCGTCCCGGAAGCGCACTTCGGCCTTGGCCGGGTGGACATTCACGTCGACCTGGGTTGGGTCGAGATCGAGGTAGAGGGCGGCGACCGGGTGCCGGTCGCGGGCGAGGAAGTCGGCGTAGGCTCCGCGCAGGGCGCCCTGCAACAGGCGGTCCTTCACCGGTCGTCCGTTCACGAACAGGAACTGCTGCTGGGCGTTGCCGCGGGAATAGGTCGGCAGGCCCGCGTAGCCGGTCAGGCGCACGCCGTCGCGCTCGGAATCAATGGGGATGGCGTTCTCGCCGAACTCCTTGCCGAGAATCTGGGCCAGGCGCGCGAGGCGGCCTTCAGGTCCGGGGTGTTCGGCGGGCAGCCTGAGGATGCGGCGGCCATCGATCTCCAGGGTGAAGGCCGCGCCCTCGTGGGCCATGGCCTGGCGGCGGAGCTCCTCCGTGATGGCCAGCGCCTCGGAGCGTTCGGACTTCATGAACTTCAGCCGCGCGGGCGTGGCGAAGAAGAGGTCGCGCACCTCAACACGAGCGCCGTGGGGGCCGGGAAAACCGGAGGGGGCGACCGGGGCGACCTCGCCCGCATCGACCCTGATGGCGTAGGCGTCGCTCGCGCCCTTGGCGCGGCTGGCGATGGTCAGGCGCGCCACCGACCCGATCGAGGGTAGCGCCTCGCCGCGGAAGCCCAGGGTGGAGATGCGCAGCAGGTCCACGTCGCCTGCATCATCGGGCTCCAGCTTGGACGTCGCGTGCCGCTCGATGGCCAACTCCAGGTCGGACGGCGCCATCCCGAAGCCGTCGTCGGCGACCAGAATGCGCGCCAGCCCGCCGTTGTCGGCCTGCACCTCGATGTTGCGGGCTCCCGCGTCCAGCGCGTTTTCGACCAGCTCCTTCACGGCGCTTGACGGCCGCTCGACCACCTCGCCGGCGGCGATGCGGTTGACGGTCTCGGGCGGGAGGCGGCGGATGGTCATGCGAGTCGCCAGATGGGGATTGGCAGCCACCATAGCAAAAAGGCCCGGCGTGTCCGCCGGGCCCTTCGGCATTCGATGAAGCGCGCCCTACAGGCCCGGCAGCTTGAAGCGCGGGGTCTGCTTCTGGATGGTGACGGGCTTGCCGCCGGTCAGCTCGCGCAGGCGGGCCTGCTCGGCCGCCGCGTCGACCGGGGTCGATTCATTGGTCCCGGCCACGGCCGCCGGCTGGGGCTCGTCGCCGCCGCGCCAGAACATGATGCGGTCCGCGAAGGACTTGTCCTTGTAGGCGATGTCGCCGAACTCGTCGTCGACCACGTAGCGGGCCAGCGGGTCGGCGCGGTCGCCGCCAGCGCGGTTGACCAGGGCCGTCTCGCCCATGGACCGCTGGGCCGAGGCGCGCTCGCCGAGCAGGGCCTGGCGGGCGGCGCTTTCCGGCTGCAGCTCCTGCGGCCGGGGTTCGCCCGGCGCTGGCGGACGCAGCGAGTACTCGGGCGGCACCACCAGCGGGGCCTTGGTCACCACCCGGAACTCGTCGGGGACGACCTTGGACATGCCGAGGGCCTGCTTGGTCGACTGGCACCCCGAAACGGCCATCGCCGCTCCCAGGATCGCGACCGTCATCACGCGCTTGATCATCTTAACGCTCCAGCGGCCCGCCCCGTGGCCTTTGATTGAACTCAGTTACCGCGAACCCGGACGGATTCCAACCGCTGCCGCACCGCCGGCCAGAAGGCCTCGATGACGATCAGCACGGCTCCGACCGTGATCGCACTGTCCGCGACGTTGAACACCCAGGGGAAGCCCAGGCCCGAGAAATCCAGGAAATCCACCACCGCCCCGAAGCGCAGCCGGTCGATCACATTGCCCAGCGCACCGCCCATCAGCAGGCCCAGGGTCCAGGCCATCAACGGCCGCTCGACCGTGCGGGCCCAGACCGCGACCGCGCAGGCGATGCCTATGGCGAAGATGGAGAAGCCCCAGCGCGCCAGGTCGCCGTGACCTGCGCCCAGGCCGAAGCTCATGCCCCGGTTCCAGACCATGGTCAGGTCGAAGAAGGGAGACAGCTCGACGTGGCCATGCAACGGCAGGTTCAGCCCGCTGACGACCAGCATCTTGGTCAGCTGGTCCAGCAGGATCACGGACAGGGCCACGATGTAGGCCACACGTCCCTGCGGAGAGATCGATTTCAGCAAGCTCATGGACATCCGATCGACGGCTTAGGGGCCAACCTAGGCATTTTCGCGGTGGGCGTCCCACCAGGCGACGGCGTCGGCGTCGCGCAGGGACAGGTCCGGGTAGCGCGGGTCCGATCCGACCTCGGGCAGGATGCGCCACGAGCGGGCGCACTTGGCGCCCTCGGCGCGGGCCGGCTCGACCGCCACGCCGGGCCGTTCCGACAGGCGGAAGGCCGAAGCGGGGCCTTCGCCCCCGACCAGGCGGGCCTGGCTGGTGCGGAAGACCTCGGCCGCGTCCACGCCGTCGAACGCCGCCAGCAGGGCGGCGTCGGCGATGTGCACCACGGGCGCGGCCTCCAGCGCCGAGCCCATGCGCTTTTCGCGGCGCTCGATCTCCAGAGCCGCGGTGACCACGTCCAGCACCTGGATCACCTGGCCCCAGCGGGCCGCCTCCGCGTCGTTGCGCCACGCCGCCGGCGTGTCCGGGATCACGCGCATGGCGTTGGAGCCGCCGCCGGGGTGGCGCACCGACCACGCTTCCTCGGTCGTGAACGCCAGCAGGGGGGCGAGCCAGGCCGTCAGCCGCTCGAACACCGCGTCCATGACGGTGCGCGCGGCGCGGCGGCGCAGCGCGTCGGGCCGGTCGCAGTAGAGGCTGTCCTTGCGAACGTCGAAATAAAGGCTGGAAAGCTCTTGCGAGCAGAAGTCCGCCACCGGCCGGATCACGTCGTTGAAGTGGTAGTTGGCGTAAGCCTCGCGCACCTGGCCGTCGAGCTCCCACAGCCGGTGCAGGATGAACTGCTCCAGCGGAGGCATGTCGGCATGGGGCACGGCCTCCGACGCGTCGTAGTCCGCCAGGGCCCCCAGCAGGTAACGCAGGGTGTTGCGCAGCTTGCGATAGGCGTCGGCGGTGGTCTTCAGGATCTCGGGCCCGAGGCGCTGATCGTCCTCATAGTCGACCATGGCCACCCACAGGCGCAGGATGTCGGCCCCGCTCTCGGCGATGACCTTCTGCGGCTCGACGGTGTTGCCGAGCGACTTGGACATCTTGCGGCCCTGCTCGTCCATGGTGAAGCCATGGGTGACCAACGCCCTGTAGGGCGCGCGGCCGCGGGTGCCGCAGCTTTCGAGCAGGGACGACTGGAACCAGCCCCGATGCTGGTCGGCGCCCTCCAGGTAGAGGTCGGCGGGCCAGTGAGAGTCGTTGCGGTTCTCGAGGGTGAAGGCGTGGGTGGCCCCGGAATCGAACCAGACGTCCAGGATGTCTTCGACCTTCTCGAAGCGGTCCGGGTCGAGGGCGCCGAGGAAGTCCGCGGCCGGCCGATTGAACCAGGCGTCCGCGCCCTCCGCCGCGATGGCGTCCACGATGCGCTGGTCGACGGCTTCGTCATGCAGCGGCTGGCCGGTCTGCTTGTCGATGAACATGGCGAGCGGCGTGCCCCAGGCGCGCTGGCGGCTGATCAGCCAATCGGGACGGCCCTCGACCATGGAGCCGATGCGGTTGCGGCCCTGCTCGGGGAAGAACCGGGTCTCCGCCAACGCCTCGGCGGCGGTCTCGCGCAGGGTCTTCTCAGACCCCTGGATCGGCCGGTCCATGGGAACGAACCACTGCGGCGTATTGCGGAAGATCACCGGCGCCTTGGATCGCCAGCTGTGCGGATAGCTGTGCTCGAGCCGGCCGCGCGCCAGCAGGGCGCCGGCTTCGATCAGCTTCTCGATCACCGCCGGATTGGCGGGGCCGAACTTGCCGATCTTCTTGCCTTCGGTCTCCAGCACCTTCAGGCCCGCGAACAGGGGCACATGGTCGTAGTAGGCGCCGTCCGGGTCGACGGTGTCGGGGACCTCGTGATGGCCGTGCGCCTTCCACACCTCGAAGTCGTCGGCGCCGTGGCCGGGCGCGGTGTGCACGAAGCCGGTGCCGGCGTCGTCGGTGACATGGTCGCCGGCCAGCAGAGGCACGGCGAAGCCGTAGCCGGGATCCAGCGGAGCCAGCGGGTGCGCACAGACCAGGCCGGACGGATTGACCCCGTCCAGCCGCTTCCAGCGAGCCACCTTCGCGGCCATCCGGACCTCGTCGGACAGCCGGTCCGCGACGATGAAGCGCTCGCCGACCTTCGCCCAGGGTTCGAATTCGAGGCCTTCCTCCATCGCCTCGACCTCGTAGAGGCCGTAGTCGATCTCGGGTCCATAGCTGATCGCCCGGTTGGCGGGGATGGTCCAGGGCGTGGTCGTCCAGATCACGATCGAGGGCGTCTGGTGGCGGAAGGCCAGCAGGTCGTCGGGGTGATCGTCGGTCATGGCCGTGACCGGGAATTTGACCCAGATCGTGGGCGAGACGTGGTCGTGGTATTCGATTTCCGCATCCGCCAGCGCGGTGCGCTCGACCGGGGACCACATCACCGGCTTGGAGCCGCGATACAGCTGTCCGGTGTTCTTGATCCTGTGGAACTCGCGCACGATCGCGGCCTCGGACGCGAAGTCCATGGTCGAGTAGCGTTTGTCCCAGCGGCCCAGCACGCCTAGGCGCTGGAACTCGGTCATCTGCAGACCGATCCACTCGCCGGCGTAGGCGCGACAGCGCTCGCGGAATTCGGCCTTGGAGACCTCATCCTTGCGCCGGCCCTGTTTGCGGAACTCCTCCTCGATCTTCCACTCGATCGGCAGGCCGTGGCAGTCCCATCCGGGGATGTAGTCGACGTCGTAGCCCAGCAGAAAGCGTGAGCGGACCACGAAGTCCTTCAAGAGCTTGTTCAGCGCATGGCCGATGTGGATGGCGCCGTTGGCGTAGGGCGGGCCGTCGTGCAGCACGAACAGCGGTCGTCCGTCCTTCTGGCGCTGCCGACGGATGGCTTCGAAGAGGTCGAGCTCGGCCCAATTCGCCAGGATCTGGGGCTCGCGCTGGGGCAGGCCCGCGCGCATGGGGAAGGGCGTCTCGGGGAGGAAAACAGTCTCGCGGTAATCGCGGCCCTGGGGGGCAGTCGTCTGGGCGTCGTCGGCCATTGGGGTCTCGCAGGTGCGTTCGGTAGGAAGGAAAGGGTGAAGACGAACCCGGCGCGCGCTGGAGCAAACCCCCCGGCGGCGTCACGCCGGGCGGTTAATTCGCTTCACATTGGACGTCCGAACGACCATGGGCGTGGATGTAGCGGATGGGGGCCCGGCGGGGAAGGGGCTGCGGGGCCTCCCGCTCCGCAGGTGAGAGGGGTAATGAGGGACCATGCTCATCCGTGACGCCTCCGCCGCCGACGCCGGGGCCCTGTCGGGCCTGATCCGGGAGCTGGGCTATGAGGTCTCGGCCGCCGAGGCGGCCGACCGGCTGGCCGAGCAGCGGGCGATGGGACTGGGCACGCTGGTGGCCGAGGAGGACGGCGTGGTGATCGGCTGCGTCAGCTGGAGCCTGATGCGGGTGCTGCACCGGCCGGGCCCGGTGGGGCGGGTGTCGATGATGGTGGTGACCGCGGACCGCCGCGGCCGGGGCGTCGGCAAGGCGCTGGTGCGGGCCGTTGAGGAAAAGTGCGCCGCGCTGGGCTGCGTGCTGGTGGAGGTGACCTCGAACCTGCGTCGCGAGGCCGCGCACCGATTCTACGAGGCGCTGGGGTACGAGCGAACCAGCGCCCGGTTCGCCAAGACGCCGGCCCTATAGGGCGAGAACCTTCCGGGCCCTGGCGGCGTCCTCGTCGATCTGTCGCTTCAATGCGTCGAGGGAGTCGAAGGACATCTCGGGCCGAAGATAGGCGGCCAGCTCGGTCTCGATGACCTGGCCGTACAGGTCGCCTTCGAAGTCGAACAGCCAGACTTCCAGCAGCGGTTCGGGGCTCTCGAACATGGGGCGCACGCCCAGGTTGGCGACTCCGTCCACGACCCGCCCGTCGGGCAGCCGGCTGCGGACAGCGTAGACTCCGTATTTCGGACGCACGTAGTCGCCGAGGCGGACGTTCGCGGTAGGGACCCCGATCTGGCGGCCGCGCTTGTCGCCGTGGACCACCTCGCCCTCGATGGCGAAGGGGCGGCCCAGGATGGCGGCGGCCTGTTCGGGCCGGCCGGCGTGCAGGGCGTCGCGAACGGCGGTGGAGGACAGCTTGGCCCCGCCCGAGTCGTCGACCCGCTCGACCACCGAGACCCCGAAGCCCTGCTCCCGGCCGGCGGCCGCGAGTTCCTGCGGGCCCCCGGTGCGGCCCTTGCCGTAGGTGACGTCGAACCCCACCGCAACCCAGGTGACGCCCAGCCCTTGGACCAGCACCGTCTCGACGAACCGGGCGTCGCTCATGCCGGCCATCTCGGCGGCGAAGGGCAGTTCGTAGAAGAGCTCCACTCCCAGGGCCGCCAGCGCGCGCGCCTGCTGACCCGGCGACATCACCCGGAACGGCTCGGCCTCGGGCTGGAAGTAAACCCGGGGGTGCGGTTCGAAGCTGACCACGCCCAGGGGGGCGCCGGTCTGGCGGGCGGCCTCGGCGGCGGCGGCGATGACCCGCTGGTGGCCCAGATGCACGCCGTCGAAATTGCCCAGGGCCACGGCCGCGCCCCGCTCGCCGGGGCCCAGGTTCCGCCAGTCGCGGACGATCTTCAGGCTCACGGCCGCTCGCTTCTTACCCGTGGGAGGGACGACGGCGGCGGGGCACCCGGATCACGGCCTCGCCGTCCAGCACGGCCTCGCCGTTCACCAGGCACTCGGTCTTCAGGGTGACGCGCGCCGATTCGGGATCGATGTGGGTGATCGTCACCCGGCCCACCACCACGTCGCCGATGCGCACCGGCTTGTGGAAGTCCATGGTCTGGTGGAGGTAGATCGCGCCCGGCCCCGGCAGCAGGGTTCCCACCACGGCCGAGACGAAGGAAGCCGAGAGGAGGCCGTGGGCGATACGGCCGCGGTAGGCGGTCTTGGAGGCGAACGCCTCGTCCATGTGCACCGGGTTGAAGTCGTCCGACGCCTCGGCGAAGCGCTGGATGCGCTCCTCGGTGATGTCGCGCGACAGCTCGGCGGTCATGCCGACGCTGAGCTCGTCGAGAATGTAGCCGTCGAGGCGGGGCCTGGTCATGGAGAGGGTGTAACCCTGTAACAGCGCGAGGTCACCACCTGAGGTCGCCGCCGGCCCATTTCGAATGCGCCCCGCGCGCCGAGAGGAAGGCCTCGACCCGGTCCGCCGCCATGGCCCCGTCCGCCCCCGCCAGTTCAGCCGCATGGATGCCGCCCGCCACGAACAGCAGGTCGAGCGCCTGCCGGTTGGCGCCGGCGACGTCGGTCTGCACGCCGTCGCCGATCGCCAGGATGCGGTCCCGGGGCACATCGCGTCCGGCCAGCCGGTTCACCTCGGCGTAGCAGAGGTCGTAGATGGGGCTGAACGGCTTGCCGGCCATCAGCACCTTGCCGCCCAGGGTCTCATAGAGATCGGCCAGCGCCCCGGCGCACCAGATCATCTTGTCGCCGCGCTGGACCACGCGGTCGGGGTTGGCGCAGACCATCTCCAGCCCGCGGTCGGCGCAGATCTGCAGCCGGTCGCGGTAGTCCTCGGGCGTCTCGACGTCGTCGTCGAAGAGTCCCGTGCAGGAGATGAATCCGGCGTGCTCGGGAATCTCGGTCAGGTCGACGCCCGAACCCTCGTAGAGGCCTGCGTCCCGAGCCGGTCCCACCGCCCAGGCCGGGCCAGGGGCGCGCTTGACCAGCTCGGCGAAGGTCGCGTCGCCGGAGGCGATGAAGCCGGACCAGGTCTCGCGCGGGACACCCAGCTCCTTGAGCTGGCTCAGCACGAATCGGGCCGGGCGGGGCACGTTGGAGATGAGCACGACCGGTCCGCGCCGCCGCCCGAACTCGATCAGCGCCTCGCAGGCCTCGGGGAAGCTCTCCCGCCCGTTGTGGATCACGCCCCAGACATCCGACAGGACGGCGTCGTACTGGTCGGCGATCTCGGACAGGCCGGCGATGACGGTGGGTGCGCTCATGCGGCGCGGGTAGGGGAGCGGCGGGCCGAGGTCAACCGCGCCGCCGCCTCGCCTATCGAGCGCCCTCGCGCTTCAGCAGGGCTTCCTTGCGCTCGACGCCGTAGGCGAAGCCGGTCAGGCTGCCGTTCGAGCCGACCACCCGGTGGCAGGGGATGATCACCGCCACCCGGTTCTGGCCGCAGGCGGCCCCCACGGCGCGCGCCGCCCGGGGGTAGCCGAGATGCTCCGCCAGCTGGCCGTAGGTCCAGACCTCGCCGCGCGGGATCCGTCGCAGGGCGTCCCACACCCTCTGCTGGAAGGCGGTGCCGCGCACGTCCAGCGGCAGGTCGGCGGCGGCGGCCTCGGCGGGATGCTCGATCATCGCGACCACCGCGGCCACGGCGCCCTGCAGGCCGGTCTCGTCGACCTCGATCTCGGCGGCGGAGAACCGCTCGCGGAACCAGTCGAGCATGCGGCCGCGATCCTCGCCCAGCTCGACGGCGCAGACGCCCCGGTCAGTGGTCGCCACCAGCACCTGGCCCAGGGAGCAGGGGGCGACCGCCACGCGGATGTGCTCGCCCGCGCCGCGATCCTTCCAGCGCGCCGGGGCCATGCCGAACCGCTGCCGGCTCTTGGCGTAGAACCGCGACGAGGCCCCGTAGCCCGCGTCGTACACCGCCTCGGTCACGCTGGCCCCTCCAGCCAACGCCGCCTTGGCGCGGCGGTCCTTGACGGCGGCGGCGTAGGCCGCCGGCGTGACGCCCGTTTCGGCCTTGAAGACCCGATGGAAGTGGTAGGCCGAAAGGCCGGCGATGCGCGCCATCTCCTCCAGCCGGGGCGACTCCTCGGCCGCGTCGATGGCCTGGCAGACCCGGGCGATGGCGTCCTTGTAGATCGAACCCGTCTCGTCGGGCTTGCAGCGCCGGCAGGCGCGATAGCCTTCGGCCCGCGCCTCCTCGGCGGAGGCGAAGAACTTCACGTTGCCGCGGTTGGGCATTCGTGCGGGGCAGCCGGGGCGGCAGTAGATCCCGGTCGTCTTCACGCCCATCAGATAGCGGTCGCGCAGCCGGCGGTCGCGCGCCTGGAAGGCGGCCCAGGCTTCGTCCTCGAGGCTGGTCGGTTCGGGCTTCACAAGCGCCAACATAGGCAATTCCTCTCGTGTTGGCAGGATCATGCGTCCGCAGCCGCCGCGCCGCCTCCCGCGGCTTGCGCTCAATATCCGCCGGGTGTTGGATCGCGCCCCGCAATCCGGGAGTTCCCGATCGATGAGCACCCGCCTGACCTACGCCATCAAGTACGTGGACAACATGGACGCCGCGGTGGCCTTTCAACGCGACCACCTGGAGCTGGTCCCCAAGTTCCAGTCCCCGCAATGGACCGAATTCGCCACCGGGGAGACCACCCTGGCCCTGCACGAGGCGACCGCCGACAGGCCCGCCGGCACGGTCCAGCTGGGCTTCGGGGTGGCCGACGTCGAGGCGTTCTATCGCGAGCGCGCGGCGGCGGGCGTGACCTTCACCCAGCCTCCGATGGAAATGCACGGTGCGAAAATCGGCCGGTTCCTCGATTCCGAGGGCGCCGAATGCTCGATCGGGGGCGGCTGATGACTCTCTATCAGATCACCCCCTTCATGCGCGTGCCGGACTTCGAGGCGGGCAAGCGGTTCTTCGTCGAGGTGCTGGGCTTCACCGCCGACTTCGAACTGCCCAACTACTGCTACCTGTGCCGTGACCGGGCGGCGATCCGGATGATGGGCAATACCGAGGAGGACTTCGCCCCGCCGGGCAACCGCCGCTACGCCCATTACGTCGACGTGGCCGACGTGGACGCGCTCTATGCGGAACTGAAGCCGCGGCTCGACCGGCTGCCGCCCGACGATGTCTTCGGACCCTGCGACCAGCCCTACCGGCAGCGCGAATTCGGCGTCATCGGCCCGGACGGCAACTGGTTCGTATTCGGCCAGGATATCCGCGACCGCGCCTGAGGAGCCGCCTCAGGCCCGCCGACGCTGCATCTGCAGGGTGTGGCGCATGAAGTCGGCGGGCGGATCCGCCTCGGCCAGCACCTGGTCCTTGATGGCGCGCGGCTCGCCGAACAGGTGACCCTGGCCGTAGGCGATCTCGAGCTCGAGGATGTCCGGCACCTGGCGCTCGGCCTCGATCTTCTCGGCGATCACCTCGACGCCGTAACGGCGGGTCAGGTTGGCGAAATCCGCGGCGTGGATGTCCTTCAGTTCGCGCAGGGCCGGCTCGCCGTCGATGTCGAGCAGCTGCTCCAGCAGCAGGTCCGCCCCGATCTTGAGGAACTTCACGTCCGAACGCTGCAGGTCGGCGAAGTCCAGGTCCAGGGTCTGGACCTTGTCCAGCGAGAAGCGGAAGCCGAGGTCCGCCAGCTTGGCCATGTTGCGCGCCTCATTGGCGCCGCGCGCCTCGAAGGCCGCCTGGCCCAGCTCGAAGATCAGGGCTCCGGCGAGGTCCCGGTTCTCCTGCAGGAATTCCAGGAACTGCGGGAAGAACACCTCGTCGCCCAGCGACGCCAGCGAGACGTTGCAGAAGATGCCCACCTTGCGGTCGGTCTTCGCCAGGCGGCGCACGATCTGGACGCAGCGGAACAGCAACAGGTTGTCGATGGCGGTGACGAGGCCCTCAGGCTCGGCCACGGCCAGGTATTCGGCCGGCATCATCACCCGGCCGGTGTCGTCGCGCAGGCGCGAGAAGCTTTCGTAGAAGACCGTGCGCCGTTGCGGCAGCCCGACCACGGGCTGCAGGTAGAGGTCGACGCGGCCCTCGGCCAGCGCCTCGCGCACCGTCTCGAGCAGGGCGGCCTGCTGGCGCGAGCGGCGGCCCTCGTGCGTGTGCACCGGCGCGTGGGTGATGCCCGCCAGCCGCGCTTCCAGGTCCTGGCCCATGCGGTGGACCAGATCCTCCAGCATGCGCACCTCGCCCGAGAGGTCCTCGGAACGCTGCACCGCCGCCTGCTCGACGCGGTCGGCCAGGGCGTTGACGGCGTCCTGGGTGGTTTCCAGCGCGTCCGCGAGCAGCCGGTGCGCCTCGCGAATCGATTCGATGTCCTTCTGCAGTGCGGACCGCGCCGAGGCTCCGGCGAACATCGCATGGGCGGCGAACAAGAGGCCGAGCGACCCCATCAGCGCCGCGGTGCCCGCGCCCCAGCCGGCTCCGCCGCGCCACAGCAGGGCCGCGGCGGTCAGCGCGATGAACAGGTACGCGCCCATCAACAGCAGTTGGGTGATCTTGCGCATAGGCCCGCCCGGCTGGAATCAGCCACACAACAGTATATCAAGCCCGCAGGCGGAAAAGGGTGCGTCACATGGAACTGTTCGACCTGACCGGCAAGGTCGCGATCGTCACCGGCTCATCGAAGGGCATCGGGCGCGCCATCGCCGAGCGACTGGCCGAGCACGGCGCGCGCGTTGTCATCTCTTCGCGCAAGCCCCAGCCCTGCGAAGAGGTCGCCGACGCCATCAACGCCCGGCACGGCGAGGGCCGCGCCATCTGGGTCCCGGCCAACATCGCCTCCAAGGACGAGCTTCAGAACCTGGTCGACCGCACGCGTGAAGCCTTCGGCCAGATCGACATCCTGGTCTGCAACGCCGCCACCAATCCCTACGCCGGGCCAATGGGGGGCATCACCGACGACCAGTTCGGCAAGATCCTGCAGAACAACATCGTCTCGAACCACTGGCTCATCTCCATGGTGGCGCCCGAGATGGTCGCCCGACGCGACGGCTCGATCATCGTGGTCTCGTCCATCGGGGGGCTGAAAGGCAACGCGGTGCTGGGCGCCTACAACATCTCCAAGGCCGCGGATTTCCAGCTGGTGCGCAACCTGGCGGTCGAGTTCGGCCCCTCCAACGTACGCGTCAACGCCATCGCGCCGGGCCTCGTGCAGACGGACTTCGCACGCTACCTCTGGGAGAACCCGGAGATCCTCAAGCGGGCCACCGAACCCGCACCCCTGAAGCGCATTGGCCAGCCCGACGAGATCGCCGGCGCCGCCGTCTACCTGGCTTCGCCCGCCTCCACCTTCATGACCGGTCAGGCGCTGGTGGTGGACGGCGGCGTCACCATCGCGGGCTAGGCGATTGGCCGATACGCCCACGTTTCTGGAAGACCTGAGCTGGCGCCTGCAGGCGGTCGGCTATGACCTGATGCGCGCCCTGCTGCGGGCCCTGCCGGTGGATTGGGCCTCGGCCTTCGGAGGCTGGCTGCTGCGCACCCTGGGGCCGCTGTCGCCGAACCAGAAAGTCGCCCTGACCAACCTGGGCTTCGCTTTTCCGCAGATGAGCGAGGCCGAGCGGCGGGCCCTGCTGCCGGCCATCTGGGACAACATCGGGCGGACCTTCGCCGAGTTCGTGCTGATGGACCGCATCAATCCCGAAAGCGGGCGGGTCGAGATCGTCGGCGCCGAGCGGCTGGCCGCCATCAAGGCGTCGGGCAAACCCGTGATCTTCGTCTCCGGCCACTTCGCCAACTGGGAAGTGATGATGGTGGCGCTGTTCTCGGCCGGCATCGAGGCCCACGTCGCCTACCGGCCGACCAACAATCCCTACGTCAACCGCCGCATCGTGGAGGGACGGGCCCGGTACGGGATCACCCTGCTGTCGCCCAAGGGCAAGGGCGGGCGCGACCTGATGCTGTCGCTGCGCCGCGGCACCTCGCTGGCCATCCTCATCGACCAGAAGGACTCCCGCGGCGTCGACGCGCCCTTCTTCGGCAAGCCTGCGCCGACCATGCCCGGCGCGGCGCGCATGGCGCTCCACTACGGCCTGCCGGTCCAGCCGCTGTCGATCGAGCGGCTGGAGGGCGCGCGGTTCCGCATGACGGTGGGCGAGCCGATCATGCTGGAGAAGACCGGCGACACCGAGGCCGACATCGTCGCCGGCACCCTGCGCATCAACGCCTTCCTGGAGGACGTCATCCGCGTCCGCCCCGAGGGCTGGTTCTGGGTGCACCGGCGCTGGCGGCGCGAGGACTATCCGGGCGGGGACGCGAAGCGGCGCGAGCGTTTGCGGCGGCGCGCGGCTGGCAAGGCCTGAACGACCTCAGGCCGCGCTTTCGGCCCGTTCTTCGTCGCTCGCCCGACGCCAGGGGCCGGCGTACTTCGGATCGACGACGCGCCGGCGGCAGGGGCCGTTGTAGGTCTCGCTGCGAACGAAGGGGCGAGGCTTGAAGATCACCGCCTGGATGCGGCTCAGCACCGAGTTGGCGGTGACCGGCTTGACGATGAATTCGGTGACGCCGGCGTCGCGCGCCTCGCACACCCGCGCCCGCTCGGCGTGGCCGGTCATCATGATGATGGGCAGGAAGGGGTTGGCGCTGTCGGGCGCGTTGCGCACCAGTCGGGTGAACTCGACCCCGTCCAGCGGAAACATGTTGAAGTCCACGATGGCCAGGTCGACCTGCCGTTCGCGCAGGGTGCGCAGCGCCTCCGCCCCGTCGCTGACCTCGTAGCTGCGGCCGATCCCGGCGCCCTTGAGGATCGCCGAGACGATGGCCCTCATGTGCTGGTTGTCGTCGACCAGCAGGACATTCAACGATTCAAGCGCCGACATGCGGAAATCCTACAAACGGTTGTGCAAACGCCGCGCGCACAACCGCGACAATTCGCCGCTATCAGGGAATAGTCCGCCTTAAAAACTAGTTACTTGCCGTCAAACGGGTCGACGCGCCCCTACCCATAATGAGGGGTCGAGGTGCCGGCCCCGCCAGGTCAGGCGCCAGCACAGGTGCGGGCCGGTCGCGCGGCCGGTCATCCCCACTTCGCCGATGGTCTGTCCGCGCAGCACGCGGTCGCCGGTTTTCACCAGCTGTTTCGACTGGTGCAGGTAGGCGCACACCAGTCCCACGCCGTGATCGATCATCGTCAGCCCGCCCTCGTAGTGCATGCGCGGGCGGGCGAAGACGACGACGCCTCCGGCAGGACTGAGGATGGGCGTCCCGGCGGGGGCGGCCATGTCGTAGCCGTAGTGGGGCCGGTTGGGCACGCCGTTGAGGATGCGCTGGTTGCCGAACTTGGAGGAGTTGCGGAACTTCTTCAGCGGCCAGGAGAAGCCGTCGGCGAACGGATCGTCCGGCGAGATCGAGGCGTAGGCCTCCTGCTTCATCGCGGACTCGGTGCGGATACGGGCCAGCAGCGCGGGGTCGGTGGGGGTGACCGTGTCCTGAGGCACCCCGTCGATGCGCTGCACGCCGAAAGTCCCGCGCGCTACCGTCAGGGTGCGCCGGAACACCTCGCCGCGGTCGTGCACCTCCAGCAGGCAGGCGGGGGGCTCGTCGCGGTCGAAGCCGATCACGAAGGCCCCGCGGCGCGAGGCGGGCGCGCACCGTTCGCCGTTGACGTAGATTTGCGCGCCCGGCTGGGTCCATCCCACGACGTAGCCGCCCTGCACGGGCTGGCCCTCGAGACGGACGTTGGCGGCGGCCCGGGCCGGGGCCGCAGCGGCCCCCAGGCCGCCGGCCAGCAACAGGCGTCGGGAGAGTTCGCCTGCCCTCGAAACTGGCCCCGGCCCCCTCACGCCATCAGCCCTTCGCGTAGTTGGCTTTCCAGCGGTCGAACGCGATTTGCGGCGAGGCGTAGGCCTCTTGCCGCACCGGGTCCCAGTAGCGCAGGGCGTCCAGGGGAATGGGCTTCTTCGTCACTGCGCACAGCACATGGCGCCCGGGCTTCAGCACCACGAACTCGCCGTCGCCGTAATGCACGACGGCTTCCGCTCCGAGGTCACGATCCAATGCGTTCATGGGGCGAATGTAGGCGCTCGCGGCCGGAACGAAAACCTCCCCGCAGCCGATCGCTAGAACAGGTCGCCCTGGTTGGTCGGCGGCGGCGGCGCTTTCGGCCTGGACGCAGGTTTCGAGGGCGAGGGCGCCGGCGCGGGAGCGCCCTCGATGACCGCGCGCTTGTCGCCGTCCTGGAACACCAGCCGCACGGCCTGGCCCGAGGACAGCTCGCCGGCGGCGTGGATCAGCGCTCCGTCGGCGGCGTGGACGCGGGCGAAGCCGCGGCTGAGCGGGCGGTCCGGGTTCAGCGACTCGAACAGGCGCGAGACCCGACTGAAGCGATCGGCTTCACGGGGGACGACGCGGCCGAGCGCCTGGTTCATGCGCGCGCCGAACTCGGTCAGGCGGATCGCCCTCTGCTCGTCCTGGCGCTTCAGCAAACCGGGCGTCAGGCGCGCGCCGACCGCCGCCAACTGGCGTTCGTGCACCGCCGCATTGCGTTCCAGGGCCGGACCCAGGCGCCCCACCGCCAGGTCCAGCCGCTGGCTGGCGGTCTCGAGCAGCTGCTGCGGCCGGGGCAGACCGCGGGCGGCCGCCTGCAGGCGGGTGCGGTTGTCCTCGATCAGGCGGCCGGAGCCGCGTCGCAGCCGGGACTCATAGTCGGCCGTCAGGCCGCGCAGCTCGGCCAGCACCGGCGTGACCATCTCGGCCGCGCCCGTCGGCGTCGGCGCGCGGCGGTCGGAGACGTAGTCGATCAGGGTGGTGTCGGTCTCGTGCCCCACTGCCGAGACCAGCGGGATCGTCCCCTCGGCCACGGTGCGGGCCAGCGCCTCGTCGTTGAAGGGCCAAAGGTCCTCGATCGAGCCTCCGCCCCGGGCCACGATCAGCACGTCGGGCCGCTGCGGCCCGGTCATGGCGTTGAAGCCGCGCACGGCGGCCGCGACCTGGGCGGCGGCGACCTCGCCCTGGACCACCACCGGCCAGACGATGACATGGCAGGGCCAGCGGTCGCGGATGCGGTGCAGGATGTCGCGGATCACCGCTCCGGTCGGGCTGGTGATGACGCCGACGATGGCCGGGTAGCCCGGTATGGGGCGCTTGCGACCGGGGGCGAACAGGCCCTCGCCGTCCAGCTTGGCCTTCAGGCGCTCCAGCTGCGCCAGCAGGGCGCCGACCCCGGCGGGCTCCATCGTCTCGATGACGATCTGGTAGCTGGAGCGGGCCGGATAGGTGGTGATGCGGCCGGTGACGATGACCTCAAGGCCCTGGCTGGGCTGCGCCTGGAGGCGCGGCACGGAGCCTTTCCACACCACCCCGTCGATACAGGCGCGCTCGTCCTTCAGGGTCAGGTAGACGTGGCCCGAGGCATGGCGCGTGACCTTGGAGATCTCGCCGCGCAGGCGCACGAAGCCGTAGGCGTCCTCGACCGTGCGCTTCAGCGCCGCCGACAGCTCCGAGACGGAATAGGCGGGCGCGTTGCCGTCCGGCGGCGGCGGCTTGTCCGACCCGGAGGGCAGGCCGGAAAACTGGTACGAGTCGTCGGTCATCGTCCCTTGATACACGCAAATCCCGGCCCGGTGGGCGGGGGGCCCCGGCGCGGCGCGCGATCTTACCCACTGCGTAAGGATTTGGAGCGCTTGACCCCGCCAGCCGGACGCGCGAGACGCGGGCCATGAACGTCCTCCTCGTCGGCTCGGGCGGGCGCGAGCACGCCCTGGCCTGGAAGATCAAGCAGAGCCCGCTGGTGAAGCGGCTGGTCGTCGCGCCCGGCAATCCGGGCATGGCGCCCCTGGCCGAGTTGCGGCCCGGGGTGAAGGCCACCGACGCCGACGCCATTGTCCAGCTGGTCCGCGAGATTCGCGCGGACCTGGTCGTCATCGGACCGGAATCGGCGCTGGAGGCCGGCGTCTCGGACCGCATGGCGCAGCTGGGCGTGCCCTGTTTCGGCCCCTCGTCGCGCGCGGCCAGGCTCGAGACGTCGAAGGCCTACACCAAGCAGTTCTGCGAGCGGCGCGACATCCCCACCGCCGGCTACGGCGTCTACACCACGGCCGCCGGCGCCAAGGCGGCGCTGCAGCACTTCCAGCCGCCCTATGTGATCAAGGCCGACGGACTGGCGGCCGGCAAGGGCGTGGCCATCGCCCAGGACCGGCAGCAGGCCGAGGCCGAGATCGAGGCCATGATCGGCGGCCGCTTCGGGTCCGCGGGCGGCCAGCTGGTGATCGAGGAGTTCATGGCCGGGGAGGAGGCCTCGCTCTTCGCGCTCTGCGACGGCGAGACCGCCATGCTGTTCGGCGGCGCCCAGGATCACAAGCGCGCCTTCGACGGCGACACCGGCCCCAACACCGGCGGCATGGGCGCCTATTCGCCGGCGCCGATCTTCACCCAGGCCATGGTCGAGGCGGCGCGCGACCGGATCGTCATGCCGACCGTGCAGGGCATGGCCGCCGAGGGAGCGCCGTACCGGGGCGTGCTCTATGCGGGCCTGATGGTCGAGGACGAGCAACCCCGCCTGGTCGAGTTCAACGCCCGCTTCGGCGACCCGGAATGCCAGGTGCTGATGCTGCGCCTGCGCTCCGACATCGTGCCCTACCTGCACGCCGCGGCGACCGGCGGCCTCAGCCGCATGGCCGAGCCCATGTGGCGCAACGAGAGCGCCATCTGCGTGGTGCTGGCCGCCCGCGGCTATCCCGACAGCCCGATCCCCGGCTCGGTGATCCGCGGGCTGGAGCAGGACTTCGGCCGTGGGGTGGCGATCTTCCACGCCGGCACCGCGCGCAAGACCGACGGCGCCTTCACCGCGGCGGGCGGGCGGGTGCTGAACGTCTGCGCGCTCGGCGTCGACATCGCCGACGCCCGGGAGCGGGCCTACGAGGCGGTGCGCAAGATCGACTGGCCGGGCGGATTCCACCGCAGCGACATCGGCTGGCGGGCGTTGGAGCGGGGCTGAGCCGCCGGAGCGCCTAGTGCGCCGCGAAGATCAGGCGCCCGCTCGCCATCGCCGGGCGCAGCACGGCCAGGTCCTGGCCTGACACCGAGAAGCAGCCGTTGGAGCGGCCCAGCTTGCCGAAGGCCCGCAGGTAGCTCGGCTCGCAGTAGTCGGCGGCGTGGACGATGATGGCGCGCTCGCGGGCGTTGGAGTTGGTGTAGTCCAGCCCGTCCAGCAGCACGTTCTCGGCGTGCAGCGAGCCCGAGCTCATGCCGGCGGTGACGTAGCTGCCGAGCGACGAGGTGTAGCTTTCCGGGACGTTCGAGAAGCGCTCGGCGTAGCCGGTGTGGGCCGGATCCGAACCACGCCCGTGGGCGGTGCGGAAGCTGTCGACCTCGCCGGTCTGCAGGTTCAGGCGATACAGGCGCGGCCGCGACGAGTGGATGTCGAAGTCGACCAGGTACATGGAGTCCCGGTTCGGGATGCGCTCGCCGTGGCGTCCCAGCGCCTTCAGCCCGGCGTCCAGCAGGTCCTTGCGGATGAGTCCCCGGGGATCCATCACCGTCCGCGGCGTGGCCTCGACAGGAACCAGCGTCTCCAGCCGGGGATTGATCGGCGGCAGTTCCGGCTGCGCAAGCTGAGCCGTTACAAGGGGTTCCTGCCGGGCGGTCGTCGCACAGGCGCCCAACAGCGCCGCGCCGCCCAGGATCATGCCACGCCGGGATAGCCGCATCCGAAAACTCCAGATTGCCCCCAAGGCCGCGAATAAGCCCATTCCGATCCCCGGAATCAAGCTTGGGCGAACCCGGTTGCGTCCTTATGCTGCACCTCTGCTCGGGAGGGATTTTGCATGAAACGGACCATCATCGCGGCCTGCGCGGCCGTCCTGGCCTTCGCGGCCGCCAGCTCCGCGCCGGTCGCCCAGACCCCGGCGCACGACATCAAGTACGTCCAGGCCGGCCGCCTGCTGGCCGATCCGTCGAACGGGCGCGTGCTCACCGAGCAGACGGTCGTGGTCGTCGACGGCAAGGTGTCCGAAATCCGCCCGGGCTACGTCGGCGGGGCCGACGGCGAGGTCATCGACCTGCACGACAGCTTCGTGCTGCCCGGCCTGATCGACAGCCACGTGCACCTGCTGGACGAGCTGCGCCCCGAGAACCGCTTCGACGACGTGACCATGTCCGAGGCCGACTTCGCCATCAACGGCGCGCGCTTCGCCCTGGTGACCCTCAAGGCCGGCTTCACCACCGTCCAGGATCTGGGCGCGGGCGACGGCGGGGACGCCATCCTCGCCATCCGGGACGGCATCAACACCGGCAAGATTCCCGGCCCGCGCATCCTGGCGGCGGGCTCGACCATCACGCCGACGGGCGGCCACGCCGACGTGCACGGCTACCGCGACGATATCCTGCACGTCATGGCCCGGACCTCGGCCTGCAACGGGCCGGACGACTGCCGCCGCGCCACCCGCGAGCAGATCTCGCGCGGCGTCGACGTGATCAAGATCACCGCCACCGGGGGCGTGCTGTCCAACACCGCCGCCGGCCTCGCCCAGCAGATGACCGACGAGGAGATGGCCGCCATCGTCGAGACCGCCCACCGCATGGGCCGTCGCGTGTTCGCCCACGCCCACGGGCTGGACGGCATCAACGCCGCCCTGCGGGCGGGCGTCGACGGGATCGAGCACGGCTCGTTCCTGGACGCGACCTCGATCAAGCTGTTCCGCGAGCATCACGCCTGGCTGGTGCCGACCCTGCTGGCGGGCGACTTCGTGATGCGTGAAGGCCAGGCCGGCCGCCTGCTTCCCGCCCAGGCGCAGAAGGCCATGATCGCCGGCCCGCTCATGATCGACGCCACCCGCCGCGCCCACGAGGGCGGGGTGATGATCGCCTTCGGTACCGACACGGGCGTTTCGGCGCACGGCGACAACGCCCAGGAGTTCGCCCTGCTGGTCCGGGCGGGCTTCACGCCCCTGCAGGCGATCCAGGCCGCCACCACCATGGGCGCCCAGCACCTCAACCTCGACACCGTCATCGGCCGGCTGAACCCGGGCTTCGCGGGCGACCTGATCGCGGTGAAGGGCGACCCCCTCACCGACGTGCGCCAGCTTGAGCACGTGTCGTTCGTGATGAAGGGCGGCGCCGTCTACAAGCGCTAGCGCGCCGCCTTCGCCCGCGGCTTGCGTTTCGGCGCGGGCCGCGGGGTCCAGTCCTTCACGTGCAGCAGGTGACGCAGGGCCGCCTCGTCCTCGAACCGCGCCCGGACCGGCCAGGCCGTCACCCGCGCGCGCCAGCGCTCGGGCAGCCGCACCCAGTCCTTTTCGGTTGTCACCAGTCCTGCCGCCTGATCCTCGGCGATGGCCGCCAAGGCCCGCAAGGCTCCCTCGTCGAAGGCCGCGTGATCGGCGAAGCTGGCGAAATCCACCAGGTCGCAGCCGGCCGCCTTCAGCGCGCGTTCGACCTTCCAGGGCTTGGCGATCCCCGCGAATCCGACCTGCGGTCCCCGGGGCGGGGGAGCGGCCGGCTCCAGCCGGGCCAACAGCCGGGGCTTGCCGCCGAGCGCCCGGATCAGCTCGGGATCCGGCGTCTCCAGATCGGCGGGCAGGAGCACCACCACCGCGTCCGCCCGCGCCAGACCGGCGGCGAGCGGCTCGCGCATCGGGCCGGCGGGAAACACCGAGCCGTCGCCGAACGGCCATTCGCCGTTGCGGGTCTCCCCGTCCACGACCACCAGCGACAGGGACTTCTTCAGGGCGGGGTTCTGGTGCGCGTCGTCCAGCACAATGGCCTGCGCTCCGGCCGCCACCGCCGCCTTCGCTCCGGCGGTCCGGTCGCGGGCGATCCAGAACGGCGCGTCGCGCGCCAGCATCAGCGGTTCGTCGCCGACCTGGGCCGCGGTGTGGACGGCCGGGTCGATGCGCAAGGGGCCGGGTTGGTCGCCGCCGTACCCTCGCGAGAGGCCGTGCGCCTCCACGCCCGCCTCGCGCAGGATGCGCAGCGCCTCGCGCACCACGGGCGTCTTGCCCGACCCGCCGACGGTCAGATTGCCGACCGAGATCACCGGCACGCCCGGATCGAGGCCGGGGCCCCTGGCCACGCGCCGGGCGGTGGCCCAGGCCCAGATCCACGAGGCGGGTTTCAGCAGGCGCCGACGCAGGCGTCCCGGCCCGCCGTCGCGCGCATACCACCAGCGTGGCGTGTTCAGCTTCACGGCAGCAGTCCCGTGAGCGCCGAAACCGCGGCCTCGACCTCCAGCGACCGGGCCTTCTGAATGGCGTCGGCCCGCTTGCGGATCGCCTCGCGCGGCGTGTTGGCGTCCAGCGAGGCTTCCCAGGCTCCGGCCAGGTCGGCGGGCGCCTCGAGCATCCGCGCCAGTCCCGCCTCGGCCAGGTCGGCGTAGACCGCGGTCCAGTTCGAGACATGGGCGCCGCTGATCACCGGCGCGCCCACCTGCACGGCCTCCAGCGGATTGTGCCCGCCGATGCCCGGCCGCAGGCTGCCGCCCAGGAACGCCGTGTGCGCCAGCCGGAACCACAGTCCCAGCTCGCCCAGGCTGTCGGCGACATAGACGTCGCACTCCGCCGACAGGCGATCGCCTTCACCGAAGCGGCCGGTCGAAAAGCCGATGGCGCGGGAGAGGGCCGCGACGGCGGGGCCGCGCTCGCGGTGACGCGGCACGATCACCAGCAGGGGGCTGCCGCGGCGGTCGGTGTCGAGCCGCTGGTAGGCCTCCAGCACCATCTCCTCCTCGCCGTCGTGGGTCGAGGCGGCCAGCAGGACGGGCCGCCCGCCCGCGGCCTTGCGGGCCGCGGTCAGGGCCCTGGCGTCGAAGGGCAGGGGGTCGCCGGCGTACTTGAGATTCAGACGGCCGTCCGGGACCCGGCCCAGGCTCTCCAGCCGCGCGGCGCTGTCGGCGTCCTGCGCCAGGATGAGGCTGAAGGCGTCCAGCAGCCGGCGCGCCGAGCGCGGCGTGCGCGACCAGTTGCGGGCCGTCCGCTCGGTGATGCGCGCGCTGACCAGGGCCATGCGCACGCCTCGCCCGGCGGCCCCCAGGATCAGGTTCGGCCACAGCTCGCTTTCGACCAACACGCCCACGTCCGGCCGCCAGTGGTCCAGGAAGCCCCGGGTCGCGCGGGGCGCGTCCACCGGCGCGAACTGATGGATGACCGACGGCGGCAGCCGCCGCGCCAGCAGTTCGGCCGAGGTCACCGTGCCCGAGGTGACCAGCAGGTTGGCGTCCCGCCGTTCCAGCCGCATGCGCTCCACCAGCGGCAGCAGCGACAGGCTTTCGCCCACGCTGACGCCGTGCAGCCAGATCAGGGGGCCCGCCGGGCGCGGCGCAGCGGGTCGCCCCAGCCGCTCGTTGAGCCGGCCGAAGTCCTCCTTGCCCTGCCGGGCGCGCATGTCGAGCAGCAGCGGCGCCAGCGGCTCCGCCAGCCCGGTCAGGCCGCGATAGAACTTGAGGGCGGCGCTCATGCCAGCAACGCCTCCGCCCGGTCCTCCAGGGCGCTCAGCCGGGCCGCCCAGCGGTCGCGGGCCTCCTGGCTGTCCTCTCCGGTCTCGACCACCGCGTCGCCCCAGACGATGGCGCCGCGCGCGAAGGGCAGGGGGATCAGGCCCCGGTCCCAGGTGTTGAGCCGGATGGCGGGGCGGGCGGCCAGGCCCATCATCAGGACGGGCGCCCGCGTCAGGCGCGCGATCAGGATCGGCCCTTCGGCCATCTGCCGGGCGGGGCCGCGCGGGCCGTCCGGCGTCACCGCGATGCAGTTGCCCGCCTTCACCCAGCGCAGCAGTTCCCGGAAGGCTTCGGTCCCGCCCTTCTCCTTCAGGCGGCCGCGGTGGTTCTTCTTGGTCGAGGAGCCTCGGATGGCCGGAATCCCCAGCCGGCCGATGGCGCGCGCGATCACCTCGCCGTCCGAGGACTGCGAGATCAGGGCGCGGGGCTCTTGCCCCCGCTGGAAGTCCCAGGCGGCGGGGGACAGCGCGATCTTGGCGTGCCAGAAGCAGACGATGACGCCCCCGCCGGCGTCCCAGACCGCCTCGGCCGCCTCGCGGTTTTCGACCTTCAGCCGCATGGTCGCCAGGCAGAAGCCCATCCAGGCCGCGACCAGCCAGGCGAGGCTCGCCTGCACCCAGGAGACCTGCAGCAGGCCCTTCATTCGGCGGCGCCGGCGACCGGCGTGTCGAGGTCCTGGCCCTTGGCCAGGCGCGCGTAGAGACCGCCCTTGCGCACCAGGGCGGCGTGGGTTCCCTGTTCCACCACCCGACCGGCCTCGATCACGTAGATGCGGTCGGCGTGACGCACGGTGGACAGGCGGTGGGCGATCATCACCGTGGTGCGGCCCACCATCAGCCGGTCCAGCGCCTCCTGCACCTTGGCCTCGCTCTCGGTGTCGAGCGCGCTGGTGGCCTCGTCGAGCAGCAGGATGGGCGCATCCTTCAGGAAGGCGCGGGCGATGGCGATGCGCTGGCGCTGTCCGCCCGACAGCCGGGCTCCGGCTTCGCCGACCGTGGTGTCGTAGCCGCGCGGCAGGCCCTGGATGAACTCGTGGGCGGCCGCCGCCTCCGCGGCCGCGACGATCTCCTCATCCGAGGCCTGGGGGCGCGAATAGGCGATATTGGCGCGGATGGTGTCGTCGAAAAGGAACGGCTCCTGCATCACCAGGGCGATGCGGTCGCGCAGCGCCTTCATCGACACGTCGCGCACGTCCAGGCCGTTCACCCGCACCACGCCGGAGTCCGGATCGTAGAAGCGGGGGATCAGGTTGAGGATGGTCGACTTGCCCCCGCCCGAGGGGCCGACCAGGGCGACGGTTTCGCCGGGCGCGGCCCGAATGCTGGTGTTGGTCAGGGCCGGGGCTTCCGGGTTGTAGGAGAAGGAGACCTTGTCGAAGACGATCTCGGCCGGGCCGGCGGGCAGGGGCTTTGGCGAGGCGGTCTCGCGAATCTCGGGCTGGATGTCGATGCCGGCCAGCAGCCGGCGCGAGGCGGCGATGCCCTCGCTCATGGTGGCCTGCAGCTGGGCCAGGTCCTGCATCGCCTTGCCGAGCAACAGCAGCTTGGCGACGAACTCCATGAAGTCGCCGACCGTCATCTGGCCCGCCTGCGACCGCCAGCCGACGTAGCCCATCACCGCGGCCAGCAGGATGGTCATCATCATTTCCATGATGGGCCCGGCCGATCCCTTGGTGGTGGAGCCCTTCACCAGGAACTTCTGGCGACGCCCGACCACGTCCCGGACCCGGCCGATCTCGAAGTCCTCGCGGCCTTCCATCTTGACGATCTTCACCCCGTCCAGGCTCTCCATCAGGGCGGTCGACAGGCTGGAGGTCTCGGCCATGGCGCCGCGGACAGCCTTCTTGGCGCGCTTGGAGAAGCGGCGGATCACCAGGGTGGCGATCGGGGCCACGGACAGCACCATCAGTCCCAGCAGCCAGTCCATCCACAGCAGCGACCCCAACAGGAAGACGGCGGTCAGCAATTGCTGGGTGTACTTCACCACCCCGTCGGTGGCCGCCTGGCGGATCAGACCGGCGTCGAACAGCACCGAGGAGACGTAGGCGCCCGAGTGGGTGGTGCGCAGGCGCGCGAGGTCGGCGTGCACCAGCCGCTCGAACAGCTGCACCTGAATCTGGCTCACCAGCCCGTGCCCGACCCGGTTGACGATGTTGGTCTGGCCGATCTGGATCAGCGCCCGGGCGACGGCCAGGCCGATGAAGGTGGCCGGGATGGTCAGCAGGGTCTCGGAGTCGCGCCCCTCCATCATCTGGTCGATGGCGGGCTTGAGGAGGCTGGCGACCTGATAGGTGATCCAGGCGGAGCCGCCGGCCAGGATCATCGAGAGCAGCATCGGCAGCCAGCGCGGCTGCACGTAGTCGCGCCACATGCGCGCGAGCAACGCCCCCAACGGCATATCGGACTTCGGCCCCTTCGGCAGGGGCCGGGCTTTGGCGGTCATGACCGTTCGGTCGGCGCTGGGGGTTACAAAGTCAAGCCGCGGTCAGCCCCGGGGACGCCGGGCGCGGACACGGACGGGTTTCGGCTGGGGCCGCGGGGCGGCGGCCGCGAGGGCCCCCAGGACGGCGGCGACGACGCCGGTCACGACAATGATGGTCTGGCTGTCCATGTCAGTGCGGCTTCTTGTTCTTCATGCCGGCGATGGCGGCGGTGGAGAGGACGGCGGCGCGGCGTTCTTCGTTCCCGGCCCTGAGGTCCGGATCTTCGGGCGGCTGCTTCTTGTCCCAGCGGGACGCGAAGGCGGCGATCACGGTCACCACCGCGAGGGCGGCCATGGAGAGGATGATGACCATCATGGTCGTGGTCCTTCCGGGTTCGACCCTAAATCTGCGCCTTCTGGCCGGCGGATCAAGGGGAAACGATTGTCGCAGGTTCCCAAAGCCGGCCGGCGGTCCTAGGAAAGCCCCGCTGCGGAGACCTTCCCTTGTCCACCGACGACATCGACATGATCATGCGCGGCCGGCGGGCGTGGTGGGAATTCATCCTTTTCGACTTCGCCCCCCTCAGGCTTGTCTCCCCCAATGTGAAGCGGGTCGGCGACGCGCTCGTCACCACCGCCCAGCCCTGGCCGCATCAGCTGCGGGCGTGGCGGGACGCCGGGGTGCGCACCGTGGTCGACCTGCGCGGCGGGCATGACCGCATCGGCGGACGGATCGAGGACGAGGCCTGCGAGCGGCTCGGCCTGACCTTGGTCGAACTGCCGCTGAAGTCGCGCGACGTGCCGACGCCCGAACAGGTCCGGCGCATCCGCGAGCTCGCCCTGGGCGCCGAGGGGCTGGTGCTCGCCCACTGCAAGTCGGGAGCGGACCGGGCCGGGCTGTTCGCCGTGCTCTGGCGACACTTCCGCCACGGCGAACCGATCGCGGCCGCGATGTACGAGCTGGGCTTCTGGCGGCGCGGCCACTTCCGGGGCGGCAAGGCCGGGGTGCTGGACTACACCCTGCAGCGCTATCTCGAGGAGGGGGCTTCGAGGGGACTCGACTTCCTGCAGTGGACCGAGACCCCGGGGTATGACCCGCGCGCCATCAAGCAGGCCTTCAAGGCCTCCTGGTGGGGGACGCTGATGTCCGACTGGGTGCTGCGGCGCGAGTAGGACGCGCGCGGTCGGCGCCTAACGGTGATCCTTGTCCGTGGCCGGATCCATCAGTTTGTGGGCGTGGATCACGAAGTAGCGCATCAGGGCGTTGTCGACCGTGGCCTGGGCCTTGGACTTCCAGGCCGCGCGCGCCTCCGAATAGCTGCCGTAGGCGCCGACCAGCTCGACCTTCCTCAGATCACGGAACTCGGTCGAATCCAGGCTCTTCAGTTCGCCGCCGATGACGATGTGAAGAAGCTGCTTGCCGTCGGGGGCGTCGTGCATGGTGCTCAGGTCCTACAGAAGATCGGGCAGGTGGATAGGCGCGGTGCGCTTCAGGATCAACGGGTGAAGCCGGGGCGCGGCGCAGACCAGCGCCGGCTGGCGTGGATCGGGGCGATTGAAGCGGTACGGGCGGCCCAGATGGTCGGTGCAGCGGGCGCCGGCCTCCTCGGCGATCAGGGCGCCGGCGCAGACGTCCCAATCCCACTTCGGCGACAGCGCCATGGCCGCGTCGAACGCGCCCGCCCCCACCAGCGCCATGCGGTAGGCGATGGAGTTGCGCTTGTCGAACCGCATGACCGGCCAGGGGTCCGGCCAGATCGGATGGTCGAACAGCCTGGCGTCGGCCAGCATCGAGGCGTCGTCCAGGCTGTCGGTGTCGCTGGCCTGGATCGGCTGGCCGTTCAGGGTCGCGCCTTCGCCGGCGACGGCGACGAAGGTCTCGTTCATGGCCGGGGCGTGCACGACCGCCGCGACGGGCCGCCCGTCCTCGACCACCGCCAGGGCCACGGTCCACCACGGCTTGTTCTTCATGAAGGCGACGGTGCCGTCGATAGGGTCGACCACGAAGGTCCGCGACCGCGACAACCGGTCGGGGCCGTCGGCCGTCTCCTCCGACAGCCAGCCATAGCCCTCGCGCGCGCCGGTCAGCCGCGCCTTCAGCAGGGCGTCGGCGGCCTGGTCGGCGTCGGTGACCGGTCCGGCCGCGCCCTTGGACCAGATTCTCAGGCCGCGCTTGCGGTAGTCGAGCGCCAGCGCGCCCGCCTCGATGGCCGCCGCGCGCAGCAGCGCCGCGTCGCTGGCCGGCCCGTCGGTCATAGGCCGGCGATGGCCACGCCCTCGGCCATCAGGGACGGCGCGTTGATGGAGCCGCGGAACTCGAGGTCCGACCCCGGAACCAGACGCTGGTAGATCTCCGGCAGGGCGCCGGCGATGGTGATCTCGGTGACCGGATAGGCGATCTCGCCCTTTTCGAACCAGAAGCCCGACACCCCCGCTGACCAGTCGCCGGTGTTGGCGTTCAGCGAAGGGCCGAACATGGCGGTGACCAGCAGCCCCTCGCCGGCGGCGCCCATCAGCCCGTTCAAGTCCAGCGCGCCGGGCTCGACGTGCAGGTTGTGGGCCGAGGTTCCCGGCGGACCGGCCAGCCCGCGCGACGCGTGCCCGGTGGACTCCAGTCCCAGCTGCCGCGCCGAGGCCGAGTTCAGCAGCCAGGTGGTCAGCACGCCGCGGTCCACGATGGCGCGCCGGGCGACCTGCACCCCCTCGTCGTCGAACGGGGTGGACGACAGGCCGCGCGGCCGGAAGGGGTCGTCGGTGATGGTCAGGTGGGGCGCGAACACCGGCTTGCCGAGGCTCTCCTTCAGGAAGGAGACGCCGCGCGCCACCGCAGCGCCCGAGATGGCGCCGACGAAGGCCGACAGCATCGAGGCGGCGATGCGGTTCTCGACGATGACGGTGGCGGTGCGGCTGCCGATCTTGCGGGCCCCGACGCGGCGGACCGCCCGCTCGCCCGCCAGGCGTCCGATCTCCTCCGGGCCCGGCAGGTCCTCGATCCAGCGCGCAGTGCGGCCCTCGCCGCCGCGCTCCATGCCTGATCCCTCGCCGGCGATGACCGAAGCCGAGATCGACGAGGCCGAGCCGCGGTGCTCGCCCTCGAACCCGGCGGAGGTCACCAGCCGCCAGCGGCCCTGTGACCAGGACGCCGAGCCGCCTTCGGAGTTGGTGACGCCCTTGATGGCGCGCGCGGCTTCCTCGGCGGCGCGGGCGCGCGCCTCCAGGGTCTCGGCCGAGGGCTCGGTCGGATCGAACAGGTCCAGCGCCGCGGGCGCGCCGCGGGCCAGGCGCTCCTCGGGGGCCAGGCCGCACCATGGGTCCTCCGGGGCCAACCGGGCCATGGCCACGGCGCGCTCGACCAGGCGGGTGCGGGTTGCCTCCGACAGGTCCGACGCGGACACGCTGGCCTGACGCTTGCCGATGAAGACGCGCAGGCCGAGGTCCCGGCTTTCCTCGCGCTCGACCTCCTCCAGCTCCCCCAGCCGCGTGCCGACCGACAGCGACTGCCGCTCGGCGACGGCGGCCTCCGCCGCATCGGCGCCGGCCTTCAGCGCGGCCTGGACGAGTTCGTGGGCGAGGGCGGAGGCTGGGTCTGACATGAGGGGGCGGATATGGCGGAGGGGGGCGGCGGGGGCAAGCGCGCCCTGCGCCGCCCGACGTCTTCTTCGGGCCGGAAAGTCGATCCAGGCGACCGGAAAAGCGGGTCCATGCGACCCCGTTTTCGGATCATCCGCCCGGATAAATAGCTGTTTTACATAGAGATTTTCATCGAATCACGACGCAATCGGTCGTGTTTCACGTGAAACATCCCTACAGTTCCCGCCCCACCGGATAGAGCAGGTAGCGGGCGTCGGCGTAGGGCGTTCGCTCGTAGAACCATTGCAGCCGGGCGTCCGCGTCCGCCCGGAACGCCGGGTCCGCGGCCAGGCGCGCTTCGAACGCCGCCTTCAACGCCGGGTCCGCCGCGAGCATCCGCTCCGCCAGCGGCGCGATGGCGTAGCCCTCGATGTATTCGGTGCGCTGGGCGATCTCCGGGAAGAAGCCCCAGCCGAACAGGCTCTCCTCCGACTGCGGCTCCAGCAGCAGCATGATGAACTCGCCGAGCGGCTGGTCGGTCGAGACCCGGACCGACCCGGCGGTGAAGGCCTCGTCGTGCATCTCGCGCGCGCCGACGTCGCCCTCCATGAGAACGTGGCCCTCGCTCGGACCCTTGGCCTTCACGCCCTTCAGGCGCAGCATCTCGACCCGCACCGTGCGCGGTGCGTCCAGCACCTCCATCACCGCGCCGTGCAGGCGCAGCAGGGCGATCACCTCGGGATGGGTGGCGGGGACCCAGTAGGCCCGGGGGCGCTCCAGCGGCGCGGCGGCCGTCGAGTGATAGACCGGCAGGTCGACCGGCTTGCCCGGGCGTCCCAGCCAGCGCACCTCCCGTCGCCCGGACGCCGGCGAGTCGTAGAGTTCGTACTGGACCGGCAGGAACCGGCGTGTGCCGCTGGGGGTGGCGTCGTCGTCGAACCGTCCCACCACGGTCTGCGGTCGCCGCGCCCGATCCGACGCCATCGCCGCCCGCACCTCTTCGGCGTGCGCGGCCAGGCTGCGGATCGACTGCTCCAGTAGCACGTAGGTCCCCAGCACCCTCTGGCGGTACGGCTTGAGGGAGTGGTTCTCGACCAGGATGGTCGGCATGCCGATGGCGTCGCCGTAGCCGGTGGAGAAGCGCGGCGAGGTGGCCGTCGAGGCCAGGCCCCTGGACAGGTCGCGATCGTCCACGGCGAAGATCAGGTGGCCCGGGACGTGGCCGTTCCGCTGCAGGGCGGCGGAGACCTCGTCGCGGTAGGTCCCCTCCAGCCAGCGGGCGACCGCGGGCGACCGGGCGTAGCGACCGTCCTCCGACGCGGGACCGAAGGTCACGTCGTACTGGTAGTCGATACCGTCGGTGACGTGCAGGTCGAGATAGAGGTCCGGGCGCACCCGGTTGATCAGGCCGATCATGGCCCGCATCTCCGGGGAGTCGGCCTTGGCGTAGTCTCGGTTCAGGTTGAGGTTCTGGGCCGTCGTCCGCCAGCCCTGGCTCACCGGCCCGCGCTGGTTGGGGCGCGAATAGGGTCCGGTCCGCTCGTGGCCGTCCGCATTGAACATCGGCACGAACACCAGGTTCACGTGGTCGAGCAGCCGGTCCTTGCCCTTGAAGGCGATGTCGCGGAGCAGCATCAGGCCTGCGTCCTTGCCGTCGATCTCGCCCGCGTGAATCCCGGCCTGGAACAGCATGACGGGCTTGGACGGATCGAAGCGCTCGCCGTCCTTCGAGACGAAGACGACCAGCATGTCGCGCCCCTGCGCCGAGCGACCGAAGCTCTCCATGCGGATCAGCGGCGAGGCTGCGTCCATGCGCTCCAGGAAGGCGCGGGTCTCTGCATAGCTCGGGGTGCCGGTGAGGCCGGTGGTTTCGGACGGGGTGATCCACGGATCGTTCGGCCGCGCGACCAGCCGTTCGCTCTTGCCGCGCCAGGCCAGGGCCGGGGGCAGGATGTCGCCCTCCCAGGGCTGGGCGGCGACCGCGGGGCTCCCGATCAGGACGGCGAGGGTGAGGGCGAGGACGCGACGCATGGGTACGATTCCGGAAAAACAGGTACGCGGCGATTTAGGTCCGGCCGCGGCGCAAGTCACGCCTCGTTCGACGGGCGTCGTCCCAGCTCAGCCGCCGGGATGCGGCAGCTTGAACGACAGCAGAGCCACGTAGACGTACAGGCCGAGGTTGATGAGCAGCATGGCGCCGTTCACCCAGCGGTTCCTGGTGAAGCAGTTGACCAGCAGGGTCGCGACCAGCGCCACGAAGTAGAAGTTGGTGGTCATGTAGACGGCGCTGAACGGGTCGGCGCGATTGATGCCGAGGGTGGCGACGTAGCTGATGGCGTTGGACGCAATCACCCCCAGGTACACGAAGCGCTTGCGTCGCTCGTAGTGCTCGTCCAGCGAGGTCCACGTCTCGCTGTCCTCGGGAAACACGAACGAGGCCGCGAAGAAGTAGATGAGGGCGATCACCATCCCCAGGATCATCAGCCCGTAGCTGAACGGCGCGTCGCGAAGCCCGGTCCAGGCCCAGGCCCAGAAGCTGGCGATGTCGAACAGGATGAACAGCGCCAGCAGCGGCGTCAGCCAGCCGATCGCCCGCGCCCCGTGGAGCTTCAGCGCCTTCACGAGCCCCGCGGCGATGACCGCGACCGACAGGGCCAGCAGCAGGCCGTAGAACGAGAAGAAGAATTCAAAAGGCGACATGGCTCCCCTCCGACCGATTCCGGGAGGAGCCTACCGATCGGCGTCCGCCAAGGTCACCCCCGGCGGATCCCGAAATCGCGCGGCCTCAGCCTGGCGACCCAGCGCTCACTTCCAGATCGGCTTCCCGTCTCCAGGCAGCCCCAGCCGGCCCCACATCTCGCTGACCCGGTCCACCACCGCCTGGTCCATGCGGATCACCTCGCCCCACTCGCGGTCGGTCTCGGCGCCGATCTTGTCGGTGGCGTCCAGGCCGATCTTCGACCCCAGCCCGCTCCTGGGCGAGGCGAAGTCGAGGTAGTCGATGGGGGTGTTCTCGATGACGGTGATGTCGCGGGCCGGGTCCATCTTGGTCGACACCGCCCACATAACGTCCTTCCAGTCGCGCGCGTCGACGTCGTCGTCCACGACGATGACCCACTTGGTGTACATGAACTGGCGCAGGTACGACCACGCCCCCAGCATCACGCGCTTGGCGTGGCCGGGATAGGCCTTCTTCATCGAGATCACCGCGATGCGGTAGCTGCACCCCTCGGGCGGCAGCCAGAAGTCGGTGATCTCGGGGAACTGCTGGCGTATCAGCGGGATAAAGACCTCGTTCAAGGCCTCGCCCAGCACCGACGGTTCGTCCGGCGGGCGGCCCGTAAAGGTGGTCAGGTAGATCGGGTCCTTGCGCATGGTGATGGCGGTGGCCCGGAAGACTGGGAAGCGCTCGACCGAGTTGTAGTAGCCGGTGTGGTCCCCGTACGGCCCCTCGTCGGCGTACTCGTCCAGCAGCACCTCGCCCTCGATGACGATCTCGGCCTGGGCGGGGACCAGCAGCGGCTGGGTCCTGGCCGGCACGAGGTCGAGTTTCGCTCCGCGCAGCAGGCCGGCGAACTGGTACTCCGACAACGTGTCGGGCACCGGCGTCACCGCCGCCAGGATGGTCCCCGGATCGGCCCCGATCACCGCACAGGCCGGCAGCGGTTCGCGCGCGCCCGCCTTCTTGTGGCGCGCGTAGTGCTGGGCCCCGCCTCGGTGCGCCAGCCAGCGCATGATGCAGCGGTCCTTGCCCAGCACCTGCATGCGATAGATGCCGAGGTTGAAGTCGTCCTCGCGCGCCTTGCCCGGCCCTTTGGTCACCACCAGCGGCCAGGTGATCAGGGGCGCCGGCTCGCCCGGCCAGCAGGTCTGGATCGGCAGGCGGTTCAGGTCGATGTCATCGCCCTTCAGCACCACCTGCTGCACCGGCGCGGTCTTCACCGTGTTGGGCTTCATCGACAACACGGTCTGCACCGTCGGCAGCATCGAGACCGCGTCCTTCAGACCCCGCGGCGGCTCGGGCTGGCGCAGGAAGGCCAGCAGTTCGCCCACCTCGCGCAGTTCCCCCCCCGTGGTCTTGGCCTTGCCCCCCAGCGTCACGCCCATGGCGACCCGTTTCACCGTCCCGAACAGGTTGGCCAGCGCCGGCATCTCCGAGCGCGTCCCGTCGGCCTTCAGCACATTGTCGAACAGCACCGCCGGCCCCCCGCTGGCCAGCAGCCGCGTCTGGATCTCGGTCATCTCCAGCACCGAGGACACGGGCTCCGACACGCGCACCAGCTCGCCCGCCTTTTCGAGAGAGGCGATGAAGTCGCGGAGAGACTTGTAGGCGGCCATGGGGGCTCCGGCGGTACGGCGGGCGGAAGCTAGGGGATTAGGGCTGCGGTGGGTAGGCCCCGCCGTGGCCTCAACGGCACACGTACGCGGGAGGGGGCGAACGGGGCTATCGAATTGCTTGCAGGCGCGTATTCTCCTTCCTGCGTTTGGGGAGGCGCGAATGACCGTTGATGGACGCTGGGTCCTGGCCGTGGCGGCGTTTGCCGCCGTTTCGCTGCCTGCGTCGGCTGCGATGCCCGAAGCCCTGCCGCTGCCGCCGCTGCAACCGGGTGAGGCAATCGCCGTGACGGCGAACGGCTGCGCGATGATCACCACGGCGTCAACGAACGAAGCCCGGGCCCGATTCAGGGAGCAAACGCGACGCAGTCAATGGCGAGGCGTGTGCCGGAATGGGCTTGCCCATGGGGTCGGCGCTCTCAGCGGCTCCGGCCCGGATGTTTCGGCCGAGTTATTCTACGGACGCATCGTCCCCGGAGCGGTGGAGTTATCTTCGGACGTCAGCAGCGACGATGCGCTCGACCACCCCCGGTGGCCCCAGGAGATCGGCAGCGGGACCCGGATCAGTTTCGGGGGGCAGAACATCAATACGTTTACGTTTGGCGCTTGGCCGCCCGACTATGTGACGACCTACGGGATTGAGAGCAGTGGTCCCGACGGCGCCAAGACCAGCCATTGTCCAAATCGCGGCACCCCTGCGGGTTGCGAGGCGCTGTGGCTGCAATTGGCCGGCCCGGTGATCGCCGCCTACCGCGCGGCGCGTGCTGAAGCAGAGCGCACGGTCGGCGCCTGGCGATCCGAAATCAGTCAGCTCAACGCCGCCCGGGACGCCCGCTTCGCGGCGCTCGACGCCGCTAGCGGCGATGCCTTTGATCGCAGCATGGTCTCGGCCCAGGCGTCCGGAGGGGACCCCAATCGGGACTTCAAGGCCAGGCTGGCGAACGCCAACGCCGGTCAGCTCTACGCCATGGCTGACCAGTTCGAACGGGCCGGCGACACGGAAAAGGCCGGCGATGCGCTGCGGGCCCTGCTGACCCGATTCCCCGACCATGCACTCGCCGTTACTGCCGCCCAGCACCTCTCGGGCCTGCCGCAGGGCCAGCCCGCCGCCGCGCCTTGCGGCGCCGTGGCGCAGGAGGCGCAGTCCAGTGCGGCCCTGCAGGCCGCCATGGACCGGATCCCCAGCAGCAATCCGGTCTGGAGATATGAGGCCGTGCTGGCCAGCATCCAGAAATCCGCCGGGGCCTGGGCGCGCTGCCCCGCGCATCCGTCGAGCGCCGCCAAGATCCGAAACTACCGCGCCTTCTACATCGGCGTGGCCAACACCTGCGCCATGATCTCCCCAACCGGCGCCTGCACGCCGAACCTGCACTAGGAGTGGGCCATGAATCGACGCATCGCCAGCCTGGCCTGCGCGCTCCTGGTTCTCCAGACCGCCCTTCCCAATAGGGCGGGCGCCTATGCCCCTTCCGCCGACGAGCAGTATCGCGCGGCGATCAGCGCCTGCGGCTCTTTGACGAATGCTCGGATCGCCGAAGAGAACGCGACGGGACTGCTGGGGCCCGAGCCCAAGGGTGACAACGCTCTCAGGGATCTGATCGCCCATGACGACGGCTATCTCAGGGCGGCTATTCAGGACATGGCCAATTTCGTCGGACAGTTGAACGGCAATCCCCAGGCCGACGCCCTTCCGATTTCCCGCGTGACTCGCCGCCAAGCCGCCGAATCCACCTGTTTTGCAGAGACGTTGCTGCGAGTGCGCCAGGGCGGCTCCGTCGGCGCCGCTCCCTCCGCTCCATCCGGACCCCCGCCGGCCCCGCCCGTGGACCCCGCGGTGGACCCGGCCATCACCCGCGCGCTCTCCAGCACCGCCGCCGCGTCTCGTGACGCGCTGGAACGGGCGTTGGCGCCTGAGCCGGGACCGCTGGGCCTCCAGGCCGCGCCGGCAAGCGCGTTCCAGCGTCCGACGCCTGCTTCCAACCCTCGCGAGCCGGTCGTCAACGTACGTTACCTGGGCCTGATGTGCATGAAGGTCAGAAATCGCCCATGGGAGATCAACAGCGACCAGAACTGGAACTCGGAGTTCACCCTTGAGAACGAGTGTGGCTTCCCGGTCCTGCTCCGCGTTGACACGGGCGAAAGGGACGAGGGTGAGGACACCTTCCATTCCTACACATCCAACGGCGGGCTGGTCGCCATGGGCGTCCCGAACTGGCAGTGGCCCGACGATAAGCCTCTCCCATTCTCCTGGACCCCGGCGTGGCGGAGAGGCGAGGGAGCAGAATGGCGTTCCTACACGAGCCCCAAGCTCTACCTGGTCAGCACCAGCGTGGAACGGCGCTACATTGACGTCTTCATCTATGCCTGTCCGCTCAACGACGAGGCGACGGGCCGCCGGAACATCTTGTGGGTTGAGCAGCAGCGGCTGATGGACCCTGGCAACCGAACCTGTGCGCCTGTGCCGCCCACAAATTAGGCGGGCGCGCGAGTGGGGCCTTCCGCGTCGCGCCTCCTCGCCCTAGACACCGCCCATGGCCTGGACCCGCACCTATGACGCCGGCGAACCCCAACGGGTGAACAAGTGGCTGGGGCAGTCGGGTGTTTGCTCGCGGCGCGAGGCCGAGGCGCTGATCGAGGCCGGCCTGGTCTCCATCGACGGCGAGGTGGTCACCGACGCCGGGCGCAAGATCCTGCCGGGCCAGACCCTCACGCTGGCCGACCGGGCCGAGCGCAAGCTGGCCACGGCGCTAACCCTGATGCTGCACAAACCCGAAGGCTACGTTTCGGGCCAGCCCGAGCCCGGCAAGGTCCCGGCGGTGAAGCTGCTGGTCCGCGCCAACCTTCAGGGTGGAGGTGAGCCCCCCGGCCGCGACAGCCGGCTGGCCCCGGTGGGGCGGCTCGACGAGGACAGCCGAGGCCTGCTGATCCTGTCCGAGGACGGCGTGGTGGCAAAGGCGGTGATCGGGCCGGAGTCCGGACTGGAGAAGGAATACCTGGTGCGCGTGCGCGGCGAGGTGACCGACCGGGCGCTCGGCCTCCTGCGTCACGGACTGGAGCTGGACGGCCGCAAGCTCAAGCCGGCCCGGGTGACGAAGGTCGAGCCGCAGCGCCTGCATTTCGTGCTTAAGGAGGGTCGCAACCGCCAGATCCGGCGCATGTGCGATCTGGTCGGCCTGCGGGTCACCGACCTGCTGCGCGTGCGCGTCGGACCCATCAAGCTGGGCGACCTGCCCGAGGGCAAGTGGCGCGCGCTCACCGCCGAGGAGCGCGCCGCCCTGGTCGCGGGCCGAAACGCCTAGCGCTTCTCGGCCGTCAGGCGGCTCATCAGCACGGCCGCCCGCTTGGCCTGCAGGGGCAGGCTGGAGAGATCGACGCGCTCGCCCTCGGCGTGGGCGCCGGACCCGGCTACGCCCATGCCCGCCAGTCCCGGCACGATGGCCGCCACGAACGCGATGTCCCCGGCGCCACGTTTGGCGGGGTCCAGCTCGTCCATGACCGCGAAGCCGAGATCGCGATTGACCCGGTTGAGGGCGTTCAGGATCGCGCGGCTGGCGTCGGTCGGCGGCATCGACGGATAGCTGTCCTCGAAGCTGATCTCGGCCTCCGCGCCGGGCAGGGAGCGCGCCACGATCTCGCGCATGCGCTTGCGCACGCGGCGCAGTTGATCCTCGGACAGGGTGCGCAGGTCGCCCTGCGCAATCGCCTCGCCCGGAATGATGTTGTCCTTGCCGGTGGCGGTCACGCCCGTCTCAGTGTCGTTTAGCGCCGCCGTCGCGCCGGCGGCCATGTAGCCTACATTGAAGGTCAGGTAGGGCTCAGGCAGCTCGGTGCGGAACGCCGTCAGGATCCGCGCCAACTCATAGGCCGCCCCGTCGCCCTGATCGGGGTTGAAGATGCCGCCCGAATGGCCGCTGCGGGCCTTCACCTTGAGGTTCCAGTGCGAGGAGCCACGCCGGGCGATGGAGCCCCAGTCCTTGCCCCCGCTGCGAACCAGCGCCTCGAACTCAAGCGCGAGGTCGCTGCGCCGCGCCGCCTCGATCAGATCCTTGCGCACCACGCTGATCGGATCGCCGGGACGTTCTTCGTCGCCCGTCAGGACGATGACGATGTTGGCGTCCTTGAGCGTCCCCGCAGCCTTCATGGCGCGCAGGGCTTCGATCATCACCACCAGCCCGCCCTTCATGTCGTCGGCGCCGGGGCCCGTCGCCCAGCTTCCGGAAGGGTCCCGCTGGAAGCGCTGGAACGGGCTGGACGGCTCGTAGACCGTGTCGAGGTGGCCGATCAGCAGCAGGCGCTTGCGGCCGGCCTTGCCCTTGTGCTCGGCGACCAGGTGCCCGGCGCGGCCCGCGGCCTTCATGGACACCCAGCGAACCTTGAAGCCGAGCGGCTCCAGCTCTGCGCGCACCATGCGGCCGACCTCTTCGACGCCGGGCGTGTTCAGGGTGCCGCTGTTGACGTTGACCAGCCGCTCCAGCAGATCGACGGCGCGCTCGCGATCGGCGTCCACCGCCGCCACCATGCGCCCTTCCGCGGCCGTCGGCTTGGCCTGCGCGGCTCCCGCCAGGCAAAGGGCGGCGATCAGCAAGGCGGTGGTGAAGGTACGCATGGAGGCCCCCGAGGTGCGGAGACGAACCATGCGACGTCGCAGGGCCGGCGGCAACGCCTTCGGCTAGACGGCCTGTCCGGCGCACCAGCCCGAGGCCCAGGCCCACTGAAAATTGTAGCCGCCCAGCCAGCCGGTCACGTCGACGCACTCGCCGATGAAATGGAGGCCCGGCACGGCCTCGGCCTGGAGGGTGCGGGAGTTCAGCGCCCGGGTGTCGACGCCCCCGAGTGTCACCTCGGCGGTGCGGTAGCCCTCCGAACCGACAGGTTTCACCCGCCAGGCGTTCACTGCCTCCGCCGCCGCCCTGAGCAGCCGGTCGGGGGCGTCGGCGATATTGCCCTGGGCGCCCGCCTCGGCGGCCACATGATGCGCCAGCCGGTCCGGCAGCCACTGGTGCAGCACCGTCGCGAGCGCCCGCTTGGGGGTGTCCCGACGGGCGACCCTGAGGCTTTCGTAGACCTCGACCCCCGGCGCCATGTCGATCTCGATCGCCTCGCCCTCGCGCCAGTAGGACGAGACCTGCAGGATCGCGGGTCCCGACAGGCCGCGGTGGGTGAACAACATGGCCTCGTCGAAAGCGGCCTTGCCCGCCCTGACCCGCGCGTCGACGGCCACGCCGGCGAGGGGCTTCAGCCGCTCCAGCAGGCCGACCTCGAAGGTCAGCGGAACCAGTGCGGGCCGCGTCTCCACCACCGGTACGCCGAACTGACGCGCGATGTCGTAGGCCCAGCCGGTCGCGCCCATCTTGGGGATCGACTTCCCGCCGGTTGCGACGACCAGGCTGGCGCAGGCGGCCGTCTCTCCGCCCATGGTCAGTTCGAATCCACCGTCCGTCCGGGCGACCCGATCCACCGCGGTCTGCAGGCGAAGGGCGACGCCCGCCGCCTTCATCTCGTCCAGCAGCATGGCGATGATCTGACGGGCGCTGTCGTCGCAGAACAGTTGACCCAGCGTCTTCTCGTGGAAGGCGATGCCATGGTTGCGGACGAGCGCGATGAAGTCTTCGGGCCGGTATCGCCTCAGCGCCGAGACGCAGAACTTGGGATTCTGGCTGAGAAAGTTCTTCGGCTCGGTTCCGATGTTGGTGAAGTTGCAGCGACCGCCGCCGGAGATGCGGATCTTCTCGCCCGGCGCCCTGGCGTGGTCGACGACCAGCACGCGGCGCCCACGCTTGCCCGCCTCGATGGCGCACATCATCCCGGCCGCGCCGGCGCCGACGATGATGACGTCGAAGTGCTGCATCGGCCCACTCCCAAACGGAAACGCCGGCCGCTCGCACGGCCGGCGCTCAGATCACCTAGCACGATTGGAGGGTCAGGCGATCGCCGCGCCCGTCATCAGCTGGCGGACGTAACGGCCGGGCGGGGAGCCGTGGCTCAGGGCCTCGTCGTGATAGCGCTTCTCGGTGAAGGACGAACCCCAGCGGCGCTTCATCTCGTCGCGTAGCTCGTGGTGTTCGGCCCAGCCGACGAAGTAGGTGGGCAGCTGGGTGGACGACAGCTGGGCGCGGACCCACTTGCCGGCGGCTTCGCGCTCTTGCTGGAAGGCGCCCTTGACCATCATCTCCATGGCCGCTTCCCGGGTCATGCCGTTGACGTGGATTTCCTGGTCGAGGATGGCGTTGGTGATCATGCGCAGCTGCCACTTCAGGTGCACCAGCTTGGCCAGCGGCTCGCCTCCCTGGTAGCCGTTGTCGCTCATCAGATCCTGGGCGTAGCAGGCCCAGCCCTCGATGAAGGAGCCCGAGCCCAGCACCGCACGCAGCACCGAGGGGTGCTTGTTGGAGTGCGCCAGCTGCAGGTAGTGGCCGGGCATGGCCTCGTGGATGGTCAGCTCCTGCATGGAGCGGTTGTTGTACTCGCGCAGGAACGAGGTGGCCTGGGCTGCGGTCCAGTCGGCCGGCAGCGGGCTGATCATGTAGAAGGTGTCCTGGCCCTTATCCAGCGGGCCGGGGCTGTCGCAATAGGCCACGGCGACGCCGCGCTGGAACTCCGGCACCTCGATCACCTTCACCGGTTCGGTCGGCACGGTGACCAGGTTCTTGGCGCGCACGAAATCCGTGCACTCCTTCAGCATCCGCGTGCCGACGTTCAACAGGTCATTGGCCTGGGGCTGGTCGACGTAGGCGAGCTCAAGGGCGGCCTCGATCAGAGCCTGCTGCTGCGCCGGCGTTGGATTGGCGGGGGCCGGCGGGGCGCCGGCGCGGCCGTTCAGCACGGTCTTCGCCAGACCGTACATCTCGTTGCGCATGGCCTGGAAGGCCGCGTCCGCCCTCTGCCGGATCTCGGCGCGGGAGAGCGTCGAGTTCAGGGTGTAGCGCAGCTTCTGGTCATAGAGGGCGCCCCCGATGCGGAAGTCGCCCTTGGCGTTGGGAACCAGGGCGCCGTCGATCCAGGCCTGATGCTCGGCGATGGCGGCCTTCAGCTTGGCCGCCGCCGCCGCCATGCGCGGACGCTCGCCCTCGGGGAGGGCGCCAGCCTGGGCCGCCATCTCGTCCACGAGGCTGTTCAGACCCTTGTTCTGGTTCGAGTAGGTCGTCGCGTGAATGTCGGGGACCCTGGCCGGAACCAGATTCTCGCGCGCCGCCGCGAAGATCGACGGCAGCTTCTCCATCCGGTCCATGGCCGAACGCAGGCGGTTGGGCAGCGGCGCGAATTCGCGGGCGAACAATCCGTTCAGGGCGCCGCCGGCAAGGTAGGAATAGCCTAGGGGGTCCCACGCGTAATCCTTGAGGGCGTCGACCTGCCAGAGGTCGCCCCGCAGCTGGTTCTCCAGGATGGCGGCGTCCACCTGATTGTCGCGGGTGAGCTTGCCCCGGTCGATGGCTTCGAGGTCGCCGAGCACCGCCTTGGTCATGGCGTAGCGCTGGGCGCGTCCGGCGGCGGAGTAGTCGCCGACCTCGCTGTCGTAGCGATGGTCTCCCGTAGTGGTCGCCCCGATGGGGTTCAGCCTGAGCGTTTCGTCCAGCCAGCGTTTGGACAGGTCGGCGAACTTGCGGTCCTCGGGGCCGGCTGCGGCGGGCGTTTCGGCCCAGGCCATCTCCAGCGGAGCGAACGCGGCGGCGGCCGCGCCCATGAACAGGCGGCGAGAGAGAAATCCGTTCACGTCAGGCGTCCCCATCTTGGGCCCCGCTCACGACGGCGGGGTTCAGACGTGGACCCTAGACCCGCCTCGAGGGCCGGCCAAGGCGGATTGCGATCAACCGCCCGGATCCGGGTTGGAGGGGTTGGTCGAGAATGGCTCGTCCGCGCTGGGCAGGCGGATCACGGGCGGCGGCGGAGGCGGCGCGGGCGCGGCCGCCGGCGCTGTGGAGGTCGCCGCCTGGCCGGGGCTCTCGGCGATGGCCCGCGTCGCCGCGCTGATCTGGGGCAGACCGTCCGGGCCCACCTCCACCGTGCGCGTGGCGGCCGGCGGCCGCTGCGCGGGAGCCCGGGTCGCCGGCGCGAGGGCCTCGAAGTTGCCGGGCGGACGCTGCGGGCCGTTCGCGGTGAGGGCCGGCGCAGGAACCGAGGCGGGCAGGGCCGCCGCTTCCGGCGCGTCCTGAGAGGGGGCTTCGGTGACGCCGCCGATGTCGTCCGCGGCGTCCGCCGCAGCGGCGGCCGGGGCTGCGGGAGAGAGCGACACAGGCGTGGCGGCCGATCCGGCCACGCCGGTCCCGGCGGTCGGGCCGCGATGGGTCATGAACCAGGCTCCGCCCGCTCCGGCGGCGACCAGCACCAGCGCCGCCGCCCCGTAAATCAGCGGTCTACGGGAGGCCCTGGCGGTCTTCCCGCTCGCATCGGCGACCACCGCGGCGTTGAACTGGCGCGCGTTCTTGACGGCGCGGCGGGGGGGCGCGGCGGGAGCGGCCGCCGCGGCGGTCGTTTCCACCAATGTCTCCGGCACAGGCGCGGGTTCCGCCGCCGGAGCCGAAGCGGCCGCGCGCGCGGCGCGCACTTCCGGTTCCGGCTTCGGCTCGACCGGTGTGATCGCCTGGGCGCGTCGCCCGCTCGGGCGGGCCGTCGTATCGGGCGCCGTCTTGGGAACCGCTTTCGGGGTCGGCCGGGGTTGCGGCGCGGCCGCGGGCTGGGCGGCGCTCGCCGGCGGGGCCGGACGCTTGGGCAGTTCCGGCAAGGCCTGGGGTGTCGGCCGCTGATTCAAGGGCCTCGGCGGCACGAGGGAGCCGGACATGAAGGCGCGCGAGACGGGGGGCGATCCGGCGCCCTGGCCGGCGGGCGCCCGGGGCGCCGCCGCAGCAGGCGCGCGCGGCGGGGCGGTCATGGTCTTGGGAGCGGCCACCTGCCTCGGGGTGGGCGCGGGACCGGCGTCCCCGGTCGTGGGCTTGAGCGGCGACTGGCCGATGGAGCCCAGCGAGATCGAAGTCCCCCGGCGCTGCTTCCAGTCCATGACCGATGGTTTCTTGGGAGGCTGCATTACTGAACGGTCCAAATTTACTATACTTATTTGCGCGGCCCGGCGCGTTCGCGCAACCGGCGAGATATCGCAGCCGACTTGGCCGCTTCTAAGGCGTGGCTTCGCCGGAGCCGGCGGGGAGAGGCTTTCGGGTCGGGGCCGAAGCGGCTAGGGCGTTCGGATGCTGACCCTTCGCCCCCTCTCGGCCTCCAGTCCTTCGGAGCGCGTCGGCGCGTGGAACGCGGCCTACGCCGGCTATGCCGTTCCGCTCGCGTTCGACCAGGCGATGCTCGAGCGCCACGTCCGTCGATCGGGGATCGATCTGGACCTTTCGGTGACAGGCCTCCTGGACCGGGTCGAGATCGGCGTTTCGTTCGCGGCGACGCGTGGATCGCGAGCCTGGATCGGGGGCTTCGGCGTGTTCGAGCCCCACCGCCGCCGCGGCCTGGCGACCCGGCTCATGCAGGCGCATCTGGAACGGCTGGCGGAGGCGGGCTTCGCCGAAACCTGGCTGGAGGTTATCGACTCCAACCCGGCGCGCGAGGTCTACCGCCGTTGCGGCTTCGTGGAAGTCCGGAGGCTGCGCCTGTTCGAGGGCCGCCCTGCGTCGGGCAAGGGTTCCCGGCTCCTCACCATCCCGCAGCTGCGCGCGCGCCATGCCGTATTGAATGAGACGGCCCCCACCTGGCGTCGCGACCTGCCGACGCTCGTCGACTCTATCGAGCTCGAGGGAGCCCGCGCTCTTGGCGTCGACGGGGGCTACGCGGTGACGGCCGACCAGGGCGAGCGCCTCGCTGTCCTCGACGCCGCTGTGCGGGACCTGCCGGCGGGAGAGCGGTTGCTGGCCGCGCTCGCCGCGGTGGCCGGCGACAGGTCCATGCGGCTGGTCGACGAACCGGACGGGACGCCACTGGCGCTCGCCTGCGAAGCTGCAGGCCTGTCGAACCCCCTGAACCAGTGGGAGATGGCCCGCCGGGCCTGACTCCTGATCAGACCGGGCGAGGGTGCGCCGCGTCCCAGGCCTTGACCGCCTGCTTGGACGCCAGCCTCCGCCAGCGGCGCAGGATATGGGCCGCGAACCAGTCGCGATCGATCCGGCCGATCCGGGCCAGCACGATCGGATAGGCCCGATAGTGATCGGTCAGATGGTAGGCGTCCGGGGCGGCCTCGATGAGCATGTCCCGCTCGTCGACCGATGACACGTAGACGATGACGCTGTCGTCCTCGTCGCGGATGCGCGTCAGGAATTTCCCGCCGGCCTTGAAGGACGGGTAGCCCCACGACAACCCCTCCTCGGTCTCCGGCAGAGCCAGGATCAGTTCGCGGACTTCGTCACGGGTCATTCGATCGCTCCGCCGTTAGCCTAGTCGACCGGCTCCCCGGCCGCCATGTTGGCGACACATTTGCCGTCAAGGTCTTCTACGACTGTAGAAGCTGAGGCGGACATGCTGACCCGAGCCCTTGTGATCCTATCGCTCGCCTGCACGCTGCCGGCGTGTCCCGCCCAGGCCGCTGAAGCGAACCCGGCGCCGAGGATCGCCGCCTACCTGGCCGCGCGCGAACGGCTGGGGCAGTTCAACGGCGTTGTCCTGGCCATGCGAGACGGCAAGGTCCTCTTCGAGCGGGCCTACGGCTGGGCCGACGTCCAGCATGACGTGCGCAACAGCACGGATACGCGCTTCAACGTCGCTTCCATCACCAAGCAGTTCACCGCGACGGCGATCCTGCAACTGCGCGACGCGGGGAGGCTGTCGCTCGACGATTCCATCTGCCGGTTCGTCGATCCGTGCCCGGCCGCATGGCGCCCCGTCACCCTGAAGCACCTACTCAATCATACGGCTGGAGTGCCGGACTACGAGGCTCCGCTGGAGCTGGGTTCCGCGGACTACACGGCGTTTATCGGCAGGCCTGACAACATCGAGCGCATCCTCGCCGACGCGTCGTCCAAGCCCCTGGATTTCGCCCCCGGATCACGGTGGAACTATTCGAACACGGGTTACATTCTGCTGGCGCGCGTGGTGGCCAAGGTCTCCGGCGAGACCTACGGCCACTACATCGAAAACCATGTCCTGGCGCCCGCCGGCATGACCGCGAGCAGTATCGACAACGGCCTTGTGCAACGAAACGGCGCCCTCGGCTATGCGGCCGGCGGGGGTCTGACGCTGACCCAGATCGCGAGCGGGATGCGGTTCGATCGACTCCCCCTCGTGCAGCGCTGGCAGGGCGACCTGCATGGCGACCATGGCGACGCCGCCCTGTGGACCACAGCGACGGACCTAGGACGCTGGGTGACGGCGCTGGAAGGGGGCCGAATCCTGTCGCCCAACTCCCTGGCCGAGATGAAGGACGGCGGCCAGTTCGGCTACGGCTATGGGCTGGAAATCGCGAACGTGGGGGAACGCCTGCGTCTGCGCCACACCGGGCAGGTCAATGGGTACATCAGCGTGGTGCAGTGGTATCCGGCCGAGCACATCGTGTTGGTCGCCGTGACCAATTACGAGAACGGTCGCGTGTCGGCCGTGATGCGTGACCTGGCGGCGATCGTGTTCGGCCAGCCGTATGATATGCCGGCGTCTCACCGGCTGATCGAGACCGATCCGTCGGCCTACGCCCCGCTGCTGGGCGACTACATGTTCGGCGATCAGCCGGCTCGGCTGAAGGTCGAGGCGTCGATGCTCCTGCTGGAAGTCCCGGGCCAGTTCACCGCCGGGCTCCTGCCGGAAGAGGGCGGGACATTCTACGTGCCCTTCCTCGAAGGCGTCGCGCGTCTCGCGCCGGACGGATCGGGATTGATCATGCACAGCCGGGGGGTGGATACCCCTCTGGTGCGCAAGCCCGCCACCCAGGCCCGCGGCGATCACACTGCAGGAACGACTCAGTAGGCGAGGGCGAGGCCGTCCTTCCGCATCTCCGAGGCCGCTCCGTAGGCCTGCTCGCCCTTGAGGATCGCCTGATAGCCGCCGAAACCTCCGTCGGTGGCGCCGATCTTCCAGCCCATGCCGGCCAGCGTGTCGCGCGTCTCCGCGGGTACGCCCGTCTCGAGCCGCAGCGTGCCGGTCCCCTCCTGGGGTTCGCCGGTGGGCTCGCTCGATCCCTCATGGTGCCAGCGGGGCGCGTCGCCCGCCTCCTGCACCCCGAGGCCGTAATCGACCATGTTGGCGATGATCTGAGCCTGTCCCTGCGGCTGCATGTCCCCACCCATCACGCCGAAGGACAGCAGGGGCGCGTCGCCGCGGGTCGCAAAGCCGGGAATGATCGTCTGGAACGGCCGCTTGCCGGGCGCGTAGAGGTTGGGGTGCCCATCGCTCAGCGCGTAGAGCTCCCCGCGGTCCTGGAACATGAATCCGAGCGTGCGACCGTCCGGACCGTCTGGAACGAGCCCTGAGCCCATACCCCGATAGTTGGACTGGATGATCGACACCATCATCCCGTCCTTGTCAGCGGTGGTGAAGTAGGTGGTGTCGCCATGGTGGGGCGCATCGCCCGGCATGACGCGGTCCATCACCCGGTCCGGCTGGATCAGCCTTGCACGCTCCCGTGCATAGTCCTTCGAGTTCAGGTGCTCGATCGGAGTTTTCGAGAAGGCCGGGTCGGCGAACCAGCGGGCCCTGTCCTCGAAAGCCAGCCGCTTGGCTTCCGCCTGGTGGTGGATGGAGGCCGCAGACTGAAAGCCCATCGCCCTGAGGTCGAACTGCTCCATAATGTTGAGGATCTGCAGGGTGGACAGGCCCTGGCTGTTGGGCGGCAATCCCCAGACCGAGGTTCCACGGTAGTCGGTGACGATGGGCTGGACCCACTCGGCGTGGTGAGCGGACAGGTCGCGGCGCGTCATCCAGCCGCCGATGCGCTTGAAGTAGGCCTCGATGTGGTCGGCGATCGGCCCGTCGTAGAAGGCGTCACGCCCTCCTTCGGCGATGGTCCGCAGGGTTCGCGCCAGATCCGGGTTGCGGAATACCTCCCCCTCGCGCGGGGTGCGTCCCTCGGGCGTGTAGACCTTCCGCGCATTGCTGGTCTCCTCGATCCTGTAGGGACCGGGATCAGCGAACCGCTTCATGTTGCCGTCGAGATAGAAGGCGATGGTCTGGGGAACCGGCGCGCCTTGTTCGGCCAGGTTGGCGGCCGGCGTCAGGATATCCCTCCAGGCAAGCTTGCCGTAGCGGCGGTGGAGTTCCCACCAAGCGTCGACGGCGCCGGGGACGCTGACGGAGACGGCTCCGTAGCGGGCGATGTGGCCGCTGACGGCGCGTCGCCGCTGCTCGGCCAGGCTCAGGCCCCGCGGGCTGCGACCGGACCCGTTCAGGCCCACCACTGTCTTCTTCGCCGGATCCCAGAGCATCACGAAGCAATCCCCGCCGATGCCATTGGCGGTGGGTTCGAGGAATCCGAGCGCTGCGTTCGCGGCGATGGCTGCGTCCACGGCGGACCCGCCCTGACGCAGGATGTCGATGGCGATCAGGGTCGCGAAGGGGTGGGCGGTCGCCGCTGCGCCGTGACTGCCCCAGACGGCGGACCGGCCGGCGAAATCAGCGCCGGCGACGCGATCACCCATTCTGACGCCGGGGTAGGCGGTGGCGGCGGCCTTGGCCGCGAACGGGACCATCAGGGCGGTCGCCGGAAGGGCGGCCAGGAAGGCTCGGCGCTGCATCGTCTCACTCCGAATTCCGGAAGGTGAATAGAGGCTGCGTCAGCCGGGGGAGCAAGCGTCAGTTTGGGAGCTCAGAGCGTCCAGGCCAACGGCTTGGCGAATTCCGCAAAGGGCCTCCGCCGCTCGCCCACCCCGCGGTATCCAGAGACAATGGCGCGCCCGGTGTCCTTCCCGAGCGTGATCTCTCCTTCGGGGAAGATCATGGTGAGATGGTCTCCGGTGCGAACCACGACCTCCACCGGGCTTGGCCGGCTGCGGTTCGACCACTCACGCAGCTGGGAGAGGTACGGCTCCTGTCGCCAAGTGTCGGGCGTTTCCAGGTCAGTCTCGACCACCAGCCGCGGACCGGGTGCAAAGTAGAGAAGGAACCCGGCCCGGTCCGGCCGCCAGTCGTCGTTCAGCTCGGGATTCTGCAGATATCCGCACTCAAAGGCGCGACAGGATCCCGGCCGTTGCTCGTAAATGGAGCAACCCTGGCCAGTGACGTAATTGCTGCAGGTCTGATGGGCCGGTTTCGACAGCTCGCGGATCGCAGGCAGCTTGCAGCACGCTCCGCATCCGCCGCACGTCTTGCCTTCCGCCGCCATCGCCTTCCCCGTTTCATTACGTTGGTAATGGGTTGCACCGAGAAGGTCCATGCGGCGCGCAACGTCGTCAGGCCGGTGCGCTGTCCGACCAGACGGCAAGCTCGTTGCCGGCGGGGTCGCGGAAGTGGAACCGACGCCCTCCGGGGAAGCTGAAGATCGGGGCGACGACCTCGCCGCCAGCGGCCATGACCCGCGCCTGCATGGCTTCCAGGTCCGCTGCAAAGAGAACCGGTAGCGGTTTGGTCACCGCGGTTGGATCGTCGTGGAAGCCGCCGTCCAGTCCTTCATTGAATCCTGCGTACTCGGGTCCGTAGTCCGTAAACGTCCAGCCGAAGGCCTTCGCATAGAACGTCTTCACCGCCTGCAGCCCCGTTCCCGGGAGCTCGAGATAATCGATCTTGCCGTCTTGTCGCATTTCAGCCCCGTTTTGTTCTGGTCTTGTTCTGCGATATATCCACGTTACGGGAATGTAATCAAGCGAAGGTCCAGACACCGGTTCGCTTGACCTCTGCATCCTCGAGTTCGCGCGTGGTCGGGACTCGATACTCGGCCAGTTGTTTGAGTCCCCGGCGATCGAAATAGGTGCGGCCGGGGTCCCCCAGGAGCACACGCACGCCCGCCGGGTGCGCGCGCTCCAGCCAGGCATGGGCGCGCTCCGCCAGGGGCTTCTCGTAGAAGACGTCCCCAGCGCAGATCAGCTCCACGTCCGGGGGCGGCGATTCGAGGAGATCGGCGTCGGTGAAGGACACCTCCACCCCGTTGGCTTCGGCGTTGAGGGCGACCGCGGCGGCGCAGAAGGGATCAATGTCCGCGGCCAGCGTAGACGCCGCCCCGCACTTCATGGCCGCGATGGCGACCAGACCCGATCCGGTCGCCAGGTCCAGACACTCCCGCCCCCGCGCCTCCTCGGGGTTATCCAGCAGCCAGCGCGCGACGCCCTGTCCGCCCGCCCATGCGAACGCCCAGAATGGAGGGGGCACGCCCATGGCGCCGAGTTCTTCCTCGGTCAGGCGCCAGATCGGCGTGATCTCATCTGCCAGCCAGAGCTCGATCTCCGGCGTATGCGGAGGGCGCTGCAGGCGCGTGTGGGCGGCGATGAAGGCGGCAGGGTCGGGGATCATCGGCAGGCCTTAGCCCAAGAGGGCGCCGTCGTCGCCGTCGAAACGGTCGCCCTCCACCGCTCCCGAAACCTATCGGCCTGCGGCTACGGCTGCGGGCCGCGGACTGCCGGCGAATTCATCGGCATAGGCCGGTTTCAGCAACGCCCGGAACACCGTCAACGGCACGGTCGGCTCGTAGACCCCTTCCGCGTAGGCGCCGGCGATGTAGGGAGCGATGTGGAAGGTCAGGCCGCCTGCCTTGCCCGGCGAGGTCGAGGGCGTCAGGGAGAACGGCGTGTCGCGCCACCGCGGGCAGGCCCAGCTGTCCGGTCCCGGGGGGCTGTAGCCGTCACCGAGGCGGGACTTCTTCTCCGCCGTCAGGGCGTCGCAAAGCGCCTTGTCCATGACCGAGTCGACATTGCCGTTGAACAGGCCGGCCGGAGCGACCAGGCGCTTGAGTGCCTTGTCCCAGAGGACCGCGCCGTAGGCCGCGTTGCCATGGGCCCCGCCGGTGTATTCGGCCGTCAGGCTGGACAGGCTGAGCAGCTTGGCCGTATCGGCTCCCACGCTCCATTCGATGCTGCGCGTATAGGGTTGCGTGGGCGCGCCTTCATCGCCGCCGGACTCGGCCTGCTCGTTGGCCGCGCCCTCCGCGAAGGACTTCAGGTTCGCCACCCCCTCGGCATACAGCCGCGCCTGGAGATCGGGTTGGGACTTTACGGCGTCCGGGAGCGTCAACTCGACCTCAGCAGCGCCGGTCTTGGCCGCGTAGCGCATCGGTGTCGCGGAGGTGGCGGGCGTCTCCGCGGGCGCCTCGACCGGCGCCGCGGGGGGCGGCGCTGCGTCGTCGGGCTTCTTGCAGGCCCAAAGGACCGACAGCGCGGCCATGGCGGTCGCGGCGAGCAGAATCCGAAGCGAGACGCGTTTCGTCGGCATGGTTATCTCCAGAAGCCGGCCGCAAGAGCGACGAACAGCAATAGGCCTGCCTCGCGATTTGATTTGAACAGCGCAAGGGCCAGGGACGGGTCGTCGAGACGAAGTCGCCGGACCTGGTTCGACAGATGCGCAGCGAAGATGACGAACGGCGGGAAGAAGAGCGGGCCGAGACCGGCCGCCGCCCAAGTCGCCAGCGCCAGGATCGTCGCCGCGACATAGAAGAGGAGCACGCCCGCCGGCGCTCTCGAGCCCAGCCTGCGGGCCGTCGATTTCACCCCCGCCAGGGCGTCGTCCTCGACGTCCTGCAGCGCGTAGATCGTGTCGTAGCCGAGCGTCCAGAACAGACCGGAGGTGTAGAGCAGCAGGGGCGCAAGGGGCAGGGCCGCAAGGGCCCCCAGGGACTCCCCGTGAAATAGCGCGGGAGCCAGGGGAGCGCCGGCGGAGGCCGCCGCGAAGCCCAGCAGCGCGCCCCAGTTGAAGGTCAGGCCCAGCCACGCCTGCGGCCACCAGGTGACGCGCTTCATCAGGGGATAGAGCGCGACCAGGACCAGCGACCCGGCTCCCAGCGCCACCGCAGTCAGATTGAAGTGGACCAGAATGACGAGACTGAGCAGGCAGCATGCGGCCACGAAGCCCAGCGCCTGCCCCACTGAAATACGCCCGGCCGGGATCGGACGGCTGGCCGTGCGCGCCACCTTCGCGTCGATGTCACGGTCGAGAATGTCGTTCCAGGCGCACCCGGCGGCTCGCATAAGGGCGGCTCCGAGGGCGAAGGCGGCCAGAAGGCCCAGATAGCGCGGCCACGAGTCCTTGAGGTCTCCCGCCATGACGCCGGCGAGGACGATCCCTTGCCAGCCAGGCAGCATCAACAGCCAGATGCCGATGGGCCGATCGAACCGGCCCAGCTTCAGCCATGGCTTGAGCCACTCCGGCGCGCTGCGGTCCACCCAATTGGTCCGCGCGGCGTCCGGGAGGATTTCCGATGAGGGCGGCTTGGCCATGCGCTCCTCTTACCGCCTCGCCTTGATCGAGCCTAGGCGGCGCTGCGCAGCGCCTCGGCAAGGCGTCCCTCGCCCCGCACCTCGACCTCGCCAAGGCCCAGCCACGCGGCCATGCTCTGCAGGTCCCGCATCAGGGGAGAGGCGATCGCGTCCGGTCGCGCGTGATCTTCCTCGTGGGCTGACTGCACCAGCAGCCGGCCCGAAGTGCGATCGGACTTCAGGTCCACCCGCGCCTTGAGCCCATCACCGTGCAGCCAGGGCAGGACGTAGTAGCCGTGCTTGCGCTTCTCCGCCGGTACGTAGATCTCGATCCGGTAGTGAAAGCCGAACATCCGTTCGTCGCGTTCCCGCCGCCAGACCAGTGAATCAAACGGGGAGAGCAGGGTGCTTGCGGCGATCCTGCGGGGCCGCCGCGCGGCGGGGGACAACCAGGCGGCCTTGCCCCATCCCCCGACCTCGACCGGAGTCAGTTCGCCGGCTTCCTGCAGCTCGGCGATGCGATCCCGGGTCTCCTGAGGGCCCATGCGAAAATAGTCGCGCAGGTCAGTCTCGGTCGCCACGCCCATGGCGCGGGCCGCAATGCGGATCAGCTCGCGCTGTGCGTCAGCGCGGATGGGTGTCGGCGTGTCGACCACCGCGCGGGGCAGCACTCGTTCCGGGATGTCGTAGAGGCGCTCAAATCCGCGCCGGCTGCGGGTGGTGATCAGCCCGGCCCAGAACAGCCACTCGACCGCGCGCTTGCCCTCCGACCAGCCCCACCAGCCGTCCTTGGCCTTGCCGGCCTCCTCGAGTTCGGACGCGCCGAGCGGGCCGCGCTTTTCGATCTCGGCCAACACGCGCCGGATAAAGGGCTGGTTCTCCTGGCCGAACTTGCGGACCCCCGCCCACTGGCCAACGCCGGCGCGCGCGTCCGCCATCCGCCAGCGGAACAGCGGCTGCATCGCCACGGGGATCAGCGACGCCTCGTGGCCCCAGTATTCGAACAGCATCCGCCGCGAGCCCCAGGCGGCGTCCTCGAGCAACCTCTGCGGATAGGCGCCCAACCGCGCAAACACAGGCAGGTAATGCGACCGGGTCAGAACATTGACAGAGTCGATCTGGATCAGCCCGACATGATCGAGCACCCTTTTCAGGTGGCCGCGCTCCGCCTCTCCCCGCGGGCGGAGTCGGGTCAATCCCTGGGCGGCGATGGCGATGCGGCGCGCCTCCAGGGGCGACAGGCGTTCGGGTTTCAAGCGGACCTCAACGGTGCAGCCGGCCGTCCTTCAGCGCGGCCTTCTCGAAGGTGAACAGCACGTCGGGGTCGGGCGTCTCGATTCTTGCGGCGCCGGGTGCGTCCAGCCTTTCGAGCACGTGGCCGAGGATGGCGAGCCGCGCGGCCTTCTTCGAATCCGTCGCCACGCAGATCCAGGGCGATGTCTTCGTCGAGGTTCGCAGCAGCATCTCATCGCGGGCGGCCGTGTAGGCGTCCCAGCGCGACTGCGCCTCGGCGTCCAGGGCGCTGATCTTCAACTGCTTCAGGGGATCGTTGCGGCGCGCTTCCAGGCGCTCGGCCTGTTCCGCCTTGGAAATGTCGAGCCAGAGCTTGATCAGTACAATGCCCGCGTTGATCAGCATGGCTTCGAAGCCGGGCGCATCCTCCAGGAACTGCTCCTGCTCCTGGGGGGTGGAGAAACCCATCACGCGCTCGACGCCCGCGCGATTGTACCAGGAGCGGTTGAACAGCACCCACTCGCTGGCGCAGGGCAGTTGGGCGACGTAGCGCTGGAACCACCACTCGGTGTCTTCGCGCTCGGTCGGCTTGGGGAGAGAGACCACCTTGGTCTTGCGCGCGGAGGCGTACTCGGTGAGTCGCTTGATCGCGCCGTCCTTGCCCGCGGCGTCGCGGCCCTCGAACACCACGACGACCTTCAGGCCCTTCTCGATCGACCAGGCCTGAGCCTTCACCAGCGCGGTTTGCAGCGCCAGCAGCCGGTCGTCGTAATGCTTGACCTTGCTCATGGGGCCAACCTCGGCATTCTCTCGCCCTCTGACAAGCCGTCGCATCGGGCCGGGAGGCTGACCTGTACGCTATCGTCTGGACCTATACGACCCGCCCCGGAAACGCCGACGCCTTCGCCGATGCCTATGGCCCGGCCGGTCCATGGCTGCAGCTGTTCATGAGCGCGGAGGGATTCCTCGGCTCAGAGCTGCTGAGGTCAGAGGAGCGTTCCGAGGAGTTCATCACGATCGACCGCTGGGACAGTCGCGAAGCTTTCGTGGGCTTCATGGCCGATTGCGCGGACCAATACGCCGAACTCGATGAGCGGTACGCAGCCCTTACCCTGATGGAAACCCGCCTGGGGGCCTTCAGCCTGTGATCCGTCTGTACGTGGACCAGCCGCTCGGCGCCGAAGCGACGGTGCGGCCAGACCCTGACCAGTGCCGCTACCTCCTCGGCGTCATGCGCCTGAAGACCGGTGACGAACTGCTGCTGTTCAACGGCCGCGACGGCGAATGGCTCGCGCGGGTCGGCGAGGCCGGCAAGAAGACCTGCGCCCTGGTCTTGGCGGCGCGTACGCGCGAACAGAGCGTCACCCCCGACCTCGACCTTGTCGTCGCCCTGGTGAAGCGGAACCGGTTGGAGACGATCGTGGAAAAAGCCGCCGAACTCGGCTGCCGACGGGTGCGGCTCGCCATTACGCGGCGGACCAACGCCGACCACACCAATGTCGCGCGCCTGCAGGCCATCGCCACCGAAGCGGCGGAACAGACCGGTCGACTCGACGTGCCTCTGATCCTGGAACCGGAAAAGCTCGGCGCGATGCTGGACGGCTGGGACAGCGCCCGCTTCTTGCTGTTCTGCGACGAGGGCGGCCACGTGCCGACCGCCCTGCAGGCGCTCAGGGATGCGGACGGGCCCTGGGCGGTGCTGATCGGCCCGGAGGGCGGCTTTGACGACAGCGAACGCAGTCGCCTGCACGGCGAAAGCTTCGTCCGGGCCTGCAGCCTGGGTCCCCGGATCCTCCGCGCGGACACCGCCGCGATCGCCGCCCTTACGCTATGGCAGGCGTCGGCGGGGGACTGGCGCGACTAACCCCTTGCGCGTGGCCGCGCACCGGCCCATGTGAGCGCCGGGTCGGAATAAGGCGGAACGGGGGCGAGGCTCCCAACTCGGAGCGATACATGGCCGAAACGGCTACCCACGACCGTCCGCTGACCAAGGTCGACCTCGTCGAGTACCTCGAGAGCGGCTGCAAGCCGCCCGAGCAGTGGCGCATCGGCGCCGAGCACGAGAAGTTCATCTTCCGCCACGCCACGAACGAGCGCGTCCCCTACGAAGGTCCGGACGGCGTCCGGGCCATCCTCAAGGGGATGGAGCGGTTCGGCTGGACGCCCGAGTTCGAGGGTGAGAATCCGATCGCCCTGTCGCGCAACGGCGCCGCCATCAGTCTCGAACCCGGCGGGCAGTTCGAACTGTCCGGCGCCGCCCTCTCGGACGTGCACCAGATCTGCGACGAGACGGGCCGGCACCTGGCCGAAGTGAAGGAAGTCGCCGACGAACTGGGCGTGGGCTTCCTCGGCCTCGGCTTCGACCCCCTCTGGCGGCGGGACCAGATCCCGATCATGCCCAAGGGCCGCTACGACATCATGCGCGCGTACATGCCCAAGGTCGGATCGCTCGGCCTCGACATGATGCTGCGTACCTGCACCATCCAGTCAAACCTCGACTTCTCGTCCGAGGCCGACATGGTGGCCAAGTTCCGCACGTCCCTTGCGCTGCAGCCGATCGCCACCGCCCTGTTCGCCAACTCACCCTTCACCGAGGGCAAGCCGAACGGGTTCCTGTCGAGCCGCGCCAACGTCTGGACCGACACCGATCCCGACCGTACCGGCTTGCTGGACTTCGTCTTCGAGGACGGCTTCGGGTTCGAGCGCTACGTCGACTATGCGCTGGACGTGCCGATGTACTTCGCCAAGCGCGAGGGAAGGTACCTCGACTTGTCAGGGCGCTCGTTCCGCAAGTTCATGGACGGAAAACTCGACGAGCTTCCGGGAGAGAAGCCGTCGATCAAGGACTGGGCGGACCACACCACCACCATCTTCCCGGAAGTTCGCCTCAAGAAATACCTTGAGATGCGCGGCGCCGACGGCGGCCCGTGGAGTCGCATCTGCGCCCTTCAGGCGCTGTGGGCGGGCATCCTGTACGACGCCGACGCCCTGGCCGGGGCCTGGGACCTGTGCAAGCACTGGACCCTGGAAGACCGGGCGCAGCTGCGCAGCGATGTCGCGAAAACCGGCCTGAAGGGAATAGTCGGCGGGCGGCCGATCCAGCAGGTTGCCGAGGAGCTACTGGACATCACCCGCCACGGCCTGCGCCGCCGGCAGCGGTTCTCGGGCGGCATGGTCGATGAGACCGGCTACCTGTCGGAGCTGGAGGAGATCGCGGAGAGCGGCGTCACTCCGGCGGAGCGGCTGCTCTCGCTCTATCATGGCCGCTGGAGCGGAGACCTGACGAAGGTCTACGAGGAATTCGCCTACTAGGCCTGTCATATCGGTTCCTTGTCGGCCCGGGTCTCTGACGGCATACTTGGCGAGAGATTGGCCGGAGAGGCCACCATGAGCCCTCGTCGTGGCGTGTTCTTCACGAGGTTCGGCCGGCCGGTCCTTGCTGCAGCCTGGGCCGCCCTTTCGCTGGGTGGAGCGACCATTACGCCGTACCAGTCGACCCGGACCCCGGATTTTCCCGTTCGCGCCGATCCGCTGGGTGAAAAGACCGTCTGGTTTCACACCGACAGCTTTCCTCTTCACCAGCTCATCAGGAGCATCAACGCGGACCTGAAGGAGTGTCGGCTTGCGGACTACCGGCGCTGCGCGCTGGATCAGCCTCATCCGATAATCGTCATCGACCTGTCGAACGCCCCGATGTCGCGAGACAATTGAGATCGACAGCGACAAGCAATCCTGGTTCGTGCCGGCGGCGACACGGAATGGTCAAGACATGCAAAGGCCTGATCCGATGACTCGGACGATCACTGTCCACCTCGCCGGGGCGAACCGCGATCTCGCCGATATCGTTCGACTTTTCCGCGCCTACGAGGCCTCGATCGATACCGACCTCTGCTTCCAGGGTTTCGATGCCGAGGTGGCAAGCCTGCCCGGCAAGTACGCGCCCCCGAAGGGCGCATTGCTGATGGCTCGCACGCCCCGCGGCCAGCCGATCGGCTGCGTCGCCGTGCGACCGATCGAAGGCGACGGCGTCTGCGAGATGAAGCGCCTCTATGTGGCGCCCGAGGGCAGGGGCGCAGGCCTTGGCAAGGCGCTCATGCAGGCGGCTATCGGCGAAGCCCGTCGGATCGGCTATCGCGAGATTCGGCTCGACACCTTGCCTTCCATGACAACTGCCCAAGCCTTGTACCGCGCGGCCGGCTTTGTTCGGATTGCGCCCTATTACGGGACCCCGGTCGGCGGCACGGTGTTCATGTCGCTGGATCTCACCTGCGGATGATGGCCTCGCGCTCCTCCACAAGCCTCTTGCTGGTCTTCGGCGGCGTGTCGCTGGCCGCGGTCGCGGTGGGCGTTTGGGTGTGCGCCGCGAACGGCGTGCCAACGGGGTCATGGGCGAGGAACCTAGCGGCGTGGGGCGTCGGGGCCGCCGCGGCGGTCGGCGTGTCCGCCGCCTATCGCCGCGAGATGCCCTTGCTCTTCCTCGGCCTCGCGCCCCTCGCACTGGGGGCGGCCTTCCTGTTCCCCGACCAGCAAGGCGTGCACCGATGGCTTGACCTTGGGCCGGTGCGCGCCAACGCGGCGATGCTGGCCCTGCCGGCGGCGGTCGTGGGCCTCTCGGTTCTGGGGCGGAATCGCCGGTGGCCGTGGGGGGTGGCGCTGGCGACGCAGGCGCTCGCGGTCGCCCAGCCGGATGCGTCCCAGGCGACGGCGCTCGGGTGCGCTATCCTTACCGGCCTCCTTGTGGTCCGCGATCGGCGCATACGCATTGCTGCAATGGCCGCCGCCCTGGCCCTGATCGGGGCGGCCTGGATGCGCCAGGATCCGCTGCAGCCGGTTCCGGAAGTGGAGGGCGCAGTGGGGCTCGCGTTCCAGCTGTCGCCTGTCGCCGGCCTTGCGGCGTTGCTGCTGCCCGTCGCGGCCGCCTTCGTCTCGGCCCGTGCGGGCGGGTCAACCCAACCGGAGGCCCGCAGGGCGGGCCTGATGCTCGGCGTACTGCTGCTGCTTTGGGCGGTGGCGCCGAGGTGGGGCGCCTTCCCGGTCCCCCTTGTCGGCGTCGGCATGAGCCCGATCTTGGGGGCCTGGCTGGGGATGGGTCTGCTCGCGGGCGTTGTCGGGAGTCCGGGCCTCCCTGCGCCGTTCGGGCGTCCACAATCCTAAGCCTTTTCATCCCCGGCCCGAACCGCGACGGCCTGTCGGCGATCTCCGAGGCTTCATGCTGATCGCCTTCGACGCCGATATGGAGCGCGGGACCGGGGAGAGGATTGTGGAGAGGGGCTGCGGACTTCTCTAGGGTGAGCTCTGAGGCGTGAGATGACTCGCCGAGTGAGGGGTTGCTCCCTCTCTGACGCGCGCTGCCGCTCACAGGGAAGGAGATAGAATGGGTCAGGTTTTCGTCGGCGTTGGGGGCTGGACCTTCGAACCGTGGCGCGGCCCCTTCTACCCGGAAGGCCTGGCCCAGAAGCGCGAACTGGAGTTCGCCTCGCGCGCCCTCACTTCCATCGAGATCAACGGCACCTACTACTCCACCTTCAAGCGCGACAGCTGGGAGAAGTGGCGCGACGAGACGCCGGACGGCTTCCGGTTCGCCGTGAAAGCCTCGCGGTTCTGCACCAATCGGCGCGTGCTTTCGGACGACAAGTCGAAGGAGTCGATGACCCGCTTCGTCGAGCAGGGCATGGCGGCGCTGGGTGACAAGCTTGGGCCGATGAACTGGCAGTTCATGGCCACCAAGAAGTTCGATCCGGAGGACTTCGAGGGCTTCCTCAAGCTGCTGCCCAGGGAGGTCGAGGGCCGGGCGCTGAAACACGCGCTTGAGGTTCGCAACCCCACCTTCCAGACGCCGCAGTTCTACGACCTGGCGCGCAAGTACAACTGCGCCATCGTCTATGCGCTGGATGAGGACTTCCCCGAGATCGACGAGGAGACGGCCGATTTCGCCTATGCCCGCGTCATGTCCTCGCGCGAGGAACTCGAGGCGGGCGTCACGTCGGCGGAACTGGACGCCTACGCCGACCAGGCCCGGCGATGGTCCCGACGGGGCGACGCCTACGTCTATTTCATCTCGGGCGCCAAGGTCCGCAACCCGGCCGCCGCCCAGGCCCTGATCGGAAAACTGAAATGATCCCCGCCAAAGCCATCGCCTGTCCCGACTCCGCCAGCCCGCTGGGTCCGATCGCCATCGAGCGTCTCGATCCGGGGCCCCGGGACGTCGTCATCGACATCCAGTATTGCGGCATCTGCCACTCGGACCTGCACGTCGGGAAGAATGAACTGGGGCGCACCAGGTACCCGTTCGTGCCAGGCCACGAGATCGTGGGCGTGGTTGCTTCGGTCGGCGCGGACGTCACCCGGCACAAGGTCGGCGACCGCGTCGGGGTGGGCTGCATGGTCGATTCCGATCGCACCTGCCACGAGTGTCGGCGCGGCGAGGAGCAGTTCTGCGCCAACATGGTCGGCACCTACGGCGGCATCGACAAGGCGGGGCGCCCAACCATGGGCGGCTATTCGGACAAGATCGTCGTCGACGAGCACTTCGTACTGAGGATCCCTGAAGCCCTGTCGATGGCCGAGGCGGCGCCGCTGCTCTGCGCCGGCATCACCACCTGGTCGCCGCTGAAGACCTGGGAGGCCGGGCCCGGCAAGAAGGTCGGCGTGGTGGGGCTGGGCGGGCTGGGCCACATGGCGGTCAAGCTGGCTGCAGCCCTGGGCGCCGAGGTCACCGTGCTGTCGACCTCGGATCGCAAGAAGGCCGATGCGCTGGCCATGGGGGCCCATGACTTCCTGATCACCACCGACGCCGAGGCGATGAAGGCGGCGGCGATGCGGTTCGACCTGATCATCAACACGGTTTCGGCGCCGGCCGACGTCAATCGCCTGATCCAGCTCCTCGCCCGCGACGGGACGATGGTGATGCTGGGCCTGGCGGCCGAGCCCCTGCCGGTCTTCTCCCTCGCCCTGCTGTCCCGCCGCCGGCGACTGGCCGGCTCGCCCATCGGCGGCATCCGCGAGACCCAGGAGATGCTCGACTTCTGCGCCGAACACGGGATCGCCTCTGATATCGAAGTGATCCGACCCGATCAGATCAACGAAGCCTGGGCGCGCATCGAGAAGAGCGATGTGCGTTATCGCTTCGTGATCGATATGGCGGGTCTCTGACCGCCGGCCCTTGCATCGGACCGCACATTCCGCTCCCTTGGCCTCGAGGTAAGGAGATACCGACGTGACCGACGCCACCCTGCCGGCCGCGCCTGAGCGGAAGACAATTCTCGGCCACCCCCGCGGACTGGTCGTGCTGTTCTTCGCCGAGATGTGGGAGCGCTTCTCCTACTACGGCATGCGCACCCTGCTGGTCCTCTTTCTGGTGCAGCACATGCTGTTCGAGGACACCGAAGCCCAGGGGCTGTACGCGGCCTATGCGGCATTGGTGTACCTGACGCCCATCATCGGGGGCGCCATCGCCGATCGCTGGCTCGGGGCCCGCAAGGCGGTCACCATCGGGGCTCTCCTGCTTGTGGCCGGCCATTTCGCCATGGCGTTCGAAGGACCGGGCGGCAAGCAGTTCCTCACTATCGGCGGAACCGAGTACACCATCACGGCTGACGGCCGGGGTCAGGATCGGCAGCTGATCGCCCAGGCCCCGGACGGCGCGCGCACGCCGATCACCATCAGTCCCGAAGGAGTCCGGCGCGACGCGGCCATGGAGTCGACTCTGCCGGAAGTAACGCCGGTGGGGCAGTTCCAGACCCGCGTCGAGCGGGACATCCAGGGCGAGGGCGTCCTGTTCCTCGCGCTGTCCCTGATCATCTGCGGAGTCGGGTTCCTCAAGGCCAACATCTCCGCCGTGGTCGGCGAACTCTATTCCAAGGAGGATCCCCGTCGGGATTCCGGCTTCACCCTCTTCTATGTCGGCGTGAACCTCGGCTCTCTGCTGAGCCAGCTGGCCTGCGGCTGGATCGGCATCGCCTACGGCTGGAAGTACGGATTTGGACTGGCCGGAATCGGCATGCTGCTCGGTCTGGTCGTGTTCCAACTCGGCCAGCCCTGGCTGGAGGGGCGGGCGGGGCCGCCGGACCCCGAGAAGCTCAAGCAGCGGGTGCTCGGCGTTCCGCTCGAGGCCCTCTTCTGGATCGGCGGGGTCGTGGCTGTCGCGCCCGTCTGGTTGCTGATCCAGCGCCAGCACCTGGTCGAACAGACGCTGTTGTGGGTCGCGCCGGGGCTCTTCGTGGCCATGATCCTCTACACGGTCATCGCGCTGCGCGGCGAAGTTCGCTCGCGCATGCTCGTGGCCCTGATCCTCTCGATCTTCTCGGTGCTGTTCTGGACGCTTTTCGAACAGGCGGGCTCGAGTCTGACCCTGTTCGCGGATCGATCGGTCACCCTGCCGGCCTGGCTGACCGCCGGCCAGGCGCACTTCGTGAACCCGCTCTGCATCATCCTGCTGGGCCCGCTGTTCGCGGCCATGTGGCAGGGGTTGGGCCGACGGGGGCTGGAGCCGCCGACGCCCTACAAGTTCTCCATCGCCCTGGCTCTGGTGGGCGCGGGCTTCCTGGTGCTGGTGTGGGCGATCGAGACCCAGGCGGGGCCCGACTTCCGCGTGGCCTTCACCTGGCTGGCTCTGGCCTACGTCATTCATTCGGTGGCCGAACTGTTCCTCTCGCCGATCGGCCTTTCGATGATCACCAAGCTTTCGGCGCCGCGCATCGTCGGGCTGATGCTGGGCGTCTGGTTCCTGTCATCGGCCCTGGCGCATACCCTGGCGGGGATCGTGGCCAAGGCCACTTCCGCGGCCACGGTCGGCGGGGTGGTCGTGGACCCGGCCGCGCAGCTCGAGACCTACCAAAAGGTCTTCGGTGAGATCGGCTGGGCGGCCGTCATCACCGGCGGGGTCCTGCTGCTGGCGTCGCCCGTGCTCAAGAAGATGATGGCGGGCGTCCGGTAGAACACCGCTATTCCAGAGCGGGCAAGGGGTTGCGCGGGCGGTGGCACACCCGAGTCACGCAGGGTTAGCGCTTGTAAACCCCTAGTTTGCGTGGCCTTATCCGCCCCAATAGGGGGACGGTGGGCGCGGAGGGCCATGCGCGCCATCGCCTTGGGAAACCGCGAAGGTCGCGCATGAACAACATTGTCATTCTGCTGGGGATCGTCATCACGCTGGCGACCGGCATACCCGTACTCATCCAGCTTCTTCGAAATCACCCGAAGGGGCTGATCATCCTGTTCTTCGCCGAAATGTGGGAGCGCTTCTCCTACTACGGCATGCGCGGGATCCTGATCTTCTACCTGACGCAGCACTTCCTCTTTGACGACAAGCTCGCGGGGGCCACCTACGGCTCCTACACCTCGCTGGTGTACCTCCTGCCGCTGATCGGCGGCGTGCTTGCGGACCGCTTCATCGGTACGCGCAAGGCGGTCGCGTTCGGCGCCATCCTTCTGGTCGCCGGCCATGGCCTCATGGCCTACGAAGGGCGCGACGCGACCCAGACCCTGACCTACCAGGGGCAGTCCTACGCGGTGCAGGCCACGGGCCGGGGCGAAGCCCGGGAGGTCCGTCTGGTCGTCGACGGCAAGCCCTACGAATTCAAAGGCAGCGCGGCTGGGCTTGAACTGGTCGACCTTCCGACGAACGCCTCGCTTCCGCCGGTGATCCCGACCGGCCAGTACACGATGCAGGAATCCCGCGACATGAACGGGGTGAACGTCTTCTGGCTGGCGCTGTCGCTGATCATCATGGGCGTCGGCTACCTCAAGCCGAACATCTCCACCATCGTCGGACAGCTGTACCCGCAGGGTGATCCGCGGCGGGATTCCGGCTTCACCCTCTACTACTACGGGGTCAACCTTGGGGCCTTCTGGGCCTCGGTGCTGTGCGGCTACCTGGGCCAGAACTACGGCTGGCCGTGGGGCTTCGGCCTGGCCGGCGTGGGCATGGCGGCGGGCTTCGTGGTGTTCGTGCTCGGCAAGCCGCTCCTGCAAGGCAAGGGCGAGCCGCCCGATCCGGAGAAGATCCGCAAGCCCTTCATCGGCCCGATCAACATGGAATGGTCGATCTACCTGCTCGGCATCGTCGGCGTCGCCGCGATCTGGTTCCTGGTGCAGAACAACGCGGCCGTCGGCGTCGCCCTCATGGGCGGCATCATCGCCTCGCTGGTCGCGGTCGTGTTCATCCTGGCGGTGGTCTGCAAGAACTGGGTCCAGCGCCAGCGCATGATGCTGGCCATGGTGTTGATCTTCGGCGCGGTGGTGTTCTTCACCCTGTTCGAGCAGGCCGGCACCTCGCTCAACCTGTTCGCCGACCGCAACGTGGACCTGAGCCTCACCTCGGCGCCGTTCCAGTTCCTCGGGTTCTCGTTCGGCACCGCGGCCCAGATGACCGCGGCCGGCCTGCCCATGGGCGCAAACTGGATCGACACCACCATCACCTCGTCGCAGACCCAGTCCTTCAACGCCGGCTTCATCCTCATCTTCGCGCCGATCTTCGCCGCCATGTGGGCGGGGCTGGCCAAGGCCAAGAAGGATCCGAACCCCACCCTGAAGTTCGGCCTCGGCCTGCTGCAGGTCGGCCTCGGCTTCATGGTCGTGGTCTGGGGCGTGCAGGCGGGGATGGTGGATTCGGCCTTCCGCACTCCGCTGATCCTGCTTGGCCTGCTCTACCTGCTGCACACGACTGGCGAGCTCTTCCTCTCGCCGGTCGGCCTGTCCGAGATCACCAAGCTTTCGGTGCCCTCGGTGGTCAGCTTCATGATGGCGGTGTGGTTTCTCTCCTCGTCCATCGCTCAGTACGTCGGCGGCATCATCGCCGGCGCGATGGGCACCGAGACGGTGGGCGGGCAGGTCCTTGATCCGGGCGGCGCCCTGCGCACCTCGCTCGATGGCTTCGAGAAGCTGGGTTACGTGGGCATGGCCTGCGGCGCGGTCTTCATCGTCCTCAGCTTCCTGATCAAGGGCTGGGCGCACGGGGTCAACGACCCCGACAACCACCCCGGGCCGGACGCGACCGACCGCGGGCAGGAAGACCGCAACGCGGCCAATCCGGCGCCCTCGGCTCCGCACCACTAGGCGGGCCGATCAGCCAAGGACGGCGAAGGGCGGCGCGCGAGCGCCGCCCTTTCTCGTTCGGGTCGCTGCCAAACGAAAAGGGAGCGCCCTGCGGCGCTCCCTTCCAGGCTTGCTTCCGCGGGACCTCGCGGATCACCAAGTCTTGCGGATGCGCATGTAGAAGAACGGATCGAAGTTCAGGTCCTTGCGCTCGTGGAACAGCAGGGCCGAGGTGTCGCGCAGACCCGTATAGACGTCGCGCGTGCGGATCAGGTCGCGGGCCGCCAAGTTCTGGAATTCCATGCGGATCGACAGGCTCGGCATCGGCTTCCACTCCTGCCACAGCCGCCACCAGGACTGCAGCTCCTCCGAGTCCACCTCGTCGATGTTGTAGTAGTAGTCCTTGAAGCCGATCCCCACGTCGAAGCCCCAGTTCAGACGCCAGGCCGGGATGTCCTGGGTGAAGGCGGCGTTGCCGGTGAACGGCGGCTGGCCCGAGATCTCGCGCACTTCGCCGGTCGTCGGATCCTCGACCTCCGAGTCCCTCCAGGTGCCGGAGAAGGTGAGCAGGCCTCCCTTCACCCACAGCCGGTCCAGCGGCAGCGTCAGCTGGACCTCGTAGTGGAAGTTGCGGCCCTCGGGAATGTTGCCGACCCCGGAGAACACCTCGCACAGCGGCGAGGTCGGATCCGGCTCGCCGCCCACGATCGGACAGGTGGACAGGTCGACGACCGGAACCCGATCGACCACGTCCTCCATGTCGGAGTACTGGGCCAGCAGCACCAGGGCGCCTTTCTCCCAGAACCGGCGCTCGTAGGCGATTTCATAGGTCCAGGCCTTGCCGGGAACCAGATCCTGGTTGCCCGCAGTAACCACGCCCGTCGACAGCTGGGCCGAGGAGACGAAATCGCCGAAGTTCAACTGCCCGACCTCCCGCTCGATGCGAAGGCGGACCTGGTTGGCCTCGTTCGGCGCCCAGGTCACGAACAGGCGGGGCTTCGGATAGAAGAACTCCTGCTCCAGGTTGGAGTCGCCGGACTGGCTGATGACCGAGTACTCGAACCGCGCGCCGGCTTCGACCGTCAGGGTCGGCATAGCGCGCCAGGTTGCGGTGCCGAACACCTCGCCGCGGGTTTCCTCGACGAGCACGCTGGCGGCCGGGATGGCGATCGGAGCGCCGTTGAAGGTGAAGGTCGAGGTCCGGTCGAGGAAGTTGTAGGCGACCTCCGCACCGCCCTCGACGGTCAAGGTGTCCGACCAGGTGTAGCGGGCCTTGCCGCGGACGATGCTCTCGCCGTTCGTGGACGCCTGGGTGAAGACGAAATTGTCGACGGTGTCATCGAAGGTGGAGAGGTAGTCGGTGTCCCGCCAGGTCTGCAGCGCCAGAAGCTCGATCGCGGTGCGAGGTCCCAGGTTGCGCGACCACTGCAGGCCCACTTCGCCCTGGAAGTTGGTGTCGAAGTCGTCGTGGGCGCGGAAACGGTAGAAGAACGGGTAGTTCGTGGTGTCCTCGAGATCCCAGTTGTAGACCTCGCGCTTGCCCGAATAGCTGAGGCGGACCTTGCCGCCCAGCAGGCCCTGTTCGTAGCTGGCCTTGGTCTCGACGCCCCGACCGCCGGCCGTCTCGTCCGAGAAGGCGCGTTCCAGAACCGTGCCGCCCGCCCGATCGTACGTGATCCGCGGGCCTTCCCCCGCTCCGTCGTCCACGAAGGTGTAAAGCAGCACGCTTCCTTCCATGGCCCGGTCGCCTTCGCGCCGGGAGCCTTCCAGCCGCATGGCGGGAGTGGTGCGGCCATCGGCGTAGAACCCGGACGCGACCGCCCACAGCGCCTGCTGCGAGGCGGTCTGCTTGCGAACGACGTTCACCAGCACCGTCTTGCCCTGCATGTCGATGCCTGGGGCGCCGCCGCGGATCAGTTCGATCCGCTCGACGGTCGTGGCCGGGATGCGGCGCAGGATGTTTTCGAGCGGGTCCGCCTTGGAAGCCGGACGCTGGCCGTCGATCAGCACGTTGCCGGCGGCGCCGTTGAAGCCGCGGACACTGTCGCCGCCGTCGAACTGGAACCCCGGGACGCGGTTGATCATGTCCATCGCCGACTGCGGCTGCGCGCTGGCGAAGAATTCCGGAGGGTAGGAGATGACCCCTTCCTGCGGCGCCGCCTCCTGCGGCGTCGCCTGGGCGGTGTTCGCCGCCTCCTGAGCATTGGCCGCCGTGGCCAGGGCCGCCGCCGCGACGGCGACCGTCATTCCCCGCAGTTTCATTGAACGCGTCCTCCCGCAATAACGCAAAGGTGCGGGCGCTCGCGGCCGAGCTCCAATTAAATGCAGGAAAGGTAGGTTAAATTTCTGACACGTAACGATGTGTCACTTGGGCGAAATAGTGGCATTTCAGTGTTGCCCGCCTCATTTGATCTGGGCGGACAAGTATTGTCCCCCGCTAGACGCTGGTTCCTCCAACAGTCAGCCCGGCGATACGCAGCGACGGTTGACCGATGCCCACCGGCACGCCCTGACCCGCCTTGCCACAGACTCCGACGCCCGGGTCAAACGCGAAATCGTCGCCGATGTCGGTGACCCGGGTCAGAACGGTCGGGCCATCGCCGATCAGGGTCGCACCCTTCACCGGCGCGCCGATCTTCCCGTCCTCGATGAGATACGCCTCGGTGCACTGGAACACGAACTTGCCATTCGTGATGTCCACCTGGCCCCCGCCGAAGTTCACGGCGTAGAGACCCCGCCGGGTCTTGGCGATCATCTCCTCCAGCTTGCCCGAGCCGCCCTCCATGTACGTATTGGTCATGCGCGGCATGGGCATGTGGGCGAACGATTGGCGCCGTCCATTGCCGGTCGGCTGCATCCCCATCAGGCGCGCGCTCATGCGATCGTGCATGTAGCCGACCAGGATACCGTCCTCGATAAGCACCGTGCGGCCTGTCGGGGTGCCTTCGTCGTCGACGCTCAGCGATCCGCGCCGGCCCTGGATCGAACCTTCATCCACCACCGTGACGCCGGGAGCCGCGACGCGCTCGCCGATGCGGCCCGAAAAGGCCGAGCTGCCCTTGCGGTTGAAATCGCCCTCCAGGCCATGTCCCACTGCTTCGTGCAGCAGAACGCCAGGCCAGCCCGGACCCAGCACCACGTCCATTTCTCCCGCCGGCGCCGGTATGGCGTCCAGGTTCACCAGCGCCTGGCGCAGCGCTTCTTCTGTAAAGCCCTGCCACTTCTCGGGGGTGATCCAGGCTTCGAAGCCGCCGCGCCCGCCGCCCCCCGCATGGGCGCTTTCGCGCTTGCCGTCCCGTTCCACCGTCACCGAGACATTGAGGCGCACCAGCGGACGCACGTCGCGGACCAGCCGACCGTCGGCGCGCAGGATCTCCACCACGCGGCGCTCCCCGGCCAGGGTGGCCGACACCTGGACCACGCGCGGATCCCTCGCCCGGGCGTACTCGTCGATGCTGCGCAGCAGTTCGATCTTGTCGCCGAAGGCCGGCGAGGCGAGGGGGTCGTCCTCGCCGTAGTACTTGCGGTTGGTGGCGCGGGGCCCCTCGGCGCTGACGCCGGCATAGCCCCGTTTGGCCAGGGCCGAGGAGTCCGCGGCGCGGCGGATGGCGTCCTCGGAAATCTCGTTGGCGTGGGAGTAGCCGGCCGTCTCGCCGGCGACGACCCGCAGGCCGAAGCCCTCGTTGGCGTCATAGGCCGCCGACTTCAGCCGACCGTCGTCGAACACGAGCGATTCCGATTCGGCGTGCTCGACAAAAAGCTCGCCGTCGTCGGCCCCTGCGACGGCGTCGCCGAGAATGTTCAGCGCGCGCTCCTTCTCGACGCCGGCGGTTTCGAGCAGGGAAGTCGCGGATGAGATGGCGTTCATTGGCAAACGGTCCGTCGGGGTAGGGAAAGCCGGGCTTTGCAACATAGGGTCGCGCCCGGCGCGACGAAACCGTTGCTCTATGTGTTTGTGTCGCTTGGCAAGGCGGCGGCGGGGCGATATGCACGCGCCAGAAAACGAAACAGCGCTCGCTGCGCCGCATACGTGCGGCGCGTCGGGCCTTGTCCCTTTGAGGGTCGGACCGAGCACACATGAGGATTTCGCGGATGGGGATCGGGAGGCTGGCGGGCGCCGGCTTGGCGGCGCTCGGCGTAGCCATGTTCAGCGCCAAGGCCTGGGCGGAGGACCTCGTAGGTCAGCCGACGCCGGGCGGGATCGACCTGCAGCCGGCGGCGTCGCCGCTCAAGCAGGACGCGATCGCGTTCCACAACCACATTCTGCTGCCGATCATCGTCGGCATCTCGCTGTTCGTCCTGGCGCTGCTGCTCTGGGTGATCATCCGCTACAACAAGCGGGCCAACCCGGTTCCGGCCCGGTGGAGCCACAACACCCCGATCGAGATCATCTGGACCGTGGTTCCGGTCCTGATCCTCGTCTTCATCTCGATCTTCTCGTTCCGGCTGCTCTACGCCTACCACGACATTCCCCGCACGGATGTGACGGTGAAGGTGACCGGCAACCAGTGGAACTGGAGCTACGCCTATCCTGACCAGGGCATCGAAGACTACACCTCGAACATGCTCGACGAGGCGTCGGCCCGGGCGGCCGGCAAGCCTTACCGCCTCGCGGCGGACGAGCCGATGGTCGTTCCGGTCAACCGCGTGGTCCGGCTCCTCATCACGGGCGCCGATGTCATCCACTCGGTGGGCGTGCCCGCGTTTGGCCTGAAGACCGACGCCATCCCCGGACGTGTCAACGAGACCTGGTTCAAGGCTGACCGCGAAGGCGTCTTCTACGGCCAGTGCTCCGAGCTCTGCGGCGTCGACCACGCGTTCATGCCGCTTGAGATCCGCGTCGTTTCGGACGCCGAGTTCGCGCGCTGGGTGGCTTCCAAGGGCGGTTCCATGACCTTCGCTCGCGACCAGGCCGCCGCCGCGGCGGCCAAGGAAGCCGCCGACAAGGCCGCAGCCGCCGCAGCCGCCGCCGCGGCCACGCCGGCCGCTCCGGCCGCCGGCGCGGCTC
>JAIBAU010000038.1 GCA_019695035.1 Caulobacteraceae bacterium | reverse complement strand
AGCGACCTGACCATCACCCAGCAGGGCGCCAATGTTCTCATCACCCTGCCCGACGGCTCCACCATCACCGTCAACAACACCCTCACCTCCGCCATCGACGCCTCCGACTTCCTCTGGATCTAGGAGCACGAGGCGCATGCAAGGAATCCGCTGGCGAAATTCGCGAATTCTCGTATGTGCAGGCAGGTCGCCCGGGCGCGCCGTCCGGGATCTGCAGCGACGACTTGGAACGAGGCCATGACCAACGCCGAAATCAAGGAACTGCGGGCGCGCGTCGAAGCCGGCAAACTGCTCACCAGGGAGGAACAGCTGTTCATCCTCCAGCAGCTGTTCCGCGCCAATCGCCGTGTTCAGGCCGCCAAGAAGGCCGGCTTCAACGTTGACCCCGCGATCGCGGGAAGCTGAGGCGCCGCAAGGCAACCGACGGGTGCGCGCAATGGACAGCCCCGGCCCCAGGGGCTAGACCGGCGCCGACTTCCCATCACCCCAGTCCAGGGTCAGAGTTCCAGGGTTCGCCATGAACAAGCCGGCCGCCATTCCCCAGATCGCCTTCATCGACCTCCTCGCACAGCGGCGCCGGCTGGGAAGCCTGATCGACGAGGCGGTGCTGAAGGTGGTCAACCACGGCGGCTACGTCATGGGCCCCGAAGTCAAGCAGCTCGAGGCCGACCTTTCCGCCTTCTGCGGGGCGCGCGAGGTGATCTCGTGCTCCAATGGAACCGACGCCCTGACCCTGGTGCTGCGGGCCCGCGGCGTGGGACCCGGCGACGCGGTGCTCTGCCCTTCGTTCACCTTCGCGGCGACCGCCGAAGTCGTGGCCCTGGCCGGGGCGACGCCCGTGTTCGTCGACATCCACGAGGACACCTTCAACACCGACATCAAGAGCCTCGAGCAGGCGCTGGCCACAGCCAGGGCGGCCGGGCTGACCCCCCGCTGCGTGGTCCCGGTCGATCTGTTCGGCCTGCCCGCCGACTACGACGCCATCCTGCCCTTCGCCGAAGCCAACGGGCTGTGGGTGTTGTCAGACGCGGCCCAGTCGTTCGGCGGCGTGTACAAGGGCCGCAAGGTGGGGACCCTGGGGCTGGCCACCTCGACCAGTTTCTTCCCGGCCAAGCCGCTGGGCTGTTACGGGGACGGCGGGGCGATCTTCACCGATGACAGCGAGCTCGCAGCGATCATCCGATCCCTGCGCGTTCACGGCCAAGGCTCTGACAAGTATGACAATGTCCGCATCGGCATCAACGGCCGGCTGGACACCATCCAGGCTGCGGTCCTGATCGAAAAGCTGAAGATCTTCCCCGACGAAATCGAGGCCCGCGACCGCGTCGCCCGGCGCTACAACGACGGCCTGCGCGACCTCGCCGGCGTGCCCGAGACCCCGGAGGGCCACACCTCGACCTGGGCGCAGTACACCCTGCGGGTGGCCAATCGCGACGCCGTGGCGGCGGCGCTGAAAGAGCGTGGCGTGCCCACCGCCATCTACTATCCCAAGCCGCTGCACCAGCAGACCGCCTACCGCGATTTCCCGGTGGCGGGGAACGGCCTGCCGGTCTCCGAGCGCCTCGCCGGCGAGGTCATCAGCCTGCCGATGCACCCCTATCTCGAGCCGGACCTGCAGGACTGGATCATCGAGAACGTCGCCGACGCCATCCGTCAGGCGTGAGCGGATCGATGCCGGCCAAGCGCTGCAGGATTCACTTGATCGCCGGCGCCCGGCCGAACGTCATGAAGATCGCGCCGCTGTACAAGGCGCTGAAGGATCAGGCGTGGTGCGAGCCGAGGCTGGTGTTCATCGCGCAGCACTATTCGGAGAACATGTCTTCGGACCTGTTCGCCCAGTTCGGCGTCCATGACGAGATCGTCGAACTGCCCCTGGACGCCGACAACTACGGCGACCGGATGGGCGGCATCATCAAGGGCTATTCCGCCTTCATCGAGAAGGACCAGCCCGACATGGTGGTGGTCCCCGGCGACGTGGACGTGGCGCTCGGCGCGGCGCTGGCGGCGCGGCGCAACCACCGCGTCCTGGTCCACCTGGAAGCCGGCCTGCGCAGCTACGACGAGACCATGCCCGAGGAGATGAACCGCATCCTCGTCGACTCCATCTCCGACGTCCTGCTGGCGCCCTCAGCGGCTGCGGCCCAGAACCTGATGTACCACGAGGGCGCGGCCCACAATCGGGTCTACTTCGTCGGCAACATCATGATCGACGCCCTGGCCATGGTGCTGAACGACACCGTGGCCGAGGCCGTGACGGCGCGGTTCGCCGTAAGCCCGAGCGAATTCGCCGTGGCCACCTTCCACCGGCCGGCCAACGTGGATTCCCCCGATCGCCTGGACGAGATCCGGCGGCTGATCGAGCATCTGGCCGAGCGTACGCCGGTGGTCTTCCCGGTTCACCCCCGCACCCTGGACCGGCTCAAGTCCCTGCCCGGTGGAGAGACGCTTTTCTCCAATCCGCGCGTTCGAACCAGTCCGCCGCTGGCCTACGGCGAGTTCGCCAACCTGGTGTCCAAGGCCAGGCTGGTGGTGACGGACTCCGGCGGCATCCAGGAAGAGACCAGCTGGCTGGGCGTCCCCTGCTTCACGGTGCGCGACACGACCGAACGTCCCATCACCGTCACCCACGGCACCAACACCCTGGTCGACTTCGACGACGTGCGAGCCCAGATCGAGCCCGTGCTGGACGGCGCGACCATCAAGGGCGCCAAGGATCTGCCGCTGTGGGACGGCCGCACCGCCGGACGCGTCGCCCAGGTGCTACGCACCAAGTGGAAGGCGGCGTACGCCGACGCCGTGCGGAGGACCGGCGCCTGAGCGGCGGCTTCATCCCGCCCGGCTCCCCGGACATCCCGGCCCTGCGGCAGCGCATCCGCAGCGCGCCCGCTCGCCCCTACGACAACATCGAATCCGCACCCTTCGCGACGGGAGAGGCGCTGACCCAGCGGATCGGCGACTTGATCGCCGGCGGCTTTTCCAAGCTGGGGTTCCAGACCTCGATCACCGCGCCCGATTTCACGACGGGCACGCGCTCGTTCCACTTCCTGCTGCATGCCTGGGACCCGCTTTCGACGCTGCTGAACGGCCTGCTGCCCCTGACGCGTCCCGAGGGTCTGGACGCCTGCCTCGCCTACGCCCGGGCATGGCTGGACCGCTTTCAGGGCGCGGCCGAGCGTGCGGGCGTGCAGCCGCTCGTCGAGGCCGCCCGCAGCGGCTCGAACGAGGCCTGGGAGGGCATGGCGGCGGGCATGCGCGCCTTCCGCCTCGCGGCGCTTCTCGAGGCCGCCGCGCGGGATGAGGGGGTCGACGATGCAACCGTCGGCGAGTTCGCGGCGGCGCTATCGTTCCATTTCCGGGTCCTGCGCGAGCCCGGCTACTTCCAGTCCTGGAGCAACCACGGTCTCTACCAGTCCCTGGGCCTCATCTCGGCGGCGGCGCGCTTCCCCTGGCTGGACGGCGCCGAGGGTCTGGTCGAGATCGCGCGCGAGCGCCTGGACACCTTGCTGGCGAACCACTTCGACGCCGACGGCGTCCACCTCGAACACTCGCCCACCTACCATTCCAATCTGCTGGGCTCGCTGATCGGCGCCCGCAACGCCGGCCTGCTGGAGGGAACCCGCTCCGCCGAGGCCATCGCCGGCGCCGAGCGCGCGTTGTCGTGGATGATCACGCCGGCGGGCCGCGTCGTCGCCTTCGGGGACAGCTGGCCGGCGGAGGTGCGCACCGCCCTGCCCGCGGCCGGCCGGTTTCGGGACCCGGCCCTGCGCTACCTGACCTCGGACGGCGCCATCGGCGATCCCCCGGCGCCGGGAGCGGTCCTGTACCGAAACGCCGGCTACGCCTTCGCCCGCATGCACGACCCCGACTGGGGAGAGGACCCGAGCCAGGCCAGCTATCTAGCCCAGGCCGGCGCCTTCCACTCGCGGGTTCACAAGCACGCGGACCACCTGACCTTTTCCTGGTCGGAGGGGACGACCGACATCCTCATCCAGCCCGGCCGGTACGGCTACCTCGGCCGCACGGCCCCGGGCAGCGAACTGCACGACAGGGGTCACTGGTACGACGACCCGCACCGCATCTACGTGGAATCCACCCGCGCCCATAACTGCGTCGAGGTCGACGGCCAGGATCACCCCCGGCGCGGGGCCGCCCCTTTCGGAGGCGGCGTGCTGCAGGCGGAAGCGTTCCGCGACATCGTGCTGTTCCAGAGCGCGGCGCCGCTGACCGAGGACGTGCGGCAGCACCGGGTCCTGATCCTGAAGCCCCATCGCTTCCTGCTGGTGGTCGACCGGCTGGAGGCCTCGCTCGCGCACCGCTACCGGCAGTGGTTCCAGCTCGACGGAGCCTGGACCGCATCGCAGGTCGGCCACGGATATCGGGCGGCCTGTGGGCCTCGCGCGCTTGAGATCACCGATCTGACGATACAGGCCGTCGCCGAGCCGGTGCGTCGCGGCGAGAAGGAGCCGCAGCTCCAGGGCTGGGTTTCGCCCCGGGACGGCGCCCTGGCGGAATGTTCAAGTCTTGCATTCACACGCGAGGGCGAAACCGTTGAATTCGTGACCTTGTTCAGTCTTTCAGATGGTCCCGTGGCCGATGCTGTCGTGGGTCGGGCCGGCGAGGCGTCGCGACACTTCGCCTGGAGCCAGGGCGGCCTGAGGACCGAGCTGGACCTGTCCGGGACCGGGCGACTCCGCGCCGTCGTGCGCCAGAGCCCCCTTTAGCTCCGGTCGCGGGCCATCGCTTCCGAAGCGCGGGTCAGCACGCGCAGGACCCGCAGGCCTTCGGCGCCGTCCGTTCGCGGCATGCGACCGCTCGCGACGCACTCGAGGAAGTGGCTGCACTCGGCCTTCAGCGGTTCGCCCTTGGGGACCTCGACCGGCTCCGGCTCGCCCTTCACCACGGTGGGCGTTCCGTCGCGCCAGACGATCGGCTGGCGGAACAGCATGAGCTTGTCGTCCCAGTTCGGCTGGGTGTCGTCGAAGACCGCCATCGCGTCATCCCCGATCACCACCAGCTTCTGCTCCTTGAACGGACTGGCCCAGGACACGAAGACGTGGGCGCGACGGCCCGAGGGGAACGCCAGCTGGACCGTGGCGCTGTCTGCCATCGCCTCGTCGAGCATGCAGGCCCCGGATGCGGTCACCCGGTCCGGCTCCTCCCCGGCCAGGGCCAGGACCATCGAGATGTCGTGCGGCGCGAAGCTCCACAGGACGTCTTCCTCGCGACGGATTTTTCCCAGGCTCAGGCGATTGGAATAGATGTAGCGGACCCGCCCCAGCTCCCCGGCCTCGACCATCGCCTTCAGGCGCAGGAAGACCGGATGGTACTGCAGCAAGTGTCCGACCATCAGGGTCAGGCCGGCGGTCTCCGCCGTCTGGATCAGGTCGGCGGCGTCGTCCAGCGTCAGGGCGACCGGCTTCTCGACGAAGACGTGCTTGCCCGCCTGCAGCGCGGCCTTGGCCAGGCGGTGATGCAGCGGCGCGGGCGCGGCGATGGCCACAGCCTGGATGGCGGGATCGGCCAGCACGGCGTCGAGGTCGCGTGCAACCGCGCCCTGGCTGGCGGCCAACGCCTGGGCGGTCTGCAGATCCGGATCGACGACGGCGGCCAGGGCGCCCAGCTCACCGAAATTGCGCACGAGGTTCTTGCCCCAGTGTCCGGCCCCCACCACCGCCACGCGCGGCAGGCCGGGAGTGGAGCGAGGGGGAGAAGCGGCGTCGGACTCGGCGGGGATCAAGGCAGGCTCGCGATGCATCGGGGAGGATGGGCTACCGGTCGATAGACGCCCAACCGCCCGGCATCAAGCGGCGCGGGTCGCGCGCTCGCCGGGCGCCGGCCAGAGACGTCGCAGGATCTGGCTCAGCGTCCCGGCCTGGGTCTCCCAGGCGTAGAGCAACTGCAGGTCGGGGCGTCGCGCGATGGCCGCGGCGAAGCCCTCGCGGTCGGCCAGCACGTCCCGCACGGCGCGCGCCAGGTCGCCTTCCTGGTCCGCGCGATAGATCGTTCCGACCGGCCAATCCGCCAGAACGGCCGCGACTTGCCCTCCCGCTGGGGCGACGACCGGCATTCCGGCAGTGAGGTAGTCGGAGAAGCGCGCCACCTCATCGGCTTCGGGCGCGCCCGAGGGATCGGTCGCGATCAGCCCGACGCTGGCGCCGGCCACAAAGCCGGGCGCGTCCGCCGGGGCAATGATCGGCAGCAGGGTCAGACGGTGGCTCGTCCGGAGGCGGCGGAGCTTGCGGTTCAGGTCCTTGACCTCCTCGCCCGACCGGCCGCCCAGGACCGCCAGCTCCAGCGCCTCGTCGGCCGCCAGCACCTCCGAAAAGGCCGCCAGGTCGAGGCCTGCGCCGGACCCTGAATAAACCGCCAGCGGCCCCGCGACCGCCAGCTTTTCCCGGAGGTTCGCGCCCCGCCAGGCATAGCGGTCGCCCAGCGCCTGGACGTCGCGAATGGCCTCGCGGCCCTCGCCGGGGGATGAACCGATACGGGCGTCGGGCCGAGGGGCTCCGGCAGGCGCCTCGCCGTCGACGCCGTCGTCGTGCAGCCAGCGGGCCTGGCGGGCCCGGTCGGGCCGGCGGGCCGACAAGGCGTTCAACGCCGCCTGCACCACCGCGCCGGCGGCGGCGCCGAAGCTGACAAAGCCGATCCCCGGCCCCGCGGTCACGCCCGCGATCCGCGCAATCCGGTCAGCGAGCGCCTGCCGCTCCAGATCCAGCCGCGACGCCGCATCCAATGTCTCTCCCAAAATTTTGATTCGCCTGTCGATTTCCTCCCCGCCTGAAGGAAAGGTCAGGCGCAGGCCGGGGCCGGTGGCCTCAAGCCGAAGTGCGGCGCCGGTATCGATCCACAGCAGGCGACGGCCGTGCTGGAAGAGCGCCTCGACGATGCGCGACCAGCGTCGCGCGCCGGGGCTGACCTGTTCCGGCGCCACGACGACGGTGTCGAAATCGTGGGTCAGGAGCAGTCGCGCCGCCTCGGCGTCGGCCGCCTCGGCCAGGCCGCTGACCCGGGTGACGGGCGCGGGGGTGCGCCGCAGCACCAGCCAGCTCAGGTAGCTGCGCACGCCTGGCTTGCGCGGGGTGTTCTCGACCAAGCTCCAGGCGTCGGCGAGACCCGGCGCCAGGCGCAGAGCCTCGCCCCGCCCCGTCAGCGCCCGGAACGCCTCCAGCACCCCCGGCTCGGGTTGCCGGTAGGCCTCGGCGCCGATGGCGGCCGGATCGAGACCGAAGGTGATCAGCACGCCGTCGGGCTTCAGCAGCGGCCCGTAGCGCCAGGCCGCGTCGGCCAGGGTCTCGGCGATGCGCCCGAGCGTCGGGCTGACCACCACCAGGTCGTAGGCTCGCGTCCGCGCCTCCGCCTCGCCGGGCAGCAGCCGGACGCGCTTGCCGAAGGCGGCGGTCATGGGGGCGCGCTGCTCGGCCTTGGGGACGACCACGTCGATGCGCCCGGTAAAGGCCTCGACCAGAGCCGCCGTGCTCTCCTCACCCGCGAAGGCCGCGCCCCCCACGTCGAGCACCCGCGCCGCGGGGTCGAGCCCCAGCCGCTGCAGGATTTCAGGAAGGGTGTTGGTGGCCGGCACGCGAGTCTCCTGCGGCCAAGTCTAAGGGCCGAACGCGCGGGAGGCGAACCCTCAGCGGCCGGCGTCGCGGAAACGCGGCGCGCGTCCGTCGGCGATCACCCAGACCTGGTATCCGCCCAGCCGCGGCTTGTGCGCCAGCACGCGCTCGCAGGCGGCCGCAAAGCGGGGAACGGCGCGGAAGAAGCACGGCGTCAGCGCCTGGGGCGTCTGCCAGCAGGCCTCCGCGCCCGCCCAGCGGCTGCAGGGCGCACGCGCACAGTTCGCGCCCCGGCAGGCCAGGTAGTCGTCCATGGCGCGTCGGGCCAGCGCCCTCGCCTCTGCGTTCCCGGTGAGCACCCCGATATCCAGGAGCCCCTTGGCGATGAACGGAAAGTGGTTCTCCAGCCGGGCCGACTCTCGCTCAGGACTGGCGCGATGTTTCGGATCGAAGATACTGAAATAGCCGAAATTCTTCGCCTGTGCTTCTCGCGCTTCCAGGCGCACGACGCCCGCGGCCAGCCGCCGCATCTCCGGGTCGTCGGTCGCCGTCCAGGTCCAGGCCGCGGCCATGCCCAGCAGCAGGTTCACGTTGCGGATGTAGCGGTGCTGATCGTTGGGCGAGTCTCCGGGCTGGAAGGCCAGGCAGCCCGGGCATGGCGCATCGCTCGCCCGGCCCCAGCGCCGCAGCACGGCCTGCGCGGTGCGGGCGTAGCGTCCGTCGCCGGTGACCAGGGTGGCGCGGGCCAGGCAGGCGGCGGCAAGGCCCGTCTGGAAGCCATAGACCGTGTCGCCGGAGTTGCAGCTGCCGTCGTTGAACGCGTCCGAGGTGCCCGGCCCGGCACAGTTTTCGGCCCCCTCATACGACCACCCGGCGGGCGCCCCGCCCTTCATCCGAACCTTGCCCATGATCAGGTCGGCCGAGGCGCGCGTCAGGGCGGCCGCGGACCGGTCGCCGGAGTCGAACAGGGCCGCCCCCGCCAGGCAGCTGTAGGCCAGCCCCGGCAGCACGGGGTTGGCGCGCGCGGGATAGGCGGCGGCCGAGCGCTTGCCGGCCGCCAGCAATGCGGCCTCGTCAGCCGGCGGCGACGCTCCGCCCACGGCCAGCGCCAGCGTCAGGCCGAGGACGACGAACCAGGTGCGCATGCAGCCACCTCCTCAGGCCACAACGCCCGACATCAGGAAAAGGATCGCCTGGGAACTGAGCCGGAAGGGCTCGATCTCCAGCGCGTCGACCACGGGGCCGTAGCGGGCGCGCACCGCCTCTTCGTCGCGGAAGAAGCGCACGTGGCCGAAGCTGTCGAAGTTGGGCACCGATCCGACGAAGCGCTTGCCGCGGATCAGGCGTCCGAACACCGCCAGGTCGTCCTCGATGTGCTCGAGCACTTCGAGCGCCGTCACGAGGTCGTAGTCGATCCCCGCCAGCGCCTCCGGATCCGAAAGGTCGCCAACCCGGAAGGTCGCGCCGGGAACGCGCGCCGTTCCCTGTTCGATCGCCACCCGGCTGAAATCGACCCCGGCGTAGCGGACATCCGGCAGGGACCCGGTCAGGAATTCGGCGAACTGGCCCGGGCCGCACCCCAGATCGAGGATTGCGCGCGCGCCGGTGCGTCCGACGGCCCGCGCCACCTCCTGCCAGAAGCCGTAGTAGGGCGACTGCGAGGCCGGCCCCGCCTGCACCTTCGACGAGCGGTAGAAAGCGTCCGCGTACTCGGCTGAAACTGCTCGTGAATGCGTCTCCTCCCCACCCGCGAGCCGCCCGCGAATTTCGTCGGCCATGATGGTCCACTTGAAGGGCGGCGCGGGGTCCTCGGCGATCGCGCGCTCGATCTGCGCCAGCGCCTTGGGCGCCTCGGCGAGGCGCCAGTAGAGCTGCGCAAGCTGGGCCCGGATCGCCGGGGTCGCGTCGCGGCCGGCGACCGCCGCCTCGAGCTCGGCCAGGGCGTCGAGTTCGTAGCCCTGACCCGCCAGCACCCCCGCCAGCCGCGCCCGCCAGGCCGGCCGGGCCGCCGCCCCCGCCGCCGCGATGGCGCGACGCCAGGCCGACACGGCCGCGACATTGTCACCGAGTTGCGTCTCCACCGTGCCGAGCAGAAAGATCGTCGCGGCCGCCGCCCCCGGACGACCAGCCAGTTCGACCAGCAGGGCGCGGGCGCTCCCGGGGTCGCCGGCCTTCAGCAGCGACCGGACCAGCCCCAGGCTCCAGGCCGCGTGACCCGGGGCCCGAGCCAGGGCCTCGCGATAATCCGCCACGGCGCCCGGCGCATCGCCGGACTGGAGGCGCAGTCCGGCGCGCTTGACCCGCCACGCCGGCCCTTCGGGATCCAGCGCCACGGCCTGTTCGGCGCTGCGCAGCGCAGCGGCGGCGTCGCCCAGTTGCTGCTGCACGTTCGATAGCAGGGCGAACGTTCCCGGACGCGGGTCCTCGCCCGCGGCCCGCTCCAGCTCGGCCTTGGCGCCCGCCAGGTCCTTGCCCCCCAGCAGCGCCCGGCCGCGGAGCACGCGCCAGGGCGGCTGGTCCGGAACCAGCCGCAGCGCCCGGTCGAACGCCTTGACGGCCCGCCGCCAGTGGGTGGCGCGCAATTCGAGGACGCCCTGCAGCGCGTGGCGCCGCGCCTCGGCCAGCCGCACCATCGGGCGCATGGCCAGCAGGCGCTCGCCCAACGGGTCGTCCGCCTGCAGCGCCGCCACACCAGCCTCGACCACCCGGCCGGCGTCCTCCACCCGGCCTTCCCTCAGGTAGGTCCTGGCCAGCAACAGGGCGAAGGCCGCCTTGCCGGGCTCCAGCGCCACGGCGCTCTCCAGGGCCTCTCCGGCCGCACCCAGGTCGCCCGCCGCCAGTAACGCCCGCGCCCGCCAGGCGGTCCAGTCGGCCCGGTCGGGCTCGGCCGCGAAGGCGCGCCGGAAGGCCGCCTCGGCCTCCGGCCACTGCCCCAGGCGGAAGTGCGCCAGGCCGCGCTGGAAGACCCAGGCCGGCTCGGCCGCGCCCTTGTCGATGCCCTCGAGCACCCGCAGGGCCTCTTCATTCCGGCCTTCCCGGGCCAGCGCGGCGGCCAGCCGGAAGGCCAGCTCGGGCCGGTCGGGCGCGGCGGCCGCAGCCGCGCGGCGGCTCTCCAGGTCGGCGGCGTCGGGGTGCGCGGAACGTTCGGCCATCAACGCATATAGTCCCAGATTGCGTATGGCGCCGACCCCGGCTTCGGGTAACGTCGTTGTCCGGCGACAGGGGGGATCGACGATGACGACGCGGCGCAACTTCCTCGGACTGGCGGCCGGAGGCGGAGCCCTCGCCGGCGCCCTGCCCCTCACGGCGGCGGCGGCGGCGGCCGCGCCGGCGACGCTCTGGGATGGAGTGGCGGCCGCCTGCCGTCGCCTTGCGCCGCACGGCTGGCGGGAGCTCATCCTGAAGGCTTCCCGCGGCGCCATCGACCTGAAGGCAAGCGGACTGAAGGGGGCGCTGGATCGTCGCCTCAAGGTCGACCGCACGGTCGCGGGCTTCGACGATTTCGGCGGCGGTCGCGGCGTCGAGCCGGGCGCTCCGGGACTCAGCCTGCTCTACCACGCCTTCGCCTCGCCCCGCGTCGCCGGCGAAGCGCTGACAGCCTACCCGACCCCGGCCGAGATCGAGGCGGTCGAGAACTACGTCTACGGCGTGCGGGCGCCCACCCTTGAGCAACTGCGCGCCAAGGCCGGCGACGGAACCCTGGCGGTGGTCACCTTCGCCCTCGAGTACAGGCCCGCCCGCGACGCGGTGCACGGCGACGTGGCCGACCTCTGCTTCACCCGGACCGGGATCGCCCGCATGGGCGACCTCGAGCCTGCGTACAATGGCGCCGTGCGCGGATGGGAGCCCATCGATCCGGCCCGGCCGTTCTCCTTCCGCACCATCCCCGCCCGCTTCGCCCCTTACCTCGCTGTTCGGCGCAAGGCGGACTCCCCCGCGTTCGGACCCCAGGACCCGCTGGCCAACGACGGCGAGCGCTACTTCTGGGCGCCCCTGCACAAGCTGTTCTCCGGCCGCGAGTGCATCCGGGGCCTGGACGTTTCGGTCGAGCTTTCCGCCCATTACCGCAACGAGAAGCTGCGCCGCTTCCACCGCTACCTGCGCAACCAGGGCTACTTCACCGAGTGGGCGGAGGATGACCTCGAGAACTTCCCGTTCGTCATCAAGGACGAGATGATCGCCTCCCTGTCGCGCGACGCCGCGCACGGGTCGGGGATGGTGCTCCCGAGGCCGGCCCTGTTTGTGAACCGCGCCCGTTATCGCGACCAGTGGCTCAGCTTCGAGGTCCCCGGGGACTGGGCCTCGACGCCCGGCGTGCTCTATTTCTCCTCGGGCCAGATCCTGGCGGGATCGGACGAAATTCCGCGCATCCCCGAGCCGCCCTCGCCGGTCGCGCCGGGGGACGCCGTGCTGCCGGATGAGACGGCGCCCGAGCCGCACGAAGAGGAAGACGGGGACTGGGCCGCCTACTACGCGGATCTGGCCGCCGACACCGACCGCAACGCGCCGGAATACATCTCCGTGCGTCACCGCCTCATGAGCGATGGCACGCTGCAGGACCTCAACCTGCGGCCGGACATGTTCGAGATGATCCGCAAGGGCGGCTATCGGGCCCAGCACTTCATCGACTTCTCCGGCGGCGGCTGGGTGCAGGCCCGCACCCGGGGGCTGCCGGACGAGTTCCGCATCGGGGTGCCCGCCTGCAGTCTGATCTCGCCCCCCGACTTCTTCCCGTATGTCAGCCAGCGCGACCTGACCAACTGGTGGAAGCGGGAGACCCCGGAAATTCTGCGCGCGGGCCTCTGGGCCATCCCGCCCTATCCCCTCTCGCACCGCCGCATGGCCGGCGACATCAACCTGCCGCTGGGCTTCAACATCAACGACGACACCGCCACGGCGATCGTCTGCCACCCGCGCGCCACGGTCGGAGCCGTCCGCGCCCAGGCGCCGGTGCGGCGCACCTCCAGCTTCCCGGACAACTCGCCAGGCGTATTCGACCCGGGCTGGGACGCCAGCCAGGGCATCTTCTACGCCGCCGACGGCCAGATGCTGCAGCGCTACCTCCAGAACCACGGCCTGGGAACGCCCTTCGTCGAGGACGTGAAGCTGTGCGCGGCGCTGGGCAGCTACTGGCCTGCCATCGCACCGGACTCCACCCGGACCTGGACGCCGCTGAAGAAGGCGCCCGGCGAACTCTATCCGTGGCCCACCATCGTGCCGCTCACCGACATGGAGACCGGCATCGAACCGGGTCCGGGCGGCCGGCTGATGCCCTGGGACGGCGTGAACGGCCCGGCCCGCGTCGAACGGGACGGCAAGACCTGGTGGCGCTACCGAAACATCGATCGCGCCGACTACATCGCCATGCCGGGAACCATGACCGCGGCCCTGCTCGGCCAGGTCGATCTGGAAGAAACCAAGGCCCGGGTCATGGCCATGGAAGCCGTCTACTGGGCCCTGGGCATCCACGATCCGGACTTCGTCGAACGCTTCGGCGGACACGGCGACCGGGCCGCCGTCGAGGTGTTGACGGCCAAGGCCGGCTGGGCGGTCGCGTCGTTCCGCGCCGTGGCTCCGGACGACCCCAGCCTCGCCGCGGCGGAACGCGCGGCCGGCGGGCGCCTGATGGGCCGGACCTACGCCTTCCGCCTCTACGTGCCCCGGGAGGAGATCCCCGACCCCGAGGACCAGCAGTTCGTGCTGGTGTCGGCCGACGGAGACGAAGTCGTGGCCTACGCCGGCGGCGGCCGGGCGCTGGTGAAGCGCGGTGGCGGGGCGTGGATCCACGACGCCTCGATGCCGGCCTGACGCGGCGCACCGACGTCCTCGTCGTCGGCGGCGGCCCGGCCGGGACCTCCGCGGCCATCAGCTGCGCTCTGAATGGCCTGACCGTCGTCCTGTGCGAGCGCGAGCTCTTTCCCCGGGAACGGGTCGGCGAGGCCCTTCATCCCGGCGTGGAGGGCCTGCTGGATCAGCTCGGCCTGGCCGGGCGCCTCGGCGAGGTGACCGGCGCGCGCTTCGACGGCGCCGAGGTCGACTGGGCCGGCGACCGGCGCTTCGTGCCGTTCGGCTCGGACGCGGCCGGACCCTGGCGGGGCTTCCAGGTCCGCCGCGCCGCCTTCGACGCGCTCCTGCTGGAGAGGGCCCGCGCCCTGGGCGTGGAGGTCCTCAATCCCTGTGGCGCGCTCGACCCGATTGTGGAGACCGGCCGGGCGGCCGGCGCGACGACCGAGGCGGGCGACGTGCGCGCGCGCCTGTTGATCGACGCCTCGGGGCCGGCCCGATGGCTCGAGCGCAAGCTGGGGCTCGCCCGCCGCGAGCGTTCGCCGCAGCTGGTGGTGCGCTACGGCTACGTCCGGGGCCGCCTGCCGGACCGGGATCTGCGCCCCCTGATCCACGGCGACACCGACGGATGGACCTGGATCGCTTGCGTTGAACCCGGCCGATACCAATGGGTTCGCCTTGATCTTTCAGAGACGGCGCGAAATCGGGACTGGAGGCCGGCGGGCCTCGCGGGCCTGGCCCCGGAAGGGCCTTCCCGCGGCGCGGAGATGGGCTGGCGGCTGACCACGCCGGCCGGTCCGGGCTGGATGCTGGCGGGCGACGCGGCCGCCATGCTGGATCCCACCTCGTCTCATGGGGTGCTCAAGGCGCTGTTGAGCGGCCGTCTGGCCGGCGCGACGGCCGCGGCGATGCTGAACGGCGGGGACGAGGCGCAGGGGCTCGCCGCCTACCGCCAGTGGATGGAAGGCTGGTTCACGACCGACGTCGCGGCTCTGCGCTCGCTGTACCGCCGGCTGGGCGCTCCCTGGGCGATCTAGCGAACGGAGGCCTCGAAGGCGGCCAGGCGCGCCTCGAAGCGGAACTGTTCGCGGGCCTTGTCGCTGCGCGCCAGGAAGGCGGCGCACGCGCGCGACGGCTCCGGGCGGCCAAGGTCCGCGGCGCAGGCGGCGGTTGCGCGCTCGTATCGCGGCGCGTCGGTCCACAGGCTCTCGCCGGCCAGGAAGCTGAACGCCAGGGCGTTTCGCGCCGAGCGCCTGAGGTCGGCGTAGGTCATGCCCTCCCCGGCCCCGCGGGCGTACTCCTGGCTGAGCTCGGAGCGACTGATGCCCGGATCGTCCGTCGACAGCGCGAAGGGCACGTTCGCGGAGCGGAGCCAGCGCCAGGGATGATCGTCTCCGCTGACGCCCAGGATGACGGCGTTGGAGGTCAGGTTCACCTCCACCATGACGCCGCGCTCGGCCATCTCGCGGACCAGCCCCGCCGCCCCGTCCTCATAGGCGAGGTCGACGCCGTGGCCGATGCGGCTCGCGCCCGCGTCGCGCACCGCCGAAGCGATGTGGAAGGACAGGTCCCCCGGCGTGGCGAAGGCAGGCGTCAGCTCCCCGGCGTGCAGCGCCACCCGCGCCTTGCGTCCGTGGTCGGAGAGGAAGCCCACCATCTGCATGTGGGCGGCGTAATTGCGGATGGCGCTGGGGTGATCCTCGGGGGCCACCAGCTGCAGCCCCACCCAGCGGTGGTCACGGGCGATCAGCGCCACGCCCAGCTGAAGCTGGGCGAAGGTCTCCTGCAGCGGGACCAGGCGGTTCGACTGGACCAGATAGCGCACGGTGACCTGGCAGCCGGCGGCCGGATGCGGGGTGGCGCAGCCCAGCACGTCCCGGGCGCGCGCCTCCAGGGCGTCCGTCTGGGCGATCGCGCCGGGCACCAGCGCCTCCAGCTGGGCGCGGCCGGCGGCGGCCTGGGCGCGCATGTCGCCCTTCCACCCGATGGCGCGGCCCACGGCGCGGCTCTCGCGCGACTGGGGCGTCACCATGACCTCGACATACCAGGTGTTCTGGATCGCCATGCGCTGCATGACGTCGGCCAGCATGTCGCCGGCGCGCTTGGGATCGGTGGCGCCGAAGCGGTCGAAGGCGGTGAAGAACTGGTCGTGGCCCGAGCGGTCGGCGAAGCCGGGCTGTCGGGTCGACAGGCTGTCCAGCATCCGGCTCCACAGGCCGTTGTCGCTGAGGGCGTCGGAGGCGGGGCGCAAGGGCGCGCTGCACGGGGGCGGCGCCAGGGACAGGGCGGCCGGGTCGATGCAGACCCCGTCCTCGATGGCCCACTGCAGATAGGTCTCCGGATAGGCGCTGCCGGCCAGGTGCAGGTGCAGGTCGCCGCCCTTGGGCATGGCGCGGAGGAAGGCCGTGCGCTCGGCGCCGGACATGGCCTGAAGGTCGAAGGGATCGCGCGGCTGGGCCTCGGCCCCTCCGATGGCCAGCGCGCAGGCCGCCAGCAAACCGCCAAGGAATCGCTTCATCCGGCCCTCCCGTCCCCGAGCGCATCAAAGCCGACGCGCCGGGTCGTGTCACGCGTCTGCGGACGCGAGGACCTCAGCCGGCGGCCTGGTTGCGAAGCCTCAGCGCCCGGCGGCGCGATTCGGGAACCGAGTCGTAGATCCGCGGCGGACGGATGCCGAGGCGCTCGCGCGCCGCCTCCAGGGGTTCGGCGAACAGGGCCTCGTAATCGAGCGCCGGCAGCCACGCCGCCTTGCGGCCGTTGCGCCAGCCTTCCAGCACCGCCCTCAGGGCCGGGACGCCGCGGTCCTCGCGTTCGATCTCGCGCGCCGCGCCCAGGCCGATGGCCGCGAAGCCGAGGCTGCCGGTCTGGGCGTAGGAGAAGCCGACGATGCAGGCCTCGCCGAGGGCGTCCGTCTCGTAGCCGGTCAGCACGTGCCAGATGTCGTGGATGTCGCGCACGCGGCGGCCGTACCAGGCGGTCGGGTGGGGGATCGGCGGGGCCGAGCCCTGGGCCGACACCTCGACCAGCCCGTCGGCGTTGAACCCGTTACGCTGCAGGAAGGCCCGATAGGCGGCGCCCACCGTGCCGTCCGCGAAACCGGCCAGCCAGGCCTCATCGCGCAGGCGGTCGACCAGTTCGGCGCCCAGGTAGGCCTGGCGCGCCCCTTCCCGGTCGCGGAGCATTCGCTGGTAGCCGCGGGGCGAGGACCGGCCCGCCAGGGCCGAGGTGATCTCGAAGACCTGGGCCGTGTCTTCCTTGTCCTTCATCAGCCGCCCGAAGGCGCGCAGGGCGCGCAGGGGGCGGATGCGGACGGTCTCGGGCCTGAGGAAAGGCCTCAGGGGATCGGCTGTGGACGCGCTCACGAACGGACCTCCTGTGGCTGGAAGGCGAAGCTGCAAAGACGCTCGGCGTCGGCGACCACTGTGTCGACGGGAATGCGGAGCCCGCCCCGCATCCAGACCACGGCCATCTCCAGGACGCCGCCGATGGCGCCGACCTCCAGAAGGGAGCCGCCGGGCTCGGCGCCCACGATGCGGCCGAACAGGGCGACGAAGCGGTGGAACACGGCGCGCCGGACCTCCTCCAGCGCCGGGCTGACTCCGTCCAGGTCCTTGAGGAAGAACCGGGCTTCGTCGGGATAGGCGGCGACCAGGCCGAACCAGGCGGACAGCGCCGCGCGCAGTCGCGCCCGGGGCGCCGAATGCGGCAGGATGGCGGTCTCGAGGTTGTCGAACAGCACGCGCGCGATGCCCTCGAAGGAGGCGATGGCCAAGGCCTCCCCGTTCTCGAACGCCTCGTAGAAATAGCGCTCGGTCAGGCCGGCCTCGGCGCAGATGGCCCGCACGCCCACGTTGGCGTAGCCGCGCGCGCCGTACAGCTTCACCGCCGCCCGCACGAGGCGCGAACGCCGGTCCTTGCGGCGCTCGTCGGCGGAGAGGCCGCGATAGGCGCGATCGGTTTCGGGACTGGACATGGCTGCTTCTGACAATGCCGGTTGTCAGGGAGATAATTCTGACAACATGGAATGTCAATTGTCCGGATCCCCGCCTCCGCCCTGGGCGGGACCCCGCCTGTCAAAAGGGGTGTTCAACCGACCGGGATGGGTGTCTGTCGGACCGGGAAAGCGGTCCGAACGACCGCGGAATCGAGCCCAGTGGCCGGACTTTCGCATTGTTTTCATTACG
>JAIBAU010000037.1 GCA_019695035.1 Caulobacteraceae bacterium | reverse complement strand
GGGCCGCGGCCCGAACCCAAGGCGACCCTGGATATTTCCGACGCCTCTCCAACCAGCAGGCGCCCGCCTACCTATGGATCGGCTGTTCCGACAGCCGCGTTCCCGCCAACGAGATCGTCGGCCTCGACCCCGGCGAACTGTTCGTCCACCGCAACGTCGCCAATCTGGCCCCGCCTCAGGACGCCAACTGCCTCTCGGTGATCCAGTTCGCCGTGGAAATCCTGAAGGTTCGCCATATCATCGTTTGCGGCCACTATGGCTGCGGCGGTGTCCGCGCCGCCATCGACGGCGAACGCCACGGCCTGATCGACCACTGGCTTCAGCCCGTACATGCGCTCTACCGCCGTCACGGCGAAGAGTTCGACCGGATCGTCGATCCGGACGCCCGTGTGAACCATTTGTGCGAGCGCAACGTGCTCAACCAGGTCGAAAACCTGATCGCCAACCCTATCGTCCAGGACGCCTGGCGGCGCAAACAGCCCCTTCAGGTGCATAGCTGGATCTACTCCATTCGCGACGGACTGCTCCGCGACCTTGAGACAAGCGTCGGCGACGCCGAGACCGCGGACAGCCTCCTCAGGGCCGGATTCGATCGGGAAAGACGCCGGACCCGGACTTCGAAAGCGGCTCCACATGGCTGATTTTCCTACCGTTGTGCTCGCGGGTGGCGAAAGTCGTCGTATGGGCGGCGGCAAGCCGCTCAGACTCCTCAAGGGCAAGCCGCTGATAGCCCGGGGGATCGACCTCGCGAGTTCGTGGTCGAGCAACGTCGCTGTCGCCGTCCGCGACCCCGCCCAGGTGGGTTCGGTGGACGCACCGGTCCTTCTCGACCCGGACGCAATCCCCGGTCCGCTGGCCGGCCTGGCCTCCGCCCTGATCTGGGCCGCCGGCTTGGGCCGTGACCGCGTTCTCGTCATCCCTTGCGATACCCCTCGGCTGCCGAGCGACCTGGCGGATCGCCTGAACGACGCATTGGGGCCGGGCGTCGGAGCGACGATGCCGCGCAGCCAGGGACGGCTGCACCCGGCCTGCTGCCTGTGGCGCACGGCCATGCTCGACCTGCTCACGACGGAGGCCGCGGCGGGCCGCAACTCGCTTCGCAACCTGGCCGAGCGCGCCAACTGCGTGGTGGTGGACTGGGCCGACGGGGCGGACTTCACCAACGTCAATACGCCCCACGACCTGATCGCCATGGAATCGGGATCAGCATGACCGGATCATCTCTCAAGCAGACTTGGCGGCAGCACGCCGCCAGCAACCTTCCGCGGTACACCAGCTATCCGACGGCCCTCAGCTTTGCGGCCGTAACCGACGATCGGCAGGCGCGGGCGTGGGCGGCGACGACAGGCCCGGCCGACGCGCTATCCCTCTATGTGCATACGCCTTTCTGCCGGCGACTCTGCTGGTACTGTGGTTGCCACACGACGGTCACCCAGGACTACGATCGGATCGAAGCCTTCGTGTCGGTGCTTCGGGCCGAGATCGACCTTTGGGCTGAGGCCTTGGGGCCCCACGGCGGCGCGGCGCACCTTCACTTCGGCGGCGGCAGTCCCAACGCCCTGGCAGGGGAGGATTTCGCCGACCTGGTCTCGCTTCTGCGAACTCGGTTCGCTGTTCAAGCCGGCTCCGAGGTCGCTGTGGAACTGGACCCGGGAACCCTCTCGCCCGCCTTCACCGACGCCCTGGCGGAGGCCGGCGTGACCCGGGCCAGCCTAGGCGTCCAGACCTTCGATCCCGCCGTCCAGGCCAAGGTAAACCGGATTCAGCCGGTCGAGCTGGTTGCCGCAGCCGTCGGCCGGCTGCGGCGCAACGGGATCGGATCTGTCAGCTTCGACCTGATGTACGGTCTGCCCGGCCAGACTCCGGTCAATGTCGCCGCCAGCGTCGCCGCCGCGCTGGAATTCCGGCCTGACCGGGTGGCCGTGTTCGGCTACGCACACGTCCCCTGGATGAAGAAACACCAACAGATGATCCGCGACGGCGACCTCGCCGGCCTGGAGGGTCGTTGGGCGCAGGCAGAGGCTGCCGACGAGGTGCTGGTTGGCGCGGGCTACAACCGCATCGGGCTGGACCATTACGCCCTGCCGGACGACGCCCTGAGCCGAGCGGCCCTGGACGGACGACTGAGACGCAACTTCCAAGGCTACACCGACGACCCCGCACCCGTGATGGTCCCACTGGGGCCGTCGTCGATCGGCCAGTTCGGCGCCGGGTTCGTCCAGAACTTCACCGGCCTCGACAAATGGCGCGACGCCGTTGGTTCAGGATTTCTTCCCGTGGCGCGAGAACGAGAGCTTGGCCACGAGGACCGCCTCCGCTCGGAGGTTATCGAACGGCTCATGTGCGATCTGGGCGTGGACGTGGGCGCGCTTTGCCGCGCTCACGGCTTTGACCAGGGGTTTCTCGACGAAAACCTCTCCTCGACCGCGGCGCTTCAAGCCGATGGTTTGTCCCGGGTCATCGATCGCCGGGTGGAGATCCCGCCTGCCGCTCGCCGACTGGCGCGAGTCGTTGCGGCCCGCTTCGATGGCCTCCTGCACGCGGGGGGCGCCCGGCACTCAATGTCGGTCTGATCTGCCGCAGGGAATGGAGCGGTGCATGGGTGGATGCATGGGTAGAGCGCTGAGAAGGGGTAAAGAGCCCACTGTCGCTTGGCGCAAGAGCGGACACCCTCTCCGCCAGCGCCCTCTGGAATAGTCAATTAAAACTAGCCGGTTGAATCAATCGAGTTGTTTCGGCCCCACATCCGCGCCCTCATTAGAGGGTCGACGTGGCTAGACCGCCCATGGCCGTCTTGAGCCGGGAGCGGCATACCCTGCGGGGAAGGCACTTCGCAATTTGCGCCTGAGCTTCGCCGGACCTCTCCGTGCGTGGACAACAAGATGCGAAATTCCCAGTCGGCCCGGCTCCCCCCACTGCCGGTTACGCTTCAGCCCAGGAGGTCCGCTAACCGATACCCGACGCCAGCCTGTGTGATGATGAGCACCGGCCGTTCCGGGTCCGCCTCCAGCTTCCTGCGGAGTTGACCAACAAAGACACGGAGATATTGCAGATCTGCTTTCTCTGACCCCCAAACAGACTTGAGCAGGTCAGGGTGGCTCACGGGCCGCCCGAGATTGAGGGCCAAGGTGCTCAGGACGGAATATTCCTTGGGCGACAGGCTCACTGCGTGTCCGTTCAGGAAGACCTGCCGACGTCCCATGTCGATCCTCAACGCGCCCGTTGTCACCACTGGCGGTGACCCTCTTGACTGGACACCGTGCCTCAGCGCCGCCCTCAATCGCGCCAGCAACTCGTCAATGCCGAATGGCTTGGTCACGTAGTCGTCAGCGCCGAGGTCCAAGGCTTCGACCTTCATAGCCTCGGCGTTCCGGGCGGAGAGCACCACAATCGGCGTCGTGCCTGCGGCACGCACCTCGGCGATCACGGTGAGCCCGTCCTGATCCGGAAGCCCCAAGTCGAGCAGAATGACGTCGGGACGATAGTGGCGAAACCATCGCGAAGCCTCTGCCGCGTCAACGGCAGGCACAGGGCGATAGCCGGCCGCTTTCAGCGTTGCGGTGAGCGCCGTGCGAAGGGCGGGGTCATCCTCCACCAAGAGGATCGTAGGGGGAGCGGCGGTGCTCACGCAGCGGCTTGCTTTGACGGCGCCTGAGGCAGCCGGATTCGAACCGTTCCGCCTCGGCCTCCCGGGCCGGAGGCCGCCTCGATACTCCCGCCCTGAGCGAGGAGGAAGCCACGGGCAACGGCAAGCCCAAGGCCAGTGCCCGGCGCGCGGCCGTCGCTGTCGACGCCACGCGCGAACTTAGCGAAGAGCGGTTCTGCGGGGTTCGGAAAGCCGGGCCCGCGGTCGGATACTGCGATGACCACGGTGCCGTCCTCGATTGTCGCATGGATCTCGATGGGAGTCGTGGCCGGCGAATATTTGCCGGCATTCTCCAGCACGTTGGCGAGGGCAGTCTCCGCTAGCGAGCGGTCTGCGATAACATCCAGGTTCTTCGCAAGCTGAACCTTGATCGGATGGCCGTCCAGCGAAGCGGCGGCGCGTAGCCTGGCCGCCTTGACCAAGGCCATCACTGTGGTGCGTTGCGGCTTCACCGCGACGGCGTCGGCGTCGATGCGGCTCATGTCCAACAGGTTGCCCACGAGCCCGTTCAGCCGGGCGGTTTCCGCTTCCGCGACCGCGAGCAGTTGATCGCGCGACGCCCGGTCATGGCGGCCGGCGAATCGGCGAAGGCTCTGCAGGGCGACGAGAATGGATGAGAGCGGCGTCTTCAGGTCGTGCGAGACGGCCGCCAGCAGATCGGCCTTAACCCGTTCGCTCTCGGTACGCACACGCGCGTTCAAGACCTGTTCGGCGAAATAGGCTCGCTCCAGCGCAACCGCGAGATAGTCGCCTACGATCTGCACCGTTCGTTCCCAATCGGGCGCGAGGCCGTCGACGCCGGCGGAAAGGTCGAGGCCGATCACGGCGGGCGCGTGCTTGCCTCCGGACGGCCAGAAATCGAACACGGCGTCCTCCATTGGGATGGCAGCCGCCTTCGCGCGGCAGCCGGCCCCAAGCGCCCAACGCGCCGCCTCGGCGTCTCCCGGCGTGAGCGCTCCTGCAGGCGAGAGAACCTGAATGCTCTTTCCCTCGTCGAACGCGATCACCGCGGCCGGCGCCTGAGCAATCGCCGCGAGCGCCTTGGCGGTTTCGCCCAAAATCGTGTCGCGGTCCGAGGTCGCCGCGAGCGCTCGGCCTAACCCCTGCACGGCGGTGGCGTGGCTCGCCAATTCCAAGGCGACCTCCGCACGGCGCCGCGACTGCGCGGCGAGCGCGCTGACGATGGCTGCTGTGATCAAGAGCAGCGCAAGCACCCAGGCGTTTCCAGGATCCTCGATCCTGAAAGTGAAGCGCGGCTCAATCAGGAAGTAGTTGAAGGCCAGCACTGCGAGCACCGCCGCCGCCATGGCCGACCGCCAGCCGTAGCTGACGGCCATAATGACCACCGGCAGCACGTAGATCAGGCCCAGCCCGGCGACCGGGACCCATCGCTCGGCAGCGAGGGCCGCCAGGGTCGCCACCGCAGTCAACAGCGGCGCGACCAGATATCCGGACCAGGAGATGGCCCACCGGGGGGATGGGATCATGGGGGTCGTGCCTTATCGCTGCGCCGACACAAAACCTCTCTTCTCGCCCACGCAAGCGAAAGCCACGGCCCGGGTGCACAACCACATGGGACCTTTATGTCGATCAGGGCCAAACCGGAGGCTCAGGAAGCCGGACCAAATTCAATGACCGCAGCATCCCCCGCCACGTCAGGCCCTGAGCCGCTCAAGCTGAAGCGCGGCCTCGGCCTCGCCCTTGGCGCAACCGGCGTCGTCTACGGCGACATCGGAACAAGCCCCCTCTACGCCTTTAAGGAGTCAATCCATCATCTGAGCGAGGGCGGAGCAGTGGCGCGAGCCGACGTCCTCGGCGTGGTCTCGCTCATGTTCTGGGCGCTTATGGCTATCGTCACGCTGAAGTATGTCGCCCTGCTGATGCGCTTCGATAACCGCGGCGAGGGCGGCGTGCTGGCGCTGATGGCGCTGGTTCAGAAGGTGACCGGGGGCGCGGGCGGCTGGATACTAGGCGTCGGCATGCTGGGCGCCGGGCTCTTCTTCGGCGACGCCATCCTGACCCCCGCAATCTCGGTGCTTTCCGCCGTTGAAGGCCTGAAGACTGTCGAAGCATTGGGTGACCGGCTGGACGCCTACATCGTTCCGATCTCATTGGCGATTCTGGTGGCCCTGTTCCTCGTTCAGCGTGGCGGCACAGGGAAAGTCGGGCGCTGGTTTGGACCCGTCTGCGCCGTCTGGTTCATCGTGATCGCTGGCCTCGGCCTTGTTCAGGTCACAGCCCAACCCGAGGTGCTGGCGGCTCTGAACCCCGCCTCCGCGTTCGCGACGCTCGCCGGGCATCCGGGTCTTGCGCTGGCTGTATTGGGCTCCGTCTTTCTGACAGTGACCGGAGCCGAGGCGCTCTACGCCGACATGGGCCACTTCGGGCGGGGGCCCATCCAGGGCGCTTGGCTGTTGCTGGTGTTTCCGGCGCTGACGCTCAACTACCTCGGCCAGGGGGCGCTCGTGCTGCGCGACCCGACATTTGCATCTAATCCTTTTTTCGGCCTCGCTCCGACGTGGTTCCAACTGCCGCTCGTGGCCCTCGCGACGCTGGCGACGGTAATCGCCAGCCAGGCGGTGATTTCCGGCGCCTTTTCCATAACCCAGCAAGCGATCCAGCTGGGACTACTCCCCCGCCTGACGCTGCGCTCCACATCCGAGGATCATGAGGGGCAGGTGTTCGCGCCTCTCGTGAACGGGATTCTCCTGATCGGCGTAGCGCTGCTCGTGATCGGGTTTGGTTCGTCGTCGGCCCTAGCGTCCGCCTACGGCGTGTCGGTGATCGGAGCCATGATCACGTCCTCGCTGCTCGCCGTCGTGGCGGTGCATCGCGTGAAAGGTAGACCGCTCTGGCTCGCCGCGCTCCTGTTCTCCCCCTTCCTCCTGGTTGAAGGCGTGTTCGCGCTGGCAAACCTGATGAAGGTGGCGCACGGAGGCTACGTGCCCCTTCTGATCGCCGCAGCGGTTGTGCTGGTGATGGCGACCTGGCGGCGTGGCGCAGCGCGGGTACGAGCCGCCGAGAAGTCGAACGTCTCTGTCCGCGAACTCGTTGAATTGTTGGCAAACCGGCCGCCCATGACGGCCAAGGGCACGGCCGTTTTCCTGACCGCCGATCCCGATGAAGCGCCGGCCTCGCTGCTGCACAACCTCAAGCACAACCAGGTCGTCCACGAGCAGGTCGTTCTCCTTACCGTCCGCTTCGTTAGTCGCCCGCGCGTGCCGGACGCCGAACGCGTTGAGATGGAACATATGGCGCCACGGATCGTCCGCCTCTTCCTCACCTATGGCTTCATGGAAAGTCCAAACGTAAGTCACGGCCTGGCTCTTGCCCGCGGGCAGGGGTTGAAGTTCGACATCATGCGGACGTCGTTCTTCCTCAGCCGGCGAACCCTTGTTCCCGGGCGCCGTGGCGGGCTGGGCGCGTTACAGGACCTGCTTTTCCAATTCTTGATGCGCAATGCCGCGCGGGCGGCGGACTTCTTCAGCCTGCCGCCGACCCGCGTTGTCGAGCTTGGCGCGCAGGTGTCGCTATGAAGACCGCAACTGCCGCCGTCCTGATGGCGCTGATCGCAGCGCCCGCGTTCGCCGACGAGCCGCCGATCTGCACCGACCGCCCGAGCAAGGCCAACAGCGTCTGCACGGTTCCGCAAGGGCGGTGGCAGATCGAAGCGGAGGCCTACAACCTCACTCGGACTGAAGCGGGCGGCGTTAGTGCAGAATTCGCCTCGGTAGCGAACACAACGGTGAAATACGGGCTCGACTCACGCTCGGACGTCGAGGTCAGCTGGTCTCCCTTCGTCGAGAGGACCGCTCGAGTCGGGGGCGTCACCAACCGTGCGAGCGGCGCCGGTGACGCCTACGTCCGTTACAAGCGCCGCCTCAGCCCCGACAGCGCTGCCGTGGACGTGGCGGTTATCCCGTTTCTCAAACTGCCCACCGCGCGACGAGTGTTCGGCAATGGCGCCTTTGAAGGCGGCGTTGCGCTCCCGGTCAGCTTCCCCGCACCCGGCGGTTTCTCGGTCGCCCTCGGTCCGGAGATTGATCTCCTCGTCGATGCGGATGGCGAAGGCCGACATGCCAACTTGGTGAATCTGGTCAATGTGTCCCGGCCCGTCACGGATCGGCTAACCGTGATCGGCGAGGTGTGGTCCGCAATGAACTTCGATCCGTCCGGACGAACCGGCCAGGCGTCCGCCGACTTCGCCTTGGCTTGGGCGGTGAGCGGAAACGCTCAGCTCGACGCGGGAGCCAACTTCGGGCTTACAGGCGATACGCCAGACTGGCAGATCTACTTCGGAGCATCGCGGCGCTTCTGACCGTGGCGGAGGCGGCCTCCGCCAGCGACCTCTGACGACAACTCCAGACGCCCAACCGCCCACGCTCAGTAGCGCCAGCGGATCTGGGCGCCGAGGGTGAGCGGGCGCTGGGGGGTGATCTGCTCGACGCTTCGCAGGGTGAAGGGGTTGCCGTAGGCGAAGGTGTTGTCGCGGCTGTCGGCCGGATTCTCGATGAAGCCCTCCAGCCGCCAGTGTCCGTGTTCGACCCCGCCCTCGATCCGCGCCGTCACGTAGCCGCCCATGTCCGGCGAGGTCCCGCCGTCGAAGGTCAGCTGCGAGCGCCCGATGTAGGCGACCCGCGCGCCGGCCGTCACGATCCAGCCGTCGCGCCATTCGCGGCGGTATTGCCCTGTCAGCGACAGGGTGGTGCGCGCCACTCCGGCCAGGGCGCTGTCGGGGTGGACCACGAACCCGGGCGCGGGTTCGTCCAGTTCCGGTTCGGCCACCACGGCCGCGCCGGTGAACTGGAAGTCGCCGATCCGCCAAGCCGCCTCCAGCTCCAGGCCGAAGGCCTCGCCGGCGCCGATGTTCGCTGTGTAGGGAACGCCGGAGGGCAGCAGCTGGGTCGACTGGATGTCCTCCCACGACACCATGTAGGTCGACGCCTGCAGGGTCAGGCCCAGACCCAGGTGGCTCCACTTGGTCCCGGCCTCGTAGCTCCACAGTTCATCGCCGGCGTACCGTCGACTGGGCTGCTGGCCGGGACCGGACCCGAACACCTGGCCGATGGGGCCGCCGGTGTTGAACCCGCCGGTGCGATAACCCTCCGCCGCCTGCAGGTAGACCATCCAGCGGTCGTCGATCTGATAGCGGACCACCAGCTTCGGCGCGAAGCCCGACTCCGCGAACTCGTCCGAAAAGTGCGCCGTTCCCGCGCCGGACTGTTCGATGTCCGAAATGGTCTCCGTGGATGCCCAGAAGTATCGCCCTCCCGCCGTGAAGGTGAACCGCCACCACGGCAGGGACGCCTCGCCGTAGACGGACAGCTCGCTGATCTCGTCTCGCCGGAGTTCGGAATAGAGGTCGCCCCCCGAGCGCAGGTGGTAGGTCTGGGACTCGTGCCCCTCGGCCAGGAACACCCCTCCGATCCATGCGATGCGCGCGCCGGGAGGGGAGGTGACGTCCAGCTCGCTGAGCCAGGAGCCCGTCGCGAGGCGCTCGTCCCAGGCGGCGGCGGGGCCGGCGGGAAAGCCGAAGTCCGGCAGCGCCGTCGAGGCGTCGTAACGGCTGCTCAGCCGGTGGTTCACATAAGCGGTGTTCCAGCGGAGCCGCCCGAAGCCCAGATCCCCCGTCAGGGTCAGCCAGGAGGCCCCGAAGTCATTGTGGTGGGGCTCGGCCACGCGGGTGATGCGCGTCAGGTCCGGAAGTCCGGCCTGCACATACTGACTGTCCTCGGAGGTGATGGTCTGGCCGACCAGACCGGCCGCCACGTTCCAGCGGGCGCCGAAATCTGCGGCAAGCGTCAGGCGGCCGCCGTCGCGCTCGGTGGCGTTGACGTCGGTGCGGCCCAGCAGGGGATTGTCGAGGTAGCCGCCCTCGGCCTCGATCCAGCCCACGGCCCGCACCGCCGCGCGGCCGTCGAACAAGGGCGCGTTGATCATGGCCTCCAGGGCGTGGCCGGGGCCGCCTTCAGCCGTGGTGGAGACTTCGGCGCTGACGAAGCCGTCCCAGGCGGTAGGATCCGGCCGCCGGGTGACGATATGCAGCACGCCGCCGATCGACCCGGCGCCGTACAACGAGCCCTGCGGTCCGCGCAGCACCTCCACACGCGCGACGTCCACGAGGCGGAGGTCCGGATCCGGGGCGCTGTAGGTCAGGCGCGTGTCGTCGAGATAGATGCCGACCGTGGACTGGATCTCCCCGGTCAACCCGCCGTCCGACAGTCCCCGCACGATCAGTTTGTTCCGGCCGGGGCCCAGGTTGGTGACCGTCAGGCCGGGCGTCAGAAGGGCGATCTCGGCCGCGCCGGTGGCCCCCTGCCCCGCCAGCGCGTCGCCGGGAACCGTGCTGACGGCGTACGGAAGCCGTGCGGCGACGGAGGGGCGGCGGGTGGCGGTGACGATCACGCCTTCCACCTCGGTCGGGCGGGGATCGGGCGTGGGCAAGGCAGGCGGCGATGGCGGAGGCGGCGCGGGCCGGGTCTCGGTCAGGCGCACGATGCGCCAGTTCCGCGGCCCCAGCTTCTCGAACCCGCAGCCGGTGTCGGCCAGCAGCCGGCGAAGCGCCGCCTCGGGCTCCAGACGCCCGGACACGGCGTTGCCCATCCGGCGGCAGCGGCGCGCCGCCGCGGTGTCGATGGAGACGTCGGCCTGGACCGCGAAATCGATCAGCGCCTCGGCAAGCGGCCTCGCGGCGATCCGGAAGTCACGGGGCGCGGCCAGAGCGACGCCGGGCGCCGCCACGGCGCAGGCCACCGCGGTCCCCATGAGGGCCAAGCGCCATCGTGCTGCTGCGCCGCTCACCCGCGCCAGCCCCCGTCCGGAAAATCAACGGCGGGAGTCTAGGCGGATTGCTCCGGCTTCGCGAGTGGCCTTGACGGGAAGATAGGCCTGCAGCGCGGCCAGGACGGCGGTCTCGTTCTCGACTTGCAGGACGCCGGAGAATCGCAGCCCCGCGGCCGAGGGCGCCACCACGATCGGCGTCGGCAGGCGGCGGTTGAGGTCCGCGGCGATGTCCGCGAGCGTCCGGTCCCGGCAAACGAGCCGGGCCTGGGTCCAGGCGAAGGCCTCAGCCGGCTGGGCGTCGCGCACGATGGATCGCGAGGTTCCGATCCGGTGGTCCAGTTGCTTGCCCGCGGTCAGCCGCGCCGCCGGGCCCGAGCCGTCACGAGCGGCCACCTCGACGACGCCGCGCTGGACGGTCACGGTGACGGCGGCGCTGTCGTCGCGCACGTTGAAGCGCGTGCCTACGACACGGATGCGGCGGTCGCCCGCCTCGATCAGGAAGGGCCGGCCGGGATCGTGCGCCACGTCGAAGGCCGCCTCGGCATGGTCCATGACGACGCGGCGGGCGCCGCGCTCGAAGCGCACGCTGAGCCGCGAGGCCCCGTTCAGGTCCACCGCCGAGCCGTCGGAGAGCACGACGTGCCGGGTCTGGCCCCGGACGGTCTCGTAGACCTCGGTCCGCGGCTGCACCCAAAGCGACAGGCCGACCGTCGCCACCAGCGCGGCGGCGATGGCCGAGGCGGCCGGAGCCACCCAGGCCCGGCGCGTCAGGCCGGTGCGGCGGGACAGCAGGTCGATGACCCCGGCCCGCTCGCCGTCGGGCGCCAAGGCCGGACGGATCTCGTCGGCCGCGTCGCCGATGGCCGAGGCCATCACTTCCAGGTCCTCGAAGGCGGCGCGATGGGCTTCGTCGGCCTCCAGCCAGGCCTCCAGTCCACGCCAGTCGGCCTCGGTCGCCGCATCCGACTCCACGCGCACGAGCCAGGCGGCGGCCTGGTCGCGCTGGGCGTCGTCGTAGGGGCGGGGCTCGGTCGTCATGGTCTCCTGCCGTCCGGATGGAAAGGCCGTCTCGCCACAATGACGCCACGAAGCGCTCGGTGCCTCAGGGGCGACGATGAAATTTCTGCTCCGCGCCTCATGGCCATCGCCCCACAGTCGCCGAGAGATGCTTCAGGGCCGAACTGACGTGCTTCTCGACCGCGCTGCGAGAAATGCCAAGCGCTTCGGCTACCTCCCCGTGGCTGAGGCCGTCCAGCTTGTGCATCCGGAAGACCCGCCGGCAGGCCGGGGTCAGGTCGTTCAGGGCCGCGATCAGGCGCTCCAGATGAAGCCGCGCCGCGGCCGCCTGGTCGGCGGCCGGTTCGCCCGCCACCTCCTCGCCGGCCACCTGGTCCGCCTGGGTCTCCTGCCACCGGGCGTCGCGGAGCTGGGCGCGCCGGGCCTGCTTGAGGCGGTCGAGCATCAGGTTGGAGCCCAGCCGGTACAGGTAGGCGGCCGGGTTGGACACCTCGCCGTGAACCCCCTGCTCCAGCCGCAGGTACATGTCCTGGACCAGATCCTCGGCGGCCTGCGCCGAGCGCAGGCGCAGGGTGAAATAGCGCAACAGGTCGGGGCGCCTCTCCAGATAGGCCTCGAGCAACGGTGATGTTCGCTCGGCCTGCAAGGACGGCCCGCCTCCGGATTCGCACAGGCCTTGATCTTCCCCATCCCCGCGGCCGGCGCAATGCCGCGGCCGGTCTCGGAAGCTGCATGCGCAATTTCCGACTGAAGGGGTGAGGGACCCGCGCGACGGCGGCGTCAGGGAGTCGAGGACGCAGGTTCGCGTCGCTCCGCCCGGAGGCGCCCAGCGTGTTGGAAGTGACCCTTGTCGACGATGACGGATATGCCGGAGCCCTCCGCCTGGACGAGTCCAAGGTCAGCCGCTTCACCCGGCTGAAGCCGACCGTCATCTCGATCTTCCGCAAGCTGCGGCCCCAGCGGCGGCAGGTCGAGCTGTTCCTCGAGGACGCCTACGCGCGAGCGTTCAACGGCAGGATCCGGCGCCACTATCCGATCCTCATGAGCGTTTGGGACGCGGATCAGCAGCTGCATGCCGCGGCCGGGTTCCGCTTTGCAGCCACCCAGCCGCTCTTCCTCGAGCAATACCTGGACACGCCCGTCGAAGCGGCGGTCAGCGAAGCCAGCGGCGCCATCGTGGCCCGGAACCAGATCGCCGAGATCGGCAATCTGGCGGCCGAAAGCCCGGGCGCGTCGATGTTCCTGTTCTTCGCCCTGGCCGGCTACCTCGAGCAGCACGGCTGCCGTTACGCCGCCGCGACCGCCACCCGAGAGCTCAGCCGCCTCTTCCGCGGCGTCGGCTTCCAGACGCATCGGCTGGGGGAGGCCCGGCCCGAGCGCCTGACCGACACCGCCGGCGACTGGGGCGCCTACTACGACCACGAACCGGTCGTGCTGGCCGGCGCCATACGCCCGGCCTTCGAACCGCTGCAGCGCCGCCTGGCCGCGGACGAGGCGGAAAACCGTGACCGCTTCGCCCGGGTCCACCTTTCGATGGACCGGCGCTGATGGGCGCGGTGCTCGACGCCATCGCCGACCACGCCGTCCGGCGGCCCGCCGCCCTGGCGCTGGGCGGCGAGACCCCCCTCGCCTACGGGGCGCTGCCTGGAGCGATCGCCGAGACCGTCGAGCGGCTGTCTCCGCTGGTTGACCTCACGCGTCCCGTGGCGGTGCTGCTGGACAACGGACCGGCATGGGTATTGGTCGACCTGGCCTTGATGTCCCTGGGCGCGCCGGCCTTGCCGCTTCCGCCCTTCTTCACCGCTGACCAGCGGCGTCACGCCATGGAAGACGCGGGCGTCGCCAGCCTGGTGCGGCCGGCCGCCCCCGGAGAGGCGGCCGTCGAGATCGCGGGCGTCCGCATCGCGGTCGATCGCCTTGCCACGGCCGCCGCCCGGCTGCCACGGGGGGTGGCCAAGATCACCTACACCTCGGGATCGACAGGCGCGCCCAAGGGCGTCTGCCTGTCGCTGGAGCACATGGAACGCACGGCCCAAGCCGTGGTGACCGCCCTCAGCCCCGCACACGCCGGACGACATCTTCCCCTGCTGCCCCTCTCGGTGCTGCTGGAGAACGTGGCGGGGCTGTACCCGGAACTGCTCGCCGGCGGTTGCTACCTGCCGCTTCCGCTGGCCGAAGTCGGGCTGGCCGACGCGTTCCGGCCGGACTTTGCCGCCATGGCCGCGCGCATCGCGGCCACGGAGGCGACCAGCCTGATTCTGGTGCCCGAGCTGGCGCGGGGCCTCATGGCGGCGATCAGCGCGACCGGCGCGCGGCTGACGCACCTGACCTTCGCCGCCGTGGGCGGCGCGCGTGTCGCGCCGGACCTGATCGCCCAGGCCCGCGCCCTCGGCCTGCCGCTGTACGAAGGCTATGGGCTGAGCGAATGCGGTTCGGTGGTGACCCTCAACACCCCCGGCCGTGACCGGCCGGGCAGCGTCGGCGCGCCGCTGCCCGGCTTCACCGTCACCCTGGCCGAGGACGGCGAGATCATCGCCGGTCCCGGCGGCTTCCTCGGTTACGTCGGCCAGGCCGAGCGGTCCGGCCCGATCCGGACCGGCGACCTGGGCGCGATCGACGCCGAGGGCTTCGTCTCCGTCTCCGGCCGGCGCGGCAACCGCATCATCACGGCTTTCGGCCGCAACGTCTCGCCCGAGTGGGTGGAGAGCGAACTGCTGGCCCAACCCCAGATCGCCCAGGCCGCTGTCTTCGGCGAAGGCCAGGCCAGTCTCGACGCCATCCTGGTTCCGAGCAGTCCGGACGTGACGCCCGAGGCTCTCGCCGCGGCGGTGGCGCGAGCCAACAGCCGGCTGCCCGACTACGCGCGGGTCGCCCGCTGGACCGCAGGGCCGCCCTTCGATCACGCCGCCGGCGAACTCACCGGCAACGGCCGGCCCCGACGCGACGTCATCCAGGTTCGGCGGGGGCGCCAACCAGCATTTGCGGAGAGTGCATGAGTTTCTTCCAGCGACTTGCAGCCGAGACGGCCGCCGAGCGGACGGCGCTGCTGGCCACGCCCCAGATCCGGGACGGCCTGGCCGGCCGTATCTCGCTGGCGACCTACGTCGCCTATCTCACCGAGGCCTATCACCATGTGAAGCACACGGTGCCGCTGATGCTGGAGGCCCGCGCCCGGATGGACGCCGACCACGCCCCCTTCGTCGCGGCCCTCGACGAATACATCGCCGAGGAGACCGGGCACGAAGCCTGGATCCTGAACGACATCCGCGCCTGCGGGGCCGACCCCGCCCTGGCGCGCGACGGACAGCCGAGCCCTCAGACCCAGGCGATGGTCGACGAGGCCTACCGGGTGATCCGCGAGGTCAATCCCATGGGGTTCTTCGGCATGGTCCTGGTGCTGGAAGGAACGAGCGTCAGCCTGGCCACCCAGGGAGCCGAGGCGGTCCGCGAGAGCCTGGGCCTGCCCCACGCGGCTTTCAGCTACCTGACCTCGCACGGCGCGCTGGACCAGAGCCACATGGCCTTCTTCCAGGGACTGATGGAGCAGGTGACCCGCCCGGCCGACCAGCAGGCGATCATCGACACGGCGCGGTCGATCTTCCGCCTGTTCGCCGACCTGTTCCGCGCGATTCCGCACGAGGGGAGCCTGGCCCATGCGGTTTGAAGGCAAGCGCATCCTGCTTACCGGCGGCGCCGGGGGACTGGGCGCCCTGATCACCGACCGGCTGGTCGCCCAGGGGGCGGAGGTCACCGTCATGGACCGGGCCGCACCGCGCGACGGCGTGCCGCATCTGCAGGCCGACCTGTCAAGCAGCCCCGGCATCGACGCCGCTGCGGAGGCGGTCGCCACGACCGACTGGGACGTGCTCATCAACCTGGCCGGCATCCAGTATTTTGGTCCGGTGGAGAGCCAGTCTGCCGACCATGTGGCCGCCAGCTACATGGTCAACCTGGTCGCCCCCGTCCGCCTGACCCAGGCGGTGCTGCCCTCGATGAAGCGACGGGGCGCGGGGCGCATCGTCAACATCGGCTCCATCTTCGGCTCCATCAACTTCGCCCACTTCGCCACCTATTCCAGCGCCAAGGCCGGGCTTCGCGGCTTCTCCCAGGCGCTGCGCCGCGAAGTCGCCAAGGACGGGGTCAGCGTCACCTACATCGCGCCCCGCGCGGTCCGGACGCCGCTGAACACCGGGGCGGTCCTGCGCTTCGCCGAGATCACCCACATGAACATGGACGAGCCGGCGGTGATCGCGCGGCGCATCGTCGACGCCATCCGCGCCGACAGGCGCGACGTCTACTTCGGCTTTCCCGAGAGCTTCTTCGTCCGTCTCAACGCGCTCGCCCCCTCGCTGGTGGACGGCGCGCTGGCGGCCAACGACCGCAAGGCCGCGACGCTGTTCGCGCCGGCCTCCTGAACCTGAAAGGACCCGCATGACCATGCTCAAGCGCAGCTTCCTGGGCCTCGCCGCCGCCTTCGCGGCCAGCGCGGCGCTCGCCCAGTCCGCCCCCCCGACGCTGGACGCCGGCGTCGACCAACTGGCCCGCGGCTGGGACCACATCACCTACGAGGTCCACTCCAAGCCGGCCCAGGCGACGCAGTACGACCAGCTGGCAGGCAAGGCGGCGGCGCTGGCGCGGCAATTTCCGAACCGTGCCGAGCCGCTGGTCTGGCAGGCCATCATCCTGAGCACCGAAGCCGGCGCCAAGGGCGGGCTGGGGGCCCTGCCGCTGGTCAAGCAGGCCAAGACCCTGCTCGAGCGCGCCGAGCGTCTCAATCCGAACGCCATGCAGGGGTCGGTCTACACCTCCCTCGGTTCGCTCTACTACCAGGTGCCGGGCTTCCCGGTCGGGTTCGGCGATCCCAACAAGGCGCGCGCCTACCTGAAGAAGGCGCTGGCGGCCAACCCGAACGGCATCGACCCCAACTACTTCTACGGCGACTTCCTGCTGCAGCAGGGCCAGTACGCCGACGCCGTGCGGGCGCTCGAACATGCGGCCGCCGCCCCGGCCCGGCCCGGGCGCGAGGTCGGAGACCGCGGCCGCCGCGCCGAGGTCGCCGCCAAGCTGGCCGAAGCCCGTCGCAAGGCGCGCGGTTGATGTCGGGCGTGACCGTTCAGGACGGTGGTCCCGGCCAAGCGGGGGGTAAGGCGCGCCTGTCGGGCGTGCAGGCGACGCGCAAGCTGGTGCTGACCGTCGGGCTGGCGGTGATCGTCCTGCTGATCGCCTTCAGCGACGGGGTCGGGATCGGCGGCTTCAGCCACGACGCGGTCGAACGGCTCGGTCAGGTCCTGCTGGGCCTGTGCATCGTGGGCCGGGCCTGGTGCTCGTTCTACATCGGCGGGCGCAAGAACCAGGAGCTGATCGTCACCGGCCCCTACTCGGTGGTTCGCAACCCGCTCTATTTCTTCTCGTTCCTCGGGGCCTTCGGCGCGGGCGCCCAGTCGGACAGCCTGGCGGTCGCCCTGCTCACCACCGCCGTCTGCATCCTCGTCTTCTGGATGGTGGTGCTGAAGGAGGAGGCCACCCTGGTCCGGCTGATGGGCGCCCCCTATCAGGCCTACCTGGCGCGCACGCCGCGCTTCCTGCCCAATCCGCTGCTTTGGCGGGCGGGCGAGGCGCTGCGGCCCGACCTGAAGCGGGTGGGCATGACCGTGGCGGACGGGGCGGCGTTCCTGCTGGCCATTCCGCTCTGCGAAGGCCTCGAGCGCCTGCAGCAGATGGGCTGGCTGCCGGTTCTGCTGCGACTGCCGTGACGCGGGCGAAGCCCGACGGTCAGTCCGGCTTCGCCTTCCCCAGCGCCGGCCTGCGTGAGGCCAGATCGAAGCGATCGCCCGCGCTCAACACGTGCAGGCGGAGGTCGTAGACGGACAGCACGCCGGCGTCGTCGCCCTCGGCGATGTTCGAGTGGCTGATGTCGGCTCCGTCCACCACATAGATCGCGCCGCGCCCGATGACGCTAAGCGTCCGGTCCTCGAGCACGAAGGCCGTATCCTCGTCGACGCCCAGTCCCAGCATGCGAGGGTTCTGGGCCACAGCGCCCATGAGTCGGCCGATCCGGCCCCGCTCGGCGAAATGCTGGTCGATGACCACCTGCGGCGCGAGTCCCA
>JAIBAU010000061.1 GCA_019695035.1 Caulobacteraceae bacterium | reverse complement strand
TGCGCGGCAGCCCGCTGGCCAGCGCCGAGGTGACGGTCAACGCCGTCAACGACGACGGGAGCGACGGCATGGTGCTGGGCAAGGCGACGACGGGCCCGACGGGGCGCTTCCGCGTGCGCCTCGCCTCCCAGCCGACGGGTGCGGTGCGCGTGACCGTCACCGGCGGCGCCCACGTGAGCCTGTGGGACGAGCGGCCCATCTACTCAGGGCCGGGGAAGAACCCCATGAGCCTGCACCTCGACGAGGCGCCGGCGGCGGACCAGGACGTCTTCGTGACGCCGGTGTCGGACCTGGTCGTGGGCGTGGTCCGCGGCAAGGACCGGGCGACGGCGCTGCCGCAGGCGAGCGCGAAGGCGCGGGAGCTCATCGCCAAGCTCTTCGGCTTCACCGGCGATCCGAAGCCGCTCTTCGAGCGCACGGGGCCGGGGCTCACGTGCGATCCGAGCGCGACCACCGGCGACCTTGTGTGTCGCGGGGACCTCCTGCGCCTGTGGCTCCTGTCCATCGCGCTGGAGAAGACGGCGCTTGATCTGTTCCCAGACAACCGCGATGTGCTCTATGTGCTGCTCTCGCAGGATCTGGACGACCAGATCTTCGATGGCAAGCGCAAGGCGGCGCCGCAGGTGGTCTACGACAAGTACACGCTGCCCGCGGAGGCGGGGGGCAAGATCCTCGCCTCGAACTGCAAGACCTGGTACCCGCCGCTGCAGAGCGCGGACTTCAAGGCCGCCCTGGCCAAGGCCGGCGGCGCGGGGACGGCGCTCAAGGACGCGGCGATGACGACGCTGGATGGCATGGGGCAGGGGCTACGCGTCGCGGCGATGGGGGAGGCGGGGCTCAAGGCCGACCCGCCGATCTACACGAGCCACGGCGGGCTCGCCGCCTCCTGGATCAATGGTCGTCTGTGGCTCTTCGTACCCGCCGGCTTCCGGGGAATTGCTGCGCTCGACATTACCGATCCCAATGCCCGCACCCGGGAGATCAAAGTCTGGGAGGACGTCGTCCGCCAGGGCTGGCCAGAGTTCTATGATGGCAATGGGATCCTCAAGACCGAGCTGAGCACCATCACGAATAGCGGTGTCATCGGCGTCGTACCCCTCTTCGGGGCCGATCACCCTCAGCTGGCAGCCTATTCGCTTGGCTCCAGGCTGTTGCTGATCAATGCGGAGAACGGCCGTTTGGAAGGCACCCAAGAGCTTCCTCTGCGTCGAGACCAGCGCACCTTCGGAGGGGCGTCAAGCCAGCCTTGGTTCAATAATACTGCAGCAATCTATAACGTCACGTCTGACGGAGAGAATGGCTTCTGGATCTCAAACGTAGATGGGTACTTCTACTTCGATGCAAAGAAGAATTCGATAGACAAGAACGCCGGGTATTCTTTTCAAATGGATTTCAAATATGGAACTGAAAACCAGACCGCATACTTTAATGATTATCCTATAATCGATACGGATAGAAAAATAATTACACAGCCGTTCAAGTATTCATACAGAGACAACAGGAATATCGTCGTTCTTTACTCCGGAATTTTCCAGATCGACATGGTCAGCAAGAAGAGCTACTGGGCAGATTCGCTTACGATTCCTGTGTTTGAGCCGGAGCTGACGACTCTACCTGTTCAGAAATGGTCCCCATTCTTTACGTGTTACGACTCTGTGGGTCAGAACATTTTTGCACCGTTCGGCGTGCAATCACCGCAGGTGCGCTCCAAAGCGGGATTCATCGACTTGACCAAATTGTCCAGGACCGATGGGAGCCCTGGCACATTGCTCGTTCCACCCGAGAGCGTCACAAAGACCGAGCTAGATAACGCCTTGAAGGGAAGTCAGTCGTCAGATGCCTCGGCGGGCCAACGAGGGCCCTGCCTCGTCGATCCGAACACGAGGACCATCTATCTTCACGATAGCTCTGGCGTGGTCTACTTGAACCAGAGCGGTGCGGTAGCCAGATCATGGGTCAACAACAGCGGTATTTCTAGTGGAGGGTTGGCCAGCATCGTCTACAATCGCAACACTAGGAAGGCATACGGATACGCTCTGGGGGGTTCTGAGATGAACAAGGCCACCTGGGCTGGATCGAGGATAACCGAGACTGACTTAGAACAATTCATTGAATTCATGCCAAAAACCGCCGTCAATCCACTTCTGGATGTGCGAATCGGCCTCGATCAGCAGTTCGTCAAGTCGTTCAGGTTTTAGTCAGAGGCCTGCAGTCAGAACAAGCAAGCGGCAATGCGGGGCTCGCGAGGCGCGAGACTTGGTCAAGTTTGACCAGCTCCGTCGACGAGTCCACGCTGGCCGATAGGAGCTCGAAGGACGGCCCTCCCGTTGTCCGGCTGGTCCCGCTGCCTCCAGATCTGGCCAGGGCCTTCGCCGGGCGCGGGTCATGCGCCTGCTGCTCGACGAGAAGTATAGGGGACGGAGTCCGGAAATCTGGAAACCGCGGCCGCCGAGCGCAGTGTCGCGCTCCCCGCCCGGCCGTGTCCCTGACACAGCCTGCGCCTTCAGGGGGGGCGCCGGCCAGCGCTCGCTGTCGCTGTATCTGTGCGAAGGTTGAACCGTTGGATTTCGTGGTATTCAGCGACGTTCATGTGATGGAGATAAAGTAGTCAGATAGCTACCTCTATCCCGCCTATCAAATCGAGTTTCCGATTGTCTACGTTGATTCAAGATGCGATGATGTTCTCTCTCATTTTGTTTGGGGAAGATCATGCTGCGTCATTTTGCAATCATTGCTACACTTTGCTGTCCGCTCCTCTTGCTCTCCGCCGCGCCTTCGGCGATCGCCGCGCCGGTCCAGGTCGCCGCGGGCCGCGCCGCGGGGGCCGCCCGCCGAGACGGCGGCGCGGGCCTGTGCCTCACCGCCATCCGCAGCGGGGGCTTCAGCTCCGTCGATGAGGCGGTGCTGCTCCTCGGCCGGCCGCCCGGCGGCGCGGTCCTCGACAAGACCGGCGGGAAGGTCCCCGCGGTCAACCTCCGCGGCGGCGACCCGGCCTCCGTCGGCGACTTCAGCGGCGAGGGCGCCTCCGAGTCCCCCATGCCGTTCACCGGCGCCCCCGGCGCCATGCCCCCGGGCGATGACCGGGACCTGGCGCTGCGCCTCCGCGGCTACCTCAGCGTCCCGCTGCCGCAGACCCTGACGCTCGGCGTCTTCGCCGGCGCCCCCTACCGGCTCCGCGTCGGCGGCGTCGTCGTCAGCGAGTCCCCCGCCGGGGCCCTGTCGAGCCGCGTGAGCCAGAACGTCCAGTTCGGCGGCGCGGGCCTCTACCCAATCGAGATCCTCTACGCCCACAAGAGCGGCCCCGCGTTCCTCGAGCTGTCCCGCGGCCCCGGCAGCGCCCCGGCCTCGGACAACGTCGAGCTGCCCTTCGGCGGCGCCTTTCAGATCGTACAGGCGGCGGAGCTCTTCCCCTCCCTGTCCACCGCCGCTGCGGCCTGCGCCGAGTGCGACAGCGACCTGGACTGTCCCGGCAGCCAGTCCTGCCGCGACGGCCTGTGCCAGGACTGCAGCGCGCCGGGCGCCTGCTCCGGCGGCGGCAGCGGCGGCGGCG
>JAIBAU010000036.1 GCA_019695035.1 Caulobacteraceae bacterium | reverse complement strand
CGAGGCGGCGCAGGAGCACATGGACGCCGCCGTCGCCCTGATGGAGCAGTATGCCGCCGCAGGCTTCAGCATCGACGTGACGACGGACGAGCTGCTTCAACGCATCTCCATCGAGAACCGCTTCGCGCCGGTCTTGCGCCAGATGGCCGCCAACGCGGCGCCGACGGGCCGGCTGGAGACTGTAGGCTCTGTCGAAGGCGCCTTCATCGCCGAAGGGATCGGCTGGGATGCGGCGCGCCGGCGCTGGCTCATCTCCGGCGTGCACGGTCGGACCATCGTGGCGGTCAGCAACGACCGCACTCTCACGCGCTATCTGCCTGCGGGAGCGGACGCCGACGCTGTCCAGGGACTGGTCGTGGACGCGGAACGCGGCCTCGTCTGGGCCGGAACCTCGGGGTTGCCCCAGGCCCGGGATCTTCCCGCCGACCATCGTGGGCGGGCCGGCCTGCTGAAGATCGATCTCGCCAGCGGCCGCTTGCTGGCCCGTTTCGATGCGCCTCCCACGACCGGCGAGCGGGCTTTCGGCGACCTCACGGTCGGCCCGGACGGCACGATCTACGTCTCGGACTCGTTGCAGGGCGAGATCTGGCGGTTGCGCCCGGGCGCCGCGGGGCTGGAGCCCCTCGTCGCGACCGGCCGCCTGGGATCGCCGCAGGGCCTGGTCGTCGCACCGGACGGCGCGCGGCTGATCGTTGCGGACTACAGCGCCGGCCTGCAGGTCGTCGACCTCGCGGACGGCGCCGTCAGGGCGCTGCCGGTTCCCGACAACGGCTCCTTCATCGGGGTCGACGGGCTGATCCGGGACGGCGCCGATCTGATCGGCTTCCAGAATGGCTCGTCGCCGCAGCGGGTGGTGCGGCTGCGCCTCGACCCGGCCTTCACGCGCGTGGAGCGGTGGAGCGTGCTGGCCGCCAACCTGCCCGACCTCGAGGAGCCCACCAGCGGGGTAGTCGTGGGGAATGACCTGGTGTTCGTGGCGCGCAGCCAGTGGAGCGATTTCGGCGACGACGGCAAGCCGCGGCGCGATCCGGTAGGACCGGCGGTGATCGCCCGGCTGAAGCTGCGCTAGGCGAACGAAATGCGGCGTCTGAACGTTTTCGAGGATGCAGGAACCGACATCGGAGTGCTGCCCGTGACTGCCTCGAACCTCGCCCCCGCCGCCTATGCGCCCCCCCGGAACGCCCCCCGGGCGGCCTTGGCGATCCTGGCCGCCCTCGGTCTGGTCGGTTTGTGGCGCGGCTTTTTCGAGGAGTTCCGTCGCGAGCCGTTGTACGCGCCCGAACCGTCCGCCCGGGCGATGGGGACTACGGGGCGGGCCGTCCAGGCGGTGCCCGCGCCCGAGCCTTCGATGCTGGTTCCGACCGAACCAGCCGGTGAAGCGGCGGCGACGACGGCGCGAGCCGAACCCGCGGCGGAGCCGACGGCTGAACCGCCCGCCGCCGCGACCCCGGACGCGTCCCCCCGGCCTGCGATCCTGGACGCCGAGCCGGAGCCGACCCTGCAGGTGCTGGAGCCGGCGGCCGAAGCCGATCTTCCCCTCGAGGACGAAGCTCCCCCGGACCCGCCGGACGCCTACGACTGAGACGCGCGACCATCGCTTCCCCTGCGTCGCAGGGCTAGGCCGGGCCGGCGAAGGCCGCGCGGGCCTCGCGCACCTGCTCGACCACGAAATCCGTCACCGCGCGGATTCGGGCCAGCCCCTTCAGATCCTGATGGGTCACCAGCCAGAGACTGCGCGTCAGACGGACGTATTGGGGCAGCACGCGCCGCAATCCCGGGTCCCGCGCGGCGATGAAGTCGGGCAGAACGCACAGGCCGGCGCCGGCCAGGGTCGCCTGCAGCTGGGCGATCAGGTTCGAACTCTTCAGGCCCACGTGGATGTCGACGTCGGGCGCCTGCATGTAGTCGAGTTCCGGCGCGTAGAGCAGATCCTCGATGTAGCCGACGAAGCGGTGGGCTCCCATGTCGGCGCGGCTTTCGATGGGCGCCCGGGCGTCCAGATAGGCCGGCGAGGCGTAGAGGCTGAGGGTGTAATCGGTCAGCTTGCGGGTCTGCAGCCGGCCCTCACGCGGGGGGCTGAGGGTGACGGCGATGTCGGCCTCGCGTTTGGAAAGGCTGAGCACGCCCGGGATGGCCACCAGCTGGATCTCGAGGCCGGGGTGCCGGTCCGCCAGGGCGGCCATGCGCGGGGCCAGGAAGTAGCTGCCGAAGCCCTCCGGAGCGCCGATGCGCACTGCGCCGGTCACGGCCAGGTCGGCCTCGCCCACCTCGGCCTGGGCCGCCAGCGCCAGGCTCTCCATGGCCTCCGCCCGGGGCATCAGCGCCTCGCCATGCGCCGTGAGGGCGTAGCCGCTGGGACTGCGGTCGAAGAGGTGGGCCTTCAGGGCCCGCTCCAGCGCCCCGATGCGGCGGGAGACGGTCGCGTGGTCGGCTCCAAGACGCTGCGCCGCGGCCGTCAGCCGCCCGGTCCGGGCCACCGCCAGAAAGGCGCGCAGGTTGTTCCAGTCGAACTCGGCCATGGGGTATGCGCATTTTTGCACAACGATAGTGAAATCTATCGCATCGTCTGGGCAAAAACTCCATGAGATAACGGTGTCGTTCCAGCGCGACACGCAGAGCGAGCGACCTCCATGCCCTTCGACGCTTTCCCCTCCGAGCCCAAGGCCGACGCCGCCGGCCGTTTCGTCTCCATCGCCAGGCTGATCGACGAAGCCCGGGATCCGGAACCCCACTGGGCGCAGAGCAACCCGGACCGTATGCTGGCGTTCCTGTTCGTGGCCCCGCGCGACTGCGCCGCCGTGGACCAGCTGCTCGCCAACTAAGGACGCTCCATGACGGACAAGCCGACTTCAAACCCGTCCGTCTTCCAGACGACTCCCAAGTTTCCGGATCCGACCGCCGCCGCCGAGCAGCTGATGAAGCTTGCGGCCAACGCCGACGCGGCGGTGCGCACGGCGGCCCAGCGCGCGGTTTCGGTCGAGCCGCTGCCGTACGATCCGTTCGCCGTCGCCAAGGCTTTCGGCGCCTTCTCCATGGGCCTCTGGTCCGATCCGACCCGTCTGGTCGAGGCGCAGGCGCGCGGCTGGCGCGACTGGGCCGCCCTGTGGGGCGCGATGGCCGCGCGCGCTTCCGGCGATACGGTCTCGCCGGTGATCGAACCCGCCCGCGGCGATCGCCGCTTCTCGTCCCCCGCGTGGTCGGACGAACCGGTGTTCGACTACATCAAGCAGGCCTATCTCCTGGCCTCCCAGCAGCTGCAGGACCTGGTCGCGGAGACCAATCTCGACGAGAAGACCCGCGCACAGGTCGACTTCTTCTCGCGCCAGGTGCTGAACGCCCTGTCCCCCTCCAACTACGCCCACACCAACCCGGACGTGGTGCGCAAGACCCTGGAGACGGGCGGGCTGAACCTGATGACCGGCTTCTCGAACCTTCTCGAGGACCTGGCGGAGGGGCAGGGACTGGTGAAGCGGCGGGCCCCTGCGGATTTCGAGCTCGGCAGGAACATCGCCGCCACGCCGGGCGCGGTCGTCTTCGAGAACGACCTCATGCAGCTCATCCAGTACGCGCCGTCGACCGGCGAGGTGTACCGCCGGCCGCTGCTGTTCGTCCCGCCACTGGTGAACAAGTACTATCTGTTCGACCTGACCCCGAAGGCGTCCTACCTGAAATGGCTGGTCGACCAGGGGCACACGGTGTTCGTCATCAGCTGGGTCAACCCGACCGAGCAGCACGCCGCCAAGGACCTGTCTGATTACGTCAAGGACGGCGTCCTGGCCTCGCTGGACGCCATCGAGCTGGCCACCGGCGAGCGCAGCGTGGATCTGGTCAGCTACTGCCTCGGCGGCACCCTGTCGGCGATCACCATGGCCCTGCTGGCTGCGCGCGGGGAGGGCGAGCGCATCGCTTCCGCGACGCTGATCGCGGCGCTGGTCGACTTCAAGAACATCGGCGAATGGTCGGTTTTCCTCGGCGAAGGCGACCTGGACGCCTTCGAGCGGTACCTTGACGGCAAGGGTTACGTCGAGGCGCACGACCTGACCAAGCTCTTCTCGACGGTCCGTGCCAACGACCTGATCTGGTCGTCGGTGGTGAACCACTATCTGCTGGGCGAGGAAGCCCGGCCTTCGGACCTGCTCTGGTGGTTCGACGACGGGGCGCGGATTCCGGCGGGCCTGCTGAAGCAGTACGGGCGCCTCGTCTTGCAGCAGAACCGCCTGCGGGAGCCGGGCGGCGTCATCATCGACGGGACGCCGATCGACCTGGGCAAGGTCGAGGCCCCGGTCTTCGTGGTCGCGCTGAAAGACGACCATGTGTCGGCCTGGAAGGAAACCTATGCGGGTCGGTCCCTGTTCGGGGGCGCCACGCGGTTCCTGCTCGGCGGTTCGGGCCATAACGCCGGGATGATCAACCCTCCCTCGGCCAACAAGCACGGCTACTGGGTCGGCGGGCCCGACGGCGGCGACGCAGACGCCTGGATCGCGGGCGCCACCCGCAAGGACGGCTCCTGGTGGCCGGAATGGCAAGGCTGGCTCGACGCCGCGGCCGGCGACGACAAGGTTCCCGCCCGGGAACCGGGGTCGGGCAAGCTCAAGGTCCGGGAAGCGGCTCCCGGGTCCTACGTGCGGGTCAAGCACTGACGGCCAGGCATGCCTAGCCCTGGATGGTCACGCCGTCCTTGATGGTCTGGTCGATGACGTCCCGCAGCTTGCGGCCCGTGGCGCTGAGAAACAGCAGCCGACCCCGTCCGTCGTAGGGATCCGGGCGCAATTCCAGCAGACCCAGCGATGGCGGCAGGGCTCCCTGGACGCCGGGCGCGGCCAGGGCGCGCGCCGAACGGGAGGCGGTAGCCTCGGTGACGCGACAGACCCGCGCCAGGTCGCTGACGTTGATGCCCTCGTTCTCGGCCACGTACATGAACACCAGCATGGCGTTGAAGGTCATGCCGTCGCCCTGGGCGCGCAGGCGCTCCATGATGTCGAGGCCGGCGTTGCGGCGACGCATCGTCGCGGGCTCGGTTTCCTGGGCGGCCACGGTCATGCGATCGGATATGGATCAGCTGCGCCGCCGTCCGCGCGATCGCCATGGGCGAGAGCCCCATCCAACGACGTCATGCGCACCGACCCTGCAATCAAAGACACCACGACAATACCCATGGTTGTCCAAATGCATGGAAACCGACTTGGATGCGTCGGCGTCTGGATAACCTTGGCGGCGTGCGCTGCGAGACGACCTTCGACAAACCGCGCGCCGGGCGCGACGAACGCCGCATCTTTGGCTAGAGTCGGAGGCATGGGGTGCGCGTAGGGGTAGACGAAATGGTCTTGAACGTGGATCGGCCGACTCACGTCGGGTCGCGGCCGGTGCTGGTTCTGACGGCCGGTCTGTGGGCCTGCGTCTGGCTCGTCTTTACGGTCCGCTCCTACTTCCAGGTCGACGACTTCTGGCCGCTGGCCCTGGCGCGCCTGTTCAACGTCTTCATCGGGGGTGCCCTGTCGTGGGCGATCTACCTGTTCCTGCGCTCGCAGTCGCACCGGCGGTTCGTCGTGCTGCTGGTGGAAGGGCTGATCCTCTCCATGACCGCCGCGGTGATCTTCGGGGTCATGTCCCAGGGGGTCATCGAGCTGATCACCCGGCCTCCGCCGGAGCCTGGCCAGTCCTACGTGGACGTGCTGCTGGACCGCACCCAGGCTTCGCCCTGGGTGTTCCTTGCCTGGTGCTGCGGCTTCCTGGCGCTGGACTACAACGAGCGCCTGCGAACCAACGAACTGCGGCTGGTGGAGCTGGCCGCCCTGGCCGCCGACGCTGAGAACCGGATGCTGCGCTACCAGATCCAGCCGCATTTCCTCTTCAACACCCTGACCGCCCTCTCGACCTTGATCCTCGACAAGGAGAACGAGCGGGCCGAACGCATGGTCATGGCCCTGTCCCGGTTCCTGCGCCACTCGCTGGTGCGCTCGCCCGAGGACCGCATCGCCCTGCGCGGCGAGGTCGAGGCGCAAGAGCAGTACCTGGGCATCGAGCAGGAGCGCTTCGGCGAACGCCTGCGCTTCGAAAAGGCCATCGAGCCGGATGCGGAGCGGCTGCTGGTGCCCAGCCTGATCCTGCAGCCCCTGATCGAGAATGCGGTCAAGTACGCCGTCGCCGCCTCCAGCGCTCCGACCACCATCGAGTTGGTCGCTCGCCGGGTGGGCGATCGGCTGGAGGTCTCCGTGCGCGACGACGGGAGGGCGGGCGGCGAGGTCGCCTCCGGACTGGGCGTGGGCCTCACCAACGTGCGCCGGCGGCTTGCGGTCGCCTACGGCGAGCGGGCCGAGTTCGAGCACGGCCCGCGCCCGGAAGGCGGCTACATGGCGCGGATGTGCATCCCCGCGGAGACGGCCTGATGGACGGCCCTTTGCGTGTCGCGATCGTCGAGGACGAGGCGGCGAGCGTCCGGCGCCTGCAGTGCCTGCTCGCGGACCTGCCCGAGGTCGACGTGGTCGGCGTGGCCGTCGACGGGCAGGCGGCCATCGAGCTGGTGCGCGAGACCCGGCCCGACGCGGTGTTCCTGGACATCTCCATGCCGGGCGTCGATGGCCTGGGGGTGGCCGAGGCGGTGCAGGGGGTCGGCGGACCAGAGATCGTCTTCGCCACCGCCCACGACGCCTTCGCCGTCCAGGCCTTCCGCCTGTCGGCCGTTGACTACCTTCTCAAGCCGCTGGAGGCCGAGCGCGTGCGCCACGCCGTGGAGCGAACCCGCCATCGCATTCGGTCGCATACGGCCGAGGAGCGGGCCAACCGCCTGCAGTCGGCCCTCGACGCTCTCAGCGCGCCCGCCGAAGAGGCGCCCGACAGCGGTCCCATGCGCACGCTCTGGGTGGCGGACGGCCGCGGCCGGACCCGGCTCGACCTGTCGACAGTGGAGCGCTTCGAAGCCGACCGCGACTATGTTCGGCTTCATTGCGGCGAGCGGACCTACCTGATCCGGGCCACCCTGCAGTCCCTGTGCGAACGCCTCGATCCGGAGCGGTTCATCCGCATCCATCGCTCGGCGGTGGTGAGCCTTCCGGCCGTTCGCGGCCTGCGCCGCCGGATCACCGGCTCGATCGTCGCCCACCTGGCGTCGGGGGCGCAGGCGCCGGTGGGCCGCGCCTACCTGGCAGACCTGCGGGCGAGGCTTGGTCTCACGCCCTAGCGCAGCGACGCGTTGATGGCGTCCAGCGCCCCGGAACCAGGCGTCAGTTCTGCGTCGCCGAGGCGGTTCAGCGGCGTCGCCGCGGTGTGCAAATGGTCATGCAGGTCGCTGGAGTCCGGGTCCACATAAAGCAGCCCGGTAACGATCTCGCCGGCGGACTGGCGCTCCTGCAGATAGGCCATGGCGCGGTTTCGGTCGGAGGCGTCGTAGTCGGCGGCCAGCTTGCGCAGCTTGAGCACGCTGCCGTCGTGCTGGGTGACCTCGGCCACCGTGCCCGGCTCATAGTCCGCATGGATCGGCGTGCGCCCCAGGATCACGTCCAGTCGGTTCACCGCCTCGTTGTGCTCGCGCACATAGTCGAAACTCTTGGTCGATCCCGGGTGGTTGTTGAACGCCACGCAGGGACTGATGACATCAATGAAGGCCGCCCCCTTGTGCAGGATGGCGCCCTTGATCAGGGGCGTCAGCTGCGACTTGTCCCCCGAGAAGCCGCGCCCGACGTAGGAGGCGCCCAGCTGCAGGGCCAGGCTGACCATGTCGATGGGGTTGTCGTGATTGACGATGCCCCGCTTCGACTTCGAGCCCGCGTCGGCCGTGGCCGAAAACTGGCCCTTGGTCAGGCCATAGACGCCGTTGTTCTCGACGATATAGGCCATGTTCACGCCGCGGCGGATGGCGTGGGCGAACTGGCCAAGCCCGATCGAGGCCGAGTCGCCGTCGCCGGATACCCCCAGGTAGATCAGATCGCGGTTGGCGAGGTTTGCGCCGGTGAGCACGCTGGGCATCCGCCCGTGCACCGTGTTGAAGCCGTGGCTGGCGCCCAGGAAGTAGTCGGGCGTCTTGGACGAGCAGCCGATGCCGGACAGCTTGGCCAGGCGATGGGGCTCGAGGTCCAGTTCGAAGGCGGCCTGCACGATCGCCGCCGAGATGGAGTCGTGACCGCAGCCGGCGCACAGGGTCGAGACCCGGCCTTCGTAGTCGCGCCGCGTAAAGCCCAGCGCGTTGCGGGGCAGTTCGGGGTGATGGAACTGGGGCTTGGCGATGTAGGTCATTCGGCGGCCTCGCGCTCGGGCGCCGCCAGCAGCGCCGAGATGCGGTCGATAATGAAGCGAGCGGTGATCGGCGCGCCTTCGAAGTGAAGCACTGCGGTCAGCCGCGAGGGATCGATCTCGCCTTCGTTGATGAGCAAGGTGCGAAGCTGGGCGTCGCGGTTCTGCTCGACCACGAAGACGCGTCCGTGGGCGGCTATGAACTCGTAGACGCTGTCCGGGAACGGGAAGGCCCGCACCCGCATGGCGTCGATGTGCACCCCGTCTCCGGCGAGCTCGGCCAGCGCCTCGTCCATCGCCGGGGTGGTGGAGCCGTAGTAGATCACCCCGAGCGGTGTGGGCGCAGCCGCGGCCCGCGTGACCGGGGCGGGCACGAGGTCCCGGGCTGTGTGGAACTTCTTCAGCAGGCGCAGCATGTTCGCCTGGTAGACCGCCCCTTCCTCGGAGTAGCGCGCGTAGGGGTCGCGCGAGGTGCCGCGCGTGAAATACGCGCCCTTGGACGGATGCGTGCCGGGATAGGTCCTGAACGGAATGCCGTCGCCGTCGACGTCCTTGTAGCGGCCGAAGTCGGCGCCTGCCTCGAGCATACCCGCGGTCATCACCTTGCCGCGGTCGAGGCGGCGGGCGTCATCCCAGCGGAAGGGCTCGGTCAGCCAGTCGTTCATGCCGATGTCCAGGTCCAGCATGACGAAGACCGTGCTCTGCAGCCGGTCGGCCAGGTCAAAGGCGGCGGCGCCCATCTCGAAGCACTCGGCCGGATCCATCGGCAGCAGCAGCGGGTGCTTGGTGTCGCCGTGGCTGGCGTAGGCCGCCAGCAGGATGTCCGATTGCTGGGTGCGGGTCGGCATGCCGGTCGAGGGGCCGCCGCGCTGGACATCGAAGATCACCGCCGGAATCTCGGCGAAGTACGACAGGCCGATGAACTCCTGCATCAGCGAGACGCCCGGACCCGAGGTGCAGGTAAAGGCGCGCGCGCCGTTCCAGCCGGCGCCTACGACCATGCCGATGGAGGCGATTTCGTCCTCGGCCTGGACGATGGCGAAATTGGCCTGGCCGTCCGCGTCCAGGCGAAGCGCCTGGCAATGCTCGGTGAAGGCCTCGGCCAGGGAGGTCGAGGGCGTGATCGGATACCAGGCGCAGACCGTGGCTCCGCCGTACACCGCACCCAGGGCGGCGGCGTAGTTGCCCTCGACGAAGATGCGGTCGCCCACCTTGTCGGCCCGCCGCACCTGCAGGCCGAGCGGCTGCAGGTTCTCGCGCGCCCAGTCCCAGCCCATCTTCAAGGCTTCGACATTGGCGGGGATGAGCTTGGGCTTGCTCTCGAACTGCTCGGCCAGCAGCCGCTCGATCTCGACCGTGTCGATGCGCAGCAGGAAAGCCAGGGCTCCCACGTAGATGATGTTCTTGAACAGCTGGCGCTGGCGTGGATCGGAATAGGCGGCGTTGGTCAGCCGCGTCAGCGGCACGCCCAGAACCGTGACATCGCCGCGGAATCGGGACTCCGGAATGGGGCGGGTGGAATCGTAGAACAGGTAGCCGCCGGGCTCGATCTCGGCGACGTCGCGATCCCAGGTCTGGGGGTTCATCGCCACCATCAGGTCGACGCCGCCCCGCCGGCCCAGCCAGCCCTCCTCGCAGACCCGCACCTCATACCAGGTCGGCAGGCCCTGGATGTTGGAGGGGAAGATGTTGCGCGCCGCGACCGGCACGCCCATGCGCAGGATGGACCGGGCGAAAAGCGAGTTGGCCGAAGCGGACCCCGACCCGTTCACATTGGCGAACTTGACGACGAAATCGTTGGTGGCGGTCAGCGGGCCTGGCACTGGGCGCCTCCACCTGCATGGGTCATTTCGAGCAGGAACTTCTGCATGTCCCAGGCGCCGGTCGGGCACCGCTCGGCGCACAGGCCGCAGTGCAGGCAGACGTCCTCATCCTTGACCATGACCCGCCCGGTCTTGAGGGCGCCCGAGACGTAGAGCGGCTGCTCCAGGTTCTCCGCCGGCGCCTTCAACCGCGAGCGCAGGTCCTCCTCCGCTCCGTTGGCCGTGAAGGTGATGCAGTCGGTCGGGCAGACGTCCATGCAGGCGTCGCATTCGATGCACAGAGGGGCGGCGAACACGGTCTGAACGTCGCAGTTCAGGCAGCGGTGCGCCTCCGCCAGCGACAGGGGCCGGTCGAACCCCAGTTCGACCTCGGCCTTGACGTCCGCGAGCGCCTTCTTCGTCTCCAGCAGCGGAACCTTGCGGCGCTCGTCGTTGGAGATGTCGTTTTCGTACGACCACTCATGGATGCCCATCTTCTGGGACACCAGGGTGACCCCTGGAGGCGGCCTCAAGCGCACGTCCTGTCCCCGCCGCCACCGATCGATCGACACCGCCGCCTCATGGCCGTGCGCCACGGCCCAGATGATGTTCTTGGGGCCGAAGGCGGCGTCGCCGCCGAAGAAGACCTTGGGGTTGGTGGACTGGAAGGTGACCGGATCGACGACGGGCATGCCCCACTCGTCGAAGTCCAGCCCGATGTCGCGCTCGATCCAGGGAAAGGCGTTCTCCTGGCCGATGGCCACCAGCACGTCGTCGCACTCGAAATGCTGGTCGGGTTCGCCGGTGGGCAGCAGCTTGCGGCGGCCGCCGGCGTCGGTCTGCCAGCCCATCGCCTCGAACACCACGCCAGTCAGCCTTCCGTTCTCGTGGGTGAACGCCTTGGGAGCGAGGAAATTGAGGATCGGGATGCCCTCGTGCATCGCATCCTCCTTCTCCCAGGGGGACGCCTTCATCTCGTCGAAGCCGGACCGGACGATCACCTTCACGTCCGCGCCGCCGAGGCGGCGCGACGTTCGGCAACAGTCCATGGCGGTGTTGCCGCCCCCGAGCACGATGACGCGACGGCCGATCTTCTCGATGTGGCCGAAGGACACCGAGGACAGCCAGTCGATGCCGATGTGGATGTTGGCGCGAGCCTCCTCGCGGCCCGGGACGTTCAGATCGCGCCCGCGGGGCGCGCCGGTGCCCACGAAGATGGCGTCGTAGTCCATGTCGAGGAGGGCCTTGAGGCTGTCCACCTGCTGGCCGAGCCGCATTTCAGGGCCGAGCGCGGTGATCCAGCCCACCTCTTCGTCGATCACGCTCTCGGGGAGGCGGAAGCGCGGGATCTGGCTACGGATCATGCCGCCCGCGCGGTGATCGCCGTCATAGACCACCACCTCGTAGCCGAGCGGCGCGAGGTCTCTCGCCACCGTGAGGGACGCAGGGCCCGCCCCCACACAGGCCACCCTGTATCCATTCTTCTGGGCCGCCGGTCCGGGCATGCGCGCGCTGACGTCGCCCTTGTTGTCGGCGGCCACGCGCTTCAGGCGGCAGATGGCCACCGGCTCGGCCTCCACCCGGCCCCGTCGGCAGGCCGGTTCGCACGGGCGGTCGCAGGTGCGGCCCAGCACGCCGGGGAAGACGTTGGACTTCCAGTTGACCATGTAGGCGTCGGCGTGGCGCCCTTCGGCGATCATCCGGATGTATTCCGGCACCGGGGTATGGGCGGGACACGCCCACTGGCAGTCGACCACCCTGTGGAAGTACTCGGGCGCTTCGGTGTTCGTAGGCTCCAAGCCGAACTCCTCCCCCTTCGCTCCTGACGGAGACGGGGCGAGGTCGGGTTTACTCCCCGGCCGCGTCGCGCAGGGCACGGAGCGACGTTAGACTCAGCCTCGCGCCCGCGCCAGCGTCTTTGCAGGGCCCCTCAGCTAGGCCCCCACCGCCTGGAGCTGCCCGGTGGGCAGGCCGAGCTGGGCCATGCGCCGCTTCAGTTCGGCCTGCTTGGCGGCGGACAGTCCCGGGGTGCGCGCCAGCACGGCCGGGAAGCGGCCATCGGCCGAGGTGGCGATCATCCAGCTGTAGTCCTCGGCGCGGTCGATCACCCAGTAGTCCTTCTTCAGGACGCCGAAGAAGATGGCCTGGAATTTGGCGTTGGAGGGGTGGTCGAGCAGGCGCGCCTCGGTCTGGACGACCTCCTCCGGGCCCGAGCGCGAACCCTTTCGGCAGTGCTGCGAGATCGCGAAACGGCCCGGCCCCTTGCGCGACCAGACCTGGTAGGCGGCGTAGCAGTTCTTCTGTCGGTCGTTGGGGGTTCGCAGGATCTCGTACCAGCGGCCCATGAAGCGGTTCAGGTCGAGCGACCTGGCCGGCTCCGGCGCCGCCGCCGAGACGGGCAAGGCCAACAGGACGCTGAGAGCGAGGGCGATGGGAAGGCTGCGTTTCATGGCGTCGAATTCTCCGTCCCCGGCTCCTACGCAGTTCGAGGCCCCCTGGATGAACCGGCCGGCCCCGCCCTTCGTATCGAAGCCGAGCACGGGAGCCCGTCATGAGCCTGACCAAAGCCGCGATCCACGCCTTCCAGGACCAGCCGATGCCGGATTTCGTGACCCGGCCCGCCATCGCCTATCTGGTCTCGAGCGCGCGCCGGCGGCTGGACGCGGGCGCCGGCGCGGAGGCCGCCTTCGCGCAGGCCATGACCGAGCGGCCGGTGGCCGAACACACCGAGGCGGCCAACGACCAGCATTACGAACTGCCGCCCGAATTCTTCCGCCTGATCCTGGGTCCGCGGCTCAAATACTCCTCGTGCCTGTACCCGGAAGGTCGCGAGAGCCTGGCCGAGGCCGAGGTCGCGGCCCTGACCGAGACCTGCGCCCATGCCGACCTGCAGGACGGTCAGGACATCCTGGAGCTTGGCTGCGGCTGGGGGTCCCTGACCCTCTGGATGGCCGAGCGCATGCCCCGATCAGCGATCACCGCCGTCTCCAACTCCGCGTCGCAGCGCCTGCACATTGAGGCGGAGGCGAGCCGCCGCGGCCTGGCGAACGTGCGGGTGATCACCGCTGACATGAACGACTTCACGCCCCAGTCCCGCTTCGATCGCATCGTGTCGGTGGAGATGTTCGAGCACATGGCCAACTGGCGCGCGCTGCTCACCCGGGCGCGGTCGTGGCTGCGGCCCGACGGGCGGATGTTCCTGCACGTCTTCACCCACCGTTCGACGCCCTACCGATTCGATCACGCGGACCGCTCGGACTTCATCGCCCAGCACTTCTTCACGGGCGGGATCATGCCCAGTCACGGCTTGATCCGGCAGTTTCCCGACCTCTTCGAGGTCGAGCAGGAATGGCGCTGGAGCGGCGACCACTACCGCCGAACGGCCGAAGCCTGGCTGGCCAACTTCGACCGCAACGCCGAGGCCGTCGACGCCATCCTGCGCGACGTCTATCGCGGAGAGGCCCGGCGCTGGCGTCATCGCTGGCGGCTGTTCTTCCTCGCCACCGCGGGCCTGTTCGGCGACAACGGCGGGTCCGAGTGGGCGGTGAGCCACTACCGGCTGAGGCCCGCGCCCGGCCCGGGCTGACGGGGCGCGCCTAGCATCGGTCTGCCGGCGCGGCTATCTGACGGCCATGTCCTCGTCCCCCGAACCCTTCAGCGACCGCGAAGTCGAGCGCTATGCGCGCCACCTGGTGCTGAAAGAGATCGGCGGGCCGGGCCAGCAGAAGCTCAAGGCCGCCTCCGTCCTGCTGATCGGCGCCGGCGGGATCGGCGCGCCCGCCGCGCTCTACCTGGCGGCGGCCGGCGTCGGGCGCATCGGCCTGGTCGACGACGACGTCGTGACCCTCTCGAACCTGCAGCGCCAGGTGATCTACGGCGAGAGCGACCTCTACCGGTCCAAGGTCGAGGAGGCCAAGCGCCGCCTCGCCGACCTCAATCCCGAGGTCGCCGTCGAGGCCATCCCGCTGCGCGTCACCGCCGAGAACGCGCCGGACCTGGTGCGTGACTGGGACCTGGTGATCGACGGCACGGACAGCTTCGAGACCCGCCTGGCCGTCTCCGACGCCTGTGTCGCCGAGGGCGCGCCTCTCATCGCCGCCGCCATCGGCCGGTGGGAGGGCATGGTGGCACTGCTGGAAGGGCGTCCCTGCTACCGCTGTCTCGTGGCCGAGGCTCCCCCGGACGCGGAGACCTGCGAGCGGGTAGGGGTGGTGGGCGCCCTGGCCGGGGTGATCGGCTCCATGGCGGCGCTGGCGGCGATCCGCGACATCGCCGGCGCGGGCGAGGACACGGCCGGGGAGATCCTGTTTTTCGACGCCCTGACCTGGCGTGTGCGCAAAGCCACGCTGGCGCCCGATCCCGCCTGTCCCGCTTGCAGCCAGGGCGCGTGAGGTCGATATAGGCGCTTCGAGAGGGCGACGCCTTACGCCCCAGAGGGGACTTGAAGACCATGCGGACGAAACTGGTTGGCCTCGCCGCCCTGGGCGCCGTCGCCCTGTTGCTGTCGGCCTGCGGACGGGACCAGGCGCAACAGACCTCGCAGACCGAGGTGACGCCGCCGGAAACCACGGCGCCCACCGCCGATCAGGCCGCCGCCGACGCCGCGGCCGCCGCTGCGGCTGCAGCCCAGACCCCGGCCGAGCCCGAGGTCGCCACTCCGGCCGAGCCTCAGCCCTACGATCCGGCGACCAATCCCGATCAGCCGCCGCCGTCCAAGTCGGACGAGATCTTCTACTAGGCCTGGGGCGCTGGCTTCGGCCGGCCCGTCCACCAGAGCAGCCCCCAGATCGGCAGGCTGGCGACCAGCAGCCAGCCTTGCACCTTGAGCATCTCGGGGTCGCCCGCAACGATCGACCAGACCGAGAAGGCCAGGCCCAGGGCTGCGATCACGCGCGCTCCCAGGGCGCCCCGGCCCAGTTCTCCCCCCCAGCGAAGCAGGGCCACGCAGCACAGGCTGTACATCGCCAGCGACAGGTTGGACGCCACGTTGATCAGCACGCCGAACTGCTTGCCGATGGTCGGTTGCAGGGTGGCGAAGCTGATGGCGGTCATCAGCACCGCTAGGACCAGCAGTTCGCGCGTCGGGGCGTGAGGCTTGCCGGGCTTCGACAGGAACTTCGGCAGGTAGCCGCCTTCGACGCTGGCCTGGGTGGTCTGGGCCGCCACCATCACCCAGCCGCCCAGGGTTCCTGCCGCCTTGAACACGGCGCAGGCGGCGACGGCTCCGGCGATGGCCGCGCCCGCCAGCTTGCCCACTACATCGGCGAAGGGCGCCGTGGACTCGGCCAGGGCGGCGGCGGGCAGGACCCCGAACACCGCCACGCTGGCGGCGATGTAGACCACTGCGGCGAGGCCCACGCCGGCGAAGCTGGCCACCGGCACGTTGCGCGCCGGGTCGCGCACCACGCGGGCGCACACCGAGGCGCTTTCGAGGCCCAGGAAGGCCCAGAAGATCGGCACGATGGAGCTTGAAATGGCCTGGCCGTCGCTCTTGGCCCCGGCCGGGTCGAGGGAGGCGGTGACGTTCCAGGAGGCCTTGAAGGCCTCCACGTCGAAGTAGAGGAATCCCAGCACGGTCGCGGCGATGATCGGCAGCAGGCCGATGATCAGGGAGGCCCCGTGCAGGCGGCCGATGAAGCGCGGTCCCACGATGTTGGCGAGCGTGAGCAGCCAGATCGCCGCCGCCGTCGCCGTCGCGGTGATGACCGGCGTCTCCTTCAGCACCGGCAGGAAGAAGGCCAGGTAGCCGATGACGGCCACCGCTACCGCCAGGTTGCCGACGACGCAGCTGAGCCAGTAGGCGAAGCCCGCCTCGAAGCCGAGGAACCGGCCCAGCGCCTCGCTGACGAAGCCGACCACCCCGTGGGCGTCGGGTCTCAGCCGGCTGAGATAGGCGAAGGTCGCGGCCAGCAGCAGGGCGCCGACGCTGGCCACCACCCACCCGACCGCCGTCACCGAACCGGTCAGGGCCAGGGTCGCCGGCAACAGGAAGACGCCGGAGCCGATCATGTTCCCGGCCACCAGGAAGGTCGCCAGCACCGGCCCCATCTTGTGTGCGTGCGGATCTGCGGTGGTGGTTTCGGCGGTCATGGGCGTCCCCCCGGAAGCGCGCGCGGGCTCGGTCGCCCCGGAGGACCTTAGGGTGCGCCGGCGACGCGCGCCAGCGACCCTCCTTGGCCGCTGCACCGTTCCGTTGAAATTCGGTCGCATTCCTCTAGGACAGGTCGGGCCCTCGACGGGCCTCGCGGGGGGAGCAAAGGGGACGCCATGGCTGCGCGCGCGGACGCCACGAACGAACTCGACGCCCTCAAGGCGCAGCTGGCCGATTTCGCCCTGCGCCATGCGGCTGCCGAGATCGCCCGCGATCCAAAGCGTTTTCTCGGATCCGACCTGATGAAGGCCGTCGAAGCCAGCGCCCTGGCGGCGGTCGAGGCGCGCCTGGCCAAGGAGCCCCGCCCGTCCGCCGAGGCCATCGCCGAGGAGGTGATGCGGCTGATCCGTCCCGAGCTGTCCGCGGCGCCGACGCCCGCGCGCCGCGCCCGCGGCCAGGTGGTCGAGCCGCCCCCGGGTCTCGGGGACGCGCTGCGCCGCAACCTGGCGACCGTGGCGGTGGGCCTGCTGCTGACCGCGGCGGTTGGCGGCCTGTTCGGATACTTCCTCGGTCTCGCGGTCGAACGGTCGGACGCGGCCGCCCGCGCCGCCCGCGCCCAGGCCTCGCGCCTCGCTGCTTCCGAGTCCGTCGCGGACGCGCCCCCGCCGACGGTGGTGGAGCTCCCCGCCAGGCCCGCGTCGACCGGCGCCCCGGTCGGAGCGGCCGCGCCCCGCAAATGAGTTCGCGGCGCGCCCCCCTCGCTGTCCCCGTGGTTCTGCTCGGCCCCTGGTCGCGCGGGCGCAGCTATGGCGTGCTGAAGAAGAGTCCCGGCCGCGACCTCGAGCCTGCGCACCAGGCCCTGCTGGGCGACTTCGCCCTGGCGTTGGCCAACTGGGCCAAGCGGGAGACCGGCGAGTTCGTCTGCGCCTTCCCGCTGGGCGGCAGGGGCGGGGCGGCCGTAATACGGGCCCGCCGGCTGGGTGAGGAGGAACTGGGACCGGTGGCCATGGCCGCGGCGCTGATCCTGCCCGCGGAGGTCGCCGCGGAGGGCCGGCTGCACCGCTTCCTGTCGCAGGTGCCCGATCCCGCGGATCCGTCCGCGGGCGAAGCCGAGGCGCTCGTCGACCCGGCCGCGCCGGCGCCGGCGCCGCCGGTATCCAACCCGGGGCTGGCCTGGGCGGACCAGATCGTGGCCCTCTCGGGCGATCCGGAGGCGGCCCTGGGCGCCCTGCTGGAAGGCGTCGAGCCGCCCGAACAGGCGCCGCGTCTCGACGGCTGGGCCTCGACCGCCGCGCTGCCCGAGAACGGCCAGTTCAGTCCCGCTGCGCTATTCCGGCTGATCACCCATGCCGGGACCCTGCCCGCCGCGCGCCCACGCCGTACCGCCGGAACCCTGGAGGCCGGGCGGCTGGCCATCGAAGCGGCGCCTCCGCCGGTCTCGTGGCAGGCCTGGACTGCCCTGCGCGGCGCACCCGCCGCCCGGACGGCCGCCGAGGCCGCGCCCTGGCAGCCCGCCTGGGCCGGGGCGCCGCCCGCGGACGTCGTCGCCTTCGCCGCCATCGCGGCCTGCAAGCGCCTCGACGCCGCCGGCCGGGTGACCCTGCTGCTGGCGCTGGCGGACCTGGCCGCCGCCTCGCCTTCGCGGCCGCTCCGGGAAGGATTCGAGGGCGGCTTCAGCGAGACCCTCGCAGCCCTGGTCCGCGCCGCCGACCCGGCGGACGCGGCCGGCTATATCCGCGCCCTGGCCGGCGCCCCGGCGCCCCTCACGCCCGCGATCGAGCGGGGGGTCGCGGCTGCGGCCGCCTCGCCCCAGGTATTGAGCCGGCTGACCGAGCCGTCGCTGCTGCGGCTCGGCGCCGGCGGCCTGATCGACGAGTTGGCGGCCGGCGAATGGATCGCGGACGTGAAGGCCCTGCGCGCGCTCGGCCCGGCGACCCTGGCGTCGCTGCTGGCGGCCGCCGCGGCGCGCGCGGGGGCGTCTGAGCCGGCCCGTCGCCTGACGGCCCTGCTGGCGGTGGCGGCGGCCGATCCGGCGGGGGACGGCAAGGCTGTCGCGCCCGCGGTCGAGGCCCTGCTGGCGTTGCCCGCGGG
>JAIBAU010000014.1 GCA_019695035.1 Caulobacteraceae bacterium | reverse complement strand
CGCCGTGACGGTGCGCTCGAACGTCCAGATCTCCGCGGTGCGGCGGTCGTCGACCGCCTCGCCCTCGGGCCCCTTGGAGCGCGTGCGCAGTTCGCCGAGGAAGCGGACCCGGGCGCGGGCGACGTCGCCCGTCAGCTCCAGGCCCTCCAGATCGGCGCGGGGCGGGTGAAGGAACTCCACCGACTGGCTGCGGCCCTCGCCTTCGCGGGCGTCCATGACAGTCTCGAACGAGCTCATGACCGCGGGGGCGAGCAGCGGCTTCAACGCGGCGCGGTCGGCGGCGGCGAAGGCGCGCACGATGGTGGCGTAGGCGGTGCGGGCGCCCTCCAGGAACTCGGCCGGGTCGAACTGCGGGTCCCGGGCGCGAAGGGCCGCCGCGCCGGGCGCCGCGTCGCCGAGCTCCAGCCGCGGCGCGCGCGCCGGCTCGCCTTCGGGAACCGGCGGGCGGAAGCGGTCCAGCTGCGGCTCGGGGTCCTCCCCGGGCTGGCGGCCGACGCGACGGCCCAGCACGCTGTAGAGCATGAAGAGGACGAAGGCCGCTCCCACGGCGAGCGCGATGATCATCCAGATCGGCGGGTTTTCGGTCAGCAGCATGGGCCTCGGGCTTCTTGTCGCCGCGATGATATAGGGGTTCGGGCCGCGCGCCAGCACCCCCGGCCCCCACGTCATGGGCGGGCGGCGCGTTGCGCCCCCTGCGCCTGCGTGATAGCAGCGCCGCTTCAATTCTCAGAGGCCTGTCGCTCAGGCCCTATACGGAAGATGCCATGACCGACGCCGCTGCCGGCCAGCCTGAAACGCCCATGGACGCCGGCCCCGCCATGCGGGTGCTGACCCAGTTCGTCCGCGATTTCTCGTTCGAGAACCCTCGCGCCCCGGAGAGCCTGCGCATGGACGGCCGCCCGGAAGTCGACATGGGCGTCGAGATGAACGCCAAGGGCCGCGCCGACGGCCTGTTCGAGGTCGACATGAAGCTGTCGGTCAAGGCCTCGACCGAGCAGGGCCCGATGTTCGCCATCGAGCTGATCTACGGCGGGCTGTTCCAGATCTCCGGCATCCCGGAAGACCAGCTGGAGACCGTGCTGCTCGTGGAATGCCCGCGCTACATGTTCCCGTTCGCGCGCCAGATCATCGCCTCGGCCACGGCCGACGGCGGCTTCTACCCGCCCTTCCTGCTCGAGCCGATCGATTTCGCGGCCATCTACCAGGCCCGCAAGGACGGCGCCGCCGAGCCGCCGCCGCTCAACGCCTGAGGCCCGGCGGCCCGTTCAGGCCGCCGCCTCGTCCTCACCCGAAAGTTCGGCCCATACGCCGCCGCCCTTGAGCACGCGCTCGAGGAAGGCTGCGTGGGCCTGCGACTCCGCCTCGCTGACCCGGGAGGGCAGGGCGCGGGGGCGCGGGCCGTAACCGCCGGCCTGGGCCTGGACCACGGTGCGGCTGGAGCGGACCGCGGTCAGGTCGAGCGCGCGCTCCTTGCCGCCGCGCAGCTCCAGATAGACCATCGCCAGCAGCCGGGCGTCGACCAGGGCCCCGTGCAGGGTCCGCTCGCTGAGCGAAATCTTGAAGCGGCGGCACAGGGCGTCGAGCGAGTTGTGCATGCCGGGGAACCGCTTCTGGGCCAGGCCCAGGGTGTCGATCCAGCGACTCTCGTGCAACTCCAGCTTCTCGCACAGGGTCAGCTCGAAGTTCACGAACGAACGGTCGAAGGCGGCGTTGTGGGCCACGATCGGATCGCCGGCGATGAAGTCGAGCAGCTCCTCGGCCACCTCGTGGAACTTCGGCTGGCCCCTGACCCGCTCATCCCCGATGCCGTGCACCCGCTGGGCGTCGGCGGGGATCGGCCGGCACGGGTCGATCAGGCGGTAGAACGTCCGCCCCGTCGGCAGCAGGTCCTCGATCTCGATGCAGCCGATCTCGATCAGCCGGTCGCCCGTCTGTGGATTGAAGCCGGTGGTTTCGGTGTCGAGGACGATCTCGCGGGCCATGACGCCGTTTTGAATCCGTTCGCGCGGCTAGTCGAGGGCCCGGCGCCGCGACCGAAACGCCGGGCTGTGGATTTCCTCCAGCACGGTCTTCACCCGCGCCCGCGCGCTCTCCCGCCCGAGCGAGGTGTCGATGACGTAGTCGGCGCGGGCGCGCTTGTGTTCGTCGGGGGTCTGGCGCTCCAGCAGCGCGGCCAGCCGCGTCTCATCCCAGCCCGGCCGGGCCAGCACCCGCTCGCGCTGGACCTGCGCCGGCGCGGTGACCACCACCACCGCGTCCACCTTGTCCTCGGCCCCGGTCTCGAAAAGCAGGGGGATGTCCAGCACGGCCGCGACATGGCCCTCGGCCTCGGCGCGCGCCAGGAAGGCCTGCCGATCGGCGGCGACCAGGGGATGCACGAGGGCCTCCAGCCGCTCGAAGGCGACGGGGTCGCCGTGCACCCGCGCTCCCAGCGCGGCCCGGTCGACGGCGCCATCCGCCACGACTCCGGGGAAGGCGTCTCCCACCGGGCCGACCGCCGCGCCGCCCCTGGCGTAGAGACGGTGCACCGCCGCGTCGGCGTCCCATACCGGCGCGCCGAGCTCGGCGAACATGGCCGCGGTGGTCGACTTGCCCATGCCGACCGACCCGGTGAGCCCGATCAGGATCACGACCCGGCCCTCATGGCGGCCAGGCAAAGGGCGCGGACGTCGACGCCCGCGTCCGGGGCGCGGCCATAGAAGGCCTCGAACGAGGGCCGCGCCTGGGCGATCAGCATGGCCAGGCCGTCCACGGGCGTCAGGCCGCGCGCCCGGGCCGCCTGCAGCAGGCCGGTCTCCAGCGGGCGGTAGGTCATGTCCATCACCGCCGCCTCTTCGGGCAGCGCGTCCAGCGGCGGGACCGGCCCGCCGGCCGCCGCATTGACCAGCACCCCCGCCCCGGCGAAGGCCTCGTCAGCTTGCGAGAGGCCGTAGGCCGCCACCCGCGTCTTGAAGGCGAAGACCAGTTCCTCGGCCCGGGCGGGCGTTCGGTTCACCACCCGCACCTCGGGCGCGCCGGCGTCGAGCAGGGCCGCCACCGCCGCCCGCGCCGCGCCGCCCGCGCCGAGCACCACCGCAGGCCGCCGATCGAGCGGATGGTCCGGCGCCTGCTCGGCGAAGGCGGCCAGCAGGCCGATCCCGTCGGTCGAGCGCGCCTCGATCACCCCGTCCTCGTGGAAGACGAGGACGTTGGCCGAGCCGCAGGCCAGCGCGGCCGCGTCGACCTGGTCCGAGATCGCCAACGCCTGTTCCTTGAAGGGCGCGGTGACGTTCACGCCCCGCACGACGCCGTCGCGCATCCCGCGCGCGAACTTCTCGAAGCCATCGGGCGGAACGCGGAAGGGGACATAGACGGCGTCGAGCCGGGCCGCCGCGATCCAGGCGCCGTGGATGAGCGGGCTGAGCGACCTGGTCACCGGGTGGCCGGCGATCCCGGCCACGACGGCGGCGGCGCTCGGTCCCTGTTTGGGCGCCCCCTTCATCGGACGGCCTCCCCCAGGAGGGCCGGCTTGCAGGCGATCCCGCCGCGCGGTCGGTCACGGGTGATCGGCGGAGCGGACAAGGGCTTAGATCGCGTTGCGTTCATGACGGCAACAGCCCCCGCTCTCGCAGGAAGTCCAGCAGCGGCGGCAAGGGGAGACCCAGGATGGTGAAGTAGTCGCCGTCGATCTTTTCGAACAGTTGCACCCCCTCGCCCTCCAGCTGATAGCATCCGACCGAGGCCAGAGCCGCCACGGCATTGCGCTCGACATAGGCCTCGAGGAAGGCGTCGCTGAAGTTGCGCATGGTCAGGGTGGCGGTGCGGACGTCGTCCCAGAGCAGCTCGCCGTCCCGGGCCGCGGCGGTGGCCGAATGCAGCTGGTGTCGCCGCCCGCGCAAGGCCGCCAGCCGCTCCCGCGCCTCGCCGAGATCGCGCGCCTTGCCCACCAGCTGTCCGCCGAGATCCAGCGTCTGGTCAGCCCCGATCACCAGGCCGTCCAGGCTCCGGGAGGTCTCCACCGCCTTGGCCTGGGCCAGCGCCAGCGCCATCGCCTTGGGATCCAGCCGGTGCGCCGTCAGGTCGGCCTTCACCGCCTCCTCGTCGATGCGCGCGGCCTCGGCCCGGAAGCTTACGCCCGCGCCGCGCAGCAGGGCCTGCCGCGCCTTGCTTCCGGTCGCCAGGATCAGGGGTTCGCCGCTCACAGCGCAGTCCCCAGCCGGCCGGTGCGCTTCTCGTGCAGCAGGTTCATCACCTGGGCGGCGGTCTCCTCGACCGAGCGGCGGGTCACGTCGATGGTCTGCCAGTCGTGGCGTTCGAACATGCGACGGGCGCGCACGATCTCGTCGCGCACCGCGTCGGTCTCGACATAGTCCGAGGCGCGTTCCTCCTTCAGGCTGAGCAGGCGGTTGCGGCGGATGCCGATCAGCTTGTCCGGCGCGATGGTCAGCCCCACCACCAGCGGGCGCTGCAGCCGGAACAGCATGGGCGGCGGCTCCACCCCTGGGGCCAGGGCGATGTTGCCGGCCCTGACGCCGCGGTGCGCCAGATAGATGCAGGTCGGCGTCTTGGACGTGCGCGACACCCCCACCAGCACCACGTCCGCCCCTTCCAGCCCCTCGGCGTTCTGGCTGTCGTCGTGGGCGATGGCGAAGTTCAGCGCCTCCATGCGGTTGAAGTAGTCGGTGTCGAGCGCGTGCTGGGCCCCCACCCGCGTGTTCAGCGCCGCGCCCAGGTAGCGCGACAGGGCCGAGACCAGCGGATCCAGCGCCGCCATGTGCGGCATGCCCAGCTTGCGGCAGCCCTTCTCCAGCTCCTCGCGCAGTTCCTTGTCGACGATGGTGTGCAGCACCACCCCCGGGGCGGCGGCGATCTCCTCGAGCACCCGCTCCAGCTGCTTCTTGGAGCGCACCAGGGCGTAGATGTGCTCGATCGGGATGACGCCCTCGAAGCGGGCCGCCACCGCCTTGGCCATGGCGTTCAGGGTCTCGCCGGTGGAGTCGGAGACCAGGTGGACGTGGAAGTAGGTGGCGGGTCGGGCGGTCGGCATCAACTTGTCATCAGGCGCCTGGGGAAAAGCGCGGGCTCCGCCCGGCCCCAAGCTGGGGAAGAAACGGGCGCCGAATTGATAGCGCGCCGGCTGCGTCGGCGCACGGGGAGAACTGAGGCGCCGTCGGGGCGGGTTTTCCAGCCTCGACGCCGGCCTGCCGGACTGCGTCCCCCCTGGCCGTGGATGAATCGCTCCGTCCACGCCCAATCCCTGCGGCGGCGCCCTGCGACCGATCTTAAGGAAGTCTTAACCTGCCTTAAGAAAGCGTTAACGCATCCCCGCTGTCCACAGCCCGGCCCCTGCCCCGGGACATCGTCTGGACGACTCGCCGCCAATCAGGCCCGGCCCCTGGGCGCCGTCCGGGTTTTCCCCACGGCGCCCGGCCCTACCTTCCTCCTCAATCTTTCATCTTAAGGATTTTAAGGATTGAAGGGGGTGTGGGGCGAACCGTATGACCAGCCTCCCATGACCGGTCATACCCCTCTCCTGCTCCGTGCGCTTTCCGGCGAGACCACACCCCGTCCGCCGGTGTGGTTCATGCGCCAGGCGGGGCGCTACCTGCCCGAGTACCGGGCGCTGCGGGCCACGGCGCCGGACTTCGTCTCCTTCTGCCTCGATCCGGAGAAGGCGGCGGAGGCGACCCTGCAGCCCATGCGCCGCCTGCCCTTCGACGCCGCCATCGTCTTCGCCGACATCCTCCTGATTCCGCGCGCGCTCGGCCAGGACGTCCGCTTCGAGGCCGGCGAAGGCCCCAGGCTAGGCGAGCTGCCGTCCCTGGCGTCGATGGGCCTGCTGGCCCCGAAGGCGGGGGCGGCCCTGGCCAGCGTGGGCGAGACCCTGTCGCGGGTGCGGGCCGCGCTGGAGCCCGAACGCGCCCTGATCGGGTTCGCCGGGGCGCCCTGGACCGTGGCCACCTACATGCTGGACGGCCAGGGCCTCGACGATCGCCAGACCGCGCGCCGTCACGCCTATGAACAGCCGGCCCTGGTGGAGGGCGTGCTGGAGGTGCTGGTCGAGGCCACGGTCGATTACCTGGCCATGCAGGCCGCCGCCGGGGCCCAGGTGCTGAAGATCTTCGAGAGCTGGGCCGACGGCCTGCCCGAGGACCTGTTCCACACCCTCGTCATCGAGCCCCATCGCAAGATCGTCGAAGGCCTGCGCGCCCGGGGCGTGACCACGCCGCTGATCGGCTTCCCGCGGGGCGCCAGCCAGTTCGCGGAATGCTACGCCGAGCAGGTCCCGGTGAACGGGGTGGCGCTGGACACGGCCTGTCCGGCCCTGGTCGGCGAACGCATCCAGCAGGCCGGCAAGTGCATCCAGGGCGCGCTCGATCCCCTGGCCCTGCGCGCGGGCGGTCCCGCTCTCGACGACCAGATCGACGAACTGGTGGCGGCCTGGGAAAGCGGCCCGTGGATCTTCAACCTCGGTCACGGGATCCTGCCCGACACGCCGATCCCCCACGTGGAGCAGGCGCTCAAGCGGATCGGCGCCGGATGAGACGGCAGAAGAAGCTGGCCGTCGTCCTCTTCAACCTCGGCGGGCCCGATGGTCCGGACGCGGTGCAGCCATTCCTGTTCAATCTTTTCAATGACCCGGCCATCATCGGCCTGCCGGGTTTCCTGCGCACGCCCCTGGCCGGCCTGGTCTCCAGGCGCCGCGCTCCGGAGGCCCGCAAGAACTACGACCTGATGGGCGGCGCCTCGCCCCTGCTGCCGGAGACCGAGAAGCAGGCCGAGGCGCTGCAGGCGGCCCTGACCCGCGCCAATCCGCGCATTCTCAGCCGCTGCTTCATCGCCATGCGGTACTGGAAGCCCTTCACCGAGGACGCGGCTCGCGCCGTCGAGGCCTTTGCGCCGGACGAGATCGTGCTGCTGCCGCTCTACCCGCAGTTTTCGACCACCACGACCGGATCGTCCCTGACGGCCTGGCGCGAAGCCTATCGTGGTCCCGGCAGGACCCGTTCGGTCTGCTGTTTTCCGGACGCCGCGGGGCTTGCCGACGCCTGGGCGAGCCGCATCGACGCCGCCTGGAAGGCGGCGGGCGCGCCGAACGGCCTGCGGCTGCTGTTCTCGGCTCACGGCCTGCCGGAGAAGGTGGTCAAGGGAGGCGATCCCTATCAGGCCCAGGTCGAGGCGACGGCGGCGGCCATCGCCGGCCGCCTGCCAGGCCTGCCGGACTGGCAGGTCTGCTACCAGAGCCGGGTCGGCCCCCTGAAATGGATCGGCCCCTCGACCGAGGATGCGCTGCGGGCGGCGCAGGCCGACGGCAAGGGGGTGCTGGTTGCGCCTCTGGCGTTCGTCTCGGAGCACGTCGAGACCCTGGTCGAACTGGACCACGAATACGCCGCACTGGCGGCGTCGATCGGATTGGCGCCCTACCTGCGCGCGCCCACGGTCGGCGTGGAGGCCGCCTTCATCGAGGCGCTGGCCGCCATCACCCTGCAGGCGGCGCAACGGCCGGACGACTGGCCTGCGCCGGGCGGCTCCTGGTCGTGCCCCGGATTCAGCAAGTGCCCCGCGGCCGCCGGCCGGCGGGGCCTGGAGACAGTGTGATGAACTGGTACGATCTGGTTCGCGGCCTGCACATCCTGGCCGTGATCGCCTGGATGGCCGGGCTCCTCTACCTGCCCAGGCTCTTCGTCTATCACACCCGGGCCGAGCCGGGCTCCGAGATGGACACGACCTTCCAGGAGATGGAGCTCCGCCTCTACCGGATCATCATGAACCCGGCGATGGTCGTCGCCTGGCTGTTCGGGATCAGCCTGATCGGATTCCGCACCGGCTTCTTCCAGGATTGGACCGTTTTCACCCAGCCCTGGCTGGTGGTGAAGCTGGCCGGCGTTGTTTTCCTCACCTGGTGGCACCACTTCCTGGGAACGGCGCGCAAACGCTTCGCCGCAGGCCAGAACCAGCGCTCGGAGAAGTTCTGGCGCATGGCCAATGAGCTTCCTTTCCTGGCTGCGATCGTGATGGTTCTGGCGGTGACGACCGAGTTCGCCTTCGGCTGACAGGTCCCACGCGGCGATGCGCCCCCCGTGTCGCGCTTGACGCGGCGTCCCCCGCGTGGTTCCCCTCGCCCCGATGTCCGGTTCGCCGGGCAGCCCTCATCCCCGGGTCGCCGGCCATGCGCCGCCTCCCAACTCCCCAGACGCCCCAGGCTTTCCGGTCGACGGGCGAATACCATTGCGGTCCTGCGCCACGCCGGGCCGCCACACGAGTGATCGAATGACCGACGAATCCGTCAACGAAACGGACGCGGGCGCGGAGCTGGACGTCGTCAATGACGCCGGCGCCGGCGGCCCCACGCAGCGCGTCTCGCTGCAGGAGCTCAAGGAAAAGACGCCGGCGGATCTGCTGGCGCTCGCCGAGAGCCTCGAGATCGAAAACGCGAACTCCATGCGCAAGCAGGACATGATGTTCGCGATCCTCAAGGAGCTGGCCGAAGGCGGGGTCGAAATCTCCGGCTCCGGCACCCTGGAGGTCGTCCAGGACGGCTTCGGCTTCCTGCGCAGCCCTGAGGCCAACTACCTTCCGGGTCCCGACGACATCTACGTCTCCCCCTCGCAGCTGAGGAAGTTCGGCCTGCGCACCGGCGACTCCGTGTCCGGCGTGGTGAGAAGCCCGCGCGAGGGCGAGCGCTACTTCGCCCTGGTCAACGTCAACGAGATCAATTTCGAGAACCCGGACAACGTCCGCCACAAGGTTCACTTCGACAACCTGACGCCGCTCTACCCGGACCGTCGCCTGACCATGGAGATCGAGGATCCGACCCTGAAGGACCGTTCGGGCCGGGTCATCGATATCGTCACCCCGCTCGGCAAGGGCCAGCGCTGCCTGATCGTGGCCCCGCCGCGGGTCGGCAAGACGGTGATGCTGCAGAACATCGCCAAGTCGATCGAGACCAACCACCCGGAATGCTTCCTGATCGTGCTGCTCATCGACGAGCGGCCCGAGGAGGTGACCGACATGCAGCGGACGGTGAAGGGCGAGGTGATCTCCTCCACCTTCGACGAGCCGGCGACCCGCCACGTCCAGGTGGCCGAGATGGTCATCGAAAAGGCCAAGCGCCTGGTCGAGCACAAGCGCGACGTGGTGATCCTTCTGGACTCGGTGACGCGCCTCGGCCGCGCCTACAACACCGTCGTCCCGTCGTCGGGCAAGGTCCTGACCGGCGGCGTGGACGCCAACGCCCTGCAGCGTCCGAAGCGCTTCTTCGGCGCGGCGCGCAATATCGAGGAAGGCGGCTCCCTGACCATCATCGCCACGGCGCTGATCGACACGGGTTCGCGCATGGACGAGGTGATCTTCGAGGAGTTCAAGGGCACCGGTAACTCTGAAATCATCCTGGACCGCAAGGTCGCGGACAAGCGGATCTTCCCGGCCATCGACGTGCTCAAGTCCGGCACCCGCAAGGAAGAGCTCATCACGCCGAAGGACGTCTTGCAGAAGACCTACGTCCTGCGCCGGATCCTCAACCCGATGGGCCCCCAGGACGCCATCGAGTTCCTGCTCGACAAGCTGCGGCAGACCAAGAACAACGGGGAATTCTTCCAGAGCATGAACACCTGACGGGGGCTCTGGAGACCGGAACGGCAAAGGGCGGCTCCTCGCGGGCCGCCCTTTTTGTTTCACGTGAAACACGACCGTTTTTGTCGTTAGACGACGCTGACTGCGGATCAGGCGAGCGTGTCGCCGAGGAAGTTGGCCGTGCGCTGGTTGGCCAGGTCCGCGTCGGCCTTGTGATAGTGCTCGCCGCCGGGCCGGGCGAAGGCGTGGTCCCGGCCGGCGTAGACGTGGAGGGTCGCCAGGCCGTTGCCCTGGAGGGCGGCGATGACCTGGTCGCGGGCTTCGGCCGGGGTGTAGGCGTCGGCTTCGGCGATGTGCAGCATCAGTGGCGCCTTCACCGTCTCGTTCAGGCGAGCCTGCAGGTTGACCCCGTAGTAGCCCACCGAGGCGTCGATATTGGTGCGGGTGGCGGCCAGGAAAGCCAGGTGGCCGCCCAGGCAGTAGCCAACGGCGCCGACCTTGCCGGTGCAGTCCGGACGGGCCCGGATCTGGTGGATGGCGCACTCGATGTCCGCCATGGCCTTGTCGAAGTCGAGCTGGTTCATGTAGCCGAGCGCCTCCTTCCACTCCGCAGGCGTGCGGTCGGTCAGTTCGATGCCGGGGCGGATGCGCCAGAACAGGTCCGGGCAGACCGCCAGGAAGCCGAGGTCGGCCAGGCGGTCGCAGACCTCGCGCATGACCGCGTTGACGCCGAAGATTTCCTGGATGGCGACGACCGCCGGCCAGGGCCCCTCGCCCTCGGGCAGGGCGACGTAGGAGTCGAAATCGCCGTCGGGCGTCTTGATCGTCCAGCGCTGGTTGGGCATCGGCTGTGGTCCTGGGATAGAAGGTGACGAGAGCGCCCCGTCGGGCGCGGCAAAGAGGGATTGGGCGCCGCGATGAATGTCAAGATCGAGATCGACTGCACCCCGGTGGAGGCCCGCGCCTTCCTCGGCTTGCCGGATGTGACCCCGCTGAACGACCACATGGTCGCCGAAATGCAGCGTCGCATGGACGCCAATCTCGCCGCCATGCAGCCGGAAGAGATGATGAAGGCCTGGACGAGCTTCGGCATGCAGGCCACCGACCAGTTCCGTCAGATGATGACGGCCGCCGCGACCGGCGCCATGCCGGGCGGCAAGAAGTAGCATCCGGCCTCTGAAGCCTGGTTTCGTGACCCCCTCCCACCCGATCTACGCCCTGGCCACTGCGCCCGGCCGCGCGGCCGTCGCGGTCGTCCGTCTGTCGGGCCAGGGGGTGGATGCGATCCTGACCGGGCTTTGCGGAGACCTCGCTCCGCCCCGGCGCGCGAGCCTGCGGCGGTTGACGGGCCAGGACGGGCGGCGTCTCGACGACGCACTGGTGCTGTGGTTGCCCGGCCCGGGCAGCTACACGGGTGAGGACTGCGTGGAGTTGCACCTTCACGGCGGTCGGGCCGTCGTCGAGGCCGTGCTGGCGGACCTTGCGGCGCGCGGGGCGCGGCCGGCCGAGCCCGGCGAATTCACCCGTCGCGCCTTCCAGAACGGCCGGCTCGATCTCAGCCAGGCGGAGGCGGTGGCCGATCTTGTCGACGCCGAGACCGAGGCCCAGCGGTCCCAGGCCCTGGAGCAGCTCGGCGGCGCCCTGGCGCGCCGTTACGCCGCGTGGCGCGCGTTGCTGGTCGAGGCTCTCGCCTTCCTGGAAGCGGCCATTGATTTTCCCGACGAGGACTTGCCGGCGGCCGTGGCCGAGCGCGCGCGGCCGCCGGTGGAGCGGCTGCGGACCGAACTCGAGGCGGCCCTGGCCGATTCCGCCCGGGGCGAGCGGGTCCGCGACGGCTGGCGCATCGCGGTCATCGGAGCGCCCAACGCGGGCAAGTCCAGCCTGTTCAACGCCTTGGTCCGGCGCGAGGCGGCCATCGTCACCGAGGAGCCCGGCACTACGCGGGATGTCATCGAGGCCAGCCTGACCCTCGAAGGCTATCGGGTGGTCCTGGCCGATACGGCTGGAGTGCGCGAGACCGCCAACCGGATCGAGGCCGAGGGGGTGCGCAGGGCCCGCGCCTGGGCCGATGCGGCGGCCCTGCGCCTGTGGGTGATCGACGCTTCCGCCGCGGACGGCTCATGGAAAGAGGCGCTGGATCTGGTGCGGGACGGGGACGTGGCCGTGCTGAACAAGAGCGATCGGCCGCTGGGGTGGGATCGCTCCGCGGCCGAAGCCTGGCTGCGGGGCCGCGATGTGCGGGTGATCGAGACTTCGACGGCGGCCGACGACGGCGTCCAATCGCTGGACGCCCTGCTCCGGCAGCGTGTGGTTTCAGCGCTTTCGGGCGTGGACTTCCCCGCGGTGACGCGCGAAAGGCACCGATTGCGCCTGGCGGAGGCGCACGGCCACGTGGCCCGCGCCGCCCGGATCCTCGACCAGGCGGAACTGGCGGCCGAAGATCTGCGTCTGGCCGGGCGAGCGCTTGGTCGCGTGGCCGGCCGCGTCGACGCCGAGGATATCCTGGACGTCGTGTTCGCCAGCTTCTGCATCGGCAAATGATGTTTCACGTGAAACACGACCGATCTTGTCGTGAGACGTACCTAGTGGTCATGTTTCACGTGAAACATTGTCGCGCTGGCTAGCCCGGGTCGTCTGCGGTATACCTCGGGTCATACCTGACGCCCTTCGGACCATCGGCCACGATCGTCTTGGGGGCGTTTTTCGTCGGAGCTGAGACGTGGCCCACAGTTGGGACGTCATCGTGATCGGAGGGGGACACGCCGGCTGCGAGGCTGCGGCGGCCTCAGCGCGCGTCGGCGCCCGAACCCTGCTCCTGACCCACAAGCTCGAAACCATTGGAGAAATGTCCTGCAACCCGGCCATCGGCGGTCTGGGGAAGGGACACCTCGTCCGCGAGATTGACGCCCTCGACGGGGTCATGGGCCGCCTCGCCGACCTCTCTGGCATCCAGTTCCGTATGCTCAACCGGTCCAAGGGTCCGGCGGTCCGCGGCCCCCGCGCCCAGATCGACCGCCGGCTCTACCGCGAGGCCATGCAGGCCGAGATGGCCGCCACGCCGAACCTCACCGTGCGGCCTGAGGCGGTGGAGGACCTCTTGGTTGAGGACGGCCGCTGCGTCGGGGTGGTCGGCGCCGCCGGCGACGTCTACCGCGCCGGCCGGGTGGTGCTGACGACCGGCACCTTCCTCAAGGGTGTGATCCATCTGGGGGACCGTCGGATCCCGGCCGGACGGGTCGGCGACGCGCCCGCCATCGGCCTTTCCGACCGCCTCTACGGACTGGGACTGCGCCTGGGCCGCCTGAAGACCGGCACACCCGCCCGCCTCGACGGCTCCACCATCGCCTGGGACCGGCTCGAGATGCAGCCGGCCGACGCCGCCCCGGTTCCCTTCTCCTTCCTGACCGACCGTATCCGGGTGCCGCAGATCGCCTGCGGCATCACCTGGACCAACGCCGAGACCCACCGCATCATCGCCGAGCGGTTGGACGAGAGCGCTGTCTACGGCGGCCGCATCGATGGCCGCGGCCCCCGCTACTGTCCCTCCATCGAAGACAAGGTCGTGCGCTTCGCCGACAAGGCGGCCCACCAGGTCTTCCTCGAGCCTGAGGGGCTGGACGACGACACCGTCTATCCGAACGGCGTCTCGACGTCCGTCTCCGAGGAGACCCAGGATCTGTTCCTGCGCACCATCGTTGGCCTGGAGCAGGTCCGGGTGCGCCGCTACGGCTACGCCATCGAGTACGACTACGTGGATCCGCGCGAGCTCGATCCGACCCTGGAAGTCCGGCGCCTGCCCGGTCTCTACCTGGCGGGACAGATCAACGGCACAACCGGTTACGAAGAGGCCGGGGCGCAGGGTCTTGTGGCCGGAATAAGTGCTGCCCTTGCCGCCGCCGGGGGTGAAGGGGCCGTTTTCGCCCGCGATGAGGCCTATATCGGGGTACTCATCGACGACCTCGTGACCCGCGGCGTGACCGAGCCCTATCGCATGTTCACCAGCCGGGCCGAATTCCGGCTGCTGCTCCGCGCCGACAACGCCGATCAGCGCCTCACGGCCCGCGGCCGGGCGCTCGGCGTGGTCGGGGCAGACCGCTGGAAGGCCTTCAGCGACAAGGATTCCGCGCTCGCGGCCGCCCGCAGCCAGGCCCGCGAGCTCACCCTGACCCCCGCCGAAGCCGGCCGCGCCGGCTTGACGGTCACCCAAGACGGCCAGCGCCGCAACCTCTTGCAATTGCTGGCCTATCCAGGGGTCACCCTGGATCGCCTCGCCCGGGTCTGGCCGCAGGTCTCCACCTGGCCGGCCCCTGTCGCCGAGCAGATCGAGATCGACGCCGCCTACGCGGGCTATCTCGACCGCCAGGCCGCCGACGTCGAAGCCTTCCGTCGCGAGGAATCCCTTACGCTGCCAACGGATCTCGACTATGCCGCGGTCGGCGGGCTCTCCAACGAATGCCGCGAAAAGCTGGCCGCCGCCCGGCCGCTGACCCTGGGCCAGGCCGGGCGCATCGAGGGCGTCACCCCCGGCGCTCTGACTGCCCTCCTCGCCCACGTCCGTCGGTCCGATCGTGCCGCCTGAGACCGCCCTCCTCGACTACGGTTCTGCGGAGTTCGCCGCTGAGACGGGTGCAACCCCGGCGCAAGTGGCTGATCTGGAAGCCTTTCGCGCTCGCGTCGCGGACACAAATGAGGTCATGAATCTGGTTGGCCCGGCCACCCTGCCTCAGTTCTGGCGACGCCACGCCCTGGACTCTGCGCAGCTTTTGTCGCTGGCCCCGGACGCCCTCACCTGGGCGGATCTCGGCGCGGGCGCGGGCTTCCCGGGCGTCGTCCTGGCCATATTACTCAAGGGAAAACCGGGCGCGCGGGTCCATCTCATCGACAGCCTTTCCAAACGGTGCCGCTTCCTCGAGCAGACCGTCCGGGCGCTGGGGTTGCCGGCCGAGGTGCACAACGCGCGCGCCGAAAGCCTGCGCCTCCGGGTGGACGCGGTCACCGCCCGCGCCTGCGCCCCTCTCGACAAGCTGTTCGGCTTCGCCTGGCCTTACCTGTCCCTTGGCGCGCAAGGCTTGTTCCTGAAGGGAGAAAGCGTGGAGACCGAGGTGGCGGAAGCCCGCCGACGCTGGCGTTTCGACGCCGATCTCATCCCCTCCCGTTCCGACAACCGCGGCCGCGTGGTCCGCATCCGGAGTCTCGCCCGTGCCTGACCACGTTCCAACCGACGGCAGCACGCAGGCAGCCCCTCGCCGCCCGGCTCCTCGCGTCCTCTCTGTGGCCAACCAGAAGGGCGGCGTCGGCAAGACAACCACCGCGATAAATCTCGGCACCGCCCTGGCCGCGGTGGGCGAAAAGGTCCTGCTGGTTGACATGGATCCGCAGGGCAATGCGTCCACCGGACTCGGCGTGCCGATGTCGGCGCGCAAGATGACCATGTACGATGTCCTGGTCGACGGACGGGGCGCCGCCGAAGCCGCCGTCGAGACTGCGGTCCCGGGGCTCTGGATCGTACCGTCCGACCCCGACCTTTCAGGGATCGAGATCGAAATGGCCCACGCGGAGCGCCGGAACTTTCGGCTCCGCGACGCCATCGATCGCCTGCGGTCCGACCAGCAGGTAGGGCCGGGTCAGACCGCCTTCAGTTATATATTGATTGACTGTCCTCCGTCGCTCAACCTGTTGACGGTAAACGCGATGAGCGCAGCGGACGCAGTCCTCGTTCCGCTGCAGTGCGAGTTCTTTGCCCTTGAGGGCCTGACCCAGCTGATGCGGACAGTGGACCTGGTGCGGTCGAGCCTCAATCCGCGACTGGAGATCCAGGGCATTGTGCTGACCATGTTCGATCGTCGGAACTCGCTTTCGTCACAGGTGGAGCAGGATGTGAGGGCCCACTTTGGCGACAAGGTCTACGACACGAAGATTCCAAGGAACGTAAGGGTTTCCGAGGCCCCATCCTTCGGGAAGCCCGCCCTGATCTACGATCTGAAATGCGCCGGCAGCCAGGCCTACCTGAAGCTTGCCCGGGAGGTGGTGTCGCGCGAGCGTCGCCGCCGCGAAGCCGCCTGAGAAGGAGCGGAAAAACATGACTGAACGTCAGCGTGGACTCGGACGAGGCCTGTCGGCCCTGCTGGAAGAAGCCACGGCGGAGCAGCCGGTAGCCCCGCCGACGGCCCCGTCGGCCGGAGGCGTGCGTCACCTCCCGATCGAGTTGATCCGGGCGAACGCCGATCAACCTCGCAAGCACTTCGACGCCGACGAACTTCAGTCCCTCGCGGACTCCATACGGGCCCGTGGCGTGATCCAGCCGATCATCGTGCGACCTCGCAAGGGCGCCGACAACGAGTTCGAGATCGTCGCAGGGGAGCGTCGCTGGCGGGCGGCCCAACTCGCCGGACTGCACCAGATGCCGGTCATCGTTCGCACCCTCGGAGACACAGAGGTCAGCGAACTGGCGATGATCGAGAACGTGCAGCGCGCCGACCTCAACCCTGTCGAAGAGGCGATGGGATACCAGGTCCTGCAAAGCCGGGGCGGGTACAACCAGAACGAGCTTGCCCAGATCGTGGGCAAGAGCCGTAGCCATGTGACCAACACCCTTCGCATTCTCGACATGCCGCAGCAGGTTCGCGACCACCTGATCGCCGGGCGTCTGACGGCCGGACACGCCCGGGCCATCGCCTCCGCCGCGGATCCGGGCGCCTTGGCCGACAAGATCGTGGCCGGCGGACTGAATGTCCGTCAGGCCGAGGCGCTGGCCGCCGCGCCAACGGCCCGAGCAGAGAGGAAACCGGGAGCCCAGAAAGCGTCCAATGCAGACACCCTGGCGCTCGAACAGGACCTCGCGGAAGCCCTTGGCCTTGAGGTCGCCTTGAAGGATCGCGGCGGGAAGGGCGAAATCACGGTCCGGTACGCAACGCTTGAGCAGCTGGACGAAATCTGTCGGCGACTGATGCGCGGCGACCGACACGCGGGTGTCTGACCGGGAAAAACGCAGAAACTACAACATATTAAAGCAGCCACGCTTTCCCAGCGTCAAACAGACGTGTCAGCGCCGGGCAGGAGCCGCTAAATTCGCCACAGAGGCCGTTTCGAGGACGGCACGGCGCCCCTAGAGCCCAAGCCTGCGCGCGCGGCCCGCAATCGCCAACAGCAGGCGCTCCGCGATCAGGGCGTCTGGTGAGGCGGACTGTTTGCAGGCCCGGTCGGCCTCAAGGACCTCGGGCTGAATGCGGTCGAGCTCGGCCAGGGTCCATGCACGGGCCTGGCGCAGAAATTCGCGCTCCTGCTTCCAGAAGACGCCGGCGGACTTTGCCGCCTCTTTCATGTCGGCGCCTGAGCGAGCCAGGGTGAGAACCCGACGCAGCTTGGCGAGGTGCATGCCCGCCGCCCTCACCGCCGCCGGTCCCGTCTCGCCCTCCCCAAAGGCGCGACGGACACCATTCTGGGCCGCTCCAAGCCGACCCCCGAACGCATCAGACGCCGCATCGAACAGGGAGGCCTCGGGCTCCACACCGAGGAAAGCTTCCAGCTCCGCTGCCGCACCCTGACGGCCGGAGCCCGGACCAAGGAAAAGGGCCAGCCGCTCGATCTCGGCCCGGGCCACTCCGCGTTCCTTTGGCAGACGGGCGACGAAGACGTCGAGGGCGTCAGAGTTCAGCGACACCTGATCCTTCGCCAGGGACTCCCTCACCATGCGGGCGACATCCCCAGGCTCGTCCTCGTAGCAGGGCACGCAGGCCAGGCCAGCGGCCTTTTCCGCGGCCTTCCGCAGGGCGGAGTCCCGCCCCAGCGCACCGGCCTCGATCAGGAAATAGGCGTCCGGATTGAGGCGTCCCTCCGCGTGTGCGGTGAGCGCCTCCGCCGCCGCCTTGTCGAGCGGCCCCTTCTCGGCCGAGAGGCGCAGCCGGACCAGACGCCTCCCCCCCATGAGCGACTGGGCCATTAACTCACCCTCCAGCCGCCCGCCGTCGTCACTCAGGTCTGCGTCCGCGAGTTGGGCGACATCGAAAGGGTCATCCGGGTCGCGAGCGACCGCCCTGGCCACTATGTCGGCCCGCTCGCGCACGACGCCGCGGTCACGGCCATAGAAGAGCACGCCCCGGTGCTCCTTCGCCGGCCCGGCCAGAAAACGATCGATATCCGGGCGACGCTTCAGCTCCATCGCGGCGGCGTCACTGTTCGGCGAAGTAGGCCAGAAGGTCGGTCTTGATCTGCTCGGCCGCCTGCGCCGCGGCCCGGACCTGTCCGTCCTGCTGGGCGACGATTCCGGCGTAGGGCTGGTCGGTGGTCTCGTAGCTGACGTGAACCGGGCGGTTTCCTCGCAGCAGCATGCGTCCTGTCTGGGCGTCCCTCAGGACGTAGGTCGCGGCCAGGGTCATCTCATAACGCGTCGCGACACGATTTTCGTCGATGCCCCGGGTCTGACGGTGTTCGTCGAGCGACACCGTCAGTCGGTACGACGCGGGCGTACTCTGGTCCCAGGCGAGCACATCCTCAAGGCTCTGCCGCAACAGGAAGCCAGTGCGGGTATCGGGCGTGTCGACCGCGATATGGGTCATCCCGGCCGCCGCCGGCCGCGCATAGACCGGGGCGAACCCGGCGCAGCCGCCGAGCCCCGTTGCGGCAAGCCCAAGCGAGACAACGACGGCGACGATGAGGTTGCGGCGTGCGGTCATCGATTATCCCGCCACGATGTTGACGATGCGGTCCTTGACCACGATCACCTTGCGCACCGTGGCGCCGTCAAGGTGACGTGAAACAGCCTCGTCGGAAAGGGCGATCTGGCGGACCTCGTCTTCCGCGGCTCCAGGCTTGACCCGGATCTCCCCCCGGCGCTTGCCGTTGATCTGGACGGGCAGCACCAATTCGTCGTCCACCGCCAGCGCCGGATCGAATTCGGGCCACGGCGCATCCACGATGAGCCCTGTGTCACCCAGGCGGGTCCAACACTCCTCCGCCAGGTGCGGTACAAGCGGAGAAATCAGGCGAGCCAGCGCCGACAGCGCCTCGCGGCGGGCGGTCGCCCCGACTGCGGCGCGATCTATGCTCTTGATCGTGTTTACAAACTCGTAGAGGCGCGCGATAGCGGAATTGAAGCGGAAGCTCTCGAAGCCCTCGGTGACCGCCTTGATCGCCTTGTGGGTGCTCCGACGCAAAGCCTGAGCGGCTGCAGAATCCGTCGGCGCGTCGTCCCCGAGCACCAGGTCGTCGAATTCGGCCCACACGCGATTCACGAAGCGCCAGGCTCCCTCGACTCCGCCGGCGGTCCACTGCACGTCGCGCTCGGGCGGACTGTCGGAAAGCACGAAAAGGCGGCCGGCGTCGACGCCGTAAGCCCCCAGGATTTCTTCGGGCGCAACCACGTTCTTCTTGGATTTCGACATCTTCTCGATGTCGCCAATGACGAGGGTTTCCCCGGTTGAGCGCCGCGTCGCCGCACGCGTGCTCCCCGACACTTTCAAGTCCACATCGGTCGGCTCGACCCACTTTCCGTCCGGGGTGCGGTAAGTCTCGTGCGTCACCATCCCCTGGGTGAACAGGCCGGCGAACGGTTCGCGAACGTCGAGCATGCCGTCGTCCGCCAGGGCGCGGGTGATGAACCGGGCATAGAGGAGGTGCAGCACTGCGTGCTCGACCCCTCCTATATATTGATCGACAGCGAGCCAGTAGTCCGCAGCGTCCCGGTCGATCGGCGCCGAGGCGTCGGGATTGGTGAAACGTGCGAAGTACCAGGAGGAGTCGACAAAGGTATCCAGCGTATCGGTCTCGCGCTCGGCTGCGCCGCCACAGGAGGGGCAGGAGGCTTGTTTCCAGGTGGAGTGCCGCGCCAGCGGATTACCAGGCTGGTCGAAGCTGACATCGTCGGGAAGGACGATCGGCAAATCCTTGTCCGGAACCGGCACGGGTCCACAGCGGGGGCAGTGAATCACGGGGATGGGGCAGCCCCAGTACCGCTGCCGCGACACGCCCCAGTCGCGCAGGCGATAGACGGTCGACGCTGCGCCGACGCCCAGTTCTTCCGCTTTCCGGATCGCGGCGGCCAGTCCGGTCTCGACGGAAAGTCCATTGAGAAACCGGGAGTTGATCAGCGTTCCGGGCCCGACGTAGGCCTCATCCTCAATATTGATCGGATCATCAATATTCGGGGGCTGAACGACCGGCAGGACCGGCAGATCGTATTTCCGAGCAAACTCGAGATCGCGCGGGTCGTGGGCCGGGCAGGCGAAGATCGCCCCCGTGCCGTAGCCCATCAGGATGAAGTTCGCGATCCAGACCGGCAGCTTCCACTGCGGATCGAACGGGTGCCGGACGTAGAGCCCCGTGAAAACCCCCTTCTTCTCTCCGGTCTCGATCTCGGCCTCAGTGGCGCCGCCCCGTCGCGCCTCTTCAATGAAGGCCGCAACGTCGGGATTCTCGCGCGCGAGCGCCTCGCTCAGCGGATGGTCTGGCGCGAGGCCGATGAAACTGGCGCCGAACAGCGTGTCGGGGCGGGTGGTGTAGACCTCGATCTCATCAGAACCATCCGGCCCAGGCTCCACGAGCGGCCAGCGGAGTCGCAGCCCCTGGCTCTTGCCGATCCAGTTCTCCTGCATGAGGCGGACCTTTTCCGGCCAGCGCTCCAGGGTCTTCAGGCCATCGATGAGTTGATCCGCATAGTCGGTGATGCGCAGGAACCACTGGGTCAGCTTTCGCTTCTCGACGAGGGCGCCGGATCGCCAGCCACGCCCGTCCACCACCTGTTCATTGGCGAGAACGGTGTTGTCCACCGGATCCCAGTTGACGACGCTTTCCTTGCGGTAGACCAGACCGCGCTTCATCAGGTCCAGGAACCAGCGTTGCTGCTTGCCGTAGTATTCCGGGTCGCAGGTGGCGAACTCCCGGTCCCAGTCGATCGACAGACCCAGCAGCTTCAGCTGGCTTCGCATGGCGGCGATGTTGTCGTAGGTCCAGCCCTTGGGGTGGATGCCGCGCTCAATCGCGGCGTTCTCGGCGGGCATGCCGAACGCGTCCCAACCCATGGGGTGCAGGACATTGAATCCCTTGGCCCTTTTGAATCGCGCGACGACATCGCCCATGACGTAGTTGCGCGCATGCCCCATGTGGATGGCCCCTGACGGATAGGGGAACATCTCCAGCACGTAGTATTTGGGCTTTCCGCCGGCCTCCCTAGGCGCGCGCGTGCGAAAGACGCCTTCCTGCTCCCAGCGGGCGCGCCAACGGGGTTCGACTTCCTTGGGATCGTATCTGGACATGGTGAAGGGGCTTTAGCGGCTGGCGAGCCTGGACGGAAGGGCGCGCCGCGGCGCGCCTGTGCCTCCGGACAAGGAAAAACCCCTCCGTTGCGGGAGGGGTTCTTGCAGGCAGCGGTTTGACGCGTCCCGGAAGCCGGGTCAGCCGCGACCGGAGGTGTTGGCAAGGCGCAGCTGGCGAGCGCGGGTCAGGATCGCATTCTCTATGTCCGTCTCGGTCTGGCTGGTGACCGCCGAATCCACCCACTGACCGCCGCCCGTATCGACCTGCTTGAAGATGGCCACATTGAGCGCATCCGCGCGCAGGCGCGTGTCGAGGATGTAAACCGTGGCCTTGAAGCGCTCGTCGGGCTTCTCGGGATTCACGTACCAGTCAGTAATGATGATGCCGCCCCAGGGATCCGCCGAGGACAGAGGCATGAAGCTCAGGGTGTCGAGCGACGCCCGCCACAGGTAGCTGTTGACGCCGATCCCGGCTTCGGTGTCGGGTCCGCTGGACCGGCGGCCGCCGAAGAGGTGGAACCCGCCGCCGTCGTTTTCCTGGGTTGCATAAACACGCTCGCGATCGCCTCGGGCTTCGCGCGTGGGCATCATGGAGCATCCGGAAACCAGGACGCTGGAAGCGATCGCCAGGACGGCGGCGCCACGAATGAACGACATCTTCGACCCACTCCAGTTCTGGGACCGTCCGGACTTTCCCGCGCACATATGGCGTGAAAGGGGCGGAACCGGCCCCCGCGGACCGAATTGCTCTATAGCACGCAGGGTCCGGCGAACAAGGCGTCGCAATTCGCGTGGCGCGCGAGACACAGCTTGACCGATTCCCGCATCCGATTCGAACGACTCTGGCTTGCGGCCGTTGACCCCATGGCTTTGCGGGCCTTTATTGAACGAGTTCAAGAGGCCTTACTTGGGTCGAATTGATCGGGCTGAATGAAAATCTGTACTCCAGAGGAGATACGGGTAGGGGCATGAAACGGTTCAAGGGCATGGCTGCGACGGTCGTCGCGCTCGCGTTTGCGAGCGTGGCCGTTGACGCGCACGCCCAGAGCCGCCCGGCCAAACCGCGCCCGCGCCTGGAAGTCGCCAACGCCAGCCCGGCCGCCACAGCGAACGACTGGGGACCCCAGAACCGCCGCCGCTCCCTGGAGCTGAACAGCGACGGCCGTTGGGCTCTGAAGCTTGACTATGATCAGCCGACCACCCGCGACATGCAGTGGCGCGATGTGGAAGCCGGAGCCTACTACCGGGTGAACCCGTCCCTCCGCGTTGGCGGCGCTGTTGGCCTGGGCTCCACCAATCGGACGCCTAACGCCATCACCGACGACGAAAGACCCGCTCCGCGCGTCCGCCTCGAGACGACCTTCCGCTTCTAGGCGAAACAGGTCTCGCGACCGTTCGACCCGCCCGCGCTCGCCGGCGGGTTTTTTCATGCCTGGGCGGATTCGAGGGCCTCAACAGCGGCAAGGCCCGCCGCGCCCGACCCCAGCAGACTCGCGGCGTTGGCGGTGTTGACTCCACCGAGGGCATAGACGGGCACGCGAGCCCCGGTCGCCAGGGCCGAGAAGCGCGCCAGCCCGAGCGGAGCGCCGGCTGACGGGCTCCTGCTCGGGAAGACGGGCGACAGGAATGCAGCGTCAAGCGCGGCTGTTTCGGCGGCGCGGAGGCCGTCTGCGCCATGGGCGGCGCCGGTCAGGATCCAGCGCGGATGCCTTGTTCGGATCAAGGCGGCCTGGGCGACGGCCTTTTCGGGAAGATGCACGCCCTGGGCTCCGCAGGCCTCCGCCAGCGAGACGTCCCGACCCACAAGCAGGACGAGCCCGCGTTCCGCCGCCAGCCCGGCCAGGGCGATACCTGTCTCGACGGCCTCGGCGGCCCCGAAGGCGCGGTAGATCACGCCCGCGCCAGGGGGAAGACGTTGCGCAACCGACAAGGGATCGCGCGTACGGGCAGGGTCGGTGAAGAAGAAGAGTGGCGGCAAGGCCCCGCCGGGCGCTAAGGCTTGCGCCGTTCGCCAGAGAAATTGCACCGCGTCCATGTCCGACCTGTCCGCTGCCATCGCCGCCAACTTCGACCACGTTCGCCGCCGCATCGCAAAGGCCGCGGTCGCCGCCAGTCGCGAACCCGGCTCAGTGAGCCTGACGGCCGTGACCAAACAGCAGCCGGAGGCGGTGGTCGAGGCGGCCCTGGCTTGCGGCCAGCGCGTCTTCGGCGAGAACCGCGTGCAGGAGGCGGCGACGAGATGGGCCTCTCGCCGCGCAACCGATGGCCTTGAGCTCCGGTTGATCGGCCCGCTCCAGTCCAACAAGACGAGCGACGCCCTCGCTCTGTTCGACGTCATAGAGACCGTGGACCGACCCAAGCTGGCCCGTTCGATCTTTGATGCTGTGGCGGCCGGCGCCCGCGCACCCCGCGTGCTGGTCCAGGTCAACACGGGCGAGGAACCCCAGAAGGCCGGCGTCTTCCCTGCCGACGCCGACCGCTTTATCGCCTTCTGCCGGGAGGGCTGCGAGCTGAACGTCGAGGGAGTGATGTGCATCCCCCCGGTCGATGAGGAGCCCGCGATGCACTTTGCCTTGCTGGCGGACATCGCCCGCCGCAACCGCCTGCAGACTCTTTCCATGGGAATGAGCGGGGACTATGAGAGCGCTATCCGTTTCGGCGCGACCCACGTTCGGGTCGGAAGCGCCCTTTTCGGCGCGCGCGGCTAGGCGGGGCGGAACTGCGGATCGATCCTGGCGAGGAAGTCAGACAGGATGGCGGCGAATTTGTCGGGCTGGTCCAGGAAGACCGCGTGTCCCGCGTCCGCAACGACCTCCAGGCGCCCGTCCGCCAGCGCCGCGGCCAGGGCCGCCATCCGCTCGCGCTCCGGCGAGCCGGCGGCGGCGACGACGAGGGCCGGCTTCCGCAGCCCGGCGAGCGCGCCTGACCGGTCGGCGCCGTAGAGGTCCGCGATCAGTTGGGCGACGCCGATCGATGGCGGCGTGCGCAGGCCGGTCGCGACGAGGGCCTCGATGACACCCGGCTCCTGCGGCCTTGTGATGATCGCCTGCATCATGCCCTTCAGGTATTCCGGCTGGTGGGCCACGTAGAGATCGAGCCGCCCCAGTAGGGTGGCCACGTCTTCGGGCCTCTGGCTCGCTGCCGGCGCCCCCGAGGAGACGGCCGCATCGACCAAGACCACGCCAGCGATGCGGCTGTCCCCGAACTGCCCCACATAGGCCGTCACATCCTGGACTCCCTGGGACCAGCCGACGAGAACTGGGGGACGGCTCAGCTGCAGCCGGTCGACCAGCACCGCAAGGTCGCGCGCCCGCTGTTCGGGGGTGTTTCCGCCGAGGGTCAGGCTGGACGCGCCCTGGGAGCGCGGGTCGAAGGCGATGACCTCCCGGTCGCCGCCCAGGCGCCGCATCTGTTCGGCCCAGATGTCTGCGTCCGTGCTCCAGCCGGGCACGAAGATCACGGGCGCGCGATCCGACGGCGCGCCGCTCCGAACGACCCGCAGGCTGACGCCTTCGGCCACTGCGACCCGCGCCTCGCCTGCTTCAGCCACGCCGGCGGCCAGAAACAGGCACCCCGCGGCGAGAAGGGCTCCAATTCGAACGATGACAGACATGGGCCGCACCTCCGCGCCGACGCTGGTCCGACCGGTCCACGGCGTAAAGCGGCGCGCGACGAAACAACCGGATTGGGGCGCCGGCGGCCTCGGCTAAACGATCCTTAAGTTGAGCGGGCGCGCCGAACGTCTAGCTTCCGCGTCGACGGAACGAGCCCAAAGGAGGCCGACGTGTTGAATTTCTTTTTCGGATTCGGGGGCCGCGTGCGGCGCTCCAGCTATTTCTTCGGGGCGCTCGCGGCCATGGCCCTGTGGAGTGTGTTGTGTGTGAGCGTGGTGGCCGCGCTGGCGGTGGCGAACGGGGCGCACCTGGACGCGACTACAACGAGTCTCACCATCGATGACGGCGGCGACTTCGAAGGATCGATCTGGGCTCTGCCCGTATTCGCCATCCTCGGCCTTGTCGGGCTGTGGTCGTCCGTGGCCCTGACAGTGAAGCGGTGGCACGATGTCGGCCAGACCGGATGGTTCGCCATCCTGACCCTCCCGCCCTTCGCCAACTTCATGATGTTCGTGCTGCTTTGCCTGCTGCCCGGCACGAGGGGCCCGAACCGCTTCGGGCCGGACCCGCGAGGACGGGTCGGCGCGGTCCAGCCGGCCGCCGCCTAGTCCATTCCCGCAAGGCTGACCGAGTCGGTCACCGCCACGGCGTCGCCGGGGCCGAGCCTGCCCAGCAGGGCGAACAGCTCGGCCTTGGCGATGGCGACGCAGCCGGCGGTCGGGGTGAACCGGGGCCTGGCGCAATGCAGGAAGATTGCGGATCCCCGACCCTGCCGGACCGGGTTGTCGTTATAGCCCAGCACCACCACCAGGTCGTACAGCTCGTCCTCCCGCCACATCCGCTCGGCCGAGACCGGATAGGGAAGCCTGACCGGCCGGTTGTAGTTTCGGTCGCCGGAATGGTCGCACCAGCCGTCTGACCGTGTGATCGCCGCCAGCGGCAGGCGGGTTGAGGGGCGCGGCCCCCGGTCGGCTCGATAGAGCGCCCGCCGGACCGGCCAAAGACCCAGCGGCGTGCATCCGTCGCCTTCGCGCTTGTCGTCGGCGTCGATGACGCCGCCCTTGCCAAGCGCGCAACGCACCCTACGTGCGCCTAGATCGAAGCGGCCGTCGGCGTAGGCCGTATAAACCTTGCTCATTTCAAGGCTCCGCTTTGCGCCCGTCGCGGAGCGGTGCATGTTCGGGGACCATGGCGCAACCCAAAACCATCCTCATCGTCGACGACGACACCGACCTCAGAGAGGCGCTCGCTGAACAGCTGGAACTGCACGAGGAGTTCCGGGCGGCCCAAGCCGCCACCGCCGGCGAGGGCCTGCGCATGGCCCGGGAGTCGCGAGCGGACCTGATCCTGCTGGATGTCGACCTGCCGGACATGGACGGGCGCGAAGCCTGCAGACTTCTGCGGAAGGACGGCGTGCGCACCCCGGTGATGATGTTGACGGGCGCGGACACCGACGCGGATACGGTCCTGGGCCTGGACGCCGGCGCGAATGATTATGTCACCAAGCCCTTTCGGTTCGCCGTGCTGCTGGCGCGCATCCGAGCCCATCTGCGCAGCCACGAGCAGTCCGAGGATGCGGTGTTCCGCATCGGCCCTTACGAATTCCGTCCGGCCGGCAAGGTCCTGCTCAACGGCTCAGGCAAGAAGATTCGCTTGACCGAGAAGGAAACCAATATCCTCAAGTATCTCTATCGCTCGGGCGCCCACCCGGTGTCGCGCGAAGAGCTCTTGACCGAGGTCTGGGGCTACAACGCCGGAGTCACCACTCACACCCTGGAAACGCACGTTTATCGTCTGCGCCAGAAGATCGAACCCGATCCGGCCAATGCCCGGTTGCTGGTGACGGAAGCAGGCGGATACCGGCTGCAGCCGTAAGCGTCACGCTGGTTACGCGAACCTTGGCGACGCCGCTCCCTCCATGGGTGCGAGGAGTCCGGCCGCTCGCTCACCGGGCGTAGGCTGCGCGGGAGCGGTCGTGTGCCTGGCCGCGCTGGCAGAAAGTTGCGCCATGTCCTTCCGCCTCGTTTTCCCTGCGGCGACGTCCGCCGCCCTCCTGCTGATCGCGGGAGCCGCCGCTGCTCAGTCGCCCGCGTCGGAGCCGGATCCCTACACGCTCCCTCCCGGCTACGACCAGGTCACGGGCTATGACGGAGCGCCAGAGGACTCCCCCCGCTACGACGAACCGGCGTCGTCCGCCGACGCCTACGGCGGACCGGACCAGGGCGGCTCCTACGACCAGGGTCGCGCCCAGACGTCCTCGAGCTACAGCCGTGGCTATGTCCGCGGCGGCGAGAGCTATTCAAGTCGCGAGCGCCAGACCAGCCAGGAGGCCTATGTCGAGGGGACTGCACGCGTTGACGAACAGGGCGTGAGGGTCGAGCAGCAGCAGGGTTACGTGGTAGGCGCGACCAGCGCCAGCCAAACGGGCTACTCAAGCCGCTATGACAGCCGCTCGGGCGGCGTCGGCCAGCACGACTACGTCGAGCAGGGCGATTACCAGAGCTACGGCGCGGAGGCGGCCCGCTTCGGTTACCAGCGTCGCTTCTATGCCTTTTCCGTCGCCGAGGCGCGCACCGAGTCCACCACGGTGGTGACGGATGATTTCGGTTACACGCGGCGCTACGAGCCTCGCCCGTTTCCCTGGCGCAATGATGATTTGCACCTCGACGGCGCGAGCCAGCTGGCGTTGACCGGCGGCGTCGAGGGAGGCGCCTATATCGCCGCCTCCAGTGGCGGCGGGGGCTACGCCACCGTGTCGGCGTCCGCCAGCGCCGGCGCCCGGGCCGGAGCCTTCGCGGGTGCTCGCGGGGGTCGGGGCCGGCCGGGGAGCCACCACAGCTGCGGCTGCCGCCACTAGGGATATAGCTAGCCAGGGGGGCTGACGGGGGCCGGGAGGACGCGCACGCGCGACCCCGGCCCTTTCGTCTCTGATCCTTCAGGCCTCGCCCATCTCCTCCAGGATGGCCAGGGCGGCGGCCCGCGGGTCCGGCGCGGCGGTTATCGGCCGACCCACCACCAGATGGGTCGCCCCCGCCTTCAGGGCGCCCGCGGGCGTAGCCGTACGCTGCTGGTCGTCGACCCCCGCTCCCGCAGGCCGCACGCCGGGGGTCACGATCAGGAAATCGTCAGGGGTGCGGCCGGCTTCGTCAGCGATTTCACGAACGCGGGCCGCCTCGAGCGGACTGGCGACCACACCGTCGACACCACAGGCGATAGCCTGGCGAACCCGGCGCTCGACAAGCTCCGCAGCGGCAAAGCCATAACCCATCTCGAACAGGTCGCTGTCGGACAGGCTGGTCATGACGGTGACCCCCAGGATTCGCGGGGCGACCCCCGGTCCGCGCCCCCTGACGGCCGCCGTCATCACCTGCGGCTCGGCATGCACGGTGAGCAGGTCGGCGGCCGCGCCCGTGGTGATGGCGCGTGCGGCGCCCTCCACCTGGGCGCCGATGTCGTGCAACTTCCAGTCCTGGAAGACCTGGCGGCCCTCGCCCGTCAGATCCGCCGCCAGGCCCAGCCCGCCGTTGGCCATCAGGGTCAGTCCCACCTTGTAGAAGTTGACGGCGTCGCCGAGGCTGTCCACCAGCCGCCGCGCCGATCCTACGTCGGGGTAGTCGAGGGCGACGATGAGGCGCGGGTCAGCCGACATTGCAGTCTCCGAGGTTGCAGGCAGGCGCGCGACGGCTAGGGTTAAGCCGCGCGGCGACGCGTTCGATTGGGGCTAAGGGGCCGAAATGAACCTGCTGGAGCTGGGCGTCAACTTCTTCGTGGCGCTATTCGCCCTGACCGACCCGATCGGCAACATTCCGATCTTCGCCGCGGCGACCGCGTCGGCGACACCGGCCCAGCGGCGCACGATCGCGCTCTACATCGCGCTCTTCGCGGCCGGCTTCATGGGCTTCTTCTACCTGACCGGCCTGGCCTTGCTGGACTTCTTCGGCATCACCCTGCCCGCCTTCCGCATCGCCGGCGGCGTGCTGCTGTTCATGCTGGGCCTGGACATGACGCGCTCCGACTTCATGGCCCATTTCGCCGATCCCGAAGAGGTCGCGCCGCCGCCCTCGATGGAAGGGGTGGAGCCGGGCGACACCCGGGCCCATACCCGCGAACTCACCCGCGCCTATGCCAGGAAGCGCTTCGAGCGCCTGATCGTGCCGTTTGGCATGCCCCTTCTGATCGGGCCGGGCGCCATTTCCGCTGTCATCATCCAGGCCGGCGACGCGACCCGGCTGGGACCAAGCGGAATGGCTGTCGGCCTCGGTGCAATCGCCGCCACCGGGGCCGCGATCATGGCCGCCTTCATGCTCACCGGCCCGATCTCGAAGCTGCTCGGCAAAGTGGGAATGGCCATCGTTGTGCGGGTGCTGGGTCTGATCCTGTGCGCGCTGGCGGTGCAGTTCATCATCTCGGGCCTCGGCGAGACCACCTACGGCTTCATTCGGTCGAGCATAGCCAATCCGGCGGCGCACTAGGAGACAGCCATGCGCGCGTTCGACTTCGTCATGACGCTGTACTCGTTCGTCTACGCGCTCGGGGTCGCCCAGATACTCTCCACCGTCGGCGATATGATCCGCGCCGGGAAGCGACTCCGCTTTTCCTGGCTCAATGCCGGCTGGATGTTAAATATCCTGCTGACGATCATCGCCTGGTGGCTGAGCCTTTGGGACCTGAGGACCGAGGCGCATTGGCCGATGCTGACCGTGCTGGTGTTCTTCTTCGTGGCCTGCCTGCTCTATGTGCTGGCGCGGATGGTGAGCGCACCGATCCCCGAGAATGGCCCGGTCGACCTGCGAGCGTACCATCAGGAAGAGGGCCGCAAATACGCCGCGCTGTTCGCCGTGGACTGCGCGTTCACCATCGGCACGGTTTTCCTCTACGGATCGGGGAGCGAGAACTGGATCGCCTCGAACTGGGCGACCTGGCCTACGCTTGTGGCCAGCATCGCTGCTGCTCTCTCCCCCAGCCGCCGGGTTCAATCCGCGGCGATCCTCGTCATCCTGGTCATGTGGGTCTGGTACTTCGCGGCGCTCCAGGGCGCCATGAACTAGGGTCGGGGAGGGCAGCGTACTGCCGGGCTATCTAAAGCGCCGCCCCGGCGCGCCCCGGCCTGTGTTCTGTTTTTGTTCTTGACGACATAACCGCGTTCTGATTGTGTCGCGGCCAAGGTTCAGCAGGGTCCGCGCATGCCCGGGCAGGTCGTTACGGTGGCGTTTCAGGGCGTTGAGGCGCGTCGCGTCGACGTCGAGGTCGCCTGGACGCAATCGACCCCCGCCTTCCACATCGTGGGACTGGCGGACAAGGCCGTGGCGGAAAGCCGGGAACGGGTGCGCGGAGCGTTCGTAGGCCTGGGCCTGGCGCTGCCGGCCATGCGCATTGTCGCCAACCTGGCGCCCGCGGATCTGCCGAAGGAGGGCAGTCACTACGACCTCCCCATAGCCCTCGCCATGATGGCGGCCATGGGCGTGATCCCGCAGGACGCCTTGGCCGGGTGGGCCGCAGTGGGCGAGCTGCGCTTCGACGGGACCGTGGCGCCCGTGCCGGGCGCTCTCCCCGCGGCGGTGGCGGCCAACGGCATGGGGCTCGGCCTCATCTGTCCCGAAGCGAACGGGCCTGAGGCCGCCTGGGCCGGCGACATGGCCATCCTCGCGCCGCGCTCCTTGATCTCGCTGGTCAATCACTTCCGGGGCGTTCAGATCATGAGCCCGCCGCAGCCCGGACCGATCACCGCTCCGGGGTCTCTCCTCGATCTGAAGGAAGTCAAGGGGCAGGAGCAGGCGAAGCGATCGCTCGAGATTGCCGCCGCGGGCGGCCACAACCTCCTGTTCGTCGGCCCGCCGGGCTCGGGCAAGTCCATGATGGCCGAACGCCTTCCAAGCCTGCTGCCGCCCCTGTCTACGCGCGAGCTGCTCGAGACGTCCATGGTCTGGTCCATGGCGGGCCTGATCGCACGGGGTGAGCTGACCCGCGCCCGACCCTTCCGGGCGCCCCATCACTCCGCTTCCATGGCGGCTCTGGTCGGCGGCGGCGTGCGCGCCAGGCCGGGCGAGGTGTCGCTCGCCCACAACGGCGTCCTGTTTCTTGATGAGCTTCCGGAATTCCCACCCCAGGTTCTGGACAGCCTGCGCCAGCCGCTGGAGACCGGCGAGGTGGTAGTCGCCCGGGCCAATCACCACGTCCGCTATCCCGCGCGGGTGCAGCTGATCGCCGCCATGAACCCCTGCCGCTGCGGTCTGGGCGGACCGGGCCGCGGGGCCTGCGGTAAGGCTCCCCGCTGCCAGATGGACTATCAGGGCCGCATATCCGGGCCCCTGTTCGACCGGATCGATCTGCAGGTCGAAGCGCCGCCTGTGACGCCCGCGGATCTCGCCCTTCCACCGCCCACCGAAGGGACTGCTGAGGCCGCCGCCCGCGTCGCAGCGGCGCGGGATATCCAGGCTCAGCGCGCCGACGCCGCTGATCTGCCGCCCAGCGCGGCGCTGAACGCAACCGCGTCCGGCGCCGCGCTCGAAAAGATCGCCGCTCCCGATCAGGCTGGCCACGCCCTGCTCCAAAAGGCCGCCGAGCGGGGCGGCCTCACCGCCCGTGGCTGGACCCGCACCCTGCGTCTGGCCCGCACCATCGCCGACCTCGAAGCCTCCCCCGGCGTCCTGCGCCGCCATATCGCCGAAGCCCTGATTCACCGCCGTTCGGCGCTCGAGCCGACCTCGCCGGCCGCACGCCTGCGGGCGGAGGCTTAAGGCGGTCCACAGCCGCGCTCGCACATCACCCGTTAACGAACGGCGCGGCACTGTGAAGGCCTGTTTCGGTCTGGGATTCGGGTCGTCGGGTCATGAGTGAGGACGAGAAGCATCGGCTGAAAGCGCGGGAAGAGTTTCTGCGGCTGATGAGTCACGAGATGCGCACACCCCTCAACGGGGTGATCGGCATGTTGGGTCTGCTGGCCCGAACTCGGATGGACGGGGCCCAGAAGGCCTATGTCCAGTCCGCCCGCGCTTCCGCCGAACACATGCTCGGTCTGGTCAACGACCTCCTCGACTTCGCCCGAATCGAGGCGGGAAAGGTTGAGCTTGAGACGGCCCCCGTCGACGTCGAGATGCTGGTTCAGGGGGTGGCTGAGCTGCTTTCGCCGCGGGCCCACGAAAAAGGCATCGAGATCGCCTGGGCTGTCGACGCCTCGGTTCCCGAAATCGTCGCCGACGAGGGGCGCCTGCGACAGATACTCTTCAACCTCGCCGGAAACGCTGTGAAGTTCACGGACGCGGGCGGGGTCCTGATCCGGGCGGCCGCCGCGAATCGCGGCTCGCGCTCGCGCGTCCGTTTCACCGTCAGCGACACTGGACCCGGCGTGCCCCTGGACGCGCGCGAGCGCATCTTCGAGGAGTTCGGTCACGCCGATCCACACCACGCCACGCGGTACGGCGGCGCAGGCCTCGGCCTGGCGGTGGTCAAGCGCCTCGTGGAGGCCATGGACGGCAAGGTGGGCGTCGAGTCGGTTCCCGGGGAGGGCGCGACCTTCTGGTTCGAGGCCCAGTTCTCGACCACAGGCGCCACGGCCCGCGCCCAACCCCTTGAGGACGTGTCGGTCGCGGTCGCTTCACCGTCGCCCCAGGTGCTGGAAGCCGCTGCGGCCCAGATCGCCGCGGCCGGCGGCCAGGTGTGGGCCGCGCCCTCGGTCGAAGCCGCCCTGTCGGCCGCATCGGAGGATGCGCCGGTGCTCGTCGACCACGCCTTCGCCGCCGACGGCAAGTCCCTGGTGCTGAAGCCCCGGGGACGAAAGGCGCTTGTGCTGCTCAAACCTGAGGAGCGGCACTTGATCGAAAAGTACCGCGGCGCTGGCTACCTCGGCTATCTGATCAAGCCGCTGCGCCGGTGTTCGCTCGCCGAGCGGACCCTGGCCATTGCGCCGGGCGCCCCCGCTCAGACCGGGCCCCGCACCGAAGACGAGCGGGTCGCCAACGCCGGCGTGGCGGGCGTTCGGGTGCTGTTGGCCGAGGACAATCCGGTCAACGCCCTGCTGGTGCAGACGCTTCTGAAGCGCGAGGGCTGCACGGTCGAGCTGGCCGGCACGGGCGAAGAGGCCTTGGCCGCCCTGGCCCACAGTCGCTACGACCTCGTGCTGATGGACATGCGCATGCCCGGCATGGATGGACCGGCGACGGCGCGGGCGTTGCGCGCGAGGGAAGACGCTACGCCGATCATCGCCCTCACCGCCAACAGCTTCGAGAGCGACCGTCGAGAGTGCCTGGAGGCGGGCATGAACGCCTTCCTCACGAAACCGTTGGAGCCCGCTGCGCTGCGGGCGGCGCTCATTCGCTGGACGAACCGGGACAGCCGGGTAAAGCTGGCCTCCTGATTTGGACGCCGGGGGGCGTCCCGGGGAGACGCCTGTGAGCAACAAGACGGAAGCCGGAACCGAAGCCGCCGCCGCTCCGGTCAAGAAGAAGCCTGGCATGGGCGACGTCTTCCGTTCCCTTGGCAAGCCCAAGGTGGCGGTCATGCTGGCCCTGGGCTTTTCGTCCGGCCTGCCCTTCCTCCTGACCGCAGGAACGTTCGGCTACTGGCTCCGTGACGAAGGCACCAGCCTCAAGGCCATCGGGTTCCTTTCCTGGGTCGGCTTCGCCTACTCCTTCAAGTTCCTCTGGGCGCCGCTGATCGACAAGCTGGACGCTCCAGTGCTCGGCGCGATGCTGGGCCGCCGCCGCGGATGGATGGTCCTCTCACAGCTGGTAATCGCCCTCGGCCTCATCGCCATGGCCTTGATCACGCCTGCCGGGGGGCTGTTGCCCATGGGCGCGGCCGCGCTCGTGGTCGCCTTCGCCTCCGCGACGCAGGACATCGTCGTCGACGCCTGGCGGATCGAGGCGGCCGAGAGCGGTGAAGAACTGGGCATGCTGTCAAGCGCCTACCAGTTGGGCTACCGCATCGCGATCATCGTCTCGGACGCCGTAATCCTCCTGGTCGCCAATCACATGGGCTGGCCGATCTCCTATGGATTCATGGCCGTGCTCATGGGTGTCGGCCTGTGGGCGACGTTCAAGGCGTTCGAACCGACCCGCAGTGAGGCGGCGATCGTGGCGGGCGCCCCGCCGGCCAAGCCGATCTGGACGCCTGCCGGCTTCTTCGACGCGGTGGTGGGTCCATTTCTCGAGTTCGCCAAAACCTATGCCTGGGTCGGATTGCTGATGCTCGTGTTCATCAGCCTCTACCGCCTGCCCGAATTCGTCATGGGACCCATGGCCACGCCACTCTACGTCGACCTGGGCCTGTCAAAGGATGTCGTCGCAGGCGTCCGCACGAGCTTCGGCCTCGCCGGCTCGCTTCTGGGCATAGCGGTGGGCGGCATGATCGTGGCCCGCGTCGGTCCCATGAAGGGATTGATCATCGGCGGCGTCGCACAGGGACTGGCCGTGGCCAGCTTTGCCTTGCTGCCCCTGTTTCCGGGAAATATCGCCGTGTTCAGCCCAGTGATGATGTTCGACAACTTCGGCGTCTCGATCGCGGGCGTGGCCCTCGTCACCTACATGTCCACGCTCACCAGCGCCGGCTACACCGCCACCCAGTATGCCTTGCTGAGCTCGACCTACGCCCTGGTCGGCAAGTTCCTGAAGGGCTTCTCGGGGGCTGTGGTCGAGGGGATCCAGGCGCAGGGGCACAGTCTGTATGAGAGCTATTCCATCTTCTTCGTCGGCGCCGGCCTGATCGGCGTGCCCTCGATCCTGCTGCTGCTCTGGCTGATGGCGATCCAGCGCAAGTCGGCCGTCGCCGCCGGCTAATCCGGTCCCGGTCCGGCGCGCCGCCGGCGGCGTTCATCGCCATGGGCGAACAGCGGCCCCGGCGTTCGTGCCGCAGGTGAAAGGTCACAGTTCGGGCCCATTCCGGGCGATTATGCGCCTCGTCGAACCCAACCAGGCGCCGTCGCCATGCCGGGGTTCATTCTATCCAGAGCAGAGACCCCATGCGCCTTTCCCGGACTCTCGTCGCCGTCGCCGGCTTCGCCTCGGTCGTAACCCTGGCCGCAGCTGCCCAAGCGGCGCCCGCGACCACCACCCCCGCTCCCGCGCCGGCACGGCCGGCTGCTGGGGCAGCCCCCGCCGCGGCGCCTGCCGCCCAGCCGACCCGCCCGCCGATTACGCCGGCCACCAATGTGACCGACGCAGAGGTCGCCAAGTACGCCAAGGCCATCGTGAAGGTCGCCGAGTTGAGCCGGGCCCTCAACGGAGCTCAGCCGACCGACGCCCAGAAAGCCGAGATGATGGCGGCCGTGACGTCCAATGGCCTGACTCTTGAACGTTTCCAGTCCATTGGCGCGGCGACCCAGACGGACAAGGTGCTGAAGGCCCGCATCCTGGTGGCCGCTGCTCCGCCCTCGCCGGCCGGATCCATTGGCGCGGCGGTGACCGACGCCGAGACGGTTCAGTTCGCGCGGGCGATCAAGGCCATCAAGGCGATGAACCCCTCGCAGACGCCGACGCCGGAGGAGGAGAACCGCCAGAAGGCGGCGATCACCGCCACCGGCATGACCGTCGACCGGTTTCAGGCCATCCTGACCGCCAGCACGACCGACCAGAAGCTGCACGCGCGGCTGTCGCTGGCGGTGGCCAAGCTGGGCTAGACGCGGGCTTAAGCGCAACGCATTGAAAGGGCGGCGGAAACGCCGCCCTTTTTGCGTGCGCCTTGTCAGGCCAGCGCGCCCTCCTCGTAGGCTGCGAAGGTGGCGGCGGTGATGATCTGGCTGACGGAGGCGGACAGGGGCGCGATCTGCACGGACCTCTCCAGGCCGAGCAACAGCGGCCCCAGAACCGTGGCGCCCCCAACCGCCTGCACCAGCTTGGTGGAGATGGACGCCGAGTGAATCGCCGGCATGACGAGTACGTTGGCCGGTCGACTTAGTCTCTGGAACGGATAGTTGGCCCAGAGATCCGGGTTCAGGGCGACGTCCGGCGGCATCTCGCCCTCGTACTCGAAGTCGATGTCGGCGCGCTGGTCCATCAGCCGCACCGCGTCGTGCACCCGCTGACCGCGCTCGCCGGCCGGATTGCCGAAGGTCGAGTAGCTCATGAAGGCCACCCGCGGGGTGCGGCCCAGCTTCTGGACGGTGCGCGCCGCCTGCATGGCGATCTCGACCAGGTCCTCGGCCACGGGGACCTCGGAGATGGAGGTGTCGGCGATGAAGAGGGTGCGGCCGCGGGCCAGCACCACGCTCATGCCCATGACGCGGCCGACCGGATCCATGACGCGCAGCACGTCGTTCAGCGCCTGGTCGAAGGAGCGGGTGACGCCGGTGACCATGGCGTCGGCGTGGCCGGCCTTGACCATGGAGGCGGCGAAGGAGTTGCGGTCGAGGTTGATCAACCGTTGCACGTCGCGCTTCAGGTAGCCGTCGCGGGCCAGGCGGCGGTAGAGGGTGTCGACGTACTCGGCGTTGCGGTGCGACAGGCGCGAGTTGATGATCTCGATGCCCATCTCGTCGAAGTCCAGCCCTGCCTCGGCGGCGTTCCGTTTCACCAGCTCCTCGCGACCCACCAGGATCGGGGTGCCCAGGTTCTGCTGCTTGAAGGCATAGGCGGCGCGGATCACCGAGGTCTCCTCGCCCTCGGCGAAGACGACCCGCTTGTTGGGCGCGGACGTGACCGCGGCGGAGATAGACTGCAGCAGGCCCGCCGACGGATCGAGACGACGGCGCAGGTGGTCGCGGTAGTCGTCCATGTCGTCGATCGGCTTGCGGGCCACCCCGGTCTTCATGGCCGCCTCGGCGACGAAGGGCGGCACGTACCAGATCAGGCGCGGATCGAAGGGCGAGGGGATGATGTAGTCCGGTCCGAACTTCAGGCGCCGGCCCTGGTAGGCGGCGGCGACCTCGTCCGGCACGTCCTCGCGCGCCAGTCGGGCCAGGGCCTCGGCGCAGGCGATCTTCATCTCGTGGTTCACCTGCCGGGCGCGCACGTCCAGCGCGCCGCGGAAGATGTAGGGGAAGCCCAGGACGTTGTTCACCTGGTTCGGATAGTCCGACCGCCCCGTCGCCACGATGGCGTCGTCGCGGACCTCGCGAACCTCTTCCGGGGTGATTTCGGGGTCCGGGTTGGCCATGGCGAAGATGATCGGATTGGGCGCCATGGTGGCGACCATCTCCTTGGTCAGCACGCCCTTGGCCGAAAGCCCGATGAAGACATCCGCGCCCACCATGGCCTCGGCCAGGGTGCGGTGCGGCGTGTCGGTGGCGTGGGCGGCCTTCCACTGGTCGACGTTGGCGCGGCCGCGATAGACGACCCCGTCGCGGTCGAGGATGACCGTGTTTTCCTGCTTCACCCCCATGGCCTTCATCAGGCCGATGGACGACAGACCGGCGGCCCCGGCGCCCGACAGGACCACCTTGACCTCGTCCATCCGCTTGCCGGTGATCTCGCAGGCGTTGATCAGGCCGGCGGCCGAGATGATGGCGGTGCCGTGCTGGTCGTCGTGGAAGACCGGGATGTCGAGCAGCCCCTGCAGCTCGGTCTCGATGACGAAGCACTCGGGGCTCTTGATGTCCTCGAGGTTGATGCCGCCGAAGGTCAGGCCGATGTTCTTCACCACGGTGATGAATTCGTCGGGGTCGGTGGTGGCGCATTCCACGTCGATGGCGTCGACGTCGGCGAAGCGCTTGAACAGCACCGCCTTGCCTTCCATCACCGGCTTGGAGGCCAGGGCGCCCAGGTTGCCCAGGCCCAGGATCGCGGTGCCGTTCGAGATCACCGCCACCAGGTTGCCCTTGGAGGTGAACTCGTAGGCGCTGTCCGGATCGTCCGCGATGGCCAGCACCGGCACCGCGACGCCGGGGGAATAGGCCAGCGACAGGTCGCGCTGGGTCGCCATCGGCTTGGTCGGGATCACCGCGATCTTTCCCGGGGTGGGCTTGCGGTGGAAGTTCAGGGCTTCTTCGTCGGTGAAGGTCTTGCGGTCTTCGTTCATGGTCCCTGAGCCGTTGGGCGCCGTTCGCGGGCTTTGAAGGTGGTTTAGACGCCGGGACGGGAGGCCACAACCGCCGCGCGCCCCGATCCCGGCGGCGCCAAGGCGGTGGGCTGTCCTGTGGACAGCTTGTCCCTCCGGGTTGAGGCGGGGCGCCGCCCGGGCGAAACTGCGGGCTTAACCTTTCGGTCCGCCCAGCCCCGATGAACCACCCCGTTGCGCCCGACACCACGGCGGCGCCGGCGATCCCGCCGGACGCGACGCCCGTGATGGCGCAGTACTTCGCGGCCAAGAACAGCCAGCCCGACGCCCTGCTGTTCTTCCGCATGGGCGACTTCTACGAGCTGTTCTTCGACGATGCGGTGCGCGCCGCCGAGCTGCTGGGCGTCGCGCTCACCAAGCGGGGCAAGCACGCCGGCGGAGACATCCCGATGGCGGGCGTGCCGGTGCACGCCGCCGAGGCCTACATGGCCAAGCTGGTGCGCCAGGGCGTGAAGGTGGCCGTCTGCGAGCAGGTCGAGGACCCCGCCGAGGCGCGCAAGCGCGGCTACAAGGCCGTGGTGCGCCGCGAGGTGGTCCGTGTGGTGACCCCTGGCACCCTGACCGAGGACAACTGGCTGGACGCGCGCGGCGCCAACCGCCTGGCCGCGGTGGCGGTGCGCCAGGGCCGGGCCGCGGTCGCCGCCGTCGAGCTGTCCACCGGCGACGTCGAGAGCCTGGTCTGCGACCGCGAAGACCTGGGGGCCCTGCTTTCGGCCCTGCGGCCCTCCGAGACCCTGGCCGCCGACCGGCTGTTTGCGGACGAACTTGTGTCGGCGGCCCTCAAGGCGGCCGGCGGAGCGGTGCAGCCCATGGCCGCGGCGCTCGGGGAGGTGTCGGCGGCCGAGGCGCGGGTGCGGCGGCTCTACGGCGTCGAGACGCTCGACGGCTTTGGCGAGTTCGCACCCGCCGAACTTTCGGCGCTGGGGTTGATCGCCGCCTACGTCGAAACCACGGCCCCCGGCAAGCGCCCGGCGCTGAAGCCGCCCCGGCGGGGCGCCGAGAGCGAATTCATGGCCATCGACCCGGCCACGCGGGCCAGCCTCGAGATCGAGCGCGCCCAGGCCGGAACGCGGGAGGGCAGCCTGCTGGCCTGCATCGACCGCACCGTCACCTCCGGCGGCGCGCGCGAGCTGGCCGCCCGCCTGGCGCGACCGCTGCTGGACGTGGAGGCCATCGACCGGCGCCTCGACGCCGTGGCCTGGCTGCTGGAGCGACGCTCGCTGCGCCGGGATCTGCGCGAGCGGCTCAAGGGCTCGGGCGACATGGCGCGGGCCCTGTCGCGGCTGGCGCTGGGACGGGGCGGCCCGCGGGACCTGGGCGCGCTCCGCGCCGGGCTGCGCGCGGGCGTCGAGCTGAAGGTCATGGCGGGGGCGGTGAAGGAGCCGCTCGACGGCCCGCCCCTCGAGCTCAGCCGCGCGCTGATCGCCATGACCCCGTCGGACGGCCTGGCCGTCCTGCTGGCCGACCTCGAACAGGGGCTGGACGAAGAGCTGGGGCAGAACGCCCGCGACGGCGGATTCGTGCGGGCGGGTTTCCGCCCCGAGCTGGATGAGGCGCGCGGGCTGCGCGACGACAGCCGGCGGGTGGTGGCGGGCATGGAGGCTGACCTGCAGGCGCAGAGCGGCGCGCCGCTGAAGGTGCGCCACAACGCGGTGCTGGGCTATTTCCTGGAGACCACGGCGCGCCATGCCGAGCCGCTGATGCGGCCGCCGCTCAATGCGACCTTCATCCACCGCCAGACCCTGGCCAACCAGGTCCGCTTCACCACCGTGGAGTTGGCGGACCTCGACGCCCGCATCGCCCAGGCCGGCGAGCGCGCCCTGGCCATAGAGGTCGAGACCTTCGAGATCTTCCGGGAGCGCGTCGTGGCCGAGGCGGGCGCCATCCAGGCGGCGGCCGAAGCCCTGGCGGTTCTGGATGTGGCGGCGGCGCTGGCCGAATGGGCTGAGGAGATGGGCGCGGCCCGGCCGGCGCTGGACCGCTCTACCGTGTTCAGGGTCGAAGCCGGCCGCCATCCGGTCGTCGAGGCGGCGGTGAAGCGGGACGGGCAGGCCTTCACGCCCAACGACTGCGGCCTGGACGCCTCCGGCGAAAGCTGCGCGCGTCTGGCCATCGTCACCGGCCCCAACATGGCAGGCAAGTCGACCTTCCTGCGCCAGAACGCCTTGCTGGCCGTGCTGGCGCAGGCCGGCTCCTTCGTCCCGGCGCGCGCCATGCGGTTGGGGGTGGTCGACCGGCTGTTCAGCCGCGTGGGCGCCGGCGACGACCTGGCCCGCGGCCGGTCGACCTTCATGACCGAGATGGTGGAGACCGCCGCCATCCTGGTGCAGGCGACCCACCGCAGCCTGGTGGTGCTGGACGAGATCGGCCGCGGCACGGCGACCTACGACGGCCTGGCCATCGCCTGGGCCTGCGCCGAGGCCCTGCACGAGACCAACAAGGCTCGCACCCTGTTCGCGACGCACTACCACGAGCTGGCGCGGCTGGAGGAACGCCTCGACCACGTCTGCAACCTGTCCATGAAGGCCAAGGAGTGGAACGGCGACCTCGTATTCCTCCACGAGGCCGCGCCCGGCGCCGCCGATCGCTCCTACGGCGTGCAGGTGGCGAAGCTGGCCGGGGTCCCGGCGCCCGTCGTGGCCCGGGCCCGCGAGGTCCTGGACCGGCTGGAGAGCGAGAAGGCCGCGCCCGCCCGCCTGGACGACCTGCCGTTGTTCGCCGCCTCCGCGCCGCCGCCGGCGGCGGCGGGACCTTCCGAGCTCGACCGCGCGCTGGACGGCATCGACCCGGACGACCTGACCCCGCGCGAGGCGCTGGAGGCGCTCTATCGCCTGAAGGGATTGAGGGCCTAGGGCGCTGACGGAGGCCCGCGCCGGTTGCCGCCCAGGGCCAGGAGCACGGCGGTGACGACACCAAGCTCGATCGGCACGCCGATCGCGATCCAGACTCCGACATCCTGGTCCATGGCGTCCTCCGCAGATGGAGATGCAGCCTGACACGGGCCGGCCCCGCCGGTCGCGCCGCTTCCGCCCCTCCCCCTCGCCCCGCCGGTCCACTAGGTTGCAGGCATGACCCCGGACGCCGCCGCCCTGCTGGACGCGTTGCGCGCGGGTCCGCGCGAGCGGGCCCATGCGGTGGCGGTGCTGCGGACCGGACTGGACGCCGGCCGCGCCCGGGCGCGGCAGCGGCTTGAGGCGGGCGAGGCCGGGGTGGCGGTGGCGCGGCTCTACAGCGCGGCCGCCGACACGGTCGTGCGCGCCCTTTGGGACTGGGTCAGCGACGACGTCTACCCGGCGCCCAATCCCTCCGACACCGCCAAGGTCGCGGTGCTGGCGGTGGGCGGCTACGGGCGGGGCGTGCTTGCCCCCTTCTCGGACCTGGACCTGCTGTTCCTGCGGCCCTGGAAGTCGAACGCCCGCTTCGAGCAGATCACCGAATTCATCCTCTATGTCCTGTGGGACCTCGGGCTGAAAGTGGGCTGGGCGGCGCGCTCGGTGGACGAGTGCCTCAAGCTGGCCCGCGCCGACATGACCATCCGCACCACCCTCCTGGAGGCCCGCCCCCTGGCCGGCGACCCGACCCTGGCCGAGACCTTCCTGGCGCGGTTCCAGAAGGAGGCCGCCCGGGCCGATCCGCGACCCTTCATCGCCGCCAAGCTGGCCGAGCGGGATGTCCGCCACGAGAAGGCCGGCGCGTCCCGCTATCGGGTCGAGCCGAACGTGAAGGAGGGCAAGGGCGGCCTGCGCGACCTCAACACCCTGTTCTGGATCGCGCGCTCCCTGGCGCCCGAGAGCCCGCTCGGCCGGCGCGCCCTGGAGGGGTTGCTGACGCCCCGGGAGCAACGCGGCGTGGAGCAGGCCTTCGACTTCCTCTGGTCGGTGCGCATCTGGCTGCACCTCATCGCCGGCCGCGCCGAGGAGAAGCTGACCTTCGACGTGCAGACCGAGATCGCCCGCCGCATGGGTTTCCGCCAGGAGGCCGGCGAGACGGCGGTGGAACGCTTCATGCGTCGCTACTTCCTGACCGCCCGCGACGTCGGCGGCTTGACCCGCGCCTTCTGCGCCAAGCTGGAGGCCGACCGAAACAAGGCTCCGCAGGGCATCGCCGGCTGGTTCGCCAAGAAGGTGAAGCGCACCCCGCTGGACCTCGAGGGTTTCGTCGAGGAGGGCGGGCGGCTGGTGGTGGAGGATCCCGCGATCCTGGACCGGGACCCGGTCAACCTGATCCGGCTGTTCCGCACCGCCGACCACTATCACCTGGACCTGCATCCGGACGCCTTCACCGCGGTGACGCGTCGTCTGGGCCTGGTGACGCCCAGGCTGCGCCGCGACCCGGGCGCGACCCGCGCCTTCCTCGACATCCTGGCCGAGGGGTCTCAGCCCTACCGGGTGCTGACCCTGATGAACGAGACGGGTCTGCTCGGCCGCTTCCTGCCCGAGTTCGGCCGGGTCGTGGGCCAGACCCAGCTGAACATGTACCACGCCTACACGGTGGACGAGCACACCCTGCGGGCCATCGGCACCATCAACGACATCCAGCGCGGCAAGCACGAGGAAGACCACCCGCTGTCGACCGCGATCATGCCCCACATCGCCGATCGCGAGGCCCTGTTCCTGGCCATGCTGCTGCATGACACCGGCAAGGGCGGCACCCGCGGGCAGGAGGACGACGGCTCCATCGCGGCGGCGCGGGCCTGCGAGCGGCTCGGCCTGCCGCGGGGCCAGGTCGAGCTGGTCGCCTGGCTGGTGCGCCATCACCTGGTGCTGTCGGACTACGCCCAGAAACGGGATGTCTCCGACCCCGAAACGGTCGCCGCCTTCGCCCGCATCGTCGAGAACCCCGAGCGGCTGCGCCTGCTGCTGGTGCTGACCGTGGCGGATATCCGCGCGGTGGGGCCGGGCGTCTGGAACGGCTGGAAAGGCCGCCTGATGCGCGAGCTCTACGCCGCCACCGAGGCGGTGTTCCGGGGCGGCCGCAGCTCGGATGCGGCGGCCAGCTTCCGCCAGCACCAGGCCGACCAGGCCGCCGCCGCCCGCGAGGCCCTGGGCGCGGCCGATCCCTCGGCCGCCGCCTGGGCGGCCAGCATGGAGGACGCCTACTTCACCGCCTTCGAGGCCGAGGACCATCGGCGGCACGCGGCGCTGGCCGCGCGCGGCGCTGCGGCCGACGCGCGCTTCCGGGCCGATCACAACGCCGCCGAACTGACGGTGGCGGCGCCCGACCGTCCGGGCCTGTTCGCGGATCTGGCGCGTGCGCTCGCCGCCATGGGCGCCGACGTGGTCGGGGCGCGGGTCTTCACCTCGGCCGGAGGCCAGGCGCTCGACGTCTTCTACCTGCAGGACGCCGCGGGCGAGCCGTTCGGGCGCCGGCACAAGGCGACCCTGGAACGCGCCTGCCGCGCCCTGGAGGCGGCCTCGCGCGGCCAGGGCCCCAGTCCCGAGGCTTCGCCCGCCAGCGGGATCGGCCGGCGCGCGCCGGCCTTCGACATCACGCCCACCGTGACCATCGACAACGAGGCCGCGCGGGAGGCCACGATCATCGAGGTGTCCGGCCGGGACCGGCCCGGCCTGCTGGCCGACCTGGCGCGAACCCTTTCGGAGGCGGGACTGTCGATCCGGTCCGCCCACATCGACAGCTACGGCGAGCGGGCGGTCGACGCCTTCTACGTGCGCGACGAGACGAGCGGCCGGCGGGTGACCGACCCGGCTGCGCTGCTGCCCCTGCGGACGGCGCTCAACGAGGTGCTGACCCGGGCCGAGGCCCGCGAGGCGCGACCCCGCCTGGCCCGGGCCACCGCGCGGGCGGGGCGCTAGGGGCGTCCCGCCGGTTGCAAGCGGTTGAAAAGGCCCGACCCGGGCCTCACATAGGTTTCAGGCCGGACGGTCCGCGCCGCCGATGGGCGGGCCGGGATCCGGCCGCAAGTCGCTTGAACGAGGGCTTGGAGATGAACCGCACCGTGCTTTTCGACAGCCCCTTCCTGCTGGGCTTCGACCATACCCGCGCCCTGATCGAGCGGGCCGCCAAGGCCGCCGCCGAAAGCTACCCGCCCTACAATGTCGAAGACCTGGGCGATCGGCGCGTCCGCATCACCCTGGCCGTGGCGGGGTTCACCCCCGACCAGCTGAGCGTCAGCGTCGAGGGTCGCCAGCTGGTGATCACCGGCGAACGGACGGCCGAGGACAAGACCTACGTGCACCGCGGCATCGCAGCCCGGGGGTTCACCCGCGCCTTCGTGCTGGACGGCGGACTGGAGGTCGACAGCGCCCTGCTGGACCACGGTCTGCTGCACGTCGAGCTGGTCCAGCCCGAGGGTTCCGACCAGGTGCGCCGGATTCCGATCCGCTCCGCCCGCGATTCCGCCGGATGAACCGGGGCCTAGCTGGGGCGTTAGAATTTCGAAGGAGGTGGTCGTGATGACACCGCATTTTTCACGCGAGGAGTTCAAGGCGCTGGGCGCGCCGGACCTCGTCTATGTTCGCGAGATCAAGGCCAAGGAAGTCCTGGCCGGCGCCACGGTGGACACCGTGGAGGGCATTCCGATCGATCCGGACCAGACCCTCTACGCCGTGCATTCGGCGTCGGGCGAGCGACTGGCCGTGCTGATCGACAAGAAGTCGGCCTTCGCCGCCGCCGCCGCCCACGAACTGGCGCCGGTTTCGGTGCACTAAGGACAACGACGGGCCGGCCAGCGGCTCCGCGATCTCTCCGCCCACGCGTTCAGAACAGACAGGACAGTTTGGAGTCTCAGGCCGCGTTCGACTTCACGTCGCGCGACAGCAGCGCGTACATGGCGTCGGCGGTGCGCGCCTGGCGCAGCTGCTCGCGCAGCTCGCCCTGGCGCAGCAGGCGCGAGACCCGGGCCAGGGCCCGCAGGTGCTCGACGCCGGCCTCCGGCGGAGCGAAGAGGGCGAAGATCAGGTCCACCGGACGGTCGTCGACGGCGTCGAAGGCCACCGGGCTTTCCAGCTTCACGAATACGCCGACGGGATGCTCGAGGCCCGGCACGTGGGCGTGCGGCACCGCGACGCCCTGGCCGATGCCGGTCGAGCCGTGCTTCTCGCGCTCCTGCAGGGCGTAGAGCAGCTGCTGGGCGGGCTGGCCGAGGCGCTTGGACGCGATTTCGGCCACGGCGCCGAGCGCCGCCCGCTTCGAGCCGGCGCCCACGCGCGCGGCCACGGCCTCGCGACGAAGCAGTTCGCCTTCTTCCATGGATCCCCCGGAACGCGGCACTCTTTTCACCGTCTTCTCATTTGGCGTCCGCCGATGGTTCAGCGGAAACGCCGTGTACCGCGACTATAGGCCGGAAGCGTGACCATTACCTGAACGGGTGCGCTCGGGGTCGACCCAGCCCACGTTTCCGTCGGGCCGGCGATATACCACCGAAATTCCCCCGTGGGCGGCATTCTTGAAAATGACCACAGGATAGTCGGTGAGGTCCAGCTCCAGGACCGCCATCCCGACGGTCATGGTCCTGATTTCCTTTTCGGTTTCGGCGATGACCATGGCCGGAGGCGGGGCCTCGCCGGGACGGCCGGGTTCGCCGAATTCAGCATCCTCGACGGCGTCGGGCGAGCGAAGCACCGCCGCGGGAACCCGCTCGAACGCCATCTCGGTGGCCTCGGGGCCGAGGCCCGCGCCGTTGGCGCCGTGCCGCTCCTTGAGCCGCCGCTTGTAGCGCCGCACGCGCTTCTCCAGCTTGTCGAGCAGGCCGTCGAAGGCCCCATGGGCGTCGCCGCCCAGGCTGTGGCCGACGATCTGCTGGCCGGAGGCGAGATTGACCACGGCGTCGATGCGGAAATCGCGCCCTTCGCGGGTCACGACCACATCGGCCGCGCCGCCGCGCTCGAAGTACTTTTCGATGCCTTCGGAGAGTTCGCTTTCGATGCGTGAGCGTAGCGCGTCACCAACATCGACATGCTTGCCGCTGATCTGGACTTGCATGCCCTGAGAACGCGCCGGACCCTGAAAAGTGTCAAGCGGATCGCGCGCAAATCACGCGCTCGTTAGCCTTGCAGGCCGGAAATTCGCCTAGCAGGCGGCTTTCAGCAGACGCTTGCGCTCCACGGACGAAGGAATGCGCAGGGCCTCGCGGTACTTGGCGACGGTGCGGCGGGCGATGTCGACGCCGGCCTCCTTCAGGATCTCGACGATCCGGTCGTCGGAGAGGACGTCGTTCTCCGACGCCTCGGCCTCGATCATCTGCCGGATCTTGTGCCGGACGCTCTCGGCCGAATGGGCCGCCCCGCCGTCGGAGGAGGCGATGGCGGAGGTGAAGAAGAACTTCAGCTCGAACATGCCGCGCGGCGTCATCAGGTACTTGTTGGAGGTCACCCGGCTGACGGTCGATTCGTGCATGCCGATGGCGTCGGCGACGGTCTTCAGGTTCAGCGGCCGCAGGTGCTCGACGCCGAAGACGAAGAAGGCGTCCTGCTGGCGCACGATCTCGCTGGCCACCTTGAGGATGGTGCGGGCGCGCTGGTCGAGGCTCTTCACCAGCCAGTTGGCCGAGGCCAGGCACTCGGAGACGAAGCTCTTCTCGGTCTCGCTGCGCGCCGCCGAGGCGACGCGGGCGTGGTAGCGCTGGTCGATCAGCAGCCGGGGCAGGGTGTCTGTGTTCAGCTCCACGCGCCAGCCGCCGGCCGGGTCCTCGCGCACGAACACGTCGGGGGCGACCGCCTGCACCGCCTCGGCCCCGAAGGCCGCGCCCGGGCGGGGCGTGAGGGCCTTGAGCTCGGCGATCATGTCGCGCAGGTCGTCCTCGTCGACCCCACAGGCCTTCTTCAGGGCGTTGAGGTCGCGGCGGGCCAGCAGGTCGAGGTTGTCCAGCAGGCAGGCCATGGCCGGGTCGAAGCGGTTGCGCTCGCGCAGCTGCAGCGCCAGGCACTCGGGCACCGAACGCGCCATCACCCCGGTCGGCTCGAAGCCGTGGCAGCGCGCCAGCACCGCCTCCACGCGCTCGACCTCGCAGCCCATGCGGTCGGCGATCTCCTCGCAGGAGACGCGCAGGTAGCCGCCGTCGTCGACGCCATCGATGAGGCTGACGGCGATGGCGTGGTCGGCGGTCGAGAAGCCGGCCATCAGGGCCTGCTCGTTGAGGTGTTCCGAGAGGGTCTTCTCACGGCTGGAAAGACGCTCGAACACGTCGCCGTCGGCCTCGATCGAGCCGCCCTTGCCGGTCCGGCTCCAGTCGATGGCCCCGCCGGCGTCGGCCCCGGCCGCGGCCGCCTCGGCGGCGCGTTCGGCGGGGGAGGAGTCGCCGTAGAGGTCGTCCTCGCGGGCGTCCACGCTCTCGCGCGCGGCCTCGGCGTCGGCCCCCGAGAATTCGAGCTCGCGGGCGTCCGCGGCCTCGGCCGGCGCCTCGACCTTGTCGGCCTCGCGGTCGCCCTCGCGCTCGTCGCGCTGCAGCAGCGGGTTGCGTTCCAGTTCGGCCTCGACGAACGCCTCGATCTCCAGGTTGGAGAGCTGCAGCAGCTTGATGGCCTGCTGCAGCTGCGGCGTGATGACCAGGCTCTGGCCCTGCCGAATTTCCAGTCGCTGACCGAGCACGCGTTCCCCGCCCCTTGGCCTAAATCTTGCGTGCAGCATCACCGGAGCTGGTTAACAGCGCCCCAACATCGTTGTTCGAATGCAAAGGGCCGGTCGCTTGCGTCGCCTGAAGCCCGGCCCTAGGGGAAGCGCGTGATCGTCTCCCACAGGCGCCGCCTGATATTCCTGAAGACCCAGAAGACGGGCGGGACCAGCGTGGAGCTGGCCCTTTCGCAGCTGTGCGGCCCCGAGGACATCATCACGCCGCTGACCGACGAGGACGAGACCCTGCGCGGCGAGGTGACGCCGCGCAACTACGCCATTCCCCTGGACCGCCGGCCCCCCTGGTGGCGGCTGCTGGAGATGGCGGGAAAGCGCGGGCCGCGGGCCGGGACCGAGTTCCACGAGCACATGAACGCCCAGGCGGTGCGCCGCGCGCTCGGCGCCGAGATTTTCGACTCCTACCTGAAGGTGACCATCGTCCGGAACGCCTGGGACCGCGAGGTCTCCCGCTACTTCTGGGCCACGCGGGGAGACGCGCCGCGGCGGCCGTTCGATCGCTGGGTGCGGCGCGAGTCCAGCAATCCTGAGCGGAAGACCTGGAAGATCTACACCCTGGACGACCAGCCGGTCGCGGACGTCGTGATGCGCCACGAGACCCTCGCGAAGGACTTCGACGCCCTCCTGGAAAGGCTGGGCTGCGCCGGCGCGGTGCGCCTGCCGCGGGCCAAGGGCGCGCACCGGACGCGGGGACGCGACTACCGCGAGTTCTACACGCCTGAGACCCGGGCGCTGGTGGCGCGCCGTTACCACCGCGAGATCGCCTACTTCGGCATGACCTTCGACGGCGCCGCCCGGTAGATGGCCCGCGCCAGCTGGCGGGTCATGCGGGCGCGGCCCAGCCTCGGCTCCACGTGGTTGATGTCCGAGAAGTCCTCGCCGGTCAGGTCGTAGGCGGCCACCGGCACGAGCTCCAGGCCCGGGATGGCGGCCACCGCCGCCTCCACCGCCGCATAACGCTCGCCGCGATGGCGCGGCGGCAGCTCGGCGATCATCGCCGGGTCCGGCGGATGGATGAAGCAGATGGTGCGGTCGGCCACGTCGGCGAGGATGCGGATCCCCTCCGACCAGGTCTCGATCATGGCCGGCAGCATCTCCACGTCCCCGGCGTAGGCGCGGGCCACCTCCAGATCGCGCTTGCGCTCCCACTTGGGGCGCACCTTCTGGCTCACCGGGTCGCGGGTGTAGATCCAGCCGCCCCGCGCCGAGGCCACCCATTCAAAGCCCGCGTCCAGTTCGCCCTCGGCGTAGGCGGTCATCTCGCCGGTGAAGAAGGCCTCGGGCAGTTCGATGTCGGCCTTGGGCGGCAGCACGCTTACGTGCATGGGGTCCAGCTCGAAGATGGCGGCCGCCAGGCGCCGGCCTGCGCGTCGGCATTCCTCGCGCACGTACAGGCACAGCCGGTTGGCGCCCTCTGCGCTCAGGCCGGGCAGCCCTGCGTTGATGAAGGTCACCGGAAAGCCCGCGCGCGCCGCCTCGTCCTCGAAATCGGCCGGCCACAGGCCCCGGAAGATCCCCGAGGAGCCGATGGCCAGGACAAGCGGTCCGTCCGTGGAGGCCAGCAGGCCGGGCAGGTGCTGGATGAACTGCAGGGTGCGGTTGGTGCGGTGGCTGAGAATCTCCGCTTCGGACAGCCGCGGCCCCTTGGGAGCGAGCGCCTTGCGCACCTTGGCGGCAAGGCGGGACAGCAGCCCGCCGCCCGCCGCCTCGGCTCCGGGATCGAGGGTCTTCAGCATGTCGCCGAACGACAACATCGACAGCTCGACCACCGCTTCGGGAGACAGGACGCGCCCGTATATGCGCTCCAGCTCGGCCGTCAGGCCGACGAAGCTCAGGGAATCCATCCCCGCGGCGATCAGCGACGGCGCCTTCAGGATGCGGGCCGGCTCCATGGCGGGCGAAACCGAGAGGATGGCGTCCATCAGCTGGCGCGCGCCCGGCGACAGCGGCGGGTCATCCTCGCGGCGAACCTCGAGCAGGTCGCGGGCCTGGGCCGCCACCGCGGCCCGGTCGACCTTGCCGTTCGGCCCTGTCGGGAAGACCGGCAGGGCCAGCACCCGGGCCGGCACCATGTAGTCCGGAAGAGCCTGCTCGGCGGCCGCGACAATCGCCGCCTCATCGACCGAGGCGGATTCGATGGCGGCGACGAGGTATCGGCCGGAGGGTTCGTCGGGCGGCCAGGACATGGCGACCGCATTGGCGCCCCGGGCGGCGGCCCGCAGGGCGGCCTCGATCTCGCCGAGCTCGATGCGGAAGCCGCGCACCTTCACCTGGTTGTCGATCCGGCCGAGGTAGCGGATCAGTCCGTCCGCCTCCCGGATCACCTTGTCGCCGGTGCGGTAGGACACCTGCTGCTCGCCGGGGAGGGTGACGAAGGCGCGCGCCGTCTTCTCGGGGTCGTCGAGATAGCCCTCGGAGACCTGGGGTCCGCTGAGCAGGAGCTCCCCCGCCACCCCGTCCGGCGTGACGCTCCCGTCCTCGGCGTGCACCGACAGGCGCATCTGCGGGAAGCTGTAGCCGATGGGCACGATGGCCTGGTCCGGAAGGGCGGCGATCACCTCCGGGGGAACCCGGTAGCGGGCGCAGACGATCGTCGCCTCGGTCGGCCCGTACCAGTTTTCCATGCGGCTGTTGGGCGCGGCGGCGGCCCAGTCGCGGGCCAGTGCGGCGGGCAGGGCCTCGCCGGCGAAGAAGGAGGCGCGCAGACTGGGAAGGGCGCCCGGCCTGAGGTCCCCCTGCAGCCGCATCTGGTAGCCGAGCGAGGGCACCGAATACCAGATGGTCAGGCCGTGACGCCGGATGAACTCGGCCGGCCTGGCGATCTCCTCGGCGGTGGGGACCACCAGGCAGGCGCCCGCGGTCCAGCAGGTGAACATGTCGTGGACCGACACGTCGAAGGTCAGTTCGAACACTTCCGAGAAGCGATCGGCCGCCGTCGGTCCCACCAGCGGGATCGCCTGGTCGAGGTAGGCCGTGAGGTTGGCGTGGGTGATCGGCACGCCCTTGGGCTCCCCGGTGCTCCCGGAGGTGAAAAGCATGTAGACGCGGCGTTCGCCCGGCGCCTCCGCGGCGGGCAGGGCGATCGGCCCGGACGCAGCGGGATAGTCCGCCTTGCGGTCGCCGCAGCGCAGCACCTCGACGCGCCCGGCCAGATCGGGGGCGGCCGCCATCATGGTCGCCAGGGCCGCTGCGGCCCGTTCGCCGCAGACGATCCGGGCGGCGCGCGACTTGCGCAGCACCGTCAGGTTGCGTTGATGGGGGTGATCGACGTTGAGCGGGACATAGGTGTGGCCGCTCAAAAGGCAGGCGAGGATGGCGACGTAGGACGACGCCTCCCGGTGGGCCATGAAAGCCATGACCGGGGCCGGCTCGCCTTCGGCCGCCGCCGGGACCTGGTCGGCGAGCGAGCGGGCGGCCGCGAAGAGTTCGGCGTAGGTCCAGGTCTCGCCGCCCACCACGAGCGCCGGACTGTCCGGCGCGGCGAGGGCGCGCTCGGCGATGCGGCGGGCGATGCTCCAGACGGGGGCCATGGTCACTGCTCGGGGGACGCGGGATAGGGTGGGACGATGGGGCCGGCGACGGCGCGCAGCTGGGCCGAGAACTTCTTCTGGCCGCCGGAATAGAACGGCATGCGCTCGCCGTTGGACAGGCGTTCGAACGGTTCGGAGAGGTGCAGCCCCAGGACGTCGAGCGGCCGGGTGCGGGAGGGCCTGGGGAAGTCGCGCTGGTATCCGAAACGGTCCATCAGATCGCCCACCCAGGTCTCGATGGTGCGGATTTCACCCCGGGAGAGGCTGTTGCGGTACTTGCCGAAGTTCGAGGTCATCAGCGGCCGCGACAGGTTGGCCCGCGCCCCCGACGTCCCGGCCAGCCGGGCCGCGCCGTCTCGGCTGTGGAAGTCGAGCATGCCGGGTTCGAACTTCAGTCCCAGGAAGGCGCAGAGCGGCGGCAGCACATCCATGGGCCGGCCGACGAGATCCTCGTAACGCTGGAAGAACACCCGCTCCGGACCGAGGAGACCCAGCAGCGCCAGGCCGCCAAGCTGATCGTCGCGCCAGACGGTCAGGGCGTTGCGCATGGAGCCGAACTTGTTGCCGAGCCAGCGCCCCCGGCGGGCCTTGGCCGAGGCCATGAAATCCCGGGGGTCCCGCACCTGGAAGACGAACTTTGCGTCGGGGAAGGCGCTGAGCACGAAGAACAGCACGCGGTGGAGATTGTTCTCCTTGATGAACACGGTGCGCGCGCCGCGCTTGCGCTCAAGCCCCGCGTAGACGAAGCGGGCCAGTTCCGCAGGCGTCGCTCCCGGATGGGCGTCCATCCAGGCGCCCAGCGCTTCGGCCTCGGCCTCGCCCTTCACCTGGCGCGCCATGTTGACCAACTGCGCCCGCAACAGGGCGCGGCCCGCGGCGGCGTCGTCTCCGGCCGCCACGTGCAGGTTGAGGATCATGTCGCGCGCAAAGTGATAGGGCGCGGCGGAGAGAATGCCGGAATGACCGCCCAGGATCTGGCTGATCAGGTTGGAGCCCGATCGCTCGGAGCAGGCCAGGAAGACGAACTGCTGTTCGGACGAACGCGATCGGGCGGTCACGGGCGGCCGCCCTCGGGCGCGATAGCCATTGCGTTTTGCGGCGGGGTAGCGTGAGGCTTCATCGAGAACTTCAAGCCGCACGGCCTCCCCATGACCAGCAGGAAAATCATCGCCATCTCGGGGTCCGGCCGGACGGGGAGCACGCTGCTTTCCTTGCTGCTGTCACAACATAAGGACGTCTTCAACCTCGGACAACTTCGCGACCTCTGGAGCGCCTGGCGAGACCGGGCGCCCTGCAGCTGCGGACACGGCCTTCGCGACTGTCCCGTCTACGGGGCCGCCGTGGCCGCTGTCTTTCCCGGCGACACTGACGCCCAGGCCGAGGCGATGCGCCTGGCGATGCAGGCCTTCTTCGCCGACGCAGGGGCGCTGCCCGACTGGGCGGACGGGGCGGCGACAGGCGCCCTGGCCGGTCGCCACACGCACACCCTGGAACGGCTTGCTGCCCTGCTGCACGAGCTGGCCGGGCTCACGGGCGCCGACGCCTTCGTGGACGCGTCGAAATCGCCGGAGATGGCGCTGGCCTTCGACCTGGCCCCCGGGGCCGAGCCGTGGGTTCTGAACCTTGCGCGCGATCCCCGGGCGGTGGCCCACAGCTGGGTGCTCAAGCGGGGCGGACTGGGGGCGGGCTGGAAGTACAGCCGCGTCTGGGCCCGTCGGCAGCGCCGCATCGCGGACTGGGGCAGGGCGCTGGGCGAACGCCTGCGCATGCTGCGCTACGAGACCTTCACCGCCACCCCCCGCGCCGAGGTGCAGGCGATCGCCGCCTGGGCCGGGGCGCCGCTGGCCGCCGACCTGTTCGAGGGCGAACGCGACGCGCGGGTGTCCTGGGCCGGTCAGCATCTCTACCCGCCCGCCAACGAGCGGGTGCTGGGGGAACGTCGGGAGCATTTTCACATCGCGCCCAGCGAGGGCTGGCGCGACCGTCGCAACGCCCTGAGCCACCTGGCGGCGATGATCGGGAGCTATCCGGAAGGCTGGCGCTACGTGCGCGACGGGCGGACTGAGCCCTAGCGGAACTGGTCGCCGAGGTAGACGCGACGCACCTCCGGATCGTGCAGGATGTCGTCCGGGCTGCCCTCGAACAGCACCTCGCCCGAGGAAATGATCGCCGCCCGGTCGGTGATGTCGAGCGTTTCGCGCACGTTGTGGTCGGTGATCAGCACCCCGATGCCTTCGCCCTTGAGGTAGGTGATGACCTCGCGGATGTCGGCGATGGCCAGCGGGTCGATGCCGGCGAACGGCTCGTCCAGCAGCATGAAGGCGGGCTCGGAGGCCAGGGCCCGGGCGATTTCGCAGCGACGGCGCTCGCCGCCCGACAGGGACACGGCGGGAGCATTTCGCAGGTGACCGATGCGCAGCTCGTCGAGGAGGCGGTCAGTCTCCTGCCGCATGCGGGCCGGGTCGGGATGGCGCATTTCCACCACGGCGGCGATGTTCTCCTCGACCGTCATGCCGCGGAAGATGGAGGCCTCCTGGGGCAGGTAGCCGACCCCGAGGCGCGCGCGCTGGTACATCGGCTGGGCGGTGACGTCCTCGCCGTCGATGTAGATGCGGCCGAAGTCCGGCTGGATGAGGCCGGTGATCATGTAGAAACAGGTGGTCTTGCCGGCGCCGTTGGGGCCCAGCAGCCCGACAACCTCGCCCCGCGCCAGGCGCAGGGACACGTCGTTCACCACCTTGCGCTGGCGGAACGCCTTGGCGACGCGGTCAACGAACAGCCCTTCGGGCAGTTCGGCGGGCGGGTCGTATGCGGGAAAGATCTCGGCGGTTCGGGTCGCCACGATCAGCCCGGCTTCTGCTCGGGGTAGAAGACGCCGCGGACTCGGCCCGGGCCCTCGTCCATGGTGGCCCGGCCGGCGCCCACATTGACCACCAGGCGCGAGCCCTTGAGCACGTTCTGGCCCTGGGTCAGGACCACGTTGCCGGTGACAACCAGGGTGTCGGAGGACTGGGTGTAGGTGGCCACGTCGCCCCGCACGACCTGGGTCGGGGAGACGAAGTAGACGTTGCCCTGGGCCTCAAGCTTCTCGATGTCGCCCATGGCGGCGCTGGGGGCCGCGCCGCGGTCGCCGCCGGCGTTGGCGGGGGCCTTGCCGTGGTAGACGACGATCTTGTCGGCGCGCAGGCGGTTGGTCCCCTGCAGGGCCTCGACATGCCCCGCCCAGGTCTGGGTGCGGGTCCCTTCGTCCACGGTCAGGCTGTCGGCGGCGATGTCGATCGGTCCGCCGCCCGGCGCGATCTGCGCGTGCGCCACGGCGCCGGCGCCCGCCAGCATGACCAGGCCCGCCACGGCGGCCCAACGTTTCATCGCCCAGGTCCTCATCGGGTGGCCCTCGCATTGATCCGCGCCTTGACGTTCCCCTTGAAGGTCATGCGCGAACCTTGATCGTATATGGCATAGGACGAAGCGCTGATCTGTCCAAGGGGGCCTGCGCCACGGACCGGCGAATCTCCGCTGATCACGCCCGTCCGCGTGTCGATGGTGGTGCGTTCGGTGTCGAAGCGGTAGCCGGACCCGACGTCGGACACGCTGACGCCCCCCGACAGTTGCACCCGCTGGCTGCGCTGGTCGTAGAGACCGCGGGCGGCCGAGGCCTGGGTCGGCTTGTTCTCGCGGCTGTTGAGACGCAGGTTCGGGCCGGTGAGGGCGACCTTCTGCGAGGCCGCTGACCGGCGCACCGCCTCCTGCGCCCCCAGGACGAAGGATCGACCCTGCTCGTCCTGACCGTAGAAGCGGGCGTTGGTGACGCGGATCTCGGCGCCCTCCGAGGCCTTCAGGCCGGTGACCGAGGACCACACAGACTTGCCCACCACCCAGAGCAGCAGCGCGCCGCTGACGCCGATGATGGCGATGGGCAGGGCGCGGCGGAAGAAGTGGATCAGGCGCGAGCGCTTGCGCCACTCGGCCGCCGCCGCGTGAACCCGCGCGGCCTCGGCGCTCGGCGCGGCCGCGGGGGCGGCGTCCGGTGCGGTCGGCGGCGTCTGGGGCGGCAGGTCGCTCATCGGAGTCCTAGATGGGGACGGGTCAGGCGTGGGCGAAGATGTCCACGTCCTCCCAGCCTGCAAGATCCAGGCTGGCGCGGGCCGGCAGGAAATCGAAGCAGGCCTGGGCCAGGCGGTCGCGGCCCTCGCGCGCCAGCATGGCGTCGAGCTTCTCCTTCAGCCGGTGCAGGTGCAGGACGTCGGAGGCGGCGTAGTCGAGCTGCTCCTTCGAAAGCGTGGCCGCCCCCCAGTCCGAGCTCTGCTGCTGCTTGGACAGCTCCACGCCCAGCAGCTCGCGGGTCACGTCCTTGAGCCCGTGGCGGTCGGTGTAGGTGCGGGCCAGGCGGGAGGCGATCTTGGTGCAGTAGACCGGCGCGGTGATGACCTTGAGGTGCAGCCGGAACATGCCGATGTCGAAGCGGCCGAAGTGGAACAGCTTGAGCACCTTGCGGTTGGTCAGCAGCTTCTTGAGGTTGGGGCAGTCATAACGGGGACGGTTCAGGCGGACCACGTGGGCGTCTCCGTCGCCGGCGGAGAGCTGGACCACGCAGAGCGGATCGCGCCGGTAGCGCAGGCCCATGGTTTCGGAATCGACCGCCACGATGGGTCCGAGGTCGAGATCGTCGGGCAGGTCGCCCTCGTGGAAATGAACCGTCATGGGTTCCTCATACACGAAAGCGCCGGTCGATATCGACGCGGCGCTTCCGATCTTGTCCGGACGTCGCGTCGCGCGCCGTCCCTGAATTTGGTGCCCAAGAGAGGACTCGAACCTCCACGGCCGTTAAGCCACTGGTACCTGAAACCAGCGCGTCTACCAATTCCGCCACCTGGGCCCGGCTGACGCCGGAAGGCCGGGACACATAGGGCAGAGCCTTTCGCGGGTCAACGCCTGCAAACGCCAATTCTTGCACCCCTGCGAGCGGTGGTTTGGCGGGGCGCGGACGGCCGGCGATCTCCACGTTGCGGACGCGGCCCGCTTGCTCTATCCCGCGCTCATCCAGCAACACGGCGCGGAACGCATCCAATGCAAGGCCTGGTCACGGTTTTCGGCGGCTCGGGGTTCGTGGGAACCCAGGTGGTCCGCCAGCTGCTCAAGCGCGGCTGGCGCGTGCGCGTCGCCTGCCGCAAGCCGCAACGGGCCTACGACCTGCAGCCGCTCGGCAACGTCGGCCAGATCCAGCTCAAGCGCGCCGACATCACCAGCCGGGCCTCGGTCGAGGCGGCGGTGGCCGGCGCCGACGCGGTGATCAACCTGGTCGGGATCCTCCACGAGACCCCGTTCCTCAGCTTCCAGGCCGTGCATGTCGACGGCGCCCGCCACGTCGCCGAAGCGGCGCGCGACGCGGGCGTGAAGGCGCTGGTGCAGATGTCGGCCATCGGCGCCGACGCCGCCGGCCCCTCCCGCTACGCCCGCTCCAAGGCCGAGGGCGAGGCCGCCGTGCGCGCGGCGTTCCCCGCCGCGGTGGTGGTGCGCCCGTCCATCGTCTTCGGGCCGGGCGACGGCTTCTTCAACCGCTTCGCCCGGCTGGCCCAGTTCGCCCCGGCCCTGCCGCTGTTCGGCGGCGGCGAGAACCGCTTCCAGCCGGTCTATGTGGGCGACGTGGCCCTGGCCATCTGCAACGCCCTCGAGGACCCGGCCGCAGCCGGCCGCGCCTTCGAACTGGGCGGACCCCAGACCTACAGCTTCCGGGCGCTGATGGAGATGCTCGGGCGCGAGACGCACCGGCCGCGCCTGTTGCTTCCCCTGCCTCACATCGCCGCGAGCGCCATCGGGCTGGCGGGCGACCTGCAGTCGGTCTTCATGGCGCCGGTGCTGACCAGCGACCAGGCCCTGCTGCTGCGTCGCGACAACGTGGTCTCGGAAGGGGCGGCCGGCCTCGAGGCGCTCGGGGTCGAGCCCACCGCGGTCGAGACCATCCTGCCGACCTACCTGTGGCGCTACCGGCGCGGCGGCCAGTTCGCGGAGCTGGCGGACGCCTGAGGCGGCCCGCCCTTACATGAGGCCGGCGTAGATCGCGCCGATCCCGGCCAGGCCGACGATGATCCGCCACCAGGCGAACAGGCCGAAACCGTGGCGCTGGACGTAGCCCAGCATCCACTTGATCACGAACGCGCCCGAGATGAACGAGACGATGAAGCCGAGCGCGATCACGCCGGCGTAGTCGGGGGTGATCAGGCTGCGGTTCTCCCAGGCGTCGAGGGCGAAGGCGCCGGCCATGGTGGGGATGGCGAGGAAGAACGAGAATTCCGCGGCCGCCCGCTTGTCCAGGCCCAGCATCAGCCCCCCGGCGATGGTCGCGCCCGAGCGGCTGACCCCCGGGATCAGCGCCAGGCACTGGAACAGGCCCACCCCGATGGCCGCCTTCAGGCTCAGGTTCATGGCGTCGGTGGTGCGGGGCGGGGGCGCGAACTTCTCCAGCAGGATCAGGGCGGCGCCGCCCACGATCAGCGAGACGCAGATGACCATCGGAGAGTCCAGCAGCACGTCCGAGATGAACTTGTGAGCCGCCAGCCCGGCCGCCACGGCCGGCAGGAAGGCGACCAGCACCGCGACCACGAAGCGACGCGCCTGCGGGTCGGAGGGGAGCCTCAGCACGACCGACCACAGGCGCTGGAAGTAGAGCGCCACGACCGCCAGGATCGCCCCCAGCTGGATCAGCACGATGAAGGCGTTCCACTTGTTGTCGGAAAGATCGAGCAGCTCCTTGGCCAGCACCAGGTGTCCGGTCGACGACACCGGGATGAATTCGGTCAGGCCCTCGACTAGGCCCAGGATCAGGGCCGCCAGCCACTCGTTCATAGGGATGCTCTAGATCTGGAATCAGGCCCGCTGCGCCGGGTCGGGTCCGACATAGCGCAGGCGGGCGCGGATGGGCGAGCCGGATTGCGCCTGCTCCAGGGCGTGCGCCAGCCAGCCGGCCGTGCGGCCGATGGCGTAGACGGCGAACGCCCCCTCGCGGGGCAGGTCGAGATGGCGGCCGACGAGGGCCAGGGCGAGGTCGAAGCTGGCCGGCTGACCGGTCAGCCCCTCGCCGACCCGTACGATGTCCATCAGCGGCGTCGGGAGGCGGGCCGCCTCGATCAGGGCGCGGGCGCGCGGATCGCCGCCGGGGACCTCGTCGCCGCCGAAACCGGGAATCTCGAGCCCCTGGGCCAGGCGCTGCCTGGCCGCGGTGCGGGCGTCCTGGCTCCGGGCCGCTTCTGACACGAAGGCCGCCACCGCGGTCAGCTTGCCGCCGGCGCGCGGTCCCCCGAGCGCCGCCCATCCCGACAGCACGCAGGCCCCCAGGGCCGCGCCGGTCTGGGCGGTGACCCGCACCGCCAGGGTCGGAGCGTCCAGGCCCTGGTCGGCCGACAGCACCAGCGCGCGGCGCAGCAGGCCGGCGTTGGCCTCGGTCAGCTTCCAGATGCGCGCCAGGCGCTGGTGCAGCAGCAGGCGCGGTCCACCGCCGGCGACGGCGTCGACCAGTTCGTTGAGCACGGCGGCGGCCTCGCGGCGCAGCGATTTTTCGCTGCGTCCTGCGGCGGCGGCGTCCTCCTCGGCGCGGCGGGCCAGGTTGGCCAGGCCGCGGGCCCGGGGTCCGCCCGGGAAATTCACGTCGACGCGCGGCTTGAGGTCGGCGAAGGGATCCTCTCCCGCCCCCCACAGCACGCGACAGGCCTGTTCGAGAGTGGCCTCCTCGGCGAGGGTGACGGCGTCCTCGCCGCGGTAGAACAGCCGGCCGTCCGCCCCATGGCTGATCGCGGTGTCGATGACGGCTTCGGAGCGGTGCGCGCCGCCCGCGGCGGAGACCGGCCGCCCAACCCGCGCCGAGCGGTCCAGCAGGCGCGCCACGTCTTCGGCGGCGTAGAGGCTGCAGCGGGGGTTCTCGGGATCCGGCCGCGCCGCAATGCGGCCCCGGCTGACGTAGGCGTAGAGGGTCTGGGGCTTCACGCCCAGGCGCGCGAGCACCTCGGTTCTCGGAATCCAGGAACGGGAAATGGCGTTCATGGCGCGGCCCAACTTGGTCAGGATTGACGCTTCGGGCCGGTCACGGCTTTTTTGAGGCGCCAACACCTTGAGACGACTGGACTTCCGGTTGCAGTCGGGGGATGGACCAGCGATGAGCGGTCACGCAAAGCCCGGAACGGCCGACCCCGCCCTCGCCGCGGCGATGACCCGGCGCATCACGGCGCTGTCGGTGGCGACCGCCAGCGTCCTGATCGGACTCAAGGCCTTCGCCCTCTGGGCCTCCGGGTCGGTGGCGGTGCTCTCGTCGCTGGCGGACTCGGGCCTCGACCTCGTGGCCTCGCTGATCACCTTCGGCGCCGTGCGCTACGCCGCCGCGCCGCCGGACGCCGAGCACCGCTTCGGGCACGGCAAGGCCGAGGCGGTCGCCAGCCTGGTGCAGGCGGCGCTGGTGTTCGCCTCCGCCGCACTGGTGGGGCGCGAGGCCGTGGACCGCCTGCTCAATCCCCATCCCGTCCACCAGGGCGGCTGGGCCGTGGCGGTGATGGCGGCGTCCATCGTTCTCACCGCCCTGCTGGTGACGGCGCAGAGCCGCGCCCTGCGACAGGCCGGGTCGGTCGCCGTCGAGGGTGACCGGGCGCACTATGCCGCCGACCTGGCGGGAAATGGCGTGGCCCTGGCGGGAGTGGCCGGGGCGGCCTGGCTGAACCTTCCCTGGCTGGACGCTGCGGCGGGCCTGCTGGTCTGTGCCTGGCTGCTCTGGGGCGCCTTCGACGTGCTGAGGCAGGCGGCCGACCATCTGCTGGACCGGGGGCTGGCGGCGTCCCAGCAGGCCCGCATCGCCGACCTCGCGGTCGCCGACCGGGCGGTCAGAGGGGTGCATCAACTGCGCACGCGCGTCTCGGGACCGGTGGTCCTGATCCAGATGCACATGGACCTGGAGCCGCACCTCAGCCTCGAGCAGGCGCACGAGATCATGCTGGGCGCCGAGCGCCGCATCCTGGCCGAGTTCCCCGCCGCTGACATCCTGATCCATCCCGATCCGCGCGGCCGGGCCGGCCCGCACGGCGGAGCCTTCTCGGAAACCGCCGAGGACCACGACCACCACACCTGAAGCGACGCTTGCGGCACGGTAAACGCGGTCTTAATCCGCGCCCTTTAGGCCTCAGCCGTCCATGACCCAGCGCATCGTCCTGCATCACTTCCCCCTCGACCCGGCCTCGCGCCAGGCGCGTCTTGCCCTGGGAGAGAAGCGCGTCGTCTTTGAAGAGGTGGTGGTCCGCTACTGGGAGCCGGACTGCGGCCTCGACCGGCTCAATCCGTCCGGGCAGCCGCCGGTGCTGGTCGTCGAGGAGGCAGGGCGTCAACGCCTGGTGCTGTGCGAATTGACCGCCGTGCTGGGCTGGCTGCAGGACAATTACGCCGCCCCCGCCCTGATGGGCGACGACCCTGCCGACCGGGCCGAGGCCCGTCGCCTGCGCCAGTGGTTCGATCGCAAGTTCGACTACGAGGTCAACGCGCTGCTGCTGCACGAGAAGATGGAGAAGCGGCTGCTGGGGCTCGGGCCGCCGGACATGGCCGCCATGCGCGCGGGCCGCGAGGCGTTGCGCCGGCACTTCGCCTACCTCGAGGACATCCTGAAGACGCGCGACTGGCTGGCCGGGCGCCGGCTGTCGCTGGCCGACTTCGCCGCCGCCGCCCACATCTCGGTGCTGGACTACTTCGACGAGGCCCCGTGGGCGGCGTTCCCGTCGGTGAAGACCTGGTACATGAAACTGAAGTCCCGGCCGTGCTTCCGGCCGCTGCTCGCCGACCGCCAGCCCGGGATGGCGCCGTCTTCTCACTATGACGACCTCGATTTCTAGGGCAGTTTGATCCCTCAAGGTTGCGGGTCGGGGGACCTTTTCATGCGCAAGTTGATCATCGCCGCCATGGCCTGCCTGGCGTTTGCGGGTGGCTCCGGCGCGGCGTCGCCCCAACCGGCCCAGGCCCAGGCGCAGGCGGACGAGGGCGCCCGTCTCGGCAACCAGATGAACGCCTATGTGGTCGAGCTGGCCGCCTATGCGGCCCCCTACCGGGCCGTGCTGATGGACCTCTACGAGGTGTTCACCGCCATCAACGAGGGCGCCCAGCAGGCGGCGGCCTTCAACCAGAGCGGCCGCCGCGAGGAAGGTCGGCGCTGGGCCGCGGACTGGTCGGCGGAGCGACGGGCGGAGTTCCAGACCCTTCGACAGCGGCTCGATGCGATCTCTGTCCCCTTTCCCGATGATCGCCGCCTGGATCCCGCGGTCCGCAATTCCCAGAGCCTGCAGGTTCTGGCGCGCCAAATGCGAACCATCCCCACCGAGGCGAAAGGCCAGTTCGACGGACTCGAAGCCGTCGGCCTAAAATATGTGGCGGTGGTCGCCGCCGCCGCCGGCGGCGACGAGGCGGCGCTGAAGGAACTGACCGTCGCCTTCTTCGAACTCTACGCGACCATGTTGCGTAGCGAGATGAAGAGCATGGAGACGGCGCTTCAGGTGCAGCGGACGCTTCATACCCCGACCGAGGAAACGATCCGCGCCGGAATCGAGATGAACCGGGTCATCGCGCTCGGCTATGAGCTCATTGTGGCCGACCTGAGCGAAGCGCCGGTGGATCGCCGCGCGACCGCCGCCGAAATCCGCGCCAGTGCGGCCCGACTCGACCAGTGCTCGGCCGCTCTCGGACCCAAGCTTGCCGAACTCCATCGTCTGTTTCCTCCCGGCGAGATGGGGGCCATTGGCGTCAAGGTGCGCGCCCTGGCGTCGGCCCTCGAGGAAAGCCGCGCGACCTACGTCGATCTGGCCGGCCGATACCGGTCGGTGGCCGACGTGGTCGAAGCCGGCCCGGCTCTTGACCGCGACCGGCTGCTGGACGCGCTCCAGGCGGCGCAACCGACGATCAACCGGGTGATCGAAATGGACCGCCGCCTGCAGGCGATCGCCGCGGGTTGACCTCGCCTGCCCGCCCGCTTCCGCGCTAGGACGGCGGCGTGACCAGGCTCCCGCTCAAACCCGGCGAAGACCCGCGCCCGCGAATCCGCGCCCGCGCGGCCCAGCAGGGCTTCGACGTCTGCCGTTTCGCCTCGGCGGCCGATCCCTGGCCGGCGGGCGCTCGCCTGGCCGAATTCGTCGGGCAAGGCCGGCACGGCACGATGGACTGGATGGAGGAGACGCTGCAGCGGCGCTCCCATCCCGCCGAGCTCTGGCCCCAGGCCCGTTCGGCCATTGTGCTGGCCGTCAACTACGGCCCGGACGGGGATCCCCTGGCGGTGCTGGGCGAGAAGGACCGCGGCGCGGTCTCCGTCTATGCCCGCGGCGACGACTACCACGCCGTGATCAAGGGTCGGCTCAAGACCTTCGCCGGCTGGGTGAAGGCCAAGTTCGGCGGCGAGGTGAAGGTGTTCATCGACACCGCGCCCCTCATGGAAAAGCCGCTGGCCGAGCGGGCCGGAGTGGGCTGGCAGGGCAAGCACACAAACCTGGTCAGCCGGGCGTTCGGGTCCTGGCTGTTCCTGGGGTCGGTGCTCACCACCGCAGACTTCGCGCCGGACGAGGCCGAGACGGACCGCTGCGGCCAATGCCGCGCCTGTCTCGACGCCTGCCCGACCGACGCCTTCCCGGCGCCTTACCAGATCGACGCCCGGCGGTGCCTGAGCTACCTGACCATCGAACACGCCGGACCCTGGCCCGAGCCGTTCCGCGTCGCGGCGGGAAACCGCATCTACGGCTGCGACGACTGCCTGGCGGTCTGCCCCTGGAACAAGTTCGCGCAGGGCGCCCGCGAGATGCGGCTGCAGGCCCGTGATGCGCTGGACGGTCCCGGTCTGGCCGAGCTGGCGGCGCTGGACGACGAAGGGTTCAAGACCTTCTTTGCGCGCACCGCCGTGCGCCGCATCGGGCGCGAGCGCCTGCTGCGGAACGTGCTCTACGCCATCGGGAACTCGGGCGACCCGGGCCTGGCCGGCGTGGCGCAGCGAGCCTTGGGCGAGACCGATCCGGTGGTCCGGGGCGCCGCGGTCTGGGCCCTGAAGCGCCTGCTGCCCGACGCCGCCTTCGCGACGCTTGCCGCCGAGCACGCCCGGGAGGACGACCCGGGCGTTCGCATCGAATGGGGCGTCGGGGCCGGGTCCTAGCCGTTGGCGGTCGCGCCGCCGGCCCGGCTCAGGATCTCCAGCTTGAAGATCAACACGCTCCCCGGCGGAATCGGAGACCCCGGAGGCGGCTGGTCGCCGTAGGCGATGTCGGCGGGCAGCCAGATGGTCCAGCTGTCGCCCACGCGCATCAGCTTCATGGCCTCGTTGAAGCCGGGCACGAGCTGGCCGACGGTGAACTCGGCGTTCTCGTTGGAGTCGAACGGCGTGCCGTCGATCAGGGTGCCGGCATAGGCGACCTTGACCACATCGCCGTCCTGGAGGGGCGGCTCGTTCCTCGGGCCTGACCGCTCCACGCGATACTGGAGGCCCGAGGCGGTGGACTTCACGCCGGCGACGCGGGCATTGGTCGCCAGGAAGGCGGCCTGGGCCTGGGCGTCGGCCGGGGGGAGCTGCTGCTGCTGCGCCTGGCGCATCAGTTCCTCCAGAGGATTCGGCTGCGGCGGGTTGTCCGCCGGCGTGCCGAAGATCTTGCCGCAGCCGGCAGACGCCAGCGCGCCGGCGACCGCGGTGGCGGCGAGAGCGCCCCTAACCCATCCTGACTGCATAACCCTCGTTCCTCAGAGCTTCGGCGATCGTGTCCGCGTGGTCGTCGTCGCGGGTCTCGATCATGATGTCGTATTCGGCGCCCTTGGCCGGCACGTCGAGCGCCAGGCGGTTGTGCACCACGTCGATGATATTGCCGCCCTTGGCGGCGATGGCGGTGGTCATGGAGGCCAGCACCCCCGGCCGGTCGTCCGCCACGATGCGGTAGGTCACCATGCGGTGCTCGCGGACCATCTCGCGCTGCAGCACGCTGGCCAGCATGCGCGGATCGATGTTTCCGCCCGCCAGCACCAGCCCGACCTTGCGGCCCTTGAAGCGTTCGGGGAACCTCAGCACGGCGGCGAGACCGCCGGCTCCAGCCCCCTCGGCCACCGTCTTCCCGACCGTGGCGTAGAAGGCGACCCCCTTCTCGAAATCCTCCTCGTCGACCACCAGCACCTCGTCGATCAGCGGATCGGCGATGGCGAAGGGAATGTCGCCGACGGCCTTGATGGCGATGCCTTCGGCGAGGGTCGACCCTTGCGTCTTGCAGGCGCGCTCGCCCCGGCGCCGGGCCACGAAGGAGGGGTACATCGACGCCTCGACTCCGTAGACATGGAGGTCGGGATTCAGGGCCTTGCCCGCCGTGGCGCAGCCGGCGATCAGCCCGCCCCCGCCGATCGGCACCACGATGGCCTCGAGATCGGGCTCGTCGGTGAGCATTTCCAGGCCGCAGGTGCCCTGGCCGGTCACGATGCCGATGTCGTCGAAGGCCGAGACGAAGATGTAGCCCCGGGTGTCGCGCAGCATATGCGCGTGGACCGTGGCGTCGTCGAAGGTCGCGCCCTCGATGACCACTGTCGCTCCGAAGCTCTCCGTCTTCTCGATCTTCACGAAGGGCGTGCCCACCGGCATCACGATGGTGACCGGAATGCCCAGCCGCTGACCGTGGTAGGCCAGGGCGGAGGCGTGGTTCCCGGCGGACGCGGCCACCACCCCGCGCTTGCGCTCCTCGGCCGACATCTGGCCGAGGCGGTTGCAGGCTCCGCGCTCCTTGAAGGAGGCGGTGAAGTGCAGGTTCTCGTATTTCACCCAGATGTCCGCCCCTGTCAGCCTGGACAGCGGCCGCGAATGCAGGAACGGCGTACGCAGCACGTGGCCCTCGATGCGGGCGGCGGCGGCCTGGATGTCGGAGAGGGAAAGGGTCGGGCTTGTCATGCGCGGCGCGACCCTAGAGCCGCCCGCGTCCGGTGGCAACGCGCCGGCGGCCCGTCAGCCCAGGCCGCGCCAAAGGTCTAGGCGACGCATCGCCTTGCCCGGCCAATGCGAGGCCCGGCCGAGCGGCAGGCGTTCGGCCGCCTTGCGCAGGCCGTACTCGGCGGCGCGCAGCAGGGTCACCGGCGAATCAAGGCCCGCGTAGCCGTGGGCGATCGGATGCGGCGCATTGGCCAGCCGGTCCTTGAAGCGATAGGCGACCGGTCCCAGCTCGAGGCGCTTGAGCGGACTGGTCTCCGCCATCCAGCGCAGGATGGCGTGGAACAGCACCAGTCCGGGCGAATAGCGGTCGAACTGTTCGTCGTGGGCGATGAACCAGGAGTGCAGCTCGCGGTGGCCGCGGACGTTGAACTGGGCTGCCGCCAGCCGGTCGCCGATATGCAGGGTCATCAGAGCTCCGCCGAACTCGGGGTCGCGGCTTTCGAACAGCTCGTTGAGCAGGCGCATCACCCAGTCGGTGGCAAGCACATCTGTCTGACGGCCACGGAAATAGGCGGCCCGTTTCCAGGTGATCAGCTTCTCGAAATCGGCGCGCGAGCGCGACAGGGGCGTGAAGGTGACCGATCCCAGCTCGCGCTCGATCTTGCGCCGCTTCTTGGCCATGTCCTTGAGAATGTCGGTGCCGGCTTCGCGCCGGTTCTGTTCATAGGCGTCCCAGCCGTTGGAGACGTCGACCGCGTAGCTGTCCTGGACCCCCTGGGCGTGAGGACCGAACACCGGATCGAGGGTGCACAGGTGGCTGAAGTCGTAGCGATGCACCCCGAGCGCGCCCAGCAGGGCGGCGGGCTCCAGTTCGATCGGCCCCGCGACGGCGATCACGCCGTCGCGGTCGCGCAGCGGCGCCCCGGGGGGCAGGGCGGTCAGCACGCCGCAGCGGGCCGGGAAGACCGCCTTGAGGCCCTCGCGGTCCTCGACCATGGCGACGCGCACCTCGTCCGGGCAGCCCGCGCGCTCTACGGCGCGCGACCAGGCCGGGGTGAGGAAGGGCGAGGCGAGCTCCGGGCGCGCCTGCAGGATCGCCGACCAGGCGCGCTGGTCGTCGCCGTTCAGTTCTTCCGGGCGGACGACCTCGATCCGCATGGGGCTCCCCGCAAGGCTTCCCGGCCAAGCTAGCGAACAGGCGTCGAGGTTCGGTTAACAGGCCGAGCGCGGCGGGGCGGCGGCGACGGAGCCGCTTATGCTCACAATGAGCCTTTTTCGGTGAAACGGGTTTTGCCGGGGGTCCCAAGAGCTTAAATAGACGCAGCTACGCAGGATCGCGCCTTGCCCAAGTCCGCCGCCGGCCACGCCTTCTTCTCACACCACCGGCAGGGGTTCGTGCGGGTCGCCGCCTGCACGCCGCGCGTGGGAACGGCCGATCCGGCCTTCAATCTCGCCGAGCACGTGGCCCTGGCCGAGCGCGGTCACGCCGAGGCCGCGGACCTGATGGTCTTTCCCGAGCTCTCGCTGTCGGCCTACGCCATCGACGACCTGTTCCTCCAGGACGCCCTGCTGGACGCGGTGGAGGCGGCCGTCGCCGAGCTGGCTCGCCGGACCGCCCAACTGCGGCCGGTCCTGCTGGCGGGCGCTCCGGTGCGACGCAACGGGCGGCTCTACAACTGCGCCGTCGTCCTCCACGCCGGCCGGGTGCTGGGGGTCGTGCCCAAGTGCTTCCTGCCCAACTACCGCGAATACTATGAGAAGCGCTGGTTCGCCTCGGGGATCGAGACCACCGGCGAGGTGGAGATCGCCGGCCAGTCTGCGCCGTTCGGGCCCGACCTGGTCTTCGCCGCCTCGGACCTGAAGGATTTCGTTTTCCACGCGGAGATCTGCGAGGACTTCTGGGGCCCGTCGCCGCCCTCGACGGAGGGGGCGCTGGCCGGCGCCCTGATCCTCGCCAACCTGTCGGCGTCCAACGTCCTGATCGGCAAGGCGGACGAGCGGGCCCTGCTGTGCGCCTCGCAATCCAGCCGATGCCTGGCCGCCTATGTGTTCGCGGCGGCCGGACCGGGAGAAAGCACCACCGACCTGGCCTGGGACGGGCAGGCGTCGATCCACGAATTGGGCGCCCTGCTGTGCGCCTCGGACCGTTTCCCGTCGGCCGCGCAGATGTGCGTGGCCGACGTCGACGTGGAGAAGCTGCGGCTCGAACGCATGCGCAACGGCACCTTCCACGACACCGCCCGCGCGCTCGGCCATCCGGAACAGCATTTCCGACGGGTGACCTTCGAAGCCAGGCCGGATTTCACGGACGTGGGGCTGCGCCGCCGGATCGACCGCTTTCCCTTCGTGCCGGACAACCCGGCCCGGCTGGACCAGGACTGCTACGAGGCCTTCAACATCCAGGTGCAGGGATTGATGCGCCGCTTCGCCTCGGTGGCGGCGAAGAAGCTGGTGATCGGCGTTTCGGGTGGGCTGGACTCCACGCACGCCCTGCTGGTCGCCTGCCGCGCCTTTGATCTGATGGGGCGGCCGCGGGCGGACATCCTGGGCTACACCCTGCCGGGTTTCGGCACCTCGGACACCACCCGTTCGGCGGCCTGGGCGCTGATGAGGGCGCTGGGAATCACGCCGGCCGAGATCGACATCCGGCCGGCCGCCGAGCGCATGCTGAAGGATATCGACCACCCCTTCTCCCGCGGCGAGAAGGTCTACGACCTGACCTTCGAGAACGTGCAGGCGGGCCTGCGCACGGACTATCTGTTCCGCCTGGCGGGCCAGAACGACGCCATCGTGCTGGGGACCGGGGACCTGTCCGAACTGGCGCTGGGCTGGCTGACCTATGGGGTCGGCGATCACATGAGCCATTACAACGTGAACGGGTCGGTCTCGAAGACCCTGATCCAGCACCTGATCCGCTGGGTGGCGGACACCGGCCTGATGGAGCCGGAGGCGGCGGGCGTGCTGCACGGAATCCTCGCCACCGAGATTTCGCCCGAGCTCATTCCGGCGGACGAGGAGACCGGCGCGCTGCAGTCGACCCAGGCCACGGTCGGCCCTTACGAACTGCAGGACTTCAACCTCTACTGGATCACCCGTTTCGGGCTGCGCCCCTCCAAGGTGGCCTTCATGGCCTGGCATGCGTGGAAGGACCGCACGGCGGGATCCTGGCCCCGGGGCCTCGAGGGCGACGCTCGCCGCGAGTATGACCTCAGGACCATCCGGGCCTGGCTGAAGGTGTTCCTGCAACGCTTCTTCGGGCGCAGCCAGTTCAAGCGCTCGGCCCTTCCCAACGGTCCCAAGGTGGCCAGCGGGGGGTCGCTGTCGCCGCGCGGCGACTGGCGCGCGCCCTCGGACGGCGACGCCCGGGTGTGGCTGGACGAGCTCGAGGCCAACGTCCCGCCGGCCTGACCGCCCGGCGATCATTGCCTTTGATTAACTTGACCCTGGCGGCCCGCTCGGGCCGCCTTCGCCCCGCCGAAGACTGTCGATGGGGGGCAAGCTCGTGGGCGTCATCCGATTGATCCTGGCCCTGGCCGTGGTGCTGTCGCACATGCCGGGGACGGGCGTGGCCTTCATTTCCGGCGGCCTCGCCGTGCAGGCCTTCTTCGTGATCTCCGGCTTCTACATGGCGCTGGTGCTGGAGGGAAAATACGCCGACCGCGGCCTCTTTTATTCCAACCGCCTGCTGCGACTGGCGCCGACCTACCTGGTGATGCTGCTCATCGCCGGCGTGGCGCTATTCGCCTTCGGCGTTTCCGCGACCGGGACGCCGGAGCTCTTCACCACCGCCTTCTCCAACCCCGCGACAGCGGTGGTGATGGGGTTCGAGAACCTGTTGGTGGTGGGCCAGGAACTGCTCTTCTGGGTCCGGCTGGAGCCGGACGGCGGCCTTGTCATCGACCCCTCCGGTCCGCTGCCCAGCGAAACGGTGACGGTGGGCTGGCAAGCGCTGCTGGTTCCCCAGTCGTGGAGCCTGTCGATGGAGCTGATGTTCTACGCCCTGGCGCCGTTCCTGGCCCGGATGCGCTGGTGGGCGCTCCTGGGCGTGGCCCTCGCCAGCATCGGCCTCCGGTACGGCGGCCCACAGGTGCTGCCGGTCGACTACCTGCTGTGGGCCGGCCGCTTCTTCCCCACCGCCCTGTTCCTCTTCCTGATGGGCATGCTGGCCCATCGCGCCTTGCCGCTCGCCGCCCGCGCGCCCCGCTGGATCGGCGTGTTCCTGGCGCTCGGCGTGGCGGCGTTGCTGGTTCTCCTGCCGCAGGCGGGACTGGCCGACGAGGCCGCCCGCTGGACCGTCTACCTGGGCCTGGCGGCGACCACGCCGTTCATCTTCAGCGCCTTCCGGTCCGTGGCGTGGGACCGCTGGATCGGCGAGTTGAGCTATCCGCTTTACCTCTGCCACCTGTTCGTCGTGGCCCTGGTGCTGACCTTCAACAACGGCCAGCCGTCGCTGATCGTCGGCGTCGCCGCCAGCCTGGCGCTCGCGACCTTGCTGGTCCTGCTGGTCGAGAAGCCGGTCGACCGCTGGCGCCAGCGCCGGGTCGCAAGCAGGGCGACCGAGAATCCGCCGGTCTTCTAGGCGTCAGGGAACCCGGGCGAGGAACTCCAGGATCGCAGCCTTGGCTTCGGGCTCGTCCAGCATGGGCGCATGGCCGACGCCGGGGACTTCGGCATAGGCCATTGTCCTGGCCTTGCGGCGCATCTTCTCGGCGATCGCCGAGTCGAGGATGTCGCTGGTTTCGCCGCGCACCAGCAGGGTGGGCGCGTGCCGGGCCAGGCGGTTGAAGAACGGCCAAAGGTTCGGGGTCAGGGCTTTCGGGCCAGCGGCCCGGATCGGCGCCGAGATGTCCGGATCGTAGTCCAGAACGGGCTTGCCGGCCGCATCCTCGCGGAAGCAGCGGCGGGCGAAGGCGTCCCAGAATTCCTGCGGCCGGTCAGGAAAGGCGATGGCGTTGGTGCGCCGCGAGTAGTCGGCGGCGTCGTCCCAGCTGTCGATGGCCGGACCCGGCTGACCCGCGTAGCCGGCGATGCGCATCAGGCCGGCCTTGCCGACCTCGGGGCCGACATCGTTCAGGATGGCGCCGGCGATCATCTTGGGCTTGCTCACGGCTATGGCCATGGTGATCAACCCGCCCATCGACGTGCCCAGGAAGACCGCCTGCGCAATCCCGAGCTGCGCCATCAGCGCCAGCACGTCGCCGGCATAGGTGGGCGGCAGGTAACGCATCGGCTGCGGGTCGCGGTCCGAAAGCCCGCGGCCCCGCACATCCAGCGCCAGCACCCGTCGGCCGGAGGCGGCGATGTAGGGGGCGACGGACTCGAAGTCCCGGCTGTTGCGGGTGAGCCCGTGAATGGCGATCACCGGCAGTTTCGCCGACCCTTCGGCGCCCGGGTAGTCGCGGGCGTGCAACCGCAGTCCGTCGGGCGAACTCCACCAGCGGCCGGCGGGCGTCGCAGTCGATGCAGTCGCGGCCATGGCTGGACTCCCCCGTCCCCTCGACCAAGCTTAATTCACTGTATGAGGAAAATCCAAGGGGCGACGCCGCGGCACTTGCACTGCAGCGAAAATCGGCCTCACACTTCGCACCCGCAGCACCAATTCGCAGGGGATGGCGATGGCGGCGGACGCGGCGCAGCATCTACTCGCCCACCAGGCGCCGCTCGCGCTCGACTCCGGGGCGACCGCCTGGATGCTTTCGGCGACCGCCCTCGTCCTGCTCATGACCCTGCCGGGCATCGCCCTCTTCTATGGCGGAATGGTGCGCAAGAAGAATGTGCTCGGAACCGCGGCCCAGGCCGTGGCCGCCATGGCGGTGGTTACGGTCCTGTGGTTTGCGGTCGGCTACAGCCTTGCCTTCGGCAAGCCGGCGGACCCGGTGCTGAACGGACTGGTCGGCTCGTTCGACGCGGCGTTCCTGTCCGGCGTGCGGCCTGACACGGCCCACGTCCTGGCGCGCTCGATCCCCGAGTTTCTCTGGGTCGCCTACCAGCTCACCTTCGCTGTCATCACGCCGGTGCTGATCGCCGGAGCCTTCGCGGAACGGATGAAGTTCTCGGCCTTCCTGCTCTTCGCGGCCGTATGGCACCTGGTGGTCTATGTGCCCGTGGCGCACTGGGTGTGGGGCGGCGGGTTCCTGGCGGCGCAGGGCGTCCTGGACTTCGCCGGTGGGGCGGTCGTGCATGTCAACTCGGGCGTGGCCGGACTGGTCTGCGCGCTCGTGCTGGGCCCGCGCCGCGGGTGGGGCCGCGACAATCTGGCCCCGCACAACCTGGCCATGACCCTGATCGGCGCCAGCCTGCTCTGGGTGGGCTGGATCGGATTCAACGCCGGCTCGGCGCTGGCCGCCGACGGGTTGGCCGCGACGGCGCTCATCAACACCCTGATCGCGTCGGCGACGGGGGTGTTCGGGTGGATGATCTTCGAGTGGGTCGAACGCCGCAAGCCGACCCTGCTGGGCATGCTGACCGGAGCGGTGGCCGGTCTGGTGGCGATCACCCCGGCCGCCGGTTTCGTTGACCCGCGCGGCGCCTTCCTCATCGGCCTGATCGGCGGGGCGGTCTGCTATGGCGCGGCGGTGTGGTTGAAGCGCCGGCTCAAGTACGACGACAGTCTCGACGCCTTCGGGGTTCACGGCGCCGGAGGCCTGGCGGGCGCGCTGCTGACCGGGGTGTTCGCCAACAGCGCCATCAACCCGGCGGCGTCGACGGCGTCCCTGTGGCCTCAGTTCTGGGGGACCCTGGTGGTGGTGGCCTGGAGCGCCCTCACGACCCTGGCCATCCTCTGGCTGCTGAAGCGAACGGTCGGCCTCCGTGTGGAGAAGGACGAGGAGGTCGAAGGCCTCGACGTCGCCCTGCACGGCGAGGCCTTGCACGACAGCTGAGGCGCCGCCGCCGAGCTAGATCCGCGAGATGATCCGCCGCATGCCCGGCCGGCGCGGCGCCAGCATGGGCGCGGACCGCAGGGCCCCGCCGGTGGCGGGTTCCGCCCAGAGGTCGTAGGCGGCGGTACGCGTGACGCGAACCTCGGCGAAGTCGCCGACCTGGAGCCGGGCGCCCTTCACGAAGACATTGCCGTCGATCTCGGGCGCATCCGCTCTGGAGCGGGCGACGGCCACGCCGTCGGGGCGCACCTCATCGACCAGCACCTGAAGGGTCTGGCCGACCTTCTTCTTGAGCTTGGCGGTCGAGATGGCGCCGGCCTTGAGCATGAAGCGCTCGCGACGCTCCTGCTTGACCTCCTCAGGCACGTGATCCGGCAGGGCGTTGGCGGCCGCCCCCTGGACGTCTTCGTAGGCGAAGGCCCCGACCCGGTCGAGCTGCGCCTCGTCGAGCCAGTCGAGCAGGAACTGGAAGTCCGCCTCCGTCTCGCCCGGGAAGCCGACGACGAAGGTCGAACGCAGCACGATCTCCGGGCAAAGCTCCCGCCAGGCCCGGATGCGGTCGAGCGTCCTCTCCTGGTTGCCGGGGCGGCGCATCGATCTGAGCACGCCCGGCGAGGCGTGCTGGAAGGGAATGTCGAGATAGGGAAGGATCTTGCCCTCGGCCATCAGCGGGATGGTCCGGTCGACATGAGGGTAGGGGTAGACATAGTGGAGCCGCGTCCACACGCCGAGCTCGCCCAGGCCCGATGCCAGTCCCTGCAGGTCGGCGCGCCATTCGCGGCCCCGCCACTCGCCCGGCCGGTAGCGCACGTCCAGGCCGTAGGCCGAGGTGTCCTGCGCCACCACGAGGAGCTCCTTCACGCCCGCGTCCACCAGGGCTTCCGCCTCGCGGAGCACCTCGCCGACCGGGCGCGAGACGTGCGGCCCGCGCATCGAGGGGATGATGCAGAAGCTGCACTTGTGGTCGCAGCCTTCCGATATCTTGAGGTAGGCGTAGTGCTTCGGCGTCAGGCGGATTCCCTGCGGCGGGACGAGATCCCGGAACGGGTCCTGCGGCGGCGGCGGCAGGGCGGCGTGGACCGCCTCCATCACCGCCTCGTATTCGTGCGCGCCCGTAATGGCGGCGACCTGCGGGAAGGCCTCGCGTATGAGGTCGGCCTCGGCCCCCATGCAGCCGGTGACGATCACCTTCCCGTTGCGGGCCAGGGCCTCCCCGATCGACTCCAGGCTCTCTTCCCGGGCCGAGTCGAGAAATCCGCAGGTATTGACCACCACCGCGTCGGCCCCCTCGTAGGTCGGTGCGATCTCGTACCCTTCGCCGCGCAGCCGGGTCAGGATGCGCTCGGAATCCACCAGCGCCTTGGGGCAGCCGAGGCTGACGAAGCCGACTTTGGGAGCAGGTTTTGCGGTGACGTCCGACATGGGCGGGAGCCCATACAGCAAGGAACGCCATCCGTCACCGCGACACGCCGCGGTCAGTCCTGTTAGGCTCGATCCGAAAGCGGACCCCTGGCCAAGGAATTCCATGTCGCGTGCCCTGATCGCCCTGGCCGCCGTCGCCGCCGTCGTCGGCCTGTCGGCCGGCCGGGCTCCTGCCGATCCCGCTCCAGGGGGTCTGTTCTGCGCGACGCTCGACCGAGCGCTGGCGGGGGCGGCGGAAGCGCCGCCTTTCGACTCCCTGCACATCGACATGATCGGTGCGCCGGACAGTTCCCAGCTGGCCCTGCCCGGCTTCCAGAAGTCGGACTGCCGGATTTCTTGGGACAGCGACGACCAGGGCCGCCGCCGTGTCCTGTGGTGCGCCCAGACACTGGCTCCGCCTGAGCTGACAGCCGCCAATCTGGCGGCCGACACCGCTCGTTGTCTGGACCGCGAGCCGGCGCGTGAGCGCGGAGACGACGGATCCGGCCGCGCCTATCGCTTCGACCTGGGCGATGTCCAGGTGGCTATCGACGAGGGCTGCCGGGACGAATGTCACGTCGGGCGGCGCGTCAGCTATCGGATCGAGGCGCGCGCGCCGATACGCGCGGCGAGCAAGAACTGAACCATGGTGACGCTCGCGGGTTCTTGAATCCGGACCGGGAGACGGCTCCCCGTTCATGACGGCGTTGAGCCGCTCACAGGAGACAGAACCATGGGCGTTGAATCCCTGCTCATCTTCATTCTCATCGGCGCCATCGCCGGCTGGCTCGCCGGCCTGATCGTGCGCGGCTACGGCTTCGGCCTGCTCGGCAACATCGTGGTCGGCATCGTCGGCGCCTTCATCGGCGGCTGGCTGCTGGGCGCGCTGGGGCTGTTCCCCGGCGGCGGCATCCTGGGTTCGATCATTGGCGCCACCATCGGCGCGGTCGTCCTGCTGCTGCTGATCCGGCTGGTGCGTCGCGCCACCTGATCAGGCTCACAAGCCATGTGTCGCGAACGCCGGCGGAACGCTCCGCCGGCGTTTGCATATGCGGCGCCGGAACCGAAGCCTTGCGCGAAGGTTCTGCCAGCCTGAGCAAGAAAGGGCTGTTCATGATCGATACGCTGAGAACCGACGGGCCGACGGTCCCGGTTTCCACCCTGCCCCACCCGCTGCATTCTCTGGTCTCCTGGCCGGCGGTCATCGCCGGCGCCGCGGTTGCGGTGGCGACCGGCGCCATGCTGAACCTCCTGGGCGTCGCGCTCGGCGCCGGGGCCTTCAACCCCTACGACCTCGATCACGGGGACGCCCAAGGCTTCGCCGCGGCCGCCGGGATGTGGGCGGTCCTGGCCAACGCCATCGCGCTGTTCGTCGGCGGCGCCGTCGCCAGTCGGGCCGCCAAGTTCGCCGACCATCACCGAGGCGGCCTGCACGGCCTGACGGTCTGGGCGCTGGCCTTCCTGCTGGCCCTGCTGATCGCGGCCGCGACGACCGCCGGCGCAGCGGCCACCGTCGCCGGCGGTGAGGCCACCCGCGTGGCCGCCGACGAAACGGTCGCCGGCGATCTGATCGCCCCCGACAGCGTCGTCGCCGCAGACGAAGCGCCAGCGATCCCGCCCGCGGCCCGACCGGCGGCCGAGCACGCCGCGGACAACACCGCGACCTGGGCGCTGTGGGGCTTCCTCACCATGCTGATCGGCGGCGTCGCCGCCGTCCTGGGCGGCCTCTACGGTAC
>JAIBAU010000060.1 GCA_019695035.1 Caulobacteraceae bacterium | reverse complement strand
CCGCCGACTGGATGGCGCAGCAATGGCGTGACGGCAAACGCACCAAGAAGAAGATCGGCGCCTACCCCTCGATGTCGCTCGCGCAGGCCCGCGAGATTTTCAAGCGCGACTATGCCGACGTCATCCAAAAGGGCCGGAGCATCAAGATCGCATCCGACACTCGCCCCGGCACCGTCGCTGACCTCTTCGAGGGCTACGTCGCTTCACTCAAAGCCGCCGGCAAGCCGTCCTGGAAGGAGACGGAGAAGGGCCTGAACAAGATCGCTAACACCCTTGGGCGCAATCGCCTGGCGCGCGAGATCGAGGCCGAGGAAATCGTCGAGCTGATCCGACCGATCTATGAGCGCGGCGCCAAGTCGATGGCCGACCATGTGCGTTCCTACATGCACGCGGCTTTTGGCTGGGGCATGAAGTCCGACAACGACTATCGGCAGCAATCGTCTCGCCGCTTTCGCATCCCCTTCAATCCGGCAACTGGTATTCCGACCGAACCGAAAGTCAAAGGCACCCGCTGGCTCGACGAGGACGAGTTCGTGCAGCTCTATCGTTGGCTGGAATGCCCCGACACGCCGGTTCATCCGCCCTATACCCGCGCCGTCAGGATCATCATGCTGACCGGCCAGCGCGTCCAGGAGATCGCCAGCCTTCACATCGACCAGTGGGACGCCAAGGAAAAGATCATCGACTGGTCCAAGACCAAGAACAATCAGCCCCATGCCGTTCCGGTGCCTGAGCTGGCCGCAGAGCTACTCGCGTCCATCAACGTCAACGAATATGGCTGGTTCTTCCCGTCGGCCACAGACCCGTCCAAGCCTGTCAGCCACGGCACGCTTTACTCGTTCATGTGGCGCCAGCGGGACCGCGGCGTGATCCCCTATGTGACGAACCGCGACCTGCGCCGGACCTTCAAGACGCTGACCGGCAAGGCGGGGATCTCGAAGGAAATCCGCGACCGCCTCCAGAACCATGCGTTGCAGGACGTCAGCTCCAAGCACTATGACCGCTGGCACTACATGGTGGAAAAGCGCGCGGGCATGGCGAAATGGGACAAGTTCGTCCGTGCCATGCTCGCCAAGAAGCGCCTGAAAGCGGCGGCATAAGCCTCCGGCGCACCATAAAATGCGGCGCGACAATCAAGATGAGAGCCGGGCGACAATCAGGATGAGACGGGATCGCCGTGCTTGCGCCGGCGGGAGGGCGTAGCCCGACCAGAGGCGCAAGCACGGCGATGGTGCGGTCCTTCAGGGGACCACACCGGTCTGGTGATCGCGGCCGGCCGGGATATTCGGAAGTTCTTCTCGCCAAAGAGGAACGTCCGCGTGCCCGGCCGACACATCACCGATCGCCAGATGAGGCTCTACATGAAGTTGCGTCAAACCAATTCCCCGCCGGTCGCGGCGGCCAAGGCGGGGTTCAGCACGGCCACCGCTTACCGGATCGAGAAGGACCCCCGGCTGCCCTCGAACAAGACCACGGCGAGGAGCCGCCGGCGTCCGGACCCCCTGGCTGATATCTTCGACGCCGAGATCGTGCCAATGCTCGAGGCCGCGCCCGGCCTTCGTCCGGTCGGCATCTTCGAAGAGATGCGGCGGCGCCACCCCGAACTCGGGGACGGCATCCGCAGAACCCTGGAGCGGCGGGTGCGGGCCTGGCGCGCGATCCATGGCGAGGAGCAGGAAGTCATCTTCCGCCAGATCCACGAACCCGGCCAGACCGGCTTCTCCGACTTCACCGACATGGGCGAACTCGGCGTCACCGTGGCGGGCGTGCCGCTCGAGCACCGCCTCTATCACTTCCGCCTCCCCTGGTCCGGCTTCGAACATGCCCACATCGTGCTCGGCGGCGAGAGCTTCGTCGCCCTGGCCGAGGGCTTGCAGAACGCCTTGTGGTCGCTCGGCGCCGCCCCACGGGAGCATCGCACCGACAGCCTCTCGGCCGCCTTCCGCAATCTCGACCAACAAGCCCGAGAGGATCTGACCTGCCGCTACGATGCGCTCTGTGCCCACTACCAGATGACGCCGACCCGCAACAACAAAGGCATCGCCCATGAGAACGGCGCGATCGAGGGACCCCACGGACATCTCAAGCGGGCCATCGCCGATGCTCTCCTGATGCGGGCCAGCGCCGACTTCGACGGCCTCGACGCCTACCGTTGCTTCATTGACGAGATCATCAGCCGCCGCAATGCCCGCAAGGCCAAGCGCATCGACCTGGAGCGCGGCAAACTCCAACCCTTGCCGGGCCGGCGCAGCGCCGATTACGAGGAGATCACCGTCCGCGTCACCACCTCGGGCGGCTTCACCCTGCGCAAGGTCTTCTACAGCGTACCCTCCCGCCTGATCGGGCATCGGTTGCGCGTGCGGCTCTACGACGACCGGCTCGCCCTGTTCATCGGCGGCACGCCGCTCATGACCCTGACGCGGGGACGCGCCCACCCCGGCGGCAAGCACGACCAGGTGGTCAATTATCACCATGTCATCCATTCGCTCCGCCGCAAGCCGATGGCGCTCCTCAACCTCGTCTATCGCGACCAGCTGTTCCCGCGACAGGCCTATCGCAGAACCTTCGACAGCCTCCTGGAGCACTTGCCCGACAAGAAGGCCTGCCGTCTCATGGTCGAGCTTCTCGCCCTCGCCCACGACCGCGGCTGTGAAGCCGAACTGGCCGAGAGCCTTGCCTTTGACCTGGAGGCCAAGCGGCTGCCCGACATGGCGGCACTGCGGGCCCGCTTCGCTCCCGATCCCAGCCGCTTGCCCCAGGTCGTCGTCCAGCTCGCATCGCTGGCAACCTATCAAGACCTGATCGGCACCGGCGAGCAGGGAGGCATGGCATGAGTACGCTGCCAACGGTCGATGCCGGCCGCCTCGGCCTGCTGCTCAACGAACTGCGGCTGCCGACCATCAAGCTGCTGTGGCCTCAGTTCGCCGAGCGGGCCGACAAAGAAGGCTGGCCGGCCGCCTACTTCCTGGCAACCATCGCCGAGCATGAACTCGCTGAACGCGGCAGGCGACGGATCGAGCGGCATCTTGCCGATGCCCGCCTGCTCCCCGGCAAGACCCTCGACAACTTCGACTTCGAGGCCGTGCCGATGATCTCCAAGGCCCAGGTCATGGCCATTACCGCCGGCGACACCTGGCTCGGCAAGGGCGCCAACCTGCTCTTGTTCGGCCCGCCCGGCGGCGGCAAGAGCCATCTCGCGGCGGCAATCGGCCTCGCCCTGGTCGAGGCCGGCTGGCGCGTCCTCTTCACCCGCACCACCGACCTCGTCCAGCGCCTGCAGGTGGCGCGCCGGGAACTCGACCTTGAGGCCGCCATCAATCGACTGGAACGCTTCGACCTCCTGATCCTCGACGACCTCGCCTATGTCTCCAAGGATCAAGCCGAGACCAGCGTCCTGTTCGAGCTCATCAGTGCACGCTACGAACGGCGCTCCATCCTCATCACCGCAAACCAGCCCTTCGGCGAATGGGGCAAGGTCTTTCCGGGGTTCTAAGCCGGAACCGCCGAAAATTCCGTCAGCCGATCAACGTGGCTTGTCCCGCGCCCGGTCGATGGGGTAGACCCAACAGTCGTGTCACTAGCCGCCATTTCGATCACGGCAATGCCAGCC
>JAIBAU010000013.1 GCA_019695035.1 Caulobacteraceae bacterium | reverse complement strand
CTGAGCAAGAACGCTCGGCGGCAAAAGCCGCCTTCACCCCGACCAGAATGGAAGGACCCGCCGATGTTGAACAATTCGGTGAATACCAATGTGGGCGCCATGGTGGCGCTTCAGAACCTCAACGCGACGAATATGGAACTGTCGCAGACGCAAAACCGCATCAACACCGGAAAGAAGGTGGCGAGCGCCAAGGACAACGGCGCGATCTGGGCTATCGCCCAGTCGCAGCGCGCTGACATTGGGGCCCTGTCCGCCGTCAAGCAGTCGCTCGATCGCGCGGTCTCGTCCGTCGACGTGGCGATGTCGGCCGGTGAGTCGGTGTCGGATTTGCTCGTGCAGATGAAGGAAAAGGCCCTCGCGGCCGCGGATACCTCGCTGTCTTCCACCAGCCGGGCCGCGCTCAACGAGGACTTCAAGGCTCTCCGCGACCAGATTGCGAAGATCGTCACGAACGCCACGTTCAACGGGACCAACCTGCTGAACACCGGCGCCACGGCGATCGCGCCCCTGGCCAACGCGGACGGGTCCTCGAAGCTGACCGTCCAGGCCGAGATCATGGCGCTCGGCGGGTCCATCGTGACCCTCGCCGCCACGGCCTCGTTCAACACTGCGACGATCGCCCTGACCCTTTCGGGCACGGTCGACACCTCGATCGCCAACGTCAGCGCCGCGCTGGCGCGCATGGGCACCAAGTCCAAGGCGCTGTCGCTGCACTCCACCTTCGTGTCCAAGCTGTCGGACACGCTGGAGGCGGGCGTCGGCAATCTGGTGGACGCGGACCTCGCGAAGGAGAGCGCCAAGCTCCAGGCTCTGCAGACCAAGCAGCAGCTCGGCATCCAGGCGCTGTCGATCGCGAACCAGGCTCCGCAAACGATCCTGTCGCTGTTCCGTTAAGGCGCGAAGGCCGGGCCGGGGGGAAATCCTCCGGCCCGGCCGTCCTTTGTTCCTCAGGACTTGGGCAGAAGTCTGAGCTTCGCCGCCGCGACTGCCTCGGCGTAATGAGCTTGAAGCGGTGCAGTCAGAACTGCTTCCAGGCTGCACTGCAGAGCGTCAAGGGCGGCAATGTCCGATGCGTCCGCGCCCAGCCCGGTCAGGTGGTCATCCGTTCGGCTGGCCAAGAACTCAAACAGAACCAGCGCTTCGTCGTCGCTGAGCTTGATCGCTAGGCCGGTCTCCATTGGGCTTCCCATCACATCAGGCTGCCCAACTCCTTGACGAACTTGGCCGCCACCTGGGCGGTCTGGTCGCTCCGGTCGCGATTCGGGTTCAGCTCCACCACATCGGCGCCGACGATCTCGCCGGGGATGGCCCGGATCACCCGCAGCACCTCGCGCACCGACAGCCCGCCCGGTTCATAGTGGTTCACGCCCGGCGCAAAGGCCGGGTCGAGCCCGTCGAGGTCAATCGAGACATAGACCGGGCCGGACGGCAGCGCCGCCAGCGCCGCCTCGACCTCTTCCGGCCCGAAGGCCCTCACGCCGTAGCGCGCCTGCTGCTCGGCCTGGTGCGGGGTCGAGGCCCGGATCCCGACCTGCAGCAGCCCGCCGGCCAGGCCGCTCTCCATGATGCGTGCGAACGGCGAGGCGTGGCTGAAGGGATCCCCTCCGAAGTCCTCGTAGAGATCGGGATGCGCGTCGAAGTGGACGATGGAGCAGCCGGGCCAGCGTTGTGCGATGGCGCGGAATACCGGCCAGGTGACGGCGTGGTCGCCTCCAAGCGTGATCAGCTTGGAGCCGTCGGCGATATGCCGCAGGGCGCCCGCCTCGATGTCGTGCGGATCTTCGTCGCCGCCGCTCAGGCGCAGGTCGCCCACGTCGCAAAGCCGGTCGGCCTGCAGAACGTCGCGAAGATCCTCGGCGAAGGGGTTGCCGTGTTCGCTTGTCAGCGCCCGCCGGATCGCCGCCGGCGCGCCCGCCGGACCGCGCTGGAAGGATGAATGCCGGTCCCACGGGACGCCCCACAGCTTTATCATCGGCGCCTCCAGCAAAAACCCGGCGGATCGCTCCGCCGGGTTTCCGACATTTCCGAGCTTGCGAGAAGCCTACTGCGCCGCCGACAGCTTGTCGTTGCGCACCCAGCCGGTGTTGTCGTTGTCGTCGATGACCTCCCACCACATGCCTTCGCGGCGGCCGGTCGGGAACAGCTTGAGGCCGACGGGCAGGGCGCGGACCACCGACGCCTTGTCGTCGGGACGGGTGCGCATGACCGTGGCGGTGGTCACCGACATGGAACGCGCCGGAGCCTCGGCGCCCTGGCCGGCGATGGCGTTCCCGCCCTGCAGCTGGTTCACCATGTTGGCGTAGGCGTCGATGAAGGCCTGGGTGACGATGCGGCCGATCTCGGTGTCCTCATAGCCGCCGCCGACGGCGCCGCCGAAACCGCCCCAGCCGCCGATGCCGCCGCCCGCGCCCCAGCCGATGTCGGTCTTGGTGGCGTAGCCCTCGGTCACCGCCAGGGTCTCGGAGGTGCGCACGCTGGTCAGCGACAGCACGGTGTTGGCCTCCAGCCGGTTGGCGCGAATGCCGCCCACCACGGCGCCGACGTTGCCGCCTATCAGGCCGCCAAGGCCCGCCGCCGCGGCCGAGCCGCTGGCGTTGGAGTCCTGGGCGGCGACCTCGGCCACCAGCACGTAGTCGGCGGCGCGGATCTGCCCGCGGCCCATGTTCGAGCCGCGCTGCAGATCGCCCTGGTTGGCCAGGTCGCGTTCGGCCTGGGCGGCGTTCATGCCCGCGCCCCGATCCACCAGGGTGAAGCACCCTGAACGCTGCACGATGACCTTCAGCAGCTTCTGCGGCGGCGCAAGGTTGCGCTGCCGCCAGCCGGCGTCCTCGTCGCCGTCCACGATCGACAGGGTGCCGAGCGAGCGGGTGCAGGTCGGAATCTGCCGGACCTGACGGTCCTGCTCACGCTGGACGCTGCCGCGGCGGCGGTCGTCCTGGGCGAAGGTCGGGGCGGCGGCGGACACGACCGTGGCCAGCACCGCGACCGAAGCGATGATCTTCTTCATGGAATTCCCCTCTTGGAAGTCGAACCGATCGGGGGGAGCTTAACGGTTCGTCGCGCGCTGCGCGAGCCGAACACGGTTTTTTCAACCGGCGAATCCGCCGGAATCGAGAAACGCCTGTTCCTCGGGCGTGGTGATCCGCCCCAGGCAGGCGTTCCGGTGCGGAAAGCGCCCGAAGCGGACAATGATGTCCCGGTGGATGCTGGCCCACTTGCACAGGTCCGCGTCCCAGGCGGTCAGGGCGACGCAGCGGTCCTGATCCTCCAGCCGCTCGGAATGCTCGAAGGGCAGGTAGAAGAACGACCTCAGCGACGGGTCCACCGCCCGGTCGTGCCCCGCGTCGATGGCGGTCCCGGCGATGGCGCGGGCGAGGGGGTCGGTGGCGAACTGGTGCGCCGATCCGCGGAACATGTTGCGGGGAAACTGGTCGAGCAGCAGCAGCAGGGCGAGCGCGCCCTCGGCCGTGCCGGCCCACGCATCGAGCGCGCGCCGGCTGGCGGCCAGGTGCGCCTCCATGAACCGGGCCGTGATCTCGGCGTCGAACGCCGGGCTCTTCTTGAACCACCGGCCGGGGCCGGCTTCCGTCCAGAAGCCGACGACGTCTGCGGGGCTGAGTGTCATGGGGTGATACTGGCACGCCGCGCCGGCGCCCGCCACGGACCCGCTTGACCTGCGGTCCGATGACGGCCGATAGCCCGTGCATGACCGAGCCTCTGAAAGCCTTCTACGAGCAGGACGCCGACCTCGACCTGATCCGCGGCAAGCGGGTGGCGGTGATCGGCTACGGCAGCCAGGGCAAGACCCAGGCCCTGAACCTGCGCGACTCCGGCGTCAGCGACATCTTCATCGGCCTGCGCGAGGGGCCCTCGGTGCAATCGGCTCGCGACAGCGGTTTCGAGGTCGTTCCCGTGGCGGAGGCGGCGGCGCGGGCCCAGGTCCTGGCCCTGCTGACCAGCGACGAGGCGCACCGGGACCTCTATCGCGATCACATCGCACCGCACCTGCAGCCCGGCTCGACCCTGGTCTTCGCCCACGGCCTCTCGGTCCGGTTCGGCCTGGTGCAGCCGCGCGAGGACCTCGACGTGGTGCTGGTCTCGCCCAAGGGCATCGGGCCGCGCATCCGCGAACTCTACCTGCGCGGCGAAGGCGTTTTCGGCCTGATCGGGGTGCACCAGGACGCCACGGGATCGGCGCTGGACACGGCCCTGTCGTTCGGCGCGGCGCTGGGCTGCGGGCGCAAGGGGATGCTGCTGACCACCCTGAAGGACGAGTGCGAGAGCGACCTGTTCGCCGAGCAGGTGGTGCTGTGCGGCGGGACGATGGAGTTGGTGCACAAGGGCTTCCAGACCCTGGTCGACGCCGGCTACCCGGCCGAGGTTGCCTGGTTCGAGACCTTCTACGAGCTCAAGCTGGTGGTCGACCTGATGGTCGACCTCGGCATCGCCGGGGCCTTCGGCAAGATCTCCAACACCGCCGAGTTCGGGGCCTATGAGACCGGACCGCGCGTCGTCGGCGCCTCGGCGCAGGGCGAGATGGCGGACATCCTCGAGGGCGTGCAGGACGGGTCGTTCGTGAAACGCCTGATGGCCGACTACGACGCGGGCTTTCCCCTGCTTCACCGCGCCCGGGCCCGCCTGGCCGAGCATCCGATCGAAGCCGCGGGCCGTCGCCTGCGGGAGGTCGCCGCCAAGGCCTGACGCCCGCCCGCGGGGCGGGGCGCAAGCCCCCAGACGCCGCCATTGACCCTTGATCCGGCCCCCGCGGTCAAGCCCTGGCGCGCGCCTTCCCGTGGGCCGTCAGAGAAGGCGCCCAAGCGACCGGAAAGGCGGGCGAACAGACCGGAAAATCGGGTATCCTGACCTGGATTTCGGCTCGCCGATCCGCTCGTATGCACAATTTTCACAAGCAAAATTAATCACTTGTGGACGGTCCCCGGATCAACAGATGCTTCGGGCGGCTACAGGCAGACCCGCTCCATTTCCTCCGCCACCCGGAACCCGCCCGCCTCGATCGCCCGCCGGGCCTCGCTGCCGGGGAAACGGGCGGGGTTGGTGTGGTTGAGGTGGATGAAGCGGACCTTGGCCCGCTCCGAGGCGGGCAGGGCGGCGAAGCGGTCCATGGAGTGACGGATGAGCGGATGGGGGATTTTGGACATGTCGCGGCCGGGCAGCTCGCCGTCGGCGTAGAAGGTGGCGTCCAGGTAGGCGACGTCGACCCTGGCGATCTCGTCCTCGATGCGGGTTCCCAGCGCGTCCCACTGCTCCCAGCTGTCGATGTCGGGGATGAAGAGAACCTTCTTTCCCGGACCGTCGATGCGGAAGCCGACGACCTCGCTGAACTCCTGCCGGTGGGGCACCGCAATGGGAGTGACCGTGATGGAGGAGCCCAGATCGACCGGCTGGCGGTCGGCGAGCGGGGTCAGCCGGATGTTGTTGTAACGGACCAGCTGGCTCCAGGGTCCGTTGGCGGTGAGGTACTCGGCCATGCGCGGCATGGCGTAGACCGGCAGGTCCTTCGCCCCCATCGACTCGTGGCCGAAGAACATCAGGCCGACGTAATGGCCCATGTGGGCGTGGGTCAGGAACACGCCGTCCAGCCCCGGCGCCTTGGTGGCGCCGGGCGCCACCTGGTCGAAGCGGTAGAGCTGGTCGCGTACGTCGGGGCTGGCCTCGAACAGCCATCGACGGTTGGTCGTGCGGTCGACCAGCCCGAGCGAGGTGGCCGTGCGGCGCAGGGCGGGATCCTTCCAGGCCGGGTCCTCGTCGTGACCGATCTGCGGCGCGCCGCCGTCCTGTGCAGTGCCGAGAACGACCAGTTCGACCGGGCACGTGTGGGCGGACGCCATGGCCAGGCCTCCAAGTATGAGGGAAAGGATCGACATGAGCGCTATGGGTAGCTTGGCGGCAAGGCGGGGACTACAGGAAAGAGATGCGCCGCATCGCTTCCATCTATCTCGCCGGCCCGGACGCCTGGTTCCCGGACGCCGTCGAGCATGACCTGAGCAAGCGCGCCCTGTGCCAGTCCGCCGGTTTCCGGGCGGTCACCGCCTTCGACAACGAGACAAGTGAGGGCGATCGCTCCGAGGTCTTGGCCCGCGAACTCTATGCCGAGACGGCGCGCCGGTTGCGCCAGTCCGACGCACTGATCGCCAATCTGACGCCGTGGCGGGGGCCGGGCTGCGACCCGGCCACCGCCTTCGCCGTCGGCTTCATGGCCGCGCTGGGTAAGCCCGTGTTCGCCTACCTCAATGTGGCCGAGACCGATGAGGCCGACTACCGCGAACGGGTCGAGCGCAGGACCGGCGCGTCGCCGGATCCCGCCGGCGTCTGGCGCGACGTGGACGGGGCCGAGGTCGAGGACTTCGGCCTGCCCGAAAGCCTGCTGCTGTGGGTGGAGGCGAGGGGCTTCTTCCTCATCGTCACGCCCGAGCCCATGCACGAACTCGCGGGCCTCGAACTGGCGCTTGAGGCTGTGCGCGCCTACGCCGCCTAGAGCCAGCCCAGCCCGGCCTCGCCGCGGAAGATCGCGTCCGCCTCGGCGGTGTGCTTGTCGCCCCTGCGGTCATGCAGGATCAGCGGCGGAAGCAGCATCAGCGGCGCCTTCCCCGCCTTTACGGCGCGGACCAGCACCCGCTTGGCCGGCGCGTCGGCGAAGGGGTGGACCGGGCGGATCTGGAAGGAGCCGGCCGTCGCGCCCATCAGGGCCAGCAGGTCGGCCAGGCGCTCGGCTCGATGGATCAGCACCACCCGGCCGCCTTCCCGCACCGCCTTCAGCAGGAAGCGGGTCCAGGCGTCCAGCCCGGCGTCCGCGATCCAGGCGCCGCGCTTCTCCGGGGCCGGCGCGCGCAGGGCGTCCGGGTCGTCGAAGAACGGGGGGTTGGCGACCGCCACGTCGAACGTCGCCTCGCCGGGCTTGAGGAAACCCTGGCCGGCGAACCCGCGGCCGATGTCCCCGGCACGGACCGAGACCCGGTCCTGCGCGCCGTTCAGTGCGACGTTGCGCTCCGCCAGGGCCAGGGCGTCGAGGTCGCGCTCGACACCGACGAAGCGGGCCTCGGGCTGGCGGACGGCCGCTTGGAACAGCACCGCGCCCGCGCCGCAGCCGGCCTCGAGCACCCGTTCGCCGGATCGGGCGTCGATCGCCGCGGCGAGGAGGGCGGCGTCCATCCCCGCGCGGTAGCCCCGCGCCGGCTGCAGCAGCCGGACCCGGCCGCCCAGCAGCCGGTCGTCGGTGACATCGGCCGGGTTTTTCACGTCGTCCGCCATATGCGCTCGCTCTCGCGTCGGGTTCGCCTTGACCCCGTAAGGTCACCTAACCATTGTGCGCCACGAAGGAAGGGCCGCGAAAGACGCCGTTCCAAAGATTTCGGAGTTGGTGACTTGGAAGCAGCTGGCGTCAAAACCGCGCGGCCCGCGGGCGACGTCGAGGCGCTGGTGCGTCTGGCCGCGCCGGACATGGCGGCGGTCAACGCCCTCATCGGCCGGCGCATGCAGTCGGACGTGCCGGTCATCCCCGCGCTGGCCGACCACCTGATCGCCGCCGGTGGCAAGCGCCTGCGCCCGCTGCTGACACTGGCCGCCGCCCGCGCCCTGAACGGAGGCGGCGAGAAGGCCCACAAGCTGGCCGCCGCCGTCGAGTTCATCCACACCGCCACCCTGCTGCACGACGACGTGGTCGACGGCTCCGAGATGCGCCGCTCCAAGGTGGCCGCGCACCTGATCTGGGGCTCGCCCTCTTCGGTGCTGGTCGGCGACTTCCTGTTCGCCCGCGCCTTCGAACTGATGGTCGAGACCGATAGCTTGCGCGCCCTGCACATCCTGGCCCGCGCCTCGGCGGTGATCTCGGAAGGCGAGGTTCTGCAGCTGACGCGCTCGCGCGACCTGCGCCTCGACCAGTCGGTCTACCTCCAGATCGTCCAGGCCAAGACGGCCGAACTGTTCGCCGCCGCGGCCGAGAGCGGCGCCGTGGCCGCCGGCGCCACGGACGCCGCCGTGGAGGCCCTGCGGAGCTACGGCATGAACCTGGGCCTTGCGTTCCAGCTGGTCGATGACGCCCTGGACTATGCGTCCGACGCGGAGACCCTGGGCAAGAACGCCGGCGACGATTTCCGCGAAGGCAAGGTCACCCTGCCGCTGCTGCTCGCCATCCAGCGTACTCGCGGCAAGGAGGACGCCTTCTGGGACCGCGCCGTGGGCAAGGTCGAGCAGGTCGACGGCGACTTCCGCCGCGCCCGGGAGCTCATTGTCGGCACGGGCGCCCTGCAAGCGACCATGGACCTGGCAGGCGACTACGCGGACGCGGCCAAGGACGCCCTGTCCATCCTGCCGGCCGGCGAGTGGCGCGCGGCGCTCGAAAACCTGGCCGACTTCGCAGTCTCCCGCCTGGCCTAGGCGAGCTTGCCGCAGAACCGCTGGATGCGGGTGCAGGCGTCCTCAAGCAGCTCTGTCGACGTCGCGTAGCTGACGCGGAAGTGCGGCGACAGGCCGAACGCGGCGCCGTGCACCACGGCCACGCCTTCGGCGTCGAGCAGCTCCCTGGCGAAGGTCTCGTCGTTGTCGATCACCACTCCTGACGGTGCGGTCTTGCCGATCAGGCGGCGGATAGACGGATAGACGTAGAAGGCTCCTTCCGGGCGGGCACACTCCAGCCCGGCGGCCTGGTTCAGCATGCCGACCACCAGGTCACGGCGCTCCTGGAACAGCTTCTGGTTCGGGACGATGAAGTCCTGCGGTCCGTTCAGCGCCTCCACCGCGGCCCACTGGGACACGGAAGAGGGATTGGACGTGGTCTGGCTCATGACCTTCGCCATGGCCCTGATCAGTGGCTCGGGCCCGCCGGCGTAGCCGATCCGCCAGCCGGTCATGGCGTAGGCCTTGGAGACGCCGTTCATGGTCAGGGTGCGGTCGTAGAGCTCGGGAGCGACCTGGGCGATGGTCGAGAACTCGAAGCCGTCGAACACCAGATGCTCGTACATGTCGTCGGTGAGAATCCACACCTGCGGGTGGCGCATCAGGACGTCTGCGAGGGCCCTCAGTTCGGCGCGCGTGTAGGCCGCGCCAGAGGGATTCGACGGCGAGTTCAGGATCAGCCAGCGCGTCCGGGGCGAGATCGCAGCCTCCAGCACCTCAGGCTTCAGCTTGAAACGGGTCTCTGCCGAGGTCTCGGCGAACACCGGCTCGCCCCCCGCCAGCAGCACCATGTCGGGATAGCTGACCCAGTACGGCGTGGGCACCACCACCTCGTCCCCGGGCGAGAGGGTCGCGACCAGGGCGTTGTAGAGCACCGGCTTGCCGCCGGGCGAGACGTTGATCTGGCTGGTCTTGTAGGTGAGGCCGTTCTCGCGCGCGAACTTGGCGACGATGGCCTGCTTCAGCTCCGGGATGCCGTCGACGTCGGTGTACTTGGTCTTGCCGTCGCGGATCGCCCGAATGCCGGCTTCCTTGATGTTGTCGGGCGTGTCGAAGTCCGGCTCGCCCGCGCCCAGGCCGATGACGTCGCGGCCCTCGCGCTTCAGCTCGCCGGCGCGCTGGGTCACCGCCAGGGTGGCGGAGGGCTTAACGCGGCCGAGCGCGGCGGAGGGCTTGAACTTGGGCTGGTCCAACGGGGAATCCTTGTCCGGAAGGGGCGGCCCTGTTTAGGCGGCGCCATGTTGCGTCGCAACGTGGCGCTGGATCAACACCGGCGCCACTGTGTAACGAAACGCCCTGGTGGAGAGGTCGATGCTGAAGCTGTTCTATGCGCCCGGTAGCTGCGCGCTCGCCAGCCATATTGCACTGGAGGAGGCGGGGGCGGACTACGAACTGGCTCTGGTCAAGACGGGCGAGAACCAGCAGCGCACGCCCGAGTACCTGGCCATCAACCCCAAGGGCAGGGTGCCGGCCTTGCAGACCGACCGGGGGATCCTCAGCGAGAACCCGGCTATCCTGGCCTACGTCGCCCAGACCCATCCCCAGGCCCGACTGATCCCGGAGGATGCCTTCGCCTTCGCCGAGATACAGGCCTTCAACGCCTTCCTCTGCGCGACCGTGCACCCGACCTTCGCCCACAAGTGGCGCCCCTATCGGTACGCTGACGATCCCGCCGCCCACGCCGCGATGGGGGCGAAGGTTCCCTCGGTTCTGGACGAGCATTTCGGCCTCGTGGAAGCGCAACTCTCGGACGGCCGGGAATGGCTGTTCGGGGACTACTCGATCGCCGACTGCTATCTGCATGTCTTCGCGCGCTGGTACCAGCGGCCGGGCCTGGGAACCCCGGCAAGTCGCCCGTTGGTTCAGGCGCACATCCAGCGGATGCAGCGGCGTCCTGCGGTCGCGCGCGCGCTGGAGCAGGAAGGCGCGCCCATCCTCTGAGCGATGCCCGGTCACAGCTTCGTAACCGGCCTGAAAGGGCGCTCAAATAGTTCAGCTTGCTCAACAGCTTGGCTTTAGGGCTTGACGCGTGTCGTGCATGCCGCACGTGTGATCGGAGATAGGCCTTGAATTCGCCTTTGCGACAGGGCAGAGGGACCATTGTTCCGAGGCGGGATAACGGAATCGCAGCGCGGTGGGGAACGCGCGACGACCACGCGCCGGAGAACCTACCCTCCGGCCTCCAGTCGCGAAGAATTTGCCCATGATCCCACTGTTCGGAATGATTTCGAACGACATCGCCATCGACCTCGGCACCGCCAACACCCTGATCTACATGAAGGGCAAGGGCATCGTGCTGAACGAACCGTCGGTGGTGGCGCTGCGTAATGTCGGCGGGCGCAAGGTCGTCCATGCCGTCGGGATCGAGGCCAAGCAGATGCTGGGCCGCACGCCGGGCCACATGGAGGCCATCAGGCCCATGCGCGACGGGGTCATCGCCGACTTCGAAGTCGCCGAGGAGATGATCAAGCACTTCATCCGCAAGGTTCACAACCGCAAGAGCTTCGTGAATCCCAAGGTGATCGTGTGCGTGCCGTCGGGCGCGACGGCGGTCGAGCGCCGCGCCATCAACGATTCCTGCCTCAACGCATCAGCCCGCCGCGTGGGCCTGATCGATGAGCCCATGGCGGCTGCGATCGGCGCCGGCCTGCCCATCCACGAGCCGCAGGGCTCGATGGTCGTCGACATCGGCGGCGGCACGACCGAGGTGGCCGTGCTGTCGCTGTCGGGCATCGTCTATTCCCGATCGGTCCGCGTCGGCGGCGACAAGATGGACGAGGCGATCATCAGCTACATGCGCCGCAACCATAACCTTCTGATCGGCGAGACCACCGCCGAGCGCATCAAGAAGGACATCGGCACCGCCCGCGTCCCGCACGACGGCGAAGGTCTGTCGATCGAGGTCAAGGGCCGCGACCTGATGCAGGGCGTGCCGCGCGAGGTGCGCATCTCCGAACGCCAGGCGGCGGAAGCCCTGGCCGAGCCGGTCTCGCAAATCATCGACGCCGTAAAGGTGGCGCTGGAAGCGACCCCGCCAGAACTGGCCGCGGATATCGCCGACAAGGGCATCATGCTGACGGGCGGCGGCGCGCTGTTGCGTGGCCTGGACGCCGAGATCCGCGACCAGACGGGCCTCCCGGTTTCGGTCGCCGACGACCCGCTGTCGTGCGTGGCGATCGGGTGCGGCAAAGTGCTCGAGCATCCCAAGTGGATGAAGGGCGTCTTGGATTCGACTCTGCCGTAATATCCACTGGCCGAGACGACTCGGGGCGCGGGGGCGACGCGTCGATTGGAAAGCTGAGGGCGACCCGTGACGTTTCGGGACGGTCCGTTCGAGAACTTCAAGGTTCCGCTGGTCTGGACGGCGGCGGTGGCGGTCGTCGTGGCCGGCGTCGTGGCGGTGCTTCTGCTCGTCACCGACAAGCGGGAAAGCCTGACGGCCGAGGGCTATGGCGGCGTGCGCTCCGGCTTCGACCGCGTCGCGGCCCCTGCGGGCGGCGTCCTCTCGGCGCCGGTTCGGTGGACCGGGCGCGGCTCGGACTGGATCAGCGGCTACTTCTTCGCCGTGAGCGAGAACCGAAAGCTGAAGAAGCAGCTCGAAGAGATGCAGGCGCTCCGCGACGCCAACATCGCCCTCAAGAACACGAATGACCGTTACGAACGGCTGCTGGGCATCCGGACTGAACCCGCCATTCGCATGGCGACTGCGCGCGCCGTGTCGGAATCCCGCGGTCCGTTCGCCAATGCGCGCCTCATCGACGCAGGCAGCCGCAAGGGCATCCGTATCGGCAACCCGGTTGTCAATGAGCACGGCCTCGTCGGGCGAGTGGTCGGGGTCACCTCCGGTGTGAGCCGAGTGCTGCTGCTCACGGACGTCGCCAGCCGCACACCCGTCCTGGTGGATCGGTCCGACGCGCGCGCGATCCTGGTGGGGGATGGTGGCCGCAATCCGCGCCTCGAGTTCATTCGCGGGCAGGGGACCATCAAGGCCGGCGACCGGATCATGACCTCTGGCGACGGAGGCGTGTTTCCGAGGGGCCTGCCGGTCGGCGTCGCGGCCAAGGGCATCGACGGCCGCTGGCGCGTGAAGCTCTTCTCGGACGCGGGGGCGATCGACTACGTCCGCATCCTCCTGTTCCAGAGCTTCGACCAACTCGTCGATCCAGCCGCTCTGGAAGCGCCGCCCCTGGCCGGCCTTGAGACAGCGCCGCCCCCGTCACCGGAGTTGACAGCGCGGATCGAGGCGGTCGCCCCCGCTCGCCGCGAAGCCGGCGCGACCCCGCCTCCGGCTGCCCGTCCCGCTCCTGCGACCGTCACCATGGCGCCGGCGCCGGCGCCCGCCGCGCGGACGTCGACTCCAGCTCGCGCGCAGGGGACGACCACCTCGGCTCCGGCGGCCGCAACAGCGCCCCGGAAGGCGAACCCGACCCCGTCGCCCGCCCGGAAGAGTTCTGCACCCGCGCGCCGGCCGGATGGCACGCCCACGAGGCCTGTCCCCTACAACCGGCTTCCGGGAGGGACGCCTTGAGGCGCGGCTTCCAGGTCCGGGTGGTCGGCCCGCAGGACTGGATCCTGTACCCGGCGCTGATCGCGCTGGCCCTTACGGTGGTGTTTGGAACTCCGGCCAGGCTCTTCGGCCTGGCTCTGCCCGAGCCGGTCTTCCCGATGGTGCTGGCGTTCGCCTGGCCGCTCATCCGGCCCTCCATCCTTGGACCCCTGGCGCTTCTTCTCTGCGGCCTTTTCCTCGACCTCATGTGGGGAGGGACCTTGGGTCTGTGGGCTGTGGTGATGCTGGGGGTGTACGGGGTGATCCTGGCGGTGCGGGGCCTGATCCTGGGTCAGGACACCCTGGTGTTGTTCTTCTGGTACGCCGGCGCGACGTTCGTGGCCTACGCAGTGGCCTGGACCTTCGTCACGCTGGACGCCGGATCACCTCCTTCGCTGGTCGGTGGATTCCTGCAGATGGCGGCGACGATGGCGCTGTTCCCTGTCGCCAACTATCTTATCGAGCGCTTTGACGACGGGGACGTGCGTTTCCGATGAGCGGCCCATCCATCTTTTTCGAGGACGTAAACGAACGGCAGGGCGGATTCCTGCGCCGGACGTTCCTCCTCGGCGGCTTTGCAGGCATCGGACTGACGGCGCTCACCGCCCGCCTGGCCTACCTGCAGACGCTGCAGACGAGCCGATATCGCTCGATGTCGGCGGAGAACCAGTTCAACCTGCGCCTCATCCCGCCGCCGCGGGGCCTCATTAAGGACCGCAACGGCGTAGTCCTCGCCGGCAACCGGCCGAGCTTCCGCCTGCTGGTCATTCGCGACGAGACCAAGGATCTCGACACGACGCTGGACGAGGTGGCTCAGCTCCTCCCGGCGACGGCGGCCCGACGCCGCACCCTCCTGCGCGAGATAAACCAGAGCCCGCGGTTCGTTCCTGTCGCAGTGGCGACCGACCTGACCTGGGAAGAGTTCGCCAGGGTGAATCTGCACGCGCCTCAATTGCCGGGCGTGATGGCGGACGTGAATGAGGCACGCTTCTACCCCTTTGGCGGCGCGTTCGCCCACGTGGTTGGCTACGTCGGCAAGGTCACTGACCGTGATGTCGAGAAGGTCAAGAAGTCCGGCAAGGACGTCGATCCCATCCTGATGCACCCGGGCTTCCGCATCGGGAAGCAAGGCGTCGAGTCCGCGCTCGATGAGGAACTGAGAGGCACTCCCGGCGTGCAGCGGGTCGAGGTCGACGCCACTGGCCGGCAGGTGGGAGAGGACCGCGACAATGGGGAGCCGCCCCAGCCCGGGGCCGAGGTCGTCCTGACCCTGGACGCGGACATCCAGATGCGGGCGCTCGAGGTCTTCGGCGAGGAGTCGGGCGCAGCCGTCGTGATGGACATCCACAACGGCGATCTGCTCTGCCTGGCGTCCTCGCCCAGCTTTGACCCCAACGCCTTCGTCGGTGGCATCGGCTCCAAGCTCTATCGCGCCTACTCCGAGTACGATCACAAGCCTCTGCTGGACAAGGCTCTGACGGGCACCTACCCGGCGGGTTCGACCTTCAAGACCATGGTTGCGCTCGCGGCGCTTGAAAGCGGCATCAGCCCGCACAAGACGCGGTCCTGTGGCGGCGCCTGGCGGTTCGGCAACCACGTCTTCCACTGCGACAAGGCTTCGGGCCACGGCACCGTGGACATGCACAAGGCCATCGTCACCTCGTGCGATGTGTACTTCTATCAGACGGCCCTCGAGATGGGCCCGGACATCATCGCGGCTACGGCCCGAAAGTTCGGCATCAACCAGATTTTCGACATCGGGATCGGCAACCAGAAGAAGGGCGTGCTGCCGGACCGGGCCTGGAAGAAGCGCGCCTTCCGCCGTCCGGAGGATCAGATCTGGTATCCGGGCGAGACTCCCAGCTTCGGGATCGGTCAGGGCGCCCTTGCCGTGAATCCCCTGCAGCTGTGCGTCATGACGGCGCGGCTGGCGAACGGTCGCAAGGCGCTCAATCCCCGCCTGATCAAGTCGATTGGAGGCAAGGAACGCCCCGCCGGCAGTGCCGTGCCCGATCTACCGATCTCGGCAGATCACATCGACATCATCCGCTCGGCGATGGCCGACGTGGCCAACGACGTGTCGGGCACCGCCTATCGTGCGGCTCAGCTGGGGCTGGGTCCGATAAAGATGGCCGGCAAGACCGGCACCGCTCAGGCGCACTCGATCACTTCGGGCGCCTCCCGCGCGACCTTGCACCTCGAATGGGAACGGCGCGACCACGCCTGGTTCATCGCCTTTGCGCCCTATGATGCGCCGCGTTACGCCATCACGGTGCTGGTCGAACATGGCGGTTGGGGCGCGGGCGCCGCGGCCCCGCGGGCTCGAGAAATCATGCGTACGACCCTGTTGAAGGATCCGGCCATCATTCGGCGCATCCAGGCGACCGGGGCCACGGTGGAAGCTCCGCCACCGATCGATGACAGTGAGGGTTCGGGTCTGCCGGAGGCGCCGACACTGGTTGGCGCACAGGGAAGGACCGCAGCCGAATGACTTCCTCAGCTCTGACTCGTCCCGGCCAACGCGAGCGGCTGCCGGTCAAGTTCTCCGAGATCGACTGGCGGCTCGCAGGTCTTACCTGCGTCATCGCGGGCGTGGGCGCCATGATGCTGTACTCGGTCGCCGGTGGAAACTGGGAGCCCTGGGCGGCCAAGCACCTCCTGCGCTTCGGCGCGTGTCTCCTCGTCATGCTCAGCTTGGCGCTGGTGGACATCCGGGTCTGGATGACGGTCGCCTACCCGGTCTACGGCGTCGCCCTGCTGTTGTTGATGGCCATCGAGATCCCGGGCGTCGGCTACACAGCCCTTGGAGCGACGCGGTGGCTGAATCTGGGATTCACGAGAATCCAGCCGTCCGAGATCATGAAACTCGCACTCGTCCTCGCCTTGGCCCGCTATTACCACGGGGCCAGCGCCCGGGACGCCCGCTTCTCGTGGAAGCTCATCATTCCTTTGGCCATGATCGGCATGCCAACGCTCCTGGTCGCTCACCAGCCAGATCTCGGTACGGCCATGCTGCTGGCGCTCACCGGTCTTGCGGTGATGTTCATGGCTGGCCTGAGCTGGCGCATCATCTTGACCGGTCTCACCGCGGCCGCGGTCGCCATTCCGCCGTTCGTCATGTTCGTCCTGCACGACTACCAGCGGCAGCGGGTCCTCACCTTCCTGGAACCGGAGAAGGACCCGTCTGGATCGGGCTACCACATCATGCAGTCGCTGATCGCCATGGGATCGGGCGGGCTGTTGGGGAAGGGATACGGCCTTGGAACGCAGAGCCAGCTCAACTTCCTGCCCGAGAAGCAGACGGACTTCATTTTCGCGACCGTGGCGGAGGAGTTCGGGTTCATCGGCTGCGTCACCGTCCTGATCGTCTTCGGCCTGATCATCGCCACCTGCCTGCGCATCGCCAGTCTGTCGCACAGCCACTTTGGCCGGCTGGCTGCGGCCGGCGTCACGGCGACGTTCGCGCTCTACGTTCTTATCAACGGGGCGATGGTGATGGGTCTTGCCCCAGTGGTGGGCGTTCCAATGCCGCTGCTCAGCTACGGCGGCACGGTCATGATCACGGTCATGATCGGCTTCGGCCTCGTCCAATCCGTGCGCGTGCACCGCTATATGGAGTTGCCTAAGGGCCGCGGCCTCTTCTAGTTGGGCCGATGAACGGCAAGACCCGCCCCGGCGACGAGACCCAACCCCAAACGGCTTCCAACCTGCTTGACGAGATCGCGACGGGCGACACCCCGCCGTCACCCGCGGCGGCAGGGGCTCCCGGGGCCGTCAGCGACGACGGGCGACCGATCGTTCCTGTAACGGCCTGGACGTCGCCGGAGGACTGCGAGGCGCTGGCTCGCGGCCTGACCAGCCAGGCCAGCCCGGCGGAATGGGCGTTTGCGCGCATGTCGCGACTGATCCAGGATTTCGAGGCAAAGCTCGACGCCAACCAGGAAGTCGGGGCCAAGCTGGTTGGCTCGCCGGGGGACGGCGTATTCCGCATCGAAGACCTGGGTTTCTGGGCGCCGGACATGATCCTGTTCTACGGCAAGAACGGGTTCGGAAAGCCGGTGCGGCTGATGCAGCATTATTCCCAGCTCAATCTGATGCTTTCGGCAGAGCCCAGGGAATCCGAGGAGGAGCCGCCCCGGCGCATCGGTTTCGCCTTGCATGAAAGGCTTGAGAAGGCCGCGGCGAAGGGGGCGCCGCCCCAGCCGCCATCCGAGGCGCGAAACCGGAGTTGAGGCTAAAGCCGGGCCGCGAGGTCGGTCGCGCGCACCAGGGCATCCACGATGCCAGGTTCGGTCGAGGCGTGTCCGGCGTCCGGAATGACGTCCAGTCGCGCCTCCGGCCAGGCCTTCTTCAAGGCCCAGGCTCCCGACATGGGCGTGACCACGTCGAAGCGACCCTGCACGATCCAGGTCGGAATGAGCCGGATCTTGTCGACGTTCTTCAGGATCCAGCCGTCCTCCGGCAGGAAGCCCTTGTTGACGAAGTACCAGCACTCGAGGCGGGCGAAGGCGGTGGCGAATTCGGCTTCCGCGAACTTGTCTGGCCGGGCTGCGGGCCCCTTGACGGAGACCGTGTCGCCTTCCCAGCTCGACCAGGCGATGGCGGCTTCCTCGCGGACTTTCCGATCATCCGAGGTGAGGCGCTTATAGTAGGCGCTCATCAGGTCGGACCGCTCCGCTTCCGGGATTGGCGCCAGGAAGTGTTCCCAGGCGTCCGGGAAGATCATCGAGGCGCCGTCCTGGTAGAACCAGTGCAGTTCCTTCTGGGTGAGCAGGAAGATTCCGCGAAGGATCAGGCTCTCCACCCGTTCCGGATGCGTGATGGCGTAGGCCAGCGCCAGCGTGGAGCCCCAGGACCCGCCGAACACGGTCCACTTCTCGACACCGCACTTCTCGCGCAGCCGCTCGATGTCCTCGATCAGCTTCCAGGTCGTGTTGTCGTCGATGGAGGCGTGAGGGCGCGATCGGCCGCAGCCGCGCTGGTCGAACAGCACCATCCGCCAGCGGTCCGGATTGAAGAACCGTCGCATGCCGGCGTTGATGGCTCCACCGGGGCCGCCGTGAAGAATCAGGCACGGCTTGCCTCCCGGAAAACCGCATTCCTCGTAGTAGACTTCGTGCGCGGATTCGGTCGGCATCCAGCCGTAGGCGAACGGCTCGATTTCGGGATAGAGGTCGCGGCGGTCCGGCGAGGTCTCGAAAGCTGGCATCCGTCGTCTGTCCGATTCCACAAGCGTAACGTCAAGAGCAGCACTTCGAAGAACGCCGCTCTTTCAAATAGAGCGCGAAGTGCTGCATCGCTTTGCTAGGGCGACTTCATGAACGGCGTCTTTAGATCGGGATTGTTTTACGCCCTGGTGTTCCTCGCCAACGGCGTGAACCTCCCCTTCATTGCGCTGTGGCTCCGGGAGAAGGGCCTGAGCGGCGCCGAGATCAGCGTGGTGCTGGCCGCCCCGATGCTGGCCCGCCTGGTGACCGGACCCCTGTTGGCCGTGTGGGGCGACAGCTTCCGGCTGCGTCGCACCCCGATCGCCATCCTCTGCGGCGTAGCCTCCGCGGCCATCGGCGCGATGGGGTTCGTGCACGGCCTGGCGCTGTGGTTGCCGCTGTGGTTCGTCGGGGCCACGGCGTTCGGCTCCGTGATCCCATTGACCGACGTGCTCACCCTGAGAGCGTCGCGTCGGCAGGGTTTCGTTTTCGCTGTGGCGCGCAGCGCCGGATCCATCGCCTTCATCGCCGCCAGCGTGGGCATGGGATGGATGCTCACCTTCTCGCCGGGCGATCTGGTCATCATAGCCATCAGCCTTACCTGTCTCCTCGCCGCGAGCGCCGCCCTTTACGTCCTTCCAGAAGAGTTCGTTCACGAGGGCGGCGAGACCAGCCGTGCGTCCGATCGCTTTCGGGGGCTCGGACAGCTACTTGGGGACCGCTGGTTCATGGTCGCCATTGGCGGCGTGGGCCTGATCCAGGCGGCGCACGCGTTCAGTTACGGCTTCTCGACGCTGGTCTGGCGCGGGCAGGGGCTCTCGGAGGGGGTCATCGGCTTGCTCTGGGCCTCGGGGGTGATCGCGGAGATCGTCTTCATGTGGCTCATGGAGCCGTGGCGGACGCGGTGGGGACCGTGGGCGATGCTGATGCTGGGCGGGCTGTCGGCGGTCGTGCGCTGGACCGCCATGGCCTTTCTGCCCCCCCTATGGCTTCTCTGGCCCTTGCAACTGCTGCACGCCCTGACCTTCGCCGCGACCTTCCTGGCGGGCCTGCAGATGGTCGAAAGACTGAGCCCCCCGCAGAGCGTGTCGGTCGCCAACATGCTGAGTTCAGCTTTGTCATCCGGAGTCCTGCTCGGGCTTGCGACAGTCCTGTCCGGGCCCCTGTTCGATGAATATGGAGCGGGGGGCTACGCCGCCATGGCCGCGCTGGCGGCCCTGGGCGTGGGCGCGACGGCCACCCTGCGCGGGCTAACGGTGCTTCAGCCCCAGAGGGCCGGGGAGGGAGCTTCGACGCGCGATCCGTCGTAGGCCAGCCCCGGCGCCCGGTCCTGCTCGAGGAGCAACGGGCCATCCAGATCCACGAATGCGGCGCCTTGGGCCAATAGCATGGCGGGAGCCATCGACAGCGAAGTCGCGACCATGCACCCGACCATGATCTTCATTCCCTGCGCCTGAGCCGCAGCCTTCAGCGCCAGCGCCTCCGTAAGGCCCCCGGTCTTGTCGAGCTTGATGTTGGCCACGGCGTAGCGTCGTGCGCAGGCGGCAAGTTCGGCGCGGGTGTGCAGGCTTTCGTCGGCGCAGAGCGGAACCGGGCTGGGGTAGCCTTCGAGGTCTTCGTCCTCACCGGCCTTGAGGGGCTGCTCGATCAGGTCCACGCGAAGCTTGGCGAGTTCGGGCGCAAGGCGCTGAAACTCCGCGAAGACGAGGCTCTCGTTGGCGTCGACGATCAGGCTGGCGTTCGGCGCAGCGCCCCGCACGGCGGCCACCCGATCGACATCGTCGCGCCCTCCAATCTTCAGCTTCAACAGCGGGCGCTCGGCGTTCGCCCGTGCCGCGGCCGCCATCCGTTCCGGCGTGTCCAGGGACAGGGTGAAGGCCGTGACCTGCGCCAGCAGGGCCGGCAGACCGGCGCGCTTCCACGCCCGGACTCCGGTTCGCTTGGCTTCCAGATCCCAAAGGGCGCAGTCCACCGCGTTACGGGCGGCACCGGGCTTCATCAGCAACTGCAATCGCCCTGTATCGCATCCTGTTTCCAGGTCGGGCTGGGCCGCCGCGATCTGTGCCAGGACGCTCTCCGCGGTCTCGCCGTAGCGCGCGTAGGGCACGCACTCGCCACGACCCATCCCGTCCTCGAGCGTGACCAGAACTGTCTCGGCCCGGGTCTTTGCTCCCCGCGAAATGACGAAACGCCCGTGGATCGGCCACGCCTCGGCGCGAGCCTCGAGGCGCAGGCGCTTCACCATCCCGGCTAGCCGAGATCGCCGATCGCGGCGTCGATCAACAGGAAGGCGCGGCCGGGTTCCGAGGCGAGCAGGGCCGTGACCATGAAGCCTTCAGGGTCCCGACGGACCGCCTCGTTCAAGCGCGCCTCATAGACGGCGAGAAAGCGATCAGCCTGTTCGCGCATGGCCCTGTCGGTGAGGACAGCTCGCGAGATCCGGCGCGCGGCCGCTGGCGCGACGCGGCGGACAATTTCGCGAGCGGTGTCCGGCGCACCCACCTGGTGAGCCTCCGCCGCCGCCTCGACCCGCGAACGCGGGAGCAGTGCATTGGGGTCGACCCCGAGCCGGTGAATCTCCTCGATCATCCGGTCTGCAAGATCGTCGTCCTCGACGGGTTCCGCGATCTCGGTCGTCGCTTCCATCGAGCCGAGGAGGTCGCGCCAGGTCCAGTTGTCCCGACTGCGGGCGGCGGCGGGTTGGGCGAATTCGCGTTCAGGCTCCACAGGGGTAGTCAGCTTCAGGCGCGGGCGAGAAGGGGCGACGTCCAATGCGGCGGCTGGCCCGGATTGCGGGAGTTCATCCACGGGCGCAGGCCGTTCGCGACGACCCGCCTCCGGTTCCGGTCGCGGGCGGGGCTGGGGCGAGCCGCCGGACACCAGGCCCATCAGCTTCACCGCCTCGGACAGCATGTCATAGTTGCGCTTAACGCGGTCCTGGAACGCGGAGTCGACTTCCTTGGTCTCTTCCGCGGCCCGTCGCGCGGATGCGGCCACGGACTCCAGCCCCTGTTCGACGGAGAGGCGGATCTCGTCGACCTTCGCCTTGGCGTCGGCCGGCATCTGAGCAGCGCGCTCGTCGATTTCCGCCAGCACTGCCTCCAGGTCAGTGACGGAATTTCGCACCTCGCCGAGGTTAGCGTCGAGGCGCGAGTGGGCGCGTTCGCCGGCTGCATCGATGAGGGCGGCGCTCTCGTCGAACAGCCGCTTCGCCGCCGCCAGGCGGGCCTCGAAGGCTTCGTCCGCGCGGCGCGCTGCATCAAAGGCGGCCTCGCCAAGGGTGTCGAGCCGGGCCTGGGCCGCGTCGGCGGCCGCGTCAGCGGCGCGGCGGGCGTCGTCAGCCGCGGCTGTAAGGGAGACCAGCGCCTGACTCGTCTCGCTGGTCAGGTCTTCGCGGGCCTCCGCAGCGAGTTGCCGGAAGCGATCTAGCGCTTCCTGGATCCGGATCTGGAAGGCGTCGCGCTCGTTTTCCGTGAGCTCGGCGAAGGCCGTGGCATGGCTGGCGGCGTCCACCACCAGGCTGGAAAGAGCCTCGGCGCCCCGGGCGGAGGCTTCAGTCAGTTCCGCGGAAGCGGTCTGGGTGTGGGCAAGCGCTTCCGAAAGCTGCGCGCGCTGGGTCTCGACCTGGGCGGCGAAGTCTTCCTGGTCGGTACGCAGGGTGTAGCCGGCCGCGACGAGCGCGGCGCGCTGCTGGGACAGCCCCTCCTCGACGGAACGGATCTGCTCCGCCACGCCCGTGCCGGCGGTTTCGAGGCGAATGGTTTGTCGGGCCAGATCATCGGCGGCCAGACGCGCCGCGTCCTGGGCCTCCCCGGCAGCGGCGGCTAGATCGGCGGCGCGGGCCGTCAGCGCGGCCTCAGCCTCGCGCAGCTGCGCCTGGGCGAGATCGGAGACCTCGGCGGTCGTGCGCGTCTGACGCTCGACGGCTTCCACGACCCCCATAGCCTGGCTTTCGAGCGAGGCGGTCAGTTTCGCCATCTGCTCGCGTTCCTTGCCGAGGGACTGCTCGAGCTCACGGGCCGTCCGTGCTGCGTGCTCTGCCGCAGCGTTCAGGTCGCGCGTCTGCTGCGCGAGACTGTCCTTCAAGGCATTGAGTTCGTCCCGGGCGCGATTGGCGGCCGCGGTCGCCTCATCGATTTCGCTTCGCATCGCCCGGACCACGTCGGCGGTTTCGCCGGAAGCCTGGGCGGCGGGAGCCACCATCGCCTCGGACAGCGCACGCGCACGGCTGGTCTCGACCGCCAGGCGCGAACCCTGGCGCGCGACATAGGCCATGGCGAAGACAAGCCCGATCGGCGCAAGGGCCAACGCCACCAGAACCGTTACAGTGAACGGGGTGAAGTCAAACGCGCGGAAACCACCCTGGTAGCCCACGACGAATGCGGACACGCCCGCCGCCCAGATCGTGGCCGCGAGCCAGGCGATGAAGTAGGCGAAGCGGGCAGGCTTGTGCGCCTTGGCCGCCGGCGGGGCGGCGATCTCCGGTTGGGGAGCCGGCGACGTCTTCGGTGTCTCCCTGGGCGGCTCGGGGGATTGCATCACAGGCTGAACGACCGGCTTGTCAGCCGGTTCAGCGACCGTCCGGGCCGACTTTGACGGCGATGCAGCCGGCTTGTCGGCATCTGCCGGTCGGCGCGTTGTCCGGTACGTGACCGCCGCCGGGGCCATGCGGGTGCGGGGCCGCACCACAGCTTTGCCATTCGCAGCCTGGGCGGCTTCGGTGGATTCCGGCTTGGATTCCAGCGGTTTGGGAGTGTCGGTGCTGTCAGCCGGTGCGGACAGATTCAGCGGGGACCGGGTTTTGATTCTCATGCGCGGCTCTTTTTGAATCGCGCGCGGGCACCGCTTTCTGCGTTGAATTTCGCGCGTGGAGCGACCCTAGAGCAGTGTAATCGCTTAGCAAAGCAGATTAAGGCGTTGTTAACGACTCGAGGCCGGCTGTCCCCAGGTTCTCAACAGGCAGGACGTCTCAGCAATCCTGCCGGGAGCGAACGAACACGGCGTCGGTCTTGTTGGCGGGGGTCCGCTGGTCGGTGCGTCGCACTTCGCGGTCGTCAGGCTTCTTCTCGGTGGGCTGCAGGTCGATCCCGAATTGCGCGAAGGCGGCCGTCGCAAGGGCGGCGATCAGGGCGGCGAGAAGTTCCAATAGTGCGTTCATCGCCGGTCCCCCTTGGAGCGACCCGACGCTTATCGGCCAAGGTGGGCCGCTCTGCAACCATCGTTACATGAACTTTCGGACAGCCGCCGCGCGCCCCCGGAGGCCTGCGAGGGTCGGTTCAGGCGTGTTACCATCCCGGAACCCGGCCTGCGGGAGAACCGGCTTGCGGGATGGGCGTTTGAGGGGTCCGGTTCTCGCGCCGGGGACCGTGGGGGAGATGTCGGTGCTGCTGCAGCCGGGAAGCACATGCTGGCGGACGGAAATGGCCGACCGCGCGGCGATCCTCATGGAGAACGGGACCTACTTCGCCGCCCTTCGCGAGGCGCTGGAAAACGCCCAGCGCTCGGTGATCCTTCTCGGATGGCAGTTCGACCCCCGCACTCGCCTCGTTGACGACGACAGCGGTCCAGCCGCCGAGATCGGGCATATCCTTCGGCGGCTTGTGGTCGAACGCCCCGACCTGGAGGTGCGCCTGCTGATCTGGCGGTCGCCGCTGCCGATCGCCTTTTCGCAAGGGTTCTTTCCGCAGCGAGCACAGCGGTGGTTTCGCCGCAAGACGGTCGACTTCCGTCTCGACCGAGCTCGTCCCGTAGGCGGATGCCATCACCAGAAGGTGGTTGTCATCGACGACAGGCTGGCCTTCTGCGGCGGCGGGGACGTCTCGGTGGACCGTTGGGATACCCCCGAGCATCTCGACGCTGATCCGCGGCGTTTCACGCCCTATGGTCTGCCATACCCTCCTCGCCATGAGGTGATGATGATGGTCGACGGCGCAGCGGCCCGTGCGCTGGGAGACCTCGCTCGACAGCGGTGGAAGGACGGCGTGGGAGAGGCGCTTCACCCGGTTGCGGTCGCCAGCGATCCCTGGCCAGCCTCGATCGAGGCCGATCTCACCCGTGTGACGGTGGGCATCGCAAGAACGGAGCCTGCGTGGCGCGGCGCGGCGGGAGTTCGAGAGAACGAGGCCCTGCATCTCGAAGCCATCGCGCGGGCGCGACGTCTGATCTATCTGGAGAACCAGTACTTCACCTCGCCACTGATCGCGGCGGCCCTGGCAGACCGGCTAGACGAGTCCGACGGTCCCGAGGTGGTGATCGTTTCGACTGCGCAGAGTCCCAGCTGGTTCGACCATGCAACCATGGACGGGGCCCGCCACGCCCTTCTCGAGCGCCTGCGTCGGGCCGACCTGCATGGACGCTTCAGCGCCTGGACGCCGAGAACTGTCGGCGGCGAAACGATCATCGTCCACTCCAAGGTCTCGATCATCGACGACACGTTGTTGCGGGTCGGATCAACCAACCTGAACAATCGCTCCTGCGGCTTCGACACCGAGTGCGACCTGGGGTTCGAAACCAGCGAGGACAGTGACAACGCCAAGGTCATCCGGGGCTTTCGCGCCCGGCTGCTCGCTCATTTTCTCGGTGTGGACCAAGCGGTTTTTGAGGCGACCTTCGCGGTAGTGGGATCCTTGGGGAAGACGATCGAAGGCCTGACGGAAGGGCGGATGACGCCGATCGGACTGGAGCCGGCGTCTCCGGTGGCTCGATGGTTGGCGGACTACCAGTTGGGGGATCCCGCATCGCCGGCGGACGCGTGGCGGCCCTGGCGCCGGGGGCGGCTGTCACGCGTTCTGAAAGACACCGTGCAACGGGCTCACGCCGCCGAGGGCACCGCCCTCGACTGAACCGCCCGGATTTCGAAGTCTATGACCAGCGGCAGGTGGTCGGATGCGACCCGCGCGAGCGGGAACATCGGGGTCTGCACACGGGTCACCCGGACCCGCGAGCTGACGAAGACATGGTCTATGCGCAGCACCGGGAAGCTGGAAGGGAAGGTGGGTATCGCGCGCGGCAATCCCTCCGCTTTCTGTCCGTCGCTCAAGGCGGTCAACAACTGCTGGTAAGGCCGGGTCACGGCGGTGGCGTTGAAATCCCCGACGAGGATCACGGGGTCGACACAGCGTGGATCGCCCAGCCACTCCTTGCCCGTGAGCGCCGCCGCCTGCAGCCGCTGCTCGCGCGGAACGAGGCCCAGGTGGGTGTTCAGAACGTTGACCTCAACGCCATCGAATTCGATGGCCAGCCAGAGCGCTCCCCGCGGTTCAAGGCCAGGCACGCCAGAGATGGTCGGCAACGGTCCGGCCTTGATCAGGCGCTCGGGCCTGGAGGTGAGGATCGCGTCGCCGTAGAGCTCCCCTTCGACCCGCATGGCGGCGTTGAAGTGGAAGGTCATCTCGAGCTGTTCGGCAATGGCGTGGGCCTGATCGACTCCGCGGGTCCGCGCACGATGAACGTCGAGCTCCTGAAGAGCGACGACGTCCGGTTCATATTCGGCGATGACCGCGGCGATGCGGTCGACATCGAGCTTCCGGTCGACGCCGACGCAGCGGTGGACGTTGTAGGTCATTATCCGCGGCATGAGACTGGAACCCTAAACGCTTGCACGCGAATTTCGAACCTTGGCCGTTCCTCAGATTTCCACGAGGGCGTCAGGGATCTCGTTGCGATCGGCCAGGCCCGGGGGGAAGTGTTGCGCCAGAACCGAGCCGCACAACTGAATCGCGCCGACAAAACCGTCGCCGGGGCGGCCCTCGCGCAGACCCTCTGTGAGGCGGGCGACGGCCTGTTCCCACACCTCGGGCTTCACCTTTGCGTAGATGCCTTCGTCGGCGACGATCTCCGCCTGCCGGTCGCTCAGGGAGGCGAAGATCAGGACGCCCGTCCGGCCCGCGGTCAGATGCAGTCCCTTGGCCAGGAACTGCTCGACCGCCGCCTGATGGGTGCGCGCCCGCTTGAGCGCGCGAGGCGTCAGGGCCCGCCGCACCGGCGGTAGAGCCACGAGGGCTGCTGCGACCAGGAACGTCACCGCCTGCGTCGCCGCGTAGGCCAGCAGGGTCACGGCCGTCGTGGTTTCGACGGCGGCGGCGTGCGCCGCGGTCCAGCCCCCGAATCGAGGAGCCCAGTCGAACCACGCCGGACCGAAGCCGAGAGGGATCAGCGCGGCCGGCAGCACCAGGGCCGCCGCCGCCGCCCACGCGAGGGGCACTTCCCGGTAGGCCGAGGATTCCCGCGCCAGGATGCAGAAGATCTCGCCCGACGTCGTCGTCTCGGCCTCCGCGATGGCGGCGTTGATGCGCTTGTGGTCTTCGGGGCTGATCACCGTCATCTCACCATCCTCCCGACGACCCGCCGCCGCCGAACGATCCGCCGCCCCCGGAAAATCCGCCGCCGCTGCTCGAGCTGCTGGACCAGCTCGAACCGCTCGAGCTGCCGGAGGACCAACTGTGGCTGGACCGAGCCCAGCTACGGCCGCGCTTGCCGAACAATCCCATCAGCCCCAGCAGGACGAGGACATGCGGGCCAAACACCAGCAGCATCACGATGATGAAGATTACGGTATCCGGATCGAGGTCACGCGGCGCCTGCGCGGCCTTGTCGGCGCGCGCCTTGGCGTCGGCAGGATCGGCGGTCAGCTGTTCGATGATCCGGTCGACGCCGGCGTTGACGCCGCCCGGAAAGTCGCCGTCCCGGAAGTGCGGCAGGATGTCCTGCTGGATGATCCGGGTGGAATAGGCGTCGGTCATGACGCCCTCGAGGCCGTAGCCGACCTCGATGCGCACCTTCCGATCGTTGGGCGCCACCAGCAAGACGATGCCGTTGTTGGCGCCCTTTTGCCCGATCTGCCAATGCCGGCCGAGCTTGTAGCCAAACTCCTCGATGGCGTAGCCCTGCAACGAGGGAACGGTCGCCACCACCACCTGGTCCGTGGTCCGCGCCTCGAGCGCCTCGAGCTTGGCGGTGAGCGCCGCTTCGTCGGCCGGCGGAAGGATGTCCGCCTCGTCGACGACGCGCCCCGTGAGCGGCGGGAACGTCGGATCGGCGAACGCGGGACCGGATACGGCCGCAGCCAGGAAGAGGAAGACCAGCGCCGCCCATCGCGCGGCGCCGCCGAGGCTCAGTCTCATTGGGCGGGCGCCGTCGCCGGCGGCGCGGATCCAGGCGCCGCGCCGGGAACGGCGGGCTGGCCGGGATTGGGCGCGCCGAAGTCGACGGTCGGAGCCGATTGGGCCGCGGCGTTGGCGGTGAACAGCGGCATCGGCTTGCTCTCCGGATACATGAACTTCCACCACGAGGACGGAATGGTCCGCAGGCTGGTGTTATAGGCGCGCACGGCCTCGTTATAGTCCTGCCGGGCGACCTGGATCCGGTTCTCGGTGCCCTCCAGCTGGTGCTGGAGTTCGAGGAAGTTCTGGTTGGACTTCAGATCCGGATAGGCTTCGGCCACGGCCAGCAGTCGTCCGAGCGCCGTCGACAGCCCAGCCTGGGCGCTTTGATACTGCTCGAGCTGAGCGGCGGTGGGCGGCGTTTCGGAGGTGATGTTGATCGAGGTGGCGCGCGCGCGCGCCGACACGACCTCGTTCAGCACCGTGCGTTCCTGGGCGGCGTAGCCCTTCACCGTTTCGACCAGGTTCGGAACCAGGTCGGCGCGGCGCTGGTACTGGCTCTGCACGTCGGCCCACTTGGCCTTGGCGGCCTCTTCCTTGGTGGGGATGTCGTTGATCCCGCAGGCGGCGAGGGTGAGCGGAAGGAAGATTACGGCCACCAGGGTGGCGAGGCGTTTGGCGAACATCGTGAGGCTCCGATTAGCGCTGCCATTAGTCACAGCGCTATTCCGCCGCGGGTGCAAGAGGCACGCGGCGGCAGCGCCGATGTTTTCGCCCATATCGCTGCCGCTCGCGTCGGGTCAGGCGGCCGGGGCCGGGGCTTTGTCCACACGCTCGCCTTCCCAGCGCGCCACCACGGCGGAAGCGACCGAGTTGCCGACGACGTTGGTCGCCGAACGGCCCATGTCCAGCAGGAAGTCGACCGCCAGGATGAGCAGCAAGCCCTCTTCAGGAAGATTGAAATAGGCGAGGGTCGCCGCGATCACCACGAGGCTCGCCCTTGGAACGCCCGCCATGCCTTTGGACGTCACCATGAGCAGCAGGAGCATGGTCACCTGCTGGGCCACGCTCATCTGGATGCCATAGGCCTGGGCGATGAAGATGGTGGCGAAGCTGCAGTACATCATCGAGCCGTCCAGGTTGAACGAGTAGCCGAGCGGCAGCACGAAACTGGCGACCCGTCGCGAGATCCCGAATCTCTGCAGCAGCTCGAGGGTCTTGGGATAGGCCGCCTCGGAACTGGCGGTGGAGAAGGCCAGCAGCACCGGCTCGCGGATCAGCCCGATCAGGATGAGGATGCGGTAGCCCACAAACAGGAAGCCGGCGACCAGCAGAACGCCCCACAGGATTCCCAGCGACAGGTAGAACCCGCCGACGAAAGCCGCATAGGTGCCGACGATGCCGTAGCCGTGGTCGGCGAGCGCGCGGGCCAGGGCGGCGAAGATGGCGATGGGAGCGGTCAGCATCACGTAGCTGGTGACCTTCAGCATGATCTTCGCGCCCTGGTCGACGACCTTAATCAGCTCGGGCGCGCGATCGTCCAGGGAGGCCACGGCGGTTCCCACGAACAGGGAGAAAACCACGATCTGCAGGATCTCGTTCTTCGCCATGGCGTCGATGATCGAGGTCGGGATTACGTGCGTGATGAATTCGCCGATGGTGAACTTGCCCATGTCCACCGCGCCGGCCGCCTCGGCCGCCTGGCCGGCCTGGGGCAGGGGCAGGCCAAGCCCGACGCCCGGCTGAAGCACGTGGACCATGACCAGGCCGATGCTGATGGACGCCAGCGAGGCGCAGATGAACCAGAAGATGGTCTTGACGCCGACACGGCCGACCTGCCCCGCATCCTCCATGTGGGCGATACCCGCCACCAGGGTCGTGAACACCAGCGGCGCGATGATCATCTTGATCAGCCGCAGGAACATGTCGGTCACGACCTTCAGGCCGTCCAGCAACTGGGGTTTCGTCCCGGCGCCGAAGTAGGCTTCGAAGTTGTCGTAGGCCCAGAGACCGAACGCGATTCCGGCCACCATGGCGATGATGATGAAGAAGGTCAGGCGGTTCATGCAGTCCCCCGGCGCAGCGGCCCGGCGGCAAGCTAGCCCAACCATCGCGAGAGGGAAGCCTAGAACCGCCCCGAACCGCCGGCGGCGATCGGCTGATCTGGCGTTCGGGGGCTGGTCATGGGCGGACGGTTCCGGGGCGCCCATTTTCAGCACCTGGCGAAAAACCGGGGCTTCGCCACACGGCCGGAGCAGGCTAGACTTTCTGTTCGCAGTTAGTTGTCTTGCGAATGGCTACGCTTATGTATCAATAGGTGTAGCGACGCCGACGAATTTGAATCGGGTTGAGCGCCTTCGGGGCGGCTCACCGACAAGTTGGGTGGCGACGGGTCAGCCCCTCTGGCTCGCCCGAACCCAAGTTAGGGCCGGTCCACAGGACCGGCCCTTTCTTGTTTGCGGGCCTTCAGAATTCGTCCTCATAGGCGTTGCTGTCGTCAGCGCGGATAAACTGGATTTCGCCGTAGGGGATGCGTTGCAGGACGCCGTTCCGCGGGCACTCCCGGCTTGCGACCTGCTCCTCGCCTCGCAGAATCACGAGGCCCGATGAGCGCAGGTTGGCGGGATCGAAGTGCGGGCCGGTGATGCCGCTGTAGACGATGTACTCGTACCCGCCATTGGTGAAACGCAGATGCTGCTGGTTGCCGCCGCCGGAGGTCATGACTTCGTTGCGATGAGCCCGCCCGTCCCGACCGTTGGAGACGATCTGCAGCTCGGGCTTGCCCAGGGGACCGTAGCGGTAGGCCGCCTGCCGGTTGGCCTGCAGGCAGACCGAAAGGACCTTGCGCCCCATCTCGCACGTCCAGGCCACGCGCTCGCCGGTCCGGCACTGCGTGCCGGCGGTCTGGGCGCGCTGGTCGCCCGCGGCGCGCGCGCCGGGACCCGCGATCCCAAGGGAAAGGACGAGAACGCAAAGGCTCAGAACGCTGCAGCGCATTCGGGTGCTCCCGCATCGGAAGCCCCATCATAAGCCTCGCCGCTATCCTTGGAAGGGCCAGAACAGGGTGATCAGAAACGGGGCCGTCGCGAGGATCAGCAGGCTCAACGGCGCGCCCAGCCGGGCGTAGTCGGCGAACCGATAGCCGCCCGGCCCGTAGATCAGCGTGTTGCACTGGTGCCCGATCGGGGTGAGGAAGTCGCAGCCCGCACCGATCGCCACCGCCATCAGGAACGGGTCAGGATTGAGCCCCAGCAGCTTCGCGAGACCCAGGCCGATCGGCGCGACGATCAATACCGTCGCGGCGTTATTGAGGAACGGCGTCGCCGCCATGGCCACGAACATCATCGCGGTGAGGGTCAGGAGCGGCGGCAGCCCGTTGAAGCTTTCCGACAGGAGGTGGGCGATCAGCCGGGTGCCCCCGGTCTGGTCGATAGTGTCGGAAACCGGGATCAACGCGGCGACGAGCACGAGGACCGGGGCGTCGAGCGCGGCGTAGGCTTCGCGCATGCGCAAGGCGCCGGTCGCCACCACGGCGACGGCGGCGGCGAAAAAGGCAACCGCAACCGGGAGCAGGCTGAGGGCGACCGCGACCATGGCGGCGGTGAGGATCGCGGGGGCGAGAACCGCATGCCGGATCCCGCCCAGCTTCACCTCCCGTTCGGCCAGCGGCAGGCAGTCCAGTTCCTGGAGCACGGCGGGCAACTTGGCCTCGCTGCCCTGAAGGATGACGATGTCGCCGGTGTGCAGCCGCACGCGGCCCAGGGGCCCCTTGATCCGGAACCCCGCCCGGCTGACCCCCAGCAGATTGACGCCGTGGACCCTGCGCAGGTCCACCTGTCGAGCGGTGGAACCCACGAGGTCAGAATTGTCGCCGATGATCGCCTCGATGATGCGGACCTCATCGGTCGGCTCGTCCAGCGCCACGGGGCGGTCGGCTCGCGTCAGCTTCAGCTTGGCGCGTGTGATGAGTTCGTTCAGTTCGGCCTGGTTGGCCTCCAGCAGGATGCGGTCCCCCGGGCGGATCTTCACATTGGGGTGCGGATTGTCGATCCGCCGCGGACCTCGCAACAGGGCGACCACCTCAACATCGCCCGCCTCGAAGGCCCGGATGGCGCCGACCGTCGATCGTCCCCACGCCCAGCCTTCCGGCGCTTCGACCTCGGTCACATAGGTCTGGGCGTCGAGCGCCGCATCAATCGAGACGGGCGCCTCCCGGTGCTTGGGAAGCAGGCGGTAGGCGAGGGTCAGGTAAGCGAGGGCGAGCAAGGTGAGCAAGCCGCCGACCGGCAGGAAATCGAACATCTGGAAAGGTTTGCCCAGCTCCTGTTCGCGAACTCCTGAAACAATGATGTTTGGAGAGGTCCCGACCAGCACCGCCAGCCCCCCGACCAGGGAGGCGAAGCTCATGGGCATCAGGATGCGACCCGGGGATACGTTGGTGCGCTTGGCGATGCCCAGCGCCGAAGGCATCAGCAGGGCCAGGGCCCCGACATTCTTTGTCGCCATCGACAGGACCGCGGTCGTCGCCCCGAAAAAGGGGACCTGGGTGTTTTCGGCCTTGAGCTGTCCAAGGAAGGGCTGGATCAGCCGGTCGACCATGCCCGATTTCGCGACAGCGGCGCTGAGCACCAGCGCGCTGCCGATGATGATGACGATGTCGTTGGCGAATCCCTTGAAGGCGTCCTGCGGACGGATCAGGCCGACCAGCACGCCGCCCGCCAATGCCGCCAGGGCCACCACGTCGAATCGCCAACGTCCCCAGAGGAAGGCGGCGACCGTCAACCCGACAAGCCCGAAGGCCAGCCCTTCCTGCACCGTCATCTGAAGCCTTGCCGTTTGTTCGGCGGAGTAACGGGCGCGACGGAGTTTGGTTCTGGGCGCCGGCGTGGCTCGTCTGAGTTGAAACCTGGTGGTCGCGCACGTTATTGCTAAGCTGATGGGGCCGCGGGAGTCGCGGCTGTGGGGGATTGTGTCTATGCGGAAAGCTCTGTTGAGCGGCCTGGCGGCTGCGTTGATGGTCGTGAGCATGCCGGCCAGCGCCGGCACGCCGAAGAATATCCTTTTGGAGACGGCGCGGCCGGTTCCCGACGCTCGGGAAGTCCACGTCTACGTCGGCCAGGAGGAAATCGCCGCAGAGATCAATCCGTCCCAGGTCAGCATGGTGACAGGCGGCGGCCTCCTCGGCGCGCTCATTGACATTCAGATCCAGGCCGAACGCGCCAAAAAGGCCGAAGCGGCGATCCAGCCGATCCGTACCGCTCTCCAGGGGTTCGATGTGGACGCCCTTGCGGAGGCTTCGGCGCGCTCCGCCATCGAGAAGATGCCCTGGTTCCAGCCGGGAGAGATGACCTTCAGCCGGGACACCTCGGCCAGTGGCCGGATCGCGGTTCTCGACGCCGCCCGTACATCTCAGGTCGCGTTGATTACCTTCGTCTACGACGTTTCGCCGGACTTCTCCGCCATCCGCGTCCTGATGGCCGTGGAGTTCGCCCCGCGGGACACGCCGCAAGGCAAGTCGGCCACGTGGCGGCTCACCAACGGGATCGTCTACCGTCAGAGTGTGACCAGCGTCGTGCAGCTGGTTCGGCCGGCCACGGATATCAACTACAACGCCGGGGTCTGGGCCGAGAACGGTGGCGCTCGCGCTCGACGCGCCCTGACTCTCGCCTTCGCCAAGGTGGCCGAGCTGGCGCCTCGGGCCACCCTGATCACCCAGGCCGACGCCAAGGCCATGAACAGCAAACCGCACAAGGCTGTCGTGGTGGCGGGGTTTGCTGGTCGCCAGCAGGACAGCGATGACGGCGGCACGCTGCTGTTCAACGGCGGCTACGTGCACATCCAGACCCTAGAGGAGCAGGCGTGATCCGGATCCGCCGCGCGGCCGGGGCGCTTGCCCTGGCGACCGCATCCTTGGCGCTCACCGCCTGGGTGCCGGCCCCGGTCGAAATCGACGCCGTCTTCGTCGACCGGGTGCCTGAGGGATACCAGAAGTCCAAGGAGCCGCCCGCAGCCTGTGCGGTCAACGTCGTCGAGGTGGCCGACCTCAGGCGGGCCAAGGACACCATCGGCGTCGTCGCGGGCCGTTCCGTGAAGGCGCCGGCGGACACGACGGCGTGGCTGACCTCGATCATGGGGGGATTGAACGCCCGCGGCCTGGCGGTGGTCTCCGATCCCGCCCGGGCGCAGGGCGCGAACGACATCACCGTCCGCGTTGGCCTGAAGTCGGTGTGGCTAACCGCGGTCTCGACCAACAAGGCGGCCAACGTGGTCCTGCACATCAGGGCCGAATTGGCGGGACGCCCGCCTATTGACGCCGACTATCGCGGCAGCCTCACCAATGTGAATTGGGCCAGCACGAAGGACGAGCTGAAGAACCTGACCAACGCCGCCTTCGCGGAGGCGCTGAACGCGATTGCGCCTGACCTGCGCCGACTCTGTGAGACGCCGCTCCAGGCGCCGGGCTAGGGGGCCGCGAACGGGAAGGGCGAGACGGTCTTGGCCAGTTCGTCGACACGCAAGGTGCGGGTGATCGGTGGGGCGGCGCGTTCTCGGCAGTTCGGGCGTTCGCACAGTCGGCACGTGGCGCCGATCTCTGTGGCGCTGGGCCGGGCCAGGTCCAGGCCGCGGGCGTAGACGAGCCGCCCCGCGTATTTCAGCTCGCAGCCGAGTCCGACGGCCAGCTCCGCGTCATCGCTCCCCCCGTAGGCGCCGACGACTCTGTCGACCGTACGCGCAAGGGTGAAGTAGCGGGCGCCGTCGCCAAAGGTTTCGACGACCTGGGTGACGATGCGGCCCGGAGCCTTGAAGCTGGCGTGAATGTTCCACCGGGGACAGGCGCCGCCAAACCGACTGAAGGGAAAGGCGGAGCTGGCGAAGCGCTTGGAGATGTTGCCCGCGTTATCGGTGCGGATGAGGAAGAAGGGTACGCCCCTGACTCCCGGGCGTGAGAGTGTCGTCAGGCGGTGGCAGACCTGCTCGAAGCTGGCTCCGAAACGGGCGCTCAGCAGCCCGATATCGTAGGCCATTTCCTCGGCTGCGGCGTGAAACGCCGCATAGGGCATCAAGGTCGCCGCCGCCAGGTAGTTCGCGAGGGACACCTTCAGGAGCCGCTGCGACGCGAGGTCCGGAGCGGCCGCCTGGTCGACCAGGCTGTTGAGGATTTCTCCGCCTTCGTTGAACCCCAGCTGATAGGCGACGGCGAACGACCGCGCCGGAACGCCCAGCACTTCGGAGAGCAGCAGGCGCCGGCGGTGCGGGTCGTATCGCCGGACGAACTCGACCATCACCGAGATCGGGAGCACCCGAACGTCGATCCGCCACGCGTCTGAAAGCCGGCGCGCGGCCGCGCTCTCGAAGCCGGGACCAATCGTCAACTCGGCCGCAAGGGCTTCCCCGAGGGCGTCAAGTTCGGGAAAATGGTTCCGATGGGCCTGGATGTAGTCACGGACCCAGTCGGCGGGCGTCAGCTCGCCGGCTTCACGGCCATCGTCGGTCAGGGCAGGGGAGAGGCCCAGGCTCTCTCTGCGCCGCTGATCCTGGAGCGCGCGGTACAGGCGGCTGACCGCCTCGGCGGCGCCCGGGGCGTTCTCGACCAGATCAGAAATCTCGTGGCGCGGGATCGGCAGGTCCCGGAACATGGGATCGGCGAACACCTCCTGCAGGTCCGCCTCGCCGCCCTTGTCGGCATCCCCGGAGAAGGCTCTCAGATCCAGATCGTAGGTTTGGGCGAGGCGCAGGAGAACCTGGGCGGTGACCGGCCTCTGATTGCGCTCGAGGTGATTGAGATAGCTGGGGGAGACCCCCAGATCGGCGGCCATTCGGCTCTGGGTGTGGCCGAGCTCACGGCGAAGCCGCTTGAGCCGCCCGCCAAGGAACATCTTTCGGTCAGCCTGCAAATCGTCGCGCGCCATTCCGTCAAGTTGTCACAACTTCACAATCCCAACAAGTGACCCAATTTACAAGTTAGCTCGAATTGCCGCTCTCCGGGTGCAGCGGAGGCGCTCGCGACGTGTTTCCCTGCATCGAGCAGGCGGGGCGGACCGCCGAACTACCACGGAGAAGACTGTGACCACCTTCAGCGCCCTGGTTCCCAATGCGCCCGTCGGACGTTTCGACGGCATCGATCGTCCGTACTCGCCCGAGGACGTGCAGAGGCTCCGGGGGTCCGTCGTGATCGCCAATACGCTGGCGGAACGGGGCGCCAACCGCCTTTGGGAACTGCTCCATACGGAGGATTACGTGAATGCGCTGGGAGCCGTGACCGGCAACCAGGCGATGCAGATGGTCCGAGCCGGATTGAAGGCGATCTACCTGTCCGGCTGGCAGGTCGCCGCCGACGCCAATACGGCCGGCGCCATGTATCCCGACCAGTCGCTCTATCCCGCCAACGCGGCCCCGGAGCTGTGCCGGCGCATCAATCGGACGCTGCAGCGTGCGGATCAGATCGAGCACGCCGAGGGCGGGGCAGGGCGGGACTGGTTCGTCCCGATCGTGGCGGACGCCGAGGCCGGCTTCGGCGGTCCCCTGAACAGCTTCGAGATCATGAAGGCCTTCATCGAGGCGGGAGCGTCGGGCGTTCACTTCGAGGATCAGCTGGCCAGCGAAAAGAAGTGCGGGCATCTCGGCGGCAAGGTCCTGATCCCCACCGCTGCGCATGAACGCAATCTCATCGCGGCCCGCCTGGCCGCGGATGTGATGGGCGTACCCACGCTGACGGTGGCGCGAACCGACGCGGAATCCGCCCGGCTGATCACCTCCGACGTGGACGAGCGCGACCGCCCGTTCATCGAGCCCGACAGTCGCACGCCGGAGGGCTTCTTCCGCCTGAAGGAAGGGACGGGTCTCGAGCACTGCATCGCCCGCGGACTGGCTTACGCGCGGTACGCTGACGTCCTGTGGTGGGAGACCTCACATCCGGACCTCGACGATGCCCGCCGGTTCGCCGAAGCCGTCCAGAAAGCCCATCCGGGCAAGCTGATGGCCTATAACTGCAGCCCCTCGTTCAACTGGGAAGCCAAGCTGGACAAGGACACCATCGCGCGCTTCCAGCGGGAACTGGGAGCGATGGGCTACAAGTTCCAGTTCGTAACCCTGGCCGGCTTCCACGCTCTCAATCATGGCATGTTCGAGCTGGCGCTTGGCTACCGGAACCGGGGCATGGCCGCCTACTCGGAACTCCAGCAGGCGGAGTTCGCCTCGGAGAAGGATGGCTACACCGCCACCCGTCACCAGCGCGAAGTGGGCACCGGCTACTTCGACCAGATCGCCACCGTCATCTCGTCGGGCAGGAGCTCGACCACGGCCATGGCGCAATCCACGGAAACAGACCAGTTCGACGCGACCCGGGTCGCGGCGGAATAGAAGGGAGAGGCTGCAATGACCAAGGAACGGTACTGGGTGGTGGGCGGCGACTACAGCTGCACCGAGTTCAACAGCCTGCGAGGGCAGGCCCAGGCGATCGGTCCGTTCGAGGAGCGGGGACAGGCTGAACAGGCCTGGCGGGAGCTGTCGCGAGAGAATCGCTCCCGGGCTACCGCGCGCTACGCCATCACGGCCGAACAAATCCGGATGCCGGGCTGACGACCGACGCCGGCTTGCCCGTTTGCGGGCGCGCGCCAATAGAGGGTCCATGACCATGCCGCTCGATTCACTGGAGGGCGCGCCCCCTGCGAGGGTGCTCGGAGAGCTTCACGGCCGGGCGATCGAGGTGCTGTCGTCCGAGGCCCTGGCGTTCCTCGCTTCCCTGCACCGGCGCTTTGAGGGCGGACGGAAGGAAGTTCTGGCCGCCCGCGCGGAGCGCCAACGTCGCTTCGACGCCGGTGAGGCGCCTGATTTCCCGAGCGAGACGAGGGACATCCGCGAGGCCGCCTGGCGGGTCGGCCCGATTCCCGCGGACCTTCAGGATCGCCGGGTCGAGATCACCGGCCCTGTCGATCGCAAGATGATCATCAACGCGCTGAATTCGGGGGCGTCGGCCTTCATGGCTGACTTCGAGGATGCGACCGCGCCGACCTGGTCGAACGTGCTGGACGGCCAGGTGAATCTGAAGGACCGGTGGGCCGGCGCACTGACCCACGAGGCCGGCGGAAAGCGCTACACGGTCTCCGGCCAGCCCGCGGTGCTCATGGTGCGGCCGCGGGGCTGGCACCTTCCCGAGGCCAACCTGGAGATCGACGGAGCCCCGATCTCTGCATCCCTGTTCGACTTCGGACTCTACGCCTTCCACAACGCCCGTACCGCGGTGGAGCAGGGGTCCGGTGCGTACTTTTACCTACCGAAGCTGGAGAGTCGGTTCGAAGCGAGACTCTGGAACGACGTCATCCTCGCCACCGAGGCGGCGCTGGATCTGCCCCTCGGCGCCATCAAGGTGACAGTCCTGATCGAAACGCTTCCCGCCGCTTTCGAGATGGACGAGATCCTGTTTGAACTGAAAGACCACATCGTCGGCCTGAACTGCGGGCGCTGGGACTACATCTTCAGCTATATCAAGAGACTGGCCGGACATCCGGAGGCGCTGACTCCGGATCGAAGCCGCATGGTGATGGGGCAGGCCTTCCTCGGCGCCTACGCCGATCTGCTGATCCGCACCTGCCACCGCCGCGGGGCCTTCGCGATGGGAGGCATGGCGGCGCAAATACCGGTCAAGGGAGACATCGCCGCCAACGAGGCAGCCTTCGCCAAGGTGCGGGCGGACAAGGAGCGAGAGGCGCTGGCCGGACACGACGGCACCTGGGTGGCGCATCCCGACCTCGTGCCGGTCGCCCGGGAGGTGTTCGACCGGCTTATGCCGACACCCAACCAGCTGGAACGGCGGCGCGACGACGTCAGGGTCACCCGCGGCGACCTGCTCTGCATTCACGAGGGACCCCGGACCGAAGCCGGCCTACGGGAGAACATCCGCGTCGGGATCCGGTACATAGAAGCCTGGCTCGAAGGACGAGGCGCCGTGCCGCTCTACAACCTGATGGAGGACGCCGCGACGGCGGAGATCTGCCGGACCCAGATCTGGCAATGGCTGCGGCACCGCGCCGAACTGGACGACGGGCGGCGCGTCGACGAGGCGATGGTCCGGGCGGTGTTGGGGGAGGAGGTCGCCGCCATTCGGGCTACGTTTGCTCCGCCGCGCCTGGACGAGGCCACGCGCCTGTTCGAGGATCTGGTGTTCTCCGAAGACTGTGCGGAGTTCCTGACGCTTCCCGCCTATCCACTGCTCTAACCGGAGAGGTACTGCCCGCCGTTGACCGCCAGGGTGGCGCCGGTGATGAAACCGGCCTCCTCGCTGGCGAGGAAGCTGACGCAACGCGCGACCTCGTCCGGGCGGCCCATGCGCCCGACCGGGATGCCGGCGACAATGCGTCCGAGGACCTCCGGCGGCATCTTCGCCGTCATCGCCGTCTCGATGTAGCCCGGCGCGACCGCATTGACCGTGACACCCTTCGCCGCCCCCTCAAGAGCGAGGGACTTGGTGAGGCCGATGACGCCGGCCTTCGCTGCGGCGTAGTTAGCTTGCCCGACCTGGCCCTTCTGCCCGTTTATGGAGCTGATGTTGACGATGCGGCCGAAGCCGCGGGCCCGCATGCCGTCGAGAACCTGCCGGCTCATGTTGAACATCGAATCGAGGTTCGTCCCGAGAACGGCGCGCCAGTCGTCCTCACCCAACTTGTGGGCCATGCCGTCGCGGGTCACGCCCGCATTGTTGACCAGCACGTCGATCGGGCCGACCTCGGCCTCAATCCTCGCCACAGCCCGGGCGCAGGCGGGAAAATCGGCCACATCGCAGCGTATCGCCAAGGCCCCTGTGGCCGCCCGAAACTCTTCGGCGGCTTCCTCGTTGGCCCCATAGATCGCGGTCACGCCCATTCCATCGGCGAGCAGGCGTTCGCTGATCGCGCGCCCGATCCCCCGCGTCCCGCCGGTGACGAGCGCAATCCTTGAAGGTGTGGATGTCGGCATGATCGTCCTCCCGTATCGGCGAACGCTTTACGGCCCGTTCTTGATCCAATAGGCCACCCCCGAAGCACAGGAGCGCCGCCGTGTTCAACACAGAAAGCCGCGTCAGGCTCAGCGAGTTCTCCGACCTGTTCGACAGGGTCGCGCGGGACGCTGCGTTTTTCACTTCCGGTAAGATACCGACGCGGGCCGGGGCAAAGCTGGTCCCGGTCGGCGCGGAGAAGCACTTGCCGGAACTGCTGGCCAACCTCGCCGACATCGCCGCGGTGATTTGCCCCGAGGAACTCGTCGACAGGATTCCCGCCGGTCTCGGCGTCGCCGTCTCGGAAGCTCCTCTCGCCGCCCAGTATCGCGTGCACGTGCGACTCTGCGATCGACCCGACTATTTCTGGACCGGCTTCGAGAGCCGGATCGATCCGTCGGCCCGAATTCACCCCACCGCCTATGTCGCGCCCAATGACGTACTCATCGGGCCGGAAACGGTGGTCGACGCGCAGGCGGTGGTGTTGCCCCGTACGATCATTGGCGCGGAATGCTTCATCGGCGCCAACACGACCCTCGGATCCGAGGCCTTCGAAACCACGAAGGTGGACGGACGTGACCGGCTCCAGCGACAGGCGGGCGGAGTGAAGCTGGGTGATGGAGTCACCTTCCTGTCAAACTGCGCTGTCGCTCGCAGCGTCTTTCCGGTTTTCACAGAAATCGGCGACGGGTGCGGCTTCGACAACCTGGTGCATGTCGCCCATGACTGCCTCTTGGCGCCGGGAGTGAAACTGACCGCCTGTTCCATGCTTGCGGGCCGGGTCGAGATGGGAGAGGGGGCCTACGTTGGGCCAAACGCCACGGTCTCGAACGGGGTTACTGTGGGCCGCAAGGGTTACGTCACCATCGGCGCGACGGTTGTCCGAGACGTTGCCGATGACACGAAGGTCACCGGAAACTTCGCCATCGAGCACGCGCGTTTCATCCGCAATCTCAAGGAAAGCGTCCGCTAGACCGTCTCACGGGTTGAATCAGGTGAACCGTTTTGCGCTCATCAATCGACCTCGCCTGTTCCGTGCGCGGGGCAATCTGATAAAGCGAATGCGGGGCGTCCTCCCACCCCGATCCAATCCCGGTTACGCATGACCGCCCAAGCGCGCGCGCCCATCGACGAGCCAATGCCGGCTGCAGCTCCTGCGGGAGCTCTGGTGTTCTCACTCGTGAACAACGCGGTGCTCCACGACGTGCGGGTCATGAAGGAGGCGCACGGCCTGAACGCCGCCGGCTATCGGGTCCGACTGTTTGGCCGACTGCTGCCCGATCAGGCTCCTCGCCTCGATGTGGAAGGGATGACGGTTCGGCGCTTCACCTGTTTTGACCCGGACAACGACCTGGGCGCCGAGCACGAGCGGGCCACGCTTGAGTTGTTTGGCCCTGTGGCGCCGCTGCTTCAAAGGAAGCTGAGCGCATTGCGGCAGGCGCAGGCCCAGAGGAAGACCGACCAAGCCGCCTACGAGGCGGCGATGGCCCGCGTAAAGGCGAACACCGATCGGGCGGAGCGAGCCACCCTCAACCAGGTGAAGGAGGAGAGCCGCGCGCGCTATGTCGCCAGCCTCGAGCGGGAGCGGGAGGTCTACCGCGAGGAAAGCTTCTTCCTGAACTATTTCATCTATGCCGCGCGCTTCCTCCTGCTCCAGCATGACGAACGTCCGGACGTAATCCACGCTCACGACCTCCACCCTCTGGCGGCGGCAGTGGGGCTTGCGCGGAAAACGGGCGCACGCGTGGTGTTTGACGCCCACGAGATCGAAACGGAGCGGGCTCCACCGCTGCCGCCCGACCGGAAGCAATTCATCGACGCAATGGAGCGGCACCTGCTTGCGCAGGTGGACCACATCATCGTCTGCTGTGAGAGCGCGGCGGACTTCTACGACCGGCGCTATCCCGGCGAGCGCCCTACCGTGGTCATGAATGCGCCTCGCCTGGAGGAGGGGCGGGGGCTCTCGGGAGTCGACGTCCGCACGATGGCTGGCGTCGAACCCGGAACCCGACTGGTCGTTTACACGGGGGGCGTGGGGCTTGAGCCTCGCGGGGTGGACAAGATCGTTCGCGCCGTGGCGCTCCTGCCGGAGGTGCACATGGCCATCGTCGGGCCGCGGAAGGCTGCGCACGACCACTGGCTAAAGGAAATCGTCGCTCAAACCAACGCGGCTGACCGCATCCACTTTCTGGATCCTGTTCCTTCAGAGGCGTTGGTTGCCACTATTCAGTCCGGCGATGTCGGTGTGTGCGCCTTTCAGGATGTCACCCTGAACCACCGGTATGCGCTGCCCAACAAGGTGTTCGAGATGGCGTTCGCCGGTCTGCCCCTTGTGGTCCCGAATTTCCCCGACATGGGCCGGTTCGTTACGGATCTGGAAATCGGCGTGACCATGGACGAAAGCGACCCGGTGTCGATCGCCGCAGCTCTGCGGCGCGTCCTCTTCGAGCCGTGGCGCTTCCGCCCCGACGCCGGGAAGATGAAGCGGCTGACCGAGCAGTACGCCTGGCCGGTCCAGAACGCGCGCTTTGTGGCAGCCTATGCGAATATGATCGCGAGCCCTCAGAAGGGAACCGTGGGCGCGGTGTCCGGGGGGCGGGGACTGTTGGCTCGGCTTTGGCGCGGCCTGACCGGGAAAGCGTGATGGTCAAGCTGGTCACTGTCCTGGGCAACAGGCCCCAGTTCATCAAGGCGGCTATTGTCGGGCGTCGCTGGCGCGAGCACTGGCCTGACGGCGAACTCACCGAATTCCTGGTACACACCGGTCAGCACTACGATCCCATGCTGTCCGACGTATTTTTTGAGCAGCTGGGCATCGCGCCGCCCGATGTGAACCTGCATCTGGGTTCGGGGCCGATCCTGGATCAGATCGGACTGATGTTGCCGCTTCTGCGCCGGGTTCTCGAGGAGCAGAAGCCCGATGGCGTCCTCGTCTACGGCGACACGAACTCCACCGTAGCTGCGGCCCTTGCAGCTGCGCACCTGCACATTCCGCTCTTTCACGTCGAGGCGGGAGAGCGGAACTACCGCCGTCGCCTCGCGCCTGAAGAAATCAATCGCGTTGTCACCGACGAACTGGCCTGGCTGGCGCTTACGTCGACCGAGAAGGCCACCGAGTATCTGCTGAGGGAGGGTTATGCACCCGAACGCGTCGTGCGCGTGGGAGATCCGATGTACGATCTCTTCTGCTGGGCCTCCCCGCTCGTGGAATCCAACGCCACTGTGACTCCGACCGCTCTTGGGCTGCAGCCCGGGAGCTACGCCCTCGCCACCATCCACCGTCAGGAAAATACCGCTTCGAACGAACGGTTGATTGCGGTGTTGGACGCGCTCGACGCGGTCGAAATGCCGGTGGTCCTGCCGGTGCACCCGCGGGTGCGCAACATGCTCAAGGACCTGGGGTGGGCGGCGAAAGGATCGCTTCGCCTGATTGATCCGGTCGGCTACTTCGACGTGCTGGGCTTGCTGCGCGGCTGCGCCGTATGCGTCACAGACTCGGGAGGACTCTCGAGGGAAGCTTTCTTTTCCGGCCGGCCCTGCGTCGTCCCCTTGCCCAACTCAGGCTGGAACGAGATTGTTGAAGCCGGTTGGCTGATGGTCGAGCCGGAGGCGGGGGCGCCGCTCACGCGGGCGGTGGAAACATTCCGGCCGACCGCGCCCCTCCCGCAGGGCCTGTTTGGCGATGGCATGGCGGCGGTGCACCTGGGCAAGGCCATCCTGAAGGCGCTCGCAGAGCGAGACGACGAGGGGGCCTGGCATCCTCTGGGCGCGTTCCGACAGATCCCCCAGCCGATCGATCGTTCGAACCTGAGCTATGCCGAGTTGCGGCGGGAGCTTGAGGCCCTGAGGGCGGCCGGGCGTCGGTTCGTAACGCTCGCCGAATTGGAAGGGGAGGCCGACGTCGCTCTTCGTCATGATGTCGAGTGGAGCCTTGAGGACGCCGTGGCCTTGGCCGAACTTGAAGCTGAGATGGGCGTTCGGGCGACCTTCTTCATCCGCGCTGACGGAATTGCATTCAACCCGTGGTCGAGCGCGGCCAAGCTCCAGATCATGCGCCTCGCTGAACTGGGACATGCCGTGGGAGTGCTGGCCCAAGGATCAGGGCTTGAAGTCCATGGCCTCCTGCTCCAACAGACCATCGGACGGCCTCCGGCGCCCGCGATCGCGTCCGCGCCCACAGTTGCAATCGACGCGGTCGGACGGTCCTCCGGCCCGGTCGTGGCAATACTGGATCCCTCTCTTTGGGGAGGCGCCCCGATCTCGCCTTTCGAAAAGGGGCAACGCATCTTGTCCGGCGTGTCGGATCGGCTCCGTCGCCTGCCGGCTTTCACTGATTGGATGGGCCGCTCCTAGCAAAGCCATTTGCAACGCTGCTCCGCATCCCTAGAACCGAACCCAAGGAGAAACTCATGGTCTCGAAGTCCAATACCCCCGCCCCGCGTCCCGAACTCGTGGAGCTGACGGAACGCGTCGAACGCGCCGAGCTGCAGGCCCGCCTCATCGAGGCTCAGGTCAAGATGATCAAGGCGCGCGAAGAGCTGCAGCGCCTTCAGGGGCGCGCCAAGAGCTGACGTCAGGTCGGATCATGGATGACGCCCTGGATCCTCTTCGGGCCCGGGTCGAGCGCGCCGAGCTGGATCTGCGGCTGCTGGAGGCGATGATCCGCATCCGCATGGCGGAGCGTGCCCTGGCGCGCGCCCGGCTTCGCAATGAGGTGACGCTGGGGATCCAGCGGGGCCCGAACGTCGCCGAGTCCGGGCTTCGCGACAACTCCGCTCCCTGATGCTCAAGCTCAACTCCCTGCCCGATCTATTGAAGGGGCTGGGTATTTCCGGCTCAGTCAGGGCGCTTGATCTGGGCTCCGAGGACGGCGCGAGCATCGAGCACCTGGCGTCCTTCTCTGACGGCGTGATTGATGTTGTCCCGCGTGAAGGTGCGGCTGAGGCGATCCGCACCCAGCTTGGCGGTCGCGTCCGGCTGCTAGAGGGTGATTTCGAAGCGGACGAACGGGCCTACGACGTCGTCGTGGTAAGTCCTGTTCTCGGCCAGCTCGCGCAAAACCTTCGGGATATGGAGTGGCGCGCGCCTCGGCTGCTCAAGCCCGGTGGTGTCTGGATCACCTTCGGGATCGACCCGAAGGCGCTCACGAAACCGGATTTCAGTCGGCCGGACCCTGAGGTTGCGGAGCAGTTTTGCTCGGATTTCGATGTGGTGAGAGGGCGGATCACCGCCATACCGGCATGCCTTCGAGGCTGCTTCGAGCTGGTGGCTCACGCTCCGCGCAAGCCGATTTACCGGAGCTATCTGTCCTGGATGGCCTTTCGGATGCTGCCGGAAGCGGCTGAGCCGCCGCCCAGGGAGATCCGGGTGTTCACCGACCATCGGGCGCACAGTCTGATGCCTGGTCTACCCAACGCCGACACCATCCAGGCCGGCGCAGCGAAGATCAACGATCTACGGCCCTCGGTGCTCATGGTGGTCGACAACGACGTCCTTCGAGACGCTCGGGTTGTAAAGACCGCCGAGACTGTCGCCGATCTGGGACAGCGCGTGGTTCTGGTCGGGATAGGCGAGGCTGGAGATGTCGTTGGCGAGGAGACCCGCGGGGGCGTTCCAGTGGTGCTGTTCCCCAGTCCGCGGGTCGAGATCGAACGGCGTCTTCGGATGGTCGGGGGCCCGCTAGACCAGGGCGTGCGGCGTGAGTTGCGGATGGCGGCCTTCTCGCGCTGGCTCGCGGGCGTGCTCGAGCGCTTATCGTCGCCGCCGAGTGTGATCCATAGCCACGATTTCCAATCCATCTACGTCGTGGGTGGAGCGCGGGAGTTGCTGGACCGCCCGCCGGCCTGGGTGCACGACGTGCATGAGTTCATCGCTGAGTACGAGATTATCGATCCCGACGCACAGGCCGTAGGGTCAAAATGGGAGCGGTACTTCATCGCCGCGCCTGACGCCGTCACCTGTGTGAGCGAAGAACAGGCCGCAAGCCTGAAAGCCGAGTACGGCCGGCCCGTCGATGCCGTGATCTACAACACTCAGAAGCTCGCCAATCGCCGGAAATACAAAGGCCGGACGCTGCGTCAACGTCTGGGACTTGCTGAAGACCGGACCCTTCTGGTGCACTCGGGAAGCGTTCGGGAAGGCCGGGGCATCGAACATGTCATTCGTGTCTTGCCACAGTTTCCACGCATGCACCTGGCGCTCATCACCGCCTCGCGCGGACCGTTCGTCAACGCCCTGCTCAATGATGCCAAGACCCTGGGCGTGCGTGACCGCGTGCACATGAGCGCGCTGTTGCCCTACGATGAGGTCGCCGGCTTCATCGCCGACGCTGACGCCGGCATCATTCCGATGGACAGCTACGGCAACGCCGAACTGAGCCTTCCAAACAAGATCTTCGACTACATCCTGGCGGGTTTGCCGGTCGTTTCGAGCTCAACTGGCGCGATCCGCCGCCTCTTCGCGGAGTGGCCTATCGGTCCCCTCTACGAACCCGGGGACACCGCGGGGCTCGCCCGGGCGCTGGTCGAGCTCGAGGCTGACGGCAGCCGGTATGTGAGGGCGCTGGCCGCTCGACCCGACCTTCTGGTGAAGCACGCCTGGGAGGCGCAGGCTGTGAAATTGCAGCGCATCTACGATGGCCTACCCCTTGCCGCCCAAGGGCGCGTGCGCTAAACGACCCGGCTCCGGCGATCGAGCCGTGCGCGCCGAGGGGCCGGACGCCCTTCCGGCGCGCTGTTCGTTATTCGGAGATCGAAGCGCGGCAAGCATTTGCTGGCTGCGCGGCGATAGGAGTGTAGCTCAGCTGGTAGAGCATCGGTCTCCAAAACCGAGGGCCGGGGGTTCGAGTCCCTCCACTCCTGCCACTATCTAACGTCGATCGCGCCCGCCCGGCTGGCGGCCCGACCGATGCAAATCACGACGATCCGGGCGCCGGGCCCCGGGTCAGAGGACGAGTGTGATGGCCAAGAGCAGGACGCGCGGCTTTACCCGCGGCGCGCGCAATACCGGGACGACGGCGTCGGCGGCGACCACCATCGCCGCGCCGGAAGCCGATGCGCCCAAGAAGAAGCGCGTCAATCCGGTTCAGTTCGCCAAGGAAGTTCGCGCCGAGGCCCGCAAGATCACCTGGACGAGCCGCAAGGAGACCTGGATCACCTCGATGATGGTCTTCATCATGGTAGCCATGGCCACGGTGTTCTTCGCCGTTGTGGACGTCGGGCTTGGTACGGCCGTGAAGTACCTCATCAAGCTCGGGAGCTGATCGCGACATGACCGATATTGAAACCGCGACGACCGAAGCCAAGCCGGCGTCCAACCCGAACCACAAGTGGTACATCGTTCACGCCTATTCGAACTTCGAGAAGAAGGTCGCAGAAGCGCTGCGCGAACAGGCCAAGGCCCAGGGCCTGGCGGACAAGTTCTCCGAAATCCTAGTCCCGACCGAGGACGTCGTCGAAATCCGCCGGGGCCGAAAGGTCAACACCGAGCGCAAGTTCTTCCCGGGCTATGTGCTGGTGAAGATGGATCTGACGGACGAGGCCTATCACCTGGTGAAGAACACCCCGAAGGTGACGGGCTTCCTGGGTTCGCAGTCGAAGCCCGCTCCGGTCTCCGAACGTGAAGTGCAGCGCATAGTCGGCGCCATCGAGGAAGGCGTTGAACGTCCGCGTTCGACCATTCGCTTCGATATCGGTGAGAAGGTGCGCGTTACCGACGGGCCGTTCGCCAGCTTCGATGGTCACGTCGAAAGCGTGGACGAGGAGCGTGAGCGTCTGCGCGTGTCTGTTTCGATCTTCGGCCGGGAGACCCCGGTCGATCTGGAATACAGCCAGGTCGAGAAATCGTCCTAGGCTGCACGACCCGGCGGGCCTTCGGATCCGCCGGACAAATCCGTGGGAGGAGCGGCTAACTCCGCACCACGGCTCACAGGTCTCCCTCTGGGGAGTCCACACAGGAGAGAAGAATGGCCAAGAAGATCTTGGGCTATATCAAGTTGCAGGTGCCTGCGGGCTCCGCCACCCCCTCGCCCCCGATCGGGCCGGCGCTGGGTCAGCGCGGCGTCAACATCATGGGCTTCTGCAAGGAGTTCAACGCCCGTACCGAAAAGGAACAGAAGGGCACGCCCCTGCCGACGGTGATCACCGTCTACCAGGACAAGTCCTTTACCTTCGTCACCAAGACCCCGCCCGCTTCCTACTATCTGAAGCAGGCCGCCAAGCTGAAGTCGGGGTCCCAGACCCCGGGCCGTACGGTGGCCGGCAAGGTGACCATGGCGCAATGCCGTGAGATCGCCGAGAAGAAGATGAAGGATCTCAACGCGAACGATCTGGATCAAGCGACCAAGATCATTGCCGGCTCGGCCCGTTCCATGGGCCTCGAAGTGACGGGGGCCTGATAGACATGGCTAAGCTCAGCAAGCGCCAGAAGGCCTTCACCGACTTCGACCGCAACGCCCTGATGCCGTTCTCGGACGCTCTGAAGGTCGTCAAGGAAAACGCCAAGTCCAAGTTTGACGAGACCGTCGAGATCGCCGTCAACCTCGGCGTCGATCCTCGCCACGCTGACCAGCAGGTGCGCGGCGTCGTCAACCTTCCGTCGGGCACCGGTCGCGATGTGAAGGTGGCGGTCTTCGCCAAGGACGCCAAGGCGGCCGAGGCCACCGCGGCCGGAGCCGAACACGTGGGCGCCGAGGATCTGTATGAAAAGATCAACGGCGGCTTCATGGACTTCGACCGCGTCATCGCCACGCCCGACATGATGGCCCTGGTCGGCCGCCTCGGTAAGGTTCTCGGTCCGCGCGGTCTGATGCCGAACCCCAAGGTCGGCACCGTGACGCCCAACGTCGGCCAGGCTGTGAAGGACGCCAAGGGAGGCGCCGTCGAGTTCCGCGTCGAGAAGGCGGGCATCGTTCATGCCGGCATCGGCAAGACCTCCTTCACCCAGGATGCTCTGGAAGCCAACGCCAAGGCTTTCATCGACGCCCTGAACAAGGCCAAGCCCTCAGGCGCCAAGGGCGCTTTCGTGAAGCGCATTTCGCTCTCGTCCACCATGGGACCGGGCGTGAAGGTCGATCCGGCCAGCTTCACCGCCTGACCCCGGGTCAGGATGAAAAAGACAAGGCCCGGGAGGAAACTCCCGGGCCTTATTCTTTCGCTGCACCATGGGCCTAGTAGCGGTGGTAGCCGCCGCGGTACCCGTTGTCGTCGCTGCGCTCAAATCGGAGCGACGTCTCGACACGATAGATGCGATTCTGCAGATCACGGCTTTCCCAGCCGTTGATGCGACCGTCATTGCGCCAGTACGCGCGTTGCAGCCTGCGCAACTCGTCGACTTGCCAGTTCAGGCGTTGGGCCTCGCGGTAGCTGATCTGTCGCATGGCCTGGGCGCGGTCGATGCGCGCGTCGAGGCGGTCGATCTGACGGCTGACGTCGGAGCCATATCCGCCCCGTCCATAGTCCCCGCGGCCGTACTCTCCGCGGCCATAGTCACCGCCGCGGTCATAGCCGCCGTGGCCGTAGCTGCGTCCGTAGTCCTGTGCGACGGCGGGAAGGGCGACCGTCAGCGCGGAGACGGCGGCCAGGGCGAGTACAGACTTTTTCATTTCGGGCTCTCCAGCTCTGTGGTCGCCGCCGTGATGGCGTCGACAACCGCACCATGTCCCTTCACCCCTGATCCGAACCTGAGCGGCTCGTTGTCTCGCGTTCATCTACCTTGGGAGCCGCTCGCAGCAGAAAAGGCCCGGGAGCGAACTCCCGGGCCTCTCGCAGTCCCGTCGCCCCGAACTGCGGGGAAGGAGGCGACGTTACGACCGGCGATACTCGTTGGGGGCAGGGGACCGCCGATCGATGGCTGCAAACTGCGCCCCTTCGGCTGAGCCGAAGCTGAGCACCCCGTTGTCTGCCGTTCAGGCAAATGCGTCAGAAGCCTGCTTCCGCGCCGACGGTCGCGGCGCGTTCCAGAAGGACCCTTCTTTCGCGCGCGTTGCGCGTGAGGGCCGCGGCCGTCTCGAAGGCGAGGCGCGCTTCCAGAGGACGGCCCAGGCGAGCAAGGAGATCGCCGCGCACGGCTGGCAGGAGCGCATAGGCCTTCATGGACGGGGCTTCCGCCACGGCATCGACAATCGACAAGGCTGCCGCCGGCCCATGGGCCATGGACACGGCCATGGCGCGGTTCAATTCGATAACCGGCGAGGGGTTTATCAGAGCGAGGTCGGCGTACAGTGCCGCGATCTTCAACCAGTCCGTCTCGGCGGCCGTGCGCGCGCGGGCGTGGCAAGCGGCTATGGCGGCCTGGAGGGCGTACGGACCCGGGCGACCAAGCGCCTCGGACCGGCTTAGGCTGGTCAGGCCGCGGCGGATCAACAGCTGGCTCCAGCGCGACCGATCCTGCTGGGGCAGCAAGATGGGAGAGCCGTCAGCGGCTGTTCGGGCGGGCGTCCGGGACGCCTGAATCTCCATCAGGGCCACGAGCCCGTGGACTTCCGGTTCATCCGGAGCCAGTTCCGCCAGGATTCGGCCCATCCGCATGGCTTCCTCGCATAGCGCTGGACGCATCAGGTCCTCACCTGCTGTGGCGGAATAGCCCTCGTTGAAGATCAGGTAGAGCACGCCGAGCACCGACGACAGGCGGCGGCTGCGATCCTCTCCGCGTGGGAGTTCAAATGATATTCCCGAGTCCGACAGCGTCTTCTTTGCGCGCACGATGCGCTGGGCGATGGTCGATTCAGCCGTCAGGAAGGCGCGCGCGATTTCATCCGTGGTCAGGCCGCCTATCAGCCGGAGTGTCAGCGCCGTCTGCGCCTCGGCCGACAGCAATGGATGGCAGGCCGTGAACATGAGGCGCAGGAGGTCGTCTCCCACATCGTCGTCCATCGCCTCTGCAGGGTCAGGCGTCACGGCCTGGTCCTGCTCAAGTCCGTGACCGATCTCGGCATGCTTTCGCTCGAGCATTTTGGTCCGGCGGAACCGGTCTATGGCGCGCTTCTTCGCGTGGGCCATGAGCCATGCGCCCGGATTGGCGGGCGTCCCTGTGGACGGCCACTTCTCGAGAGCCGCCAGCAAAGCGTCCTGGGCCAGTTCTTCGGCGAGCCCGACATCGCGCGTCATCCGCGCCAGCCCGGCTATGAGCCTGGCCTGTTCGATACGGAACGCCGCCTCGATGGCGCGATGTGCAGCCGTGGTGCTCACGCCTACGGACTAACCCGCCGCCTCACGGCCGGACAAGCGCGGCAGGTCGAGCCACTCGTCGGCGCGTGGTCAGGCCGGGCCGCCAATGGACCACATGACGTCGTAAGGGTCCTTGAGCTGACCGTAGCGGTCCCCCCAGAACATCACCTGCATAGGGAGGGTGACGGTGCATCCCGCCGCCTCCGCCCGGTCGAACCACGCCTGCGGATCATCGACCTGAAGGTGCATCGTCGAACCCTGGGGAGCCCTGTACTCGTAGCCGTGCTCTGGGAAGCAGTCGGACATCATCAGGTAGCCGTCGTTGATCTTCAGCATCGAATGCATGATGCGCTTGCCGTCTTCGGCGGGCATGCGGCCGTGCTCCTCGGCGGCGAAGGCCTTCTGGTAGAATTCCAGCTGGCCAGCGGCATCCTTCGAGCTGAGGTAAGGGACGACGCCCTTCAACCCCGGGTTCCACGCATTGGTCTGGTCGGTCACAGGTGCATGTCCTTGATGTGCTCTCCACGGCTGGCCTTCAGATAGCGCAGCGGGCGGATTTCGTAGGACCCCGCGCCGGGATTCGCACGGGCCAGTTGGCGGGCGAAGTCCTGCGCCTCGATCATCGAGTTCGCATCGATGACATAAAAGCCGAGCAGTTGCTCCTTGGTCTCGGCGAACGGGCCGTCGTGCACGACCGGATCGCCAGAGGTCTTGCGCAGGGTCGTGGCCGCGCCGGTGAAGTCGAGACGCGCCACAGGCCCCAGGCGGCCCGCCGCCTCGAACGGCGCCTGAGCTTCGGACAAGCGGGTCATGCAGGCTGCGTCCTGCTCAGGAGTCCATCGCTGGATGTCCTGTTCTTCGTTGTAGCAAAGGACGGCATAGAGCATTGCGGGTTCCACGAGGTGATCTACCGGCTCCAGCATAGCGCCTAGCGGGGCGCTTTGGCGGCCGCCTGTGCTCTCAATTCATTCTCCGCAGCCAAGAGCTCCGGGGTCAACGCCTCTCCGAAGTCTTCGACGGCAAGGTACGGGCGAATTTCGATCGAGGCGTTCCGGAACGGTGCGCGCCTCATCCAGGCAATGGCTTCGTCGCGGTCCTTGACGTCGATGATCCAGTACCCCGCGACCAGCTCTTTGGTTTCCGCGAAGGGACCGTCCGTCACGGTCGGAGCTCCGGCGGAGTCGTACAGAATCCGCGCGCCAAACCGGGAGGGCTTCAGTCCGTCGCCATCCAGCATGGCCCCGGCTTTCACCAGCTCTTCGTTGAATCGCCCCATCTCGGCCAGCATTTCGGTCGAGGGCATGACGCCCGCTTCCGAGTCCTCGCTCGCCTTCACCAGAACCATGAATCGCATCTTCGACCTCCATGAGCGGGAGCGGGCGAAAGAGCACCGCTTTCACGGAGACGACGATCGGCGCAGGTCGAAATCGACAGGCGTACCGAAAAATGTTGCGAAGCGAGGCTGGGGGTCTGCCGGCCGGGCATCGCGCGGCCAGGCCGGGCAGCCGGGCCCGGCCCGGACGGACTTGAGTCCGACACCGCTTTCCCGTATACGCCCCGCTTCCCGCAGTTCGCTGCAGGGAGCCTGTCCGAGAACTGCGGGATTCAGGGGCCGCCTGAATCTTAATCGCGAGGGAGCCCCTTCGCGCCGTTGGGAGACGGGGAAGCAAAGAGCCATCGGCATCCGCGAGAGCGGATCGTCCGGTTCGCGCATCCTTCGGACAGAACTGACGACCGCCGTTCGTACGGAAGCAATTCCGGCCGCGCGGCGTTCGGCGTGGGGAATGGTCCTCGCGCCGTAAACCGTAACGGAGACCGCAATGGACCGCGCTCAAAAGGCCGAGTCGATCGAAACGCTCAAGGGCGTCTTCGCCGGCGCCGGCGCCGTGGTCGTGACCCACAACCTGGGTCTGACCGTTGCGGAAATGACGGAACTGCGTGACCGCCTCCGCAAGGAAGGCGCCACGCTGAAAGTGGTGAAGAACCGTCTGGCCCAGAAGGCTCTGAACGGCTCGGTCGGCGAAGCGGGCGACGCCCTCTTCAAGGGCCCGGTCGCGATCGCCTACGCGTCGGATCCGGTTTCGGCCGCCAAGGTCACGACCCAGTACGCCAAGGACAACGACAAGTTCATCGTCGTCGGCGGCATGATGGGCGAGACCGTCCTGGACCAGAAGGGCGTTTCGGCGCTCGCGACCCTGCCGTCGCTGGATCAGCTCCGCGGCAAGATCATCGGCCTCCTGCAGGCCCCGGCGACCAGGGTCGCGGGCGTCCTCCAGGCTCCGGCCGGCCAGCTTGCCCGTGTCTTCGGCGCCTACGGCGCCAAGGGCGCGGCGTAACCGTCATCTCTGCACATCCAAACCAATCCATCCGAAGGAAGCACACACATGGCCAAGCTCGAAAAGCTGGTTGAAGACCTGTCCACCCTGACCGTCCTGGAAGCCGCCGAGCTGTCCAAGATGCTTGAAGAGAAGTGGGGCGTTTCCGCCGCCGCTCCGGTCGCCATGATGGCCGGCCCGGCCGCCGGCGGCGCCGGTGGCGACGCCGCTCCGGCGGGCGAAGAGCAGACCGAGTTCACGGTCGTTCTCGCCAACGGCGGCGACAAGAAGATCAACGTGATCAAGGAAGTCCGCGGCGTCCGTCCCGACCTGGGCCTCAAGGAAGCCAAGGATCTCGTCGAAGCGGCTCCGCAGAACGTCAAGGAAAACGTCTCCAAGCAGGAAGCTGAAGAGATCAAGAAGAAGCTGGAAGAAGCCGGCGCCACCGTCCAGATCAAGTAATCTGGCGGGGCTGTCAGCCTCGACGTTTCAAGGCGAGGGCCCGGGAGCAATCCCGGGCCTTTTGCTTTGCAATGATCGTAGGTCTAGCCTGCGGTGCGGCGGAAGCCGGCGCCCGCCGTTGTCCGTCCCCAGGGAGAGGAGTCATGGCTTCTGTGAGCGGCAAGCGGGGCTCGTCCGTCCTCGGGTGGATGATGCTTATCTCCGTTTTCGGCCCCATGCTGGCGCTGGCGATCCTCTGGGGCATCGCCGCCGCTTCCGGCGCGGGAGGCAACGGTAATCCAACGGGGGCCAGCCCGTTCCGGGACGCCATCATGAATCTGATGGTGTGGGTCCTCATGATTTCGGGAATCGCCGTCGCGATCGAGGGGCTGGTGATCCTCTTCTTCCGCTTCACGGGGCGCATGTTCCGCAATTGACGTCAGCGCCGCGGGGCCGCCCGCCGCGACGCAGTGCACGGCTGCGACCAAGGGCCCAGAATTTGCGGCGGGGAACCGACTTTTCCGGTCGCCGAGCAGATATCCTGAGACCCATCCCCCGGAGTTGCCGGGGGAGGCGTGTGGGTAAGTCTATGAAGCGCCTGTGGAACCCCGGTCCGGTGACGATCATGACCACCGGGCTATGGATTTGCGTGTTCACGCTCTACACGGTGCGTTCCCTGTGGAACACCCAGGTGCCGTTCTGGCCCGCCTTTCTGCCCCGGTTGGCGACCTGTGCTTCAGGTGCGCTGATCTGCTGGGGTCTCTATTGGGTCCTCCGCCCCCACATTCACCGAACCTTGCCGGTCCAACTGGGGCTGGTGCTGCTGTTTTCGATCATCGCCGGCGGCGTCGATTCCGTGAGTTCCATGTGGATGCTCGACCAGATGCTCGGCGACCTGCAGCCTCCGCGTACGCAGCCTTGGGGCACCGTCGCTGTCCTCAATGCCCAAAGCTATATGTGGGTCTTCATCACCTGGTCCGCGATCTATCTGTCGCTCGAGTACAGTCGGCGGCTACGGGAGAACCAGGTGCGATTGATCGAGGCCCAGGCGTTGGCGGCCGACGCCCAGAACCGCATGCTTCGCTATCAGATCAATCCGCATTTCCTGTTCAATACCTTGAACGCTCTCTCGAGCCTGGTGCTGCAGAAGCGGACGGAGCGGGCCGAGCAGATGCTTCTCGCCCTTTCCGGCTTCCTTAGATACTCGCTCGCCCGCTCGCCGGACGAAGCGGTGCCGCTGCGGGAAGAGGCCCAGGCCCAGGAAGAGTATCTTCGCATCGAGCAGGCCAGATTCGGCGAGCGCCTCAGGTTCGTTCGACGCATCGATGCGGATGTCGAACAGGTCCTCGTGCCCAGCCTCATCCTGCAACCGCTCATCGAAAACGCGGTCAAGTACGCAGTCGCGCCGACTTCGGATCCCGTCACCATCGAACTGATCGCTCGCCGTGAAGCCGACAGGGTGGAGATCCGGGTGTGCGACGACGGCTGCGGAGCATCAGTCACCGCCCCAAGCCTGGGGGTAGGCCTTGAGAACGTGCAGCGCCGGCTGGATGTGGCCTACGCCGGCCAGGCCTATTTCACTCACGGCAAGGCTGAGCCGCGCGGCTACTGCGCCTGCATCCTCATTCCCCTCTTGGCCTGAGCATGTCTGATCTGAAAGTGGTGATCGTCGAGGATGAGCCGCTCGCTGTGGAACGGCTCGAGTTGGCCCTGAGGGATCTTGCGGGGGTCGAGGTGGTCGGCGCCGCGCATGACGGCAAGACGGGGCTCGATCTCATTCGTCGGCTTCGACCAGACCTCGCCTTCCTCGACATTCGCATGCCGGGATTGGACGGCCTGAAGCTTGCCGAAGCGCTCGCTGGCGAAGACGGACCGGCGATCATTTTCCTCACCGCCTACAGCCAGTACGCGCTCGAAGCATTCGAGGTGGCGGCGGTCGACTACCTGATGAAGCCGATCGCGCTTGAACGCGTCCGAGCCGCGGTGGGACGGGTCCGGGTTCGACTGGAACATTCGACTGCCGCCCAGCGCGCCGAGGAACTGCGTCAGCTCCTCGAGGCCCTGAGGCGAGAGCACGCCGGTCACGCCGGCCAGGGGGAAGGTGTCGTCCAGTCGCTCTGGGTCACGGACGCCAGGGGGCGGGTGCGCGTCGCCGTGGGATCTATTGTCTGGCTTCAGGCCGAACGGGATTACGTCCGAATCTATACGCAGACCGGCAACCACCTCGCTCGAACCACGCTGAACGGTCTGGCCAGGCAACTGGACGGCAAGTCGTTTCATCGAATCCACCGATCGGCGATCATTGCGCTCCGGCACGTAACCGGACTGAAGCGACGCTCCTGGGGGCTGGCGTCGGTCACGCTCTCCACCGGCCACGAGGCGCCTGTGGGGCGTCCCTATCTCAAGGACTTGAAGCGAAGGCTTGGCATGACGGCCGCTCATGCGGACGAATGAAGCTTCCCCTGCGGCGCCTTGATGGCCGCCCGGTGCACGCCTAGCGTCGGCCAATGCCGAACGACGCCGCCCTGAAGACCGACGCGGAGGTGATCCAGAACGTGCTGGATCACATTGACGGCTGGTCGACCGACGAAGCCACCGAGACATGGCTGGAGCCGGTGGAGAACTACCTGTCCCAGGATCGGTTCGAGGCGGAGCTGGGTCTGCTGCGCCGCTATCCAACGGTGTTCTGTCCTTCCCTCGTGCTTGATCGGACTGGAGCCTTCCTCACTCGCGAAGCGGCAGGCGTGCCGTTGCTGGCGGTGCGCGGCGCGGACGGCCGGGTCCGCGCATTTCGGAATGCGTGTCGTCACAGGGGGATGCAGGTCGCAGAAGGCTGTGGGCGGGCAGGGGGCTTCATGTGCCCCTATCACGGCTGGAGCTACGGGCTGGACGGAAGCCTGGTTCACGTGCCCCACGAAGAGGGTTTCCCGGGACTGGAAAAGGCGGGCCGCGGACTGGTCCCGGTACAGACCGTCGAGCGCGGCGGTCTGGTCTTCGTCACCCAGGAGCCGGGAGCCTTCGGTGACGACGTCCTCGACGTGATCCCCGAAATGATACCCGACGACGAGCATCTGCATCTGTACGACGTGGCCGAAGTGGCTGCGAACTGGAAGGTGCTGATGGAAGGCTTCCTGGAGGGCTATCACATCAAGCCCACGCACCGGGAAAGCTTCTATCCCCACGGCTTCGACAACCTGAACGTGGTGGAGCGCTTCGGTCGTAATAACCGTGTGGTCTTCCCGTTCCGGGCCATCGAGAAGTTTCGCGATGCGTCCCGGGAGCGGTCGGCGGACCGGGTGCTGAGTTACAACAATCATCTGTTCCCCAACGCCATGGTCATCACCTTCCCTGACATGAGGGTCGCCCTGGTCCTGGAGCCCCTCGCGCTCGACCGAACCCGCGTCCACAGCTGGGCCCTGAACGGGCGGGCCCTCAAGAACGAGGCCAATCCCGCTGCGACCCAAGCCGCGATGGCGTTTCTCGATGCCGGCGTGGTCGAGGACCGGGCGATGGCGTGTTCGATCCAGAGGTCGCTCGCCGGTGGAGGCAACCAGGTCTTTGAGTTTGGCCGCTACGAAGGCGCTCTGACCCATTTCCACTCGAGTTTGCGCGACGCCCTCGAACACTTGCGCTGACGCACGCAACAAACGGCCAAGCTGTGCGTTGAGGGTGCGGGTTGCGTCGTCGGGGATTTTGTCGTGAGCGAAGTGGACTATCGGGCGCTGTTCGCAGCCTTTCCGAGCCCGCACATGATCCTCGATCGGGATCTGAAGTATGTCGACGCGAACCCGGCCTATGAGGCCGTCACCGGCCGCAGCCGGGCCGAACTGATCGGCCATGGCGTGTTCGACCTCTTCCCCGACGAAGGCGAAAGCGGTCGGCGTCTGCGAGCATCGCTGGAGAAGGCGCTTGCCACGGGCGAGCCCGACACACTGGCGCTCATTCATTACGCCATCCCCATTCCGGATCGACCGGGCGAGGTCGAGGACCGGTTCTGGTCGGCGGTCCACACGCCCCTGCGCGGTGCTGACGGTGCAGTCGCTTACGTCATGCAGAACACGGTGGACGTGACGGAACTCACCCGCTCGAAGGCGGCGCGCGCCCAAACCCTTCGGCCGGGAGAGGTGGATATCTTGCAGCGCGTGGAGGAGGTCGAACGCGCTCGCCAGCGGGTCCAGGCCGAGAGCGATGACTTCAGGCGACTGTTCGCCCAGGCTCCAAGCGCCATCGCAGTGCTGGAAGGCCCGGACCACGTGTTCGCCTTCGCCAATGACGCCTACGGCCGATTGGTGGCCGGTCGGGAGTTGATCGGGCTTCCGCTCCGGGAAGCCCTGCCGGAGATCGTCGACCAAGGCTTCATCACGCTGCTCGACGGTGTCCTGAAGACCGGCGAGCGCGTGTCGATGGAGGCCGCTCCGGTCAATCTGCTGCAAGCGGACGGATCGACCCAGGAGCGCCTGCTGGACTTCACTTATCAGGCCGTGCTGGGTCGGGAAGGCGAACGCCTGGGCGTCTTCGTGCAGGCTGTCGACGTCACCGAGAGCGCGCGGGCTGCTTCACGCCAGCGGCTGCTGCTCGATGAACTGAACCATCGGGTGAAGAACACCCTCTCGACCGTCCAGGCCATCGCCAGCCAGACGCTACGGTCGACCGACGGGCCTGATGAGTTCCGCCAGGCCTTCGAAGCGCGGCTGCAGGCGCTCTCTCGGGCCCACGATCTGCTGGTTCGGACTCAGTGGGAAGGCGCCGAACTGAAGGCGATACTGGCCGACGAACTGCGGCCGTACGGGCCGGATCGGGTCAGCATTCAGGGGCCAAACCTGTTCCTGCCGGCCCGGGAGGCTCTCGCGTTGAGCCTCGTGATGCACGAACTCACAACCAACGCCGCCAAGTACGGCGGACTATCGAGGGACGGCGGCGGCGTCGCCATCGAGTGGAAGCTCGATCGCCAAGGGGAGAGTGTGGTGCTCGCCTTGAGCTGGACTGAGCGCGGCGGTCCGCTTCTGACCGGCCGACCCGAGCGGCGAGGCTTCGGTTCGCGGTTGATCGAGCGTTCGGTCACCCGCGACCTGGGCGGCCACATGTCGTCTGAATTTGCATCAATCGGTCTGGTCTGGCGCATGTCCATGCCTGTTAGCGATGGAGGCGTGTCGTGAACCGTCCCGATCCCCTGCGCGGACTTCGCGTGGCAGTCATCGAGGACGAGGCGCTTGTCTCGCTCCTGATCGAAGGCATTCTTGAGGACCTCGGGTGTGAAGTCGTCGGGTCCGCGGCCCGTGTGGTCGAAGGAGTGGACATGGTCTCCAGACTTTCGGACGAAATCGACGCGGCAATCCTGGACGTGAACCTTGCCGGCGAGACGGCCTTTCCCGTGGCTGAAGCGCTGGCGGAGAGGGGAATCCGGTTCGGCTTCGCGACCGGGTACGGCGCGAGCCTCCCCGCGCCCTGGTCGGACCGACCCACCCTGCAGAAGCCGTACATCCTGTCCGATATCAGGGACCTCCTCCTTGAACTGACCGTCTGAGCGGCTCAGGCGCGAGCTTCGGCGGCTGCCTCCAGCACCGAAAGTTCGACCTTGACCATGGATAGCAGGGCCTTGGTGACGCGGCGCACCTTGTCTCGATCGGGATCTTGCATGAGTTGCTGCACACGTTTGCCGGTGATCTGCCAACGCAGGCCGTAGCGGTCCGTCAGCCAGCCGCAGGCGACGTGCCGCCCGCCGGCTCCCAACGCATCCCAGTAGCCGTCGATCTCATCCTGGGTGTCGCACTCGACAATGAATGAAACGGCGTCGTTGAAGTCGTGGTGCGGTCCGGCGCTGATGGCCCAGACAGGTTGCCCAAGGAGGGTGAACTGGACCAGCTGAACGGACCCTTCGGGACCGGAGGGGCTATCGCCGGCGAGGGTCTCGACGGCGTCGACTCGCGAGTCCGGCAGGATCGACGCATAGAAGCGGGCCGCCTCAAGGGCGTCCCGGGCGTACCAGAGGTGGGGTATGAGGCGCGGCATGAGACGGCTCCGATCGTTGTGGATGTGAAGTCGACGATTGCGGGCCGACGAGATCGACACCGACCAAGCGAAAATTCTGCCCGACCCTGAAAGAAGAGACCTTCCGCGACGGCGCGTCGCGTCAGTCTTACCGTCAATTAAGTTGCGGTTCAGGCGCGGGGCCCCACATCTGCAGGACCTCGACGATCGAGGCTGTCACCACCCCCCGGAGCCCCGTGGAAGATTTCTTCGCCAACATCGGTGACTTCATTCGCCAGCATGCTCAGTGGGCCGGCCCCATTCTCGGGCTGATCACCTTTGGCGAATCGATGGTCCTGATCGGGGCCTTCTTCCCGGCGACGGTCCTGATGGTGACCGCCGGCGGCCTCGCGGGAGCAGGGGTCATCGATCCCTGGTCGCTGGTCATCTGGTGCGTCGTCGGCGCGTCGCTGGGTGACGCTATCTCCTACTGGCTCGGGCGGCGTCTGGGCCCGAAGGCCTGGACTCACCCCCGCCTCAAACAGCATCGCGCCGCTCTGGCGCGGGCGCGTCTATTCTTCAGGCGCTACGGCGTATTCTCGATTTACATATGCCGCTTCCTGGGGCCCGTGCGGGCCTTTGTTCCGCTCATCGCAGGCATGACCGGGATGCGGAACCGCAAGTTCCAGATAGCGAACATCGGTTCGGCGACCATCTGGGTGCCCATCATGCTGGCGCCGGGCTATCTCGGCGCGAAAGGCGTCGAGATAGCCGGTTCGAGCGGAGGGCACGGACTGGGCGTCGTTGCAGTCATGGTGATCGGGGCGTCGGGCGCAGCCTGGTTCGCGTGGAAAGCGGTTCGCAAGCAACTCGACGCCCAGGCGGCGGCTCGTGCGCCAAAACCTCCGTCCGAGCGGGCGCCGGCGGCCTGAACGCAGCGTCGGCTCAACTTTTCGGTTGATTTTATCCAAATCAACCCGGCGCCCCCCTTTTCAAGGCTGGGGAAATCGCCTATTTCGCCCCTCTCGCGAAATTTCCGTCGGTACGAGGCGCCCATAGGCATGCCCGTTTCGCCGGTTCTGCGCGCGTAAACGTTCCGAGGCTCGGCCAGCCCTCAGGCCCGTGCGAAGGGACGCCCCTGTGAATGCGGGGGTTTTCGATGTCTGCGTCCGGCGCCCAGGCGCTCTCGAGGGTGGACGCATCGACAATCTAGCGCGCGGACTCCCCTCCGCGCCCAAGGGAAAATCATGGCGCAGTCCTTCACCGGCAAGAAGCGGATCCGGAAGTCGTTCGGCCGCATCCCCGACGCCGTTCAGATGCCGAACCTCATCGAGGTCCAGCGTTCCTCCTACGAACAGTTCCTGCAGCGCGAGGTCCGTCCCGGCCAGCGTCGCGACGAGGGCATCGAGGCGGTCTTCAAGTCGGTCTTCCCGATCAAGGACTTCAACGAGCGCGCCGTGCTCGAGTACGTCTCGTACGAATTCGAGGACCCGAAGTACGACGTTGAAGAGTGCATCCAGCGCGACATGACCTATGCCGCGCCGCTTAAGGTGAAGCTGCGCCTCATCGTGTTCGAGGCCGACGAAGAGACCGGCGCCCGCTCTGTAAAGGACATCAAGGAGCAGGACGTCTACATGGGCGACATCCCGCTCATGACCGACAAGGGCACGTTCATCGTCAACGGGACCGAGCGGGTCATCGTCTCGCAGATGCACCGTTCGCCGGGCGTCTTCTTCGACCACGACAAGGGCAAGACCCATGCGTCGGGCAAGCTGCTCTTCGCCGCCCGCGTCATTCCCTATCGCGGCTCCTGGCTCGACTTCGAGTTCGACGCCAAGGACATCGTCTATGTCCGCATCGACCGCCGCCGCAAGCTGCCGGCCACGACCTTCCTGATGGGTCTCGGCATGGACGGCGAGGAAATCCTCAAGACCTTCTATGACGTCGTGCCGTACGAAAAGAAGAAGGCCAAGAAGGGCGGCGAGGAAGGCTGGGTCACGCCCTACAAGCCCGAGCGCTGGCGCGGCGTTAAGCCCGACTTCGACCTGGTGGATGCGGCGACCGGCGAGGTCGTGGCGGCCGCGGGTCACAAGATCTCCGCCCGTGCGGCCAAGAAGCTGCAGGATGGGGGTGTCAAGAACCTCCGCCTGGGGCCGGACGCCCTGATCGGCAAGTACCTGGCCAATGACGCCGTCAATATGCAGACCGGTGAGATCTACGCCGAGGCTGGTGACGAGCTCGACGCGCCGACCATCGCCGTTCTGGAAGAGCAGGGCTTCGATACCATCGAGGTGCTGGACATCGACCATGTCACCGTAGGCGCGTATGTGCGCAACACCCTGCGGGTCGACAAGAACACCTCCCGCGAGGACGCCCTGTTCGACGTCTACCGGGTCATGCGTCCGGGCGAGCCTCCGACGCCGGAAGCCGCCGAAGCCATGTTCCAGTCGCTGTTCTTCGACAGCGAGCGCTACGATCTATCCTCGGTCGGCCGCGTAAAGATGAACATGCGCCTTGAGCAGGAGACCGACGACGAGGTTCGGGTCCTGCGCAAGGAAGACATCCTGGCCGTCCTGAAGCTGCTGGTGGGCCTGCGTGACGGTCGCGGCGAGATCGACGACATCGACAACCTCGGCAACCGCCGTGTCCGTTCGGTGGGCGAACTGCTGGAGAACCAGTACCGCGTCGGCCTGCTGCGCATGGAGCGCGCCATCAAGGAGCGCATGAGCTCGGTCGATATCGACACGGTCATGCCGCACGACCTGATCAACGCCAAGCCGGCTGCCGCCTCGGTGCGTGAATTCTTCGGCTCTTCCCAGCTGTCGCAGTTCATGGATCAAACCAATCCGCTGTCGGAAATCACCCACAAGCGCCGCCTTTCGGCGCTTGGCCCGGGCGGTCTGACGCGCGAGCGCGCCGGCTTTGAAGTCCGCGACGTGCACCCGACCCACTACGGCCGCATCTGTCCGATCGAAACGCCGGAAGGCCCGAACATCGGCCTGATCAACAGCCTCGCGACGCACGCGCGCGTCAACAAGTACGGCTTCATCGAGAGCCCGTACCGCCGCGTCTCCGACACCAAGGTCGGCGAGGAGGTGGTCTACATGTCGGCCATGGAAGAGGCGAAGCACACCATCGCCCAGGCCAACGTGCCGATCGCCAAGGGCAAGCTGACGGAAGAACTCGCCGTCGTCCGCATCAACGGCGAAGTCACCCTGGCGCCGACCGAACAGGTCGACTTCATGGACGTTTCGCCCAAGCAGGTCGTGTCCGTCGCCGCGGCGCTGATCCCGTTCCTCGAGAACGACGACGCCAACCGGGCGCTGATGGGCTCGAACATGCAGCGTCAGGCGGTGCCGCTCATCGAGGCTGACGCGCCGCTGGTCGGCACTGGCATGGAAGCCGTCGTCGCCCGGGACTCTGGCGCGGTCGTGGTGGCTCGCCGTTCGGGCGTTGTGGAACAGATCGACGGTACGCGTATCGTCATTCGCGCCACGGAGGAGACCGATCCCACCAAGCCGGGCGTCGACATCTACCGCCTGTCGAAGTTCCAGCGCTCGAACCAGAACACCTGCATCAACCAGCGTCCGCTGGTCCGCGTCGGCGACAAGATCTCCGCCGGCGACGTGATCGCCGACGGGCCGTCGACGGAGCTGGGCGAACTGGCCCTGGGCCGCAACGCTCTCGTCGCATTCATGCCCTGGAACGGCTACAACTTCGAAGACTCGATCCTGATCTCCGAGCGGATCGTGCGCGATGACGTCTTCACCTCGATCCACATCGAGGAGTTCGAGGTCATGGCCCGCGACACCAAGCTGGGCCCGGAAGAGATCACCCGGGATATCCCGAACGTCGGCGAGGAAGCGCTCCGCAATCTCGACGAAGCGGGCATCGTGGCCATCGGCGCCGAGGTCCAGCCGGGCGACATCCTGGTGGGTAAGGTGACGCCAAAGGGCGAGAGCCCGATGACGCCGGAAGAGAAGCTGCTGCGCGCCATCTTCGGCGAGAAGGCTTCGGACGTTCGCGACACCTCGCTGCGCCTGCCGCCCGGCGTGGCGGGCACGATCGTCGAGGTCCGCGTGTTCAACCGTCACGGTGTCGACAAGGACGAGCGGGCACTGGCCATCGAGCGCGAGGAAGTCGAGCGTCTGGGCAAGGACCGGGACGACGAGCTGAAGATCCTGGAGCGCAACACCTACGGCCGCCTCGAGAACCTGCTGGTGGGCAAGGACGCGACCTCGGGCCCGAAGGGCCTCGGCCGTGGCAAGATCACCAAGGACAAGCTCGACGAAATCTCGTCGCGCGGACTGTGGTGGCAGATCGCCCTCTCTGACGAGAAGGCGATGGGCGAGATCGAGGCCATGAAGCGTCAGTTCGAGGAAGCCAAGAAGCGCCTCGATCGTCGTTTCGAGGACAAGGTCGAGAAGCTGCAGCGCGGCGATGAACTGCCCCCGGGCGTCATGAAGATGGTCAAGGTCTTCGTGGCCGTGAAGCGTAAGCTCCAGCCGGGCGACAAGATGGCCGGCCGTCACGGCAACAAGGGCGTCATCTCCAAGATCCTGCCGATCGAGGACATGCCGCACCTTGAGGACGGCACGTCGGTGGACGTGGTTCTGAACCCGCTGGGCGTGCCCTCGCGCATGAACGTGGGCCAGATCTTCGAGACCCACCTGGGCTGGGCCGCGGCTGGTCTCGGCAAGCAGATTTCACGTCTGCTCGAGGACTGGCAGAACGGTGGGCAGCGCAAGGCCCTCGTTGACTGGCTGAAGGACATCTACGGCAAGGACCAGGAACTGCCTGAAACGGATGAGGAGCTGGTCGAACTGGCCCGCAATCTTTCCAAGGGCGTTCCCTTCGCCACCCCGGTGTTCGACGGCGCCCACATTGAGGACATCGAGAACCTTCTGGAGAAGGCCGACCTGTCGCGCACCGGTCAGTCGATCCTGTACGACGGTCAGACCGGCGAACGGTTCAAACGCCCGGTCACGGTCGGCTACATCTACATGCTGAAGCTGCACCACCTGGTCGACGACAAGATCCACGCCCGTTCGATCGGCCCGTACTCCCTCGTCACCCAGCAGCCGCTGGGCGGCAAGGCGCAGTTCGGCGGTCAGCGCTTCGGCGAAATGGAGGTCTGGGCCCTGGAAGCCTACGGCGCCGCCTACACCCTGCAGGAAATGCTGACGGTGAAGTCGGACGACGTCGCGGGCCGCACCAAGGTCTACGAGTCGATCGTCCGCGGCGACGACACCTTCGAGGCCGGCATTCCGGAGAGCTTCAACGTGCTCGTGAAGGAAATGCGGTCGCTGGGCCTCAACGTGGAGCTGGAGAACAGCTGACGGATCGGCCCTGTCCGGCGGTGAGCCGGGCAGGGCCCCGCAGCCTACCTAGCCCCTCTCTCTTCTACGCGGCCTCCCCGCCGCACTGACGAACTGGAAGTTCATATGAACCAGGAAGTCCTGAACATCTTCAATCCGGTCCAGGCCGCTCCGACCTTCGACCAGATCCGCATCTCGCTGGCTTCGCCGGAGAAGATCCGCTCGTGGTCGTTCGGCGAGATCAAGAAGCCCGAGACCATCAACTACCGTACCTTCAAGCCCGAGCGTGACGGCCTGTTCTGCGCCCGCATCTTTGGCCCGACCAAGGACTACGAGTGCCTGTGCGGCAAGTACAAGCGCATGAAGTACAAGGGCATCATCTGCGAGAAGTGCGGGGTCGAAGTGACCCTGGCGCGCGTGCGCCGCGAGCGCATGGGCCACATCGAGCTGGCTTCGCCCGTCGCCCACATCTGGTTCCTGAAGTCGCTCCCCTCCCGCATCGCGCTGATGCTGGACATGGCGCTGAAGGACGTCGAACGGGTGCTCTACTTCGAGTACTACATCGTCACCGAGCCCGGCCTGACCCCGCTCAAGCTGCACCAGCTCCTGAACGAGGACGAGTACTACCGCGCCCAGGAAGAGTACGGCGACGACAGCTTCACCGCCGAGATCGGCGCCGAGGCCGTCCGCAACATGCTGATGGGCATCGACCTGCACAGGGAAGCCGAGAAGCACCGCGAGGAGCTGGCCGGCAGCCCGTCGGAAATGAAGGCCAAGAAGGCGTCCAAGCGCCTGAAGCTGATCGAGGCCTTCCTCGAGAGCGGCAACAAGCCCGAGTGGATGATCCTGACCGTCGTGCCGGTCATCCCGCCGGAACTGCGCCCGCTGGTTCCGCTGGACGGCGGCCGCTTCGCCACGTCCGACCTGAACGATCTCTACCGCCGCGTCATCAACCGCAACAACCGCCTGAAGCGCCTGATCGAGCTGCGCGCGCCGGACATCATCATCCGCAACGAGAAGCGGATGCTGCAGGAAGCCGTCGACGCCCTGTTCGACAACGGCCGCCGCGGCCGCGTGATCACCGGCGCGAACAAGCGTCCCCTGAAGTCGCTCGCCGACATGCTGAAGGGCAAGCAGGGTCGCTTCCGCCAGAACCTGCTCGGTAAGCGCGTCGACTACTCCGGCCGTTCGGTCATCGTGGTGGGCCCCGAGCTCAAGCTGCACGAGTGCGGCCTGCCCAAGAAGATGGCTCTCGAGCTGTTCAAGCCGTTCATCTATGCGCGGCTGGACGCAAAGGGCCTCTCGGGTACGGTCAAGCAGTCCAAGCGCATGGTCGAGCGCGAACAGCCGCAGGTGTGGGACATCCTCGAGGAGGTGATCCGCGAGCACCCGGTGCTGCTGAACCGCGCCCCGACGCTGCACCGTCTGGGCATCCAGGCCTTCGAACCCAAGCTGATCGAGGGCAAGGCCATCCAGCTGCACCCGCTCGTCTGCGCCGCGTTCAACGCCGACTTCGACGGCGACCAGATGGCCGTGCACGTTCCGCTGTCGCTTGAGGCGCAGCTGGAAGCGCGCGTGCTGATGATGTCGACCAACAACATCCTGTCGCCCGCCAACGGACGCCCGATCATCGTGCCGTCGCAGGACATCGTGCTCGGCCTCTACTACCTGTCGCTGGTCAAGGACAACGAGCCGGGCGAAGGCAAGCTGTTCGCCAACATGGGTGAGATCGAAGCCGCGCTCGACGCCGGCGTCGTCACCCTGCACTCGAAGATCAAGGCCCGCTGGACCGAGATGAACGAGGCTGGCGAGACGGTCACCCGCGTGGTCGACACGACGCCCGGCCGTATGAAGGTCGCCGCCCTGCTGCCCCGCCATCCGGCGGTTGGCCATCGCCTGCTCGAGAAGAACCTGACGAAGAAGGAGATCGGCAACCTGATCGACGTGGTCTATCGCCACTGCGGCCAGAAGGCGACGGTCATCTTCGCCGACCAGGTGATGGGCCTGGGCTTCAAGGAAGCCGCCAAGGCGGGCATCTCCTTCGGCAAGGACGACATCGTCATTCCGCAGCGCAAAAAGGCCATCGTGGCCGAGACCCGCAAGCTCGTGGAAGAGTACGAGCAGCAGTACGCCGATGGCCTGATCACCAAGGGCGAGAAGTACAACAAGGTCGTCGACGCCTGGTCGAAGTCGACCGATCGCGTGGCCGACGAGATGATGGCCGAGCTCTCGCAGAAGCCGAAGAGCAAGGACGGGCGCGAGCTCGAGATCAACTCGATCTACATGATGGCGAACTCCGGCGCCCGGGGTTCGCAGGCCCAGATGAAGCAGCTCGGCGGCATGCGCGGCCTCATGGCCAAGCCGTCGGGGGAGATCATCGAGACGCCGATCATCTCGAACTTCAAGGAAGGCCTGTCGGTGCTCGAGTACTTCAACTCGACCCACGGCGCCCGTAAGGGCCTGGCCGACACCGCCCTGAAGACCGCCAACTCGGGCTACCTGACCCGCCGCCTCGTCGACGTGGCGCAGGATTGCATCATCACCGAGGACGACTGCGGCTCCACCCGCGGCATCACGCTGCGCGCGGTGGTGGAAGGCGGCGACGTGCTGGTCTCGCTGGGGCAGCGCATCCTGGGTCGCTGCGCGGCCGAGGACATCAAGGAGCCGGGCTCCGACAAGGTCCTGCTGCCGGCTGACACCTACCTCGATGAAGAGAAGGTCGAGATTGTCGAGGCCGCCGGCGTCCAGTCGGTGAAGGTCCGTTCGGTCCTGACCTGCGAAAGCGACATCGGCGTTTGCGGCGCCTGCTATGGCCGCGACCTGGCTCGTGGCACGAGGGTGAACATCGGCGAAGCCGTGGGCGTCATCGCGGCCCAGTCGATCGGTGAACCGGGCACGCAGCTGACCATGCGCACCTTCCACATCGGCGGCGCGGCGCAGGTGGCCGAGCAGTCCTTCTTCGAGGCTGTCTCGGACGGTGTCGTGCGCCTTGCCGGTGGGGCGACCGTCAAGACGCCCTCGGGCGACTTGGTGGCCATGAGCCGTAACCTCACCGTCACCATCCAGGTCGATGGGAAGGATCGCGAGTCTTACAAGCTGCCCTACGGCGCACGCCTCAAGGCCAAGGACGGCGACAAGGCCGTCAAGGGCCAGCGGATCGCGGAGTGGGACCCGTACACGACCCCCATCCTCACCGAGGTGAAGGGACGGGTGCGCTTCGAGGACCTCGTCGACTCAGTCTCGGTGCGCGAGGAAACCGACGAGGCGACGGGCATCGCCCAGCGCGTGATCGCCGACTGGCGCGCCACGCCGCGCGGCGCGGACCTGCGTCCCGCCGTGGCCGTGGTGAACGACAAGGGCGAGTACATGAAGATCGCCAGCGGCGGTGACGCCCGTTACCTGCTGCCGGTCGGCGCCATTCTCTCGGTGGCCGACGGCGACGAGGCCAAGCCCGGCGACGTGCTGGCCCGACTGCCCACCGAAAGCGCCAAGACGCGCGACATCACCGGCGGTCTGCCGCGGGTGGCCGAGCTGTTCGAAGCGCGTCGTCCGAAGGACTGCGCCGTCATCGCCGAGATGGACGGTCGCGTGGAATTCGGCCGCGACTACAAGAACAAGCGCCGTATCAAGATCACGCCCGAGGGTGTCGACGGGGAGGCGGGCGAGCCCGTCGAATTCCTCATCCCGAAGGGCAAGCACATCTCCGTCCACGACGGCGATACGATCCAGAAGGGCGACTACATCATCGACGGCAACCCGGATCCGCATGACATCCTGCGCATCCTGGGCGTCGAGGAGCTGGCCAATTACCTGGTGAACGAGATCCAGGAGGTCTACCGACTGCAGGGCGTGCCGATCAACGACAAGCACATCGAGACGATCGTTCGTCAGATGCTGCAGAAGGTGGAAATCCTCGACGCGGGCGACACCGGCTTGCTGAAGGGCGACCACCTCGACAAGACCGAGGTCGACGCCGAGAACGCCAAGGTCCGCGCCCGCAAGGGCCGCGAGGCGGTCACGCAGCCGGTGCTGCTCGGCATCACCAAGGCCTCGCTGCAGACCCGCTCGTTCATCTCGGCCGCGTCGTTCCAGGAGACCACCCGCGTCCTCACCGACGCCTCGGTCAACGGCAAGATCGACACGCTCGAGGGCCTGAAGGAGAACGTCATCGTCGGCCGCCTCATCCCGGCCGGCACGGGTTCCTACCTGCGCAGCCTGCAGCGTATCGCCACCAAGCGCGACGAGGCTCTCACGGCCGAGCGCGAAGCGTCGATGGAGGCGCTGCCCGAGGTGATCGCCCAGGAAGCCGCCGCCGAGGCGGCTCCGGAAGCGGTGGAGACGCCGGCGGAGTAGGCGCCGGGTCAAGCTCGAGTTGGAAGGGCCCGCGGAGCGATCCGCGGGCCCTTTTACTTTCGTTCGCCGCACCCTCGCGGTCCGGCGGTGACTGGCCTATGAGCGGTCGCGCGGGAGAGATGAGATGAACAATCACAAGACCAGAACCCTTGGAAATCGGGAACTGACGCCTGAAACCCTGATGATGGGCTTCGGCTATGATCCCACGCTCTCTGAAGGTTCCATCAAGGCGCCGATCTTCCAGACATCGACCTTCGTCTTTCGCTGTGCCGAGGACGGTAAGCGCTTCTTCGAGGTCGCCTACGGTTTGCGTGAACGCGAGCCGGAGGAAGCGCTGGGGCTGATCTATTCCCGCATCAACAATCCTAACCTGGAAATTCTGGAAGAGCGGCTCGCGGTCTGGGACGGGGCCGACAAGGCGCTCGTGTTTTCGAGCGGCATGGCGGCGATCTCGACCAGCGTCATGGCGCTTACCCGCCCCGGCGACACCATTCTCTACACGGCTCCGGCGTACGGGGGCACGGAGTACCTGTTCGACCGAATTCTCCCTCGCATGGGCATCAAGACGATCAGCGTTGCGCCTGGCGCGGAGGACGGCTCGATCGCCGCGGCTATCCGCAAGGAGGCGCGGGTAGCGGCGTCGATTGGCGGCCGGCTCGCCGCGGTCTACGTGGAGACCCCGGCCAATCCCACGAACCTGCTGGTGGACGTCGCCGAGGCTGCGGAAGTGATCCAAAGCCTGAACGCCGCCGAGCCGCCGGTCCTTCTGGTCGACAACACCTTCCTGGGACCGCTGTGGCAGCAGCCCCTCACGCTGGGGGCCGACCTGACATTGTACTCTCTCACCAAGTATGTCGGCGGGCATTCGGACCTGATCGCCGGAGCGTGCATGGGGCGAGCCGATCTGATGGGCCGCATCGGCGAGATGCGCACCATCTGTGGCTCCATGCTCGACCCGAATACGGCCTGGCTGCTTATGCGAAGCCTGGAGACCCTCCACATCCGCATGGAGCGCTCGCAGACGAACGCCGACACCCTGGCTGATCGGCTCCGTAACCACCCGAAGGTTCAGACGGTGCTGACCGCGGGTGGTCCAGAACGCTCAGCGGCCCAGCAGGCGATCGCTGCGCGCCAGTGCAAGGGTAGGGGCTCGACCTTCTCGGTGGTGCTCAAGGGCGGGGAGACAGAGGCGTTCCGCTTCCTGAACTCCGCCCGGCTCTTCAAGCTGGCCGTCAGTCTGGGAGGCACCGAAAGCCTGGCGTCGCATCCCTCGAGCACCACCCATTCGGACTACACTCCACAGGCCAAGGCCCGGTGCGGGATCGACGACAACCTCGTGCGCCTCTCGGTGGGGATCGAGAACGTCGAGGATCTTTGGGCGGATCTGGAGCAGGCTTTGGCCGCGGTATGAGCGCTGCCCGGGGGGGCAAGTCGAATTGTTCGCATGGCCTCTTTCGCGGCGGTACCGCAGTACCTAGCTGCAGGGTCCCCTAGCGAGAGGACACGACGACAATGCCGTTGCTGCTTTGCCCCAACGACAACGCCGCCATGCAGACCATCAACCGCAACGGTGTGGAGCTCGATGTCTGCCCCACCTGCCGCGGCGTCTGGCTCGACCGCGGGGAGCTGGAGAAACTTCTGGAAGGGGGCCGCGCGGAGCAGGCCGAGCGCCGCCAGGCCGACGAGGCCTTCCAGCGGGAGATCACTGACTTCCACCGCGATCCGGACGCCTGGCGCAAGCGTCACCCCTACGACGATCGCGAGAAGCGCTACCGGTACGACAGCGACGACTACCACCGCGGTCACAAGAAGAAGCGCGGTTTCGACCTGTTCGACATCTTCGACTGACGGTAGGGCCGCTGAGCGTCAGGGAAGGGTGCTGAAGAGCCGGTCCATGCCGGCCTGCAGTTCCGGGTCGCGCCCGCCGCACAGATCCGCGCGCGAGGTCGGGACAATAGCGTCCGGCTGCACCGCCTTGTCGCCGTAGTTCTGGCCGTCCGGGCCCCAGATCCCTGCGGTCGGCACGGTGATCGTCCAGCCGTGGCCGAGGTCGAAGTCTTCACCGGAAAGCAGGGCGCCGGCTGTCCGGCGTCCGACCAGAACCGCGTGGGTCTTGAGCTTCATCAGCCAAGCGAACCCTTCGGCCGCCGATCCCGTGTTCTCGCCGATCAGGACGACCACAGGCTTGCCGTAGCGTCGCTCTCCCAGGTCCTCTGTCCAGAGCGCCTCGCCGCCGCCGTTCGCGGCCAGCCCTGCAAGAACGGCCTCATCCGTGTAGGGCCGATCGACCCGGGGGGCCGCCAGGATGTCCGCCGGCGTCGGGGCGTGACCCAGCCGGTCCAGATAGGCGCGGGACAGGAGCACCAGACCGGGCGCGGCGCCGTCGGTGAAATAGCTGGCCAGACGCAGGGCCGAGGCGTTACCGCCGGAGTTCCATCGCAGGTCGATCACCAGGCCGTCAGTGTCCTTCAGCGCCGCCATGGCCTGGTCGGCCAGCTCGGCGGCTCCGTCGTCGAACCGGTCCACCCGCAAGTAACCGACGTTACGGCCGGGAGCCGCAGCATAGGTGGACCAGCGGAAACCCGGGTTCACCGGGGGCCAGCCCGCGCGCTCGCGACGAATGGTGACCATGCGCTCGACCTCGTCACAGCCACGTACGCGAACCGCTTCCTGCGAGCCGAGGGCGCCGCGGATCACGGCGGGGTCCGAGATCAGCACCTCGCCGGGGCGCAGGCCCTGGCGCCGTGCGTCCGACATCGGGTCGACCTCGGTGACAACCCAGTCGGGCCCCAGCTTGCGCAGGCGCGCCCCGAAGCCGACCGTCCGGTCCGGAGAGTCGCTTGGCATCGAGAGGTGTATGTGGCTGGAGCGCAGCTCGTTGAGGAGAGAGGTCGCCAGCTGGAGGAAGTCAGCGTCGGTCTTCACGAGTCGCAGCTGGGCGCGGTACTTGCGCGCCGCAGCGGCGAAGTCGGCGCCGTTCAGGCGGGGATCGTAGAACCGCGTCTCGACGGTCGCGACCATCTTGTCCCACACCTGCACGTAGGTGTTCTGGGCCTTGAGGTTGTCGCCCCGATCACGCGGCTTCAGCGACTGCGCCTCAGCCGGGAGACCGGCAACGATCGCCAGGCAGGTGAGGGCGACGGAGACGAGGGCGCGCTTCATCGAATACTCCACAACGAACCGTGAGGGTTCGCGTCGGGCGGGAACATCCTGCGCAACTGGCGCAAGATCAATGCTTGTTGAGCCTGTGGCGCCCACGCGCTTGTCCTCGCCGGCCGGAGCGATAAGGTTGCGTCCTACCCGGGGGAGTTGAACCATGCGCCGCACCGTCTTCGCCATTACCGTCGCGTGTCTGCTGTTGTCGGCGCCCGCGACCGCCTCGGCCAGTCCGTCGACCGATGCGCTCTCCCGCTGCCTGGTGACCCGGGCGACGTCTGCGGACAAGTCGGCCCTGATGGTCTGGATGTTCTCTGCGATCAGCCGCACGCCGGCGATCCTGCCCTATGTGAACCTGTCCGAGCGGGACCGGGACGAAATCGCGCGCCAGGCCGTGAGGGCGTTCACGCGCCTGATCGCGGTAGATTGCCGGGCCGAATCGGTGACCGCGCTGCGGGACGATCCAGCCGGCTTCGAGTCGGCCTTCGAGGCGCTTGGCCAGGTGGCGGGCTATGAGTTGATGAGCAGTCCGGAGGCGATGCGGGAACTGCAGCGCCTTGGCGACCTGGCCGATGAGAGCGTCTTCGAGGACCTGGGGCGCGAGGCTGGCCTTGGCATGGCGCCGGGTCGTCCCGCCCGGTCCAAGACCTGAAACCGCGTCGAGCGATCCGCGGACATCGTCTGCTGAAGGGGCTCTCCCCATCATGCCGCACTGCAAAAGATTGACGAAACCCCAATCGGGGCGTAGATACGCGCCGCTTTCGAGGCCCGGAACAGCCTAACGTTCCACAGCTTCGCGACAACGAGTTTCCAAGGGCTGTGCCCGCCGGAGCGCCCAAAGCGCGCGTTCCGGTCGATTTCGTTGTTTGTGAACGGCGTCGAAAACTCACCCGGACGGTCCAATCCCGGACCGTTCAAAAAGAAGGAATGGGGCGCTTCGGCCATACGGCACACGCCCCCGGAGAAGAGAAGTCGATGCCGACGATCAACCAGCTGATCCGCAAGCCGCGTCAGCCCAAGCCGTCCCGCAACAAGGTGCCGGCCCTGAAGGGCTCGCCCCAGCGCCGCGGCGTCTGCACCCGCGTCTACACCACGACCCCGAAGAAGCCGAACTCGGCGCTTCGTAAGGTGGCCAAGGTCCGTCTGACCTCGGGCATCGAAGCCGTGTGCTACATCCCCGGCGAAGGCCACAACCTGCAGGAACACTCGGTGGTCCTGATCCGCGGCGGCCGCGTGAAGGACCTCCCGGGCGTCCGCTACCACATCCTGCGCGGCGTGCTCGACACGCAAGGCGTTAAAGACCGCAAGCAGCGCCGTTCGCACTACGGCGCCAAGCGTCCGAAGTAAGGAAGATCCCATATGTCTCGTCGTCGTCGCGCAGAGAAGCGTGAAGTCCTGCCGGATCCCAAGTTCGGGGATCTCGTCGTCACCAAGTTCATGAACTACGTGATGTACGAGGGCAAAAAGGCCGTGGCCGAAAACATCGTCTACGGCGCCTTCGACATCCTTGCGGACAAGCGCAAGGACCAGGAAGCCCTGACCACCTTCCACGCCGCCTTGGACAACGTGGCCCCGGCCATCGAAGTCCGCTCCCGCCGGGTCGGTGGCGCCACCTACCAGGTGCCCGTCGAAGTTCGTCCGGACCGCCGTCGCGCGCTCGCCATCCGCTGGCTGGTGAACGCGGCCCGTTCGCGTGGTGAGAACACCATGACGGAAAAGCTGGCCGGCGAGCTTCTTGACGCTTCCAACAACCGCGGCACCGCGGTGAAGAAGCGGGAAGACACCCACAAGATGGCCGAAGCCAACCGGGCCTTCTCGCACTACCGCTGGTAAGCGCCGTCTCTACCCGTGCTTCACGGCGCGGGCGGTTCGAAATCGTTCCGCCCGCGTCGTTTCACATCATCCCTACAGGCCTCAGAGGCCATCGAGTCTGAAAATGCCCCGCACGCATAAAATCGAGGACTACCGCAACTTCGGGATCATGGCGCACATCGACGCCGGCAAGACCACCACGACCGAGCGGATCCTCTACTACACCGGCAAGAGCCATAAGATCGGCGAAGTCCACGACGGCGCCGCGACCATGGACTTCATGGCCCAGGAGCAGGAGCGCGGCATCACGATCACGTCGGCCGCCACGACCGCTATCTGGAAGGGCAAGCGCCTCAACATCATCGACACGCCCGGCCACGTGGACTTCACGATTGAGGTCGAGCGTTCGCTGCGCGTGCTCGACGGCGCCGTCGCGGTGCTCGACGGCAACCAGGGCGTCGAGCCGCAGACCGAGACGGTTTGGCGTCAGGCCGACCGCTACAACGTTCCCCGCATCGTGTTCGTCAACAAGATGGACAAGATCGGCGCCGACTTCGACAAGTGCGTGCTGTCGATCCGTGAGCGCCTCGGCGTGAAGGCGGTGCCGATCCAGCTGCCGATCGGCTCGGAAGCGGCCCTGAAGGGCATCGTCGACCTGGTCCGCATGAAGGCGGTCGTGTGGGAGTCCGAGGGCCTTGGCGCCAACTTCCATGACGCCGACATCCCGGCCGACATGGTCGAGGCCTGTAACGCGGCTCGCCACTACCTGGTCGAGAGCGCCGTCGAACTCGACGACGAGGCCATGGAAGCCTACCTGGAAGGCAACGAGCCTTCGGAAGAAGTGCTGCACCGCTGCATCCGCAAGGCCGTGCTGACGGGCGCCTTCTACCCGATCCTCGCGGGCTCGGCCTTCAAGAACAAGGGCGTCCAGCCCCTGCTCGACGCCGTGGTCGAATACCTGCCGTCGCCGGTGGACATCCCCGCGACCCCGGGCATCGACTTCAAGACGGAAGAGCCCGTGGTCCGCAAGGCCTCGGACGACGAGCCCCTGTCGGTGCTCGCGTTCAAGATCATGGACGACCCGTTCGTCGGTTCGCTGACCTTCTGCCGCGTCTACTCGGGCAAGCTCGAGGCCGGCATGGGCCTGCTGAACTCGTCGCGCGACAAGAAGGAGCGCGTCGGCCGCATGCTGCTGATGCACGCCAACGACCGCGAAGACATCAAGGAAGCGTACGCCGGCGACATCGTCGCCCTGGCGGCGCTGAAGGACACCCGCACGGGCGACACCCTGTGCGACCCGGTCAAGTCGCCGGTCATCCTCGAGCGTATGGAATTCCCCGATCCGGTCATCGAGATCGCCATCGAGCCGAAGTCCAAGGCCGACCAGGAGAAGCTGGGCGTCGCCCTCGCCAAGCTGGCCGCCGAGGATCCTTCGTTCACCGTCTCGACCGATCACGAGTCCGGCCAGACCATCCTCAAGGGGATGGGCGAGCTGCACCTCGACATCAAGGTCGACATCCTGAAGCGCACCTACAAGGTCGAAGCCAACATCGGCCAGCCGCAGGTCGCCTACCGTGAGAGCCTCGGGAAGCGCGCCGAGATCGACTACACCCACAAGAAGCAAACCGGCGGCACCGGTCAGTTCGCGCGGGTCAAGATCGTGTTCGAGCCGGGCGAGCCGGGTTCGGGCTTCCAGTTCGAGTCGACCATCGTCGGCGGCGCCGTGCCCAAGGAGTTCATCCCGGGCGTGGTCAAGGGCCTCGAGTCGGCCAAGGAAAACGGCCTGCTGGCCGGCTTCCCGGTCATCGATGTCAAGGCGACGCTGATCGACGGCGCGTTCCACGACGTCGACTCGTCGGTGCTGGCCTTCGAAATCGCCTCGCGCGCGGCGTTCCGTGAACTTCGCGAGAAGGGCGCGCCGAAGCTGCTCGAGCCGGTGATGAAGGTCGAGGTGGTGAGCCCCGAGGACTACGTGGGCTCGGTGATCGGCGACCTGAACAGCCGCCGGGGCCAGGTGCAGGGCCAGGAGATGCGGGGCAACGCCACCGTCATCAACGCCCTCGTGCCGCTGGCCAACATGTTCGGCTACGTGAACACCCTGCGCGGCATGTCTCAGGGCCGCGCCCAGTTCACCATGCAGTACGACCACTACGAGCCGGTGCCGCAACACGTCGCCGACGAAGTCATCAAGAAGTTCGCCTAAACCCCCACAAACCCTGATTTAGAAGGCCCCTTGTGGGGCTTGGAGCTAGAGAGAAATGGCCAAGGAAAAGTTCGAACGTACGAAGCCGCACTGCAACATCGGCACCATTGGTCACGTTGACCATGGCAAGACGACGCTGACGGCGGCGATCACGATGACGCTTGCGAAGAGCGGCGGCGCGA
>JAIBAU010000059.1 GCA_019695035.1 Caulobacteraceae bacterium | reverse complement strand
AGCAGCGCCTTCGACGCCGTTTCGATGCGGCCCTGCAGTTCCTTCATGAACTCGCCGCGCTTCAGGCCGGCTGGCAGCGGCGGCAGGAACTCGAACACCACCTTGCCCGGGCGGAAGTCCATGCCCTTGGCCGGCCAGCAGACTCCCGAGTTGGTCGCCACCAGATGGCAGGGCACGTCGCCCAGGTCGCGGTAGAGGCCGGCCACGCCCGGCTTGTAGTCGGTATCGGCCCCGGGCCGGGTGCGGGTGCCTTCGGGGTAGATGACGATCTGGATGTCGTCCTCGAGCCGCGAGCGGGCGTCGCGCACCATCTTCTTGAGGGCTGCCGCCCCCGCCGAGCGATCCACGGGGATCATGCGGTTGCGCGCCGCATACCAGCCCAGCACCGGAGCCCACATCAGCTCCTGCTTGAGCACGAAGCAGGCGCTGTCGAACTCGGTGAAGGGCCAGATGATGTCCATCATCGACTGGTGCTTGGCGGCGATCAGGGCCGCGCCCTTCGGGGCGTGCTGGCGGCCGCGGACCTCGACCTCGATGCCCATGATCACCCGGGCTCCGAAGAACACCGTGTGCGCCCAGGCCCGGATGACGTGCATCGAGGTCCGGCGGGTGACGATGAGGGGCAGCCCGCCCAGGCCCAGCACGGCCATGGCGAGGTAGATCCAGAGGAAGAAGAGGAATTGGCGGAGGCGAAGCACGAGGCGGGGCTTAGCGCGTTCCGGCCGGGGATGCAGCCTCTTCCTTGCCGCCCTCGCCGGCGCGCTCGGCCGAATCGCCCAGGCGGAGGAAGAAGTCGCGCCCGAGCACATAGAGGTACTTCATGTACTCCGAGACCACGAGCTTGGTGCTGCGCTGGTCCTCCCACCACTTCTTGTTGTCCAGCAGCGGCGTGGCGACCGGATAGCGGAACAGCTGGCCCTCGGGGAACATGGCGCGGATTTCGAGGATGGCGCGGGGCATGTGGTAGTCGCTGGTGACCACGATCAGCTTGCGGAAGCCCTTGGCGTGGGCCCAGTCGGCGATCTCGCGGGCGTTGCCCGGCGTGTTCAGGGCGTCGTAACCCAGGTCGACGCAGCAGTCGTAGAGGCGGGCCGGCGCGCCCTGCACCTGACGTAACTCCTCGCGGCGCACCGCCTCGTTGACGCCCGAGACCAGCATGCGGCGGGCCTTGCCCTGCTCCAGCAGGTGGAGGCCGGCGGCGATCCGCTCGTCGGAGGCGCCGGTCAGCACCACGATGCCGTCCGCGACGGGCACCTGGTCCGGCGGTCCGGCCCGCCGTGCGCGATCGGCGAAGGCGAACAGTCCGGCGGTCCAGATCAGGACGAGAACCAGTACGGCGGCCAGGCTTCTCATTCGAACTCCCGCAGCAAGCGCATCGTCGTCAGCCGCGCGGCGACAACCGCTACCGTAGCCGCGACGAGGGGCCATGGCGAGACCGCAAGCAGGTCGCTCCAGGCCAGCGGCAAGGCTGGGGTCAGGCCGTCGCCCCCGCCAAGCACTTTCACCAAGGCGGCGACAGCGGCCGCGGCGCCTGCGCCCCAAAGTCCCGACACCGCCGCCAGCCGGGCGTAGCGGACCTGGAAGAGGCCGGCGATGAAATCGTCCCGGGCGCCGGTCAGGTGCAGCACTTCGACCACATCGTGGGCCGCGGCCATGCCGGTCCGGGTGGCGAAGGCGATCACGGCCCCGGCCGCTGCGGTCATCAGCAGGAACAGCGCGATCACCGCCGCCCGCACCCCCGTGGCCGCCTGCTCGACGCCCTCGAGCCAGCGGTCGTGGTCGTCGACGATGCCGTCCACCCCCGCCGCCGTCAGCGCGCGGCGCAGATCCGCGCCGCTGGCGGGATGGGCCGGGTCCAGCCGCACGGCGACCAGGTGGGGAACCGGCAGGTCGTCCAGCGGCGCGTCGCCCAGCCAGGGACGCAGCAGCGCCTCGGCCTTGTCGCGCTCCAGGGCGGCGGCTTCGCTGACCCCGCGCACCCCGGCCAGCACCTCGGCCGCGCGCGCCGCCGCCGAGGCGCCGGTCTCGCCGCTGCGCGGGATGACCTGCACGGTCGCCTCGCCGCGGATGTCGCGCGACCAGCCCTGGGCGGCGCGGTCCGCCGCCAGGGCTCCGACCGCGGCCAGGCAGGCCAGGAAGCACAGCACCGCGACCACGAAGTGCAGGGCGAAGTCCCGGCTGCGGTTGCGCGGCAGCAGCGAGCCGGGGCGGAGGGGGGGCTGACTCATGCGGCGTCGGCCCCTCGCTGCCGGGTCAGCTTGCCTTCGTTCAGCTTCAGCACCGGCATGCCCGAGGCCTCGACCAGCTCGCGGTCGTGGCTGGCGATCAGCACCGTGGTCCCCAGCCGGTTCAACTCGATGAACAGCTTGAGGATGCGCAGCGCCATCTCGTGGTCGACGTTGCCCGTGGGCTCGTCGGCGATCAGCAGCTCGGGACGGTTGACCACGGCCCGTGCGATCGCGAGGCGCTGCTTCTCGCCGCCCGACAGGGCCGGGGGCATGGCGTTCAGCTTCTGCCCAAGGCCCACCCAACTCAGCAGTTCGCGCACGTCCTCGCGATAGGCGGCGGGCTTCTGACCGGCCACGCGCAGGGGCAGGGCGACGTTGTCGAAGGCGGTCAGGTGGTCGAGCAGCCGGAACTCCTGGAACACCACCCCGATTCGGCGGCGCAGGAAGGGCTGGTCCTGGCGGGGTACGGCCTGCACGTCGTGGCCGAACAACTCCACTCGCCCCCGCGACGGCTGGGCGGCGAGGTAGATCAGCTTCAGCAGGCTCGACTTCCCCGCTCCGGAAGGCCCGGTAAGGAAGTGGAAAGAGCCCGGTGACAAGGTGAATCGAACGTCTTTGAGCACTTCGGGCGCGCGTCCATAGCGCATGCCCACGGTCTCGAAGCGGACGACGGGTTCCGTGGTAGCGGCCTTGCGGGCCGCCTGAGAGGCGCTAGGGGCGGCTTTTCTCGGCATGGGGCTCGGTTCGGAGACCTCGAAGGGAGGGCGTAAGCCTCCGATCCGCCGGCATGATACTGACCTGTCCCGAGTGCGCCACCCGGTATTTCGTCGAGGATTCCCGCCTCGCCGGAGAAGGCCGGACCGTGCGCTGCGCGGCCTGTAAGTCATCCTGGCACGCCCGGGCCGACGAACCCCTCGAGCTGACCAATGACGAGACGTCCGGAACGGTCGTCCGCGATACCCTCAGCTTCAAGCCCGACGAGCCGGTGGGCGTCCCCGCCCCCGACGTCCCCAAGGTGTTCCGCGCCAAGCTGGAAGGCCGCCGCCGGGTCAAGGAAGCCGCCACCGCCGGCGTGGTCTGGGCCGGCATGGTGGGCGTCTTCGCCGCCGTGCTCGTGGCCGCCTACGTATTCCGCGTCGATGTGGTGAAGCTCTACCCGCGCGCCGCGGGCGCCTACGCCTTCGCCCGCGTGCCGGTCAATCCGACCGGCCTGGAGTTCGAGCGCGTCAAGGCCGCCCCGGCCGAGGCCGGCCTCGCCTCGGTGGTGGTCACCGGCCAGGTGCGCAACGTCGAGGACGCCGCCACCCTCCCGCCGCCGCTGCGCGTCTCCCTGCTCGACGCGAAGGGCAAGAAGATGCGCACCCAGGTGGTGCGCCTGCCCAACGCCCGCATCCAGCCCGGAAAGGCGGTGGCCTTCACCGCCACCCTCGAGGATCCGAGCGGCAAGGCCGATGACGTGGCGGTCGAGTTCGCCCTCGATCTTGCGCCGAAGCCCGCCAAGCCCAGGCCGGCGGCCAGGCCCCGTCCCGCCGCCG
>JAIBAU010000012.1 GCA_019695035.1 Caulobacteraceae bacterium | reverse complement strand
TTCGAGTTCGCCGACGCCCTGGGCAAGTTCCTTCCCGACAGCGACCGGCCCAACGAGGGCGTCTTCGCGCTGCAGGATTCCGACGAGCAATGGATGGCGCTGCGCTACGACCTGACTGCGCCGCTGGCGCGGTTCGCGGCGCAGAACTGGGAGACCCTGCCCAAGCCGTTCCGGCGCTACGCCTTCGGCACTGTCTGGCGCAACGAGAAGCCCGGCCCCGGCCGCTTCCGGGAGTTCATCCAGTGCGACGCCGATACGGTCGGCTCCGACCGGCCCGAGGCCGACGCCGAGATCGTGGCCATGGCCGCGGAGGGCCTGCGCGCGGCGGGTATCGCCAAGGGTTCGGCGGTACTGAAAATCAATTCGCGCAAGCTGCTGAATGGCCTCCTGGCCCAGGCCAGCATCGATGATCCGGCCCAGCGCCTGGCGGTGCTGCGCGCGGCCGACAAGCTGGATCGCCTGGGCGTGGCGGGGGTGCGCGATCTGCTGGGCAAGGGCCGGCTGGACGAAAGCGGCGCCTTCACGCCGGGCGCGATGATCCCGACGGCGGCGATCGACGCCGTGCTGGCCTTCCTGGCCGCGGGCGGGGGAGAGCGTTCCCAGGTGCTGGACGCCCTGGCCCCGGTGGTCGGCTCGTCCGAGGAGGGGGCGCAGGGGCTCGAGGACCTGGCCCGCATCGACGCGGCGTTGAAGGGGCTGGGCGTGAGCGAGGCCGACGCCCGCTTCGATCCGGCCGTGGTGCGTGGGCTCGAGTACTACACCGGCGCGGTCTACGAGGCCGAGCTGATCGCTCCGGGCGACGCCCGTGTGTCGCTGGGTTCGGTCGGCGGCGGAGGCCGTTACGACGACCTGGTGGCGCGCTTCACGGGGACTCCCGTGCCCGCGACCGGCTTCTCGTTCGGAGTCAGCCGGCTCGCCGCCGCCCTGGCGCAGTTCGACTGGCTGAAGGCGGGCCTGGCGACGACGCGCGGGCCGGTGGTCGTGATCGTCTTCGACAAGGCGCTGATGGGCGAGTACTTCGCCGTCGCTTCCGAGCTGCGCAACGCCGGCATCGCCGCCGAGGTCTACCTGGGCTCCTCGGGGGTGCGGCCGCAGATGAAGTACGCCGACCGGCGGCTTTCGCCCGCCGCGGTGATCATCGGCGGTGACGAACTGGCCAACGGAACGGCCACGGTGAAGGACCTCGATCTGGGTCGTGAGCTGGCCGCCGGGGTGGCTGACAACGCCGCCTGGCGGGAGAGCCGGCCGGGGCAGCAGACAGTGCCGCGCGGCGAACTGGTCGCCACTGTGCGCCGCATTGTCGAGGCGGGCGGCGCCTGACCACGCGCAGGCTGGCCAAATAGTCGCACCTGCGATCCTGAACGCTGTTTACGAACCCAATCCGAGGCCCGGAGGCGGGCGAGCGCCTTGACTCTCAAGACCTTTGGCGGCTTGTTCGGTGCAGCGTGAGGACGGCGTGCGCGCAGTCGCAACCGGCCTCCGGCGTTTCGGGGAGGAAACGCCCGCTCGACAAGAGCAAGAGCCCGCCGCGGTACATCCCCCGCGGCGGGTTTCTTTTTGGCCCGCCGGATGTTCCCCTGCGCTGCATTCGAACGCCGGGGGGCCGCCAGCATGTTCAGCCACGTCGCGACTCTGCTGTCCTTCGTCTACGCCCTTTGCCTGACGCATGTGCTGGCCAGCGCGGGCGAGTTGCTGCTGGCGCGGGACCGGGTGGTGTTCTCGGGGCTGCAGGCCGTGTGGATGCTGAACGCCGCGGTCATCGCCCTGTTCAACTGGCTGGCCATGTGGACGCTGAAGGACCTGGAGACCTGGTCGATCGGCTGGATCGCTAGCCTCGTGGCGGTGGCCATCATCCAGTTCTTCATTTGCTCGCTGGTGTCGGTGAAGCCGCGCGAGGAAGGCCCTGTCGACATGGGGGCCTTCTACGATCGCCAGCGGCCGATGTTCATCGGCGGGTTCCTCACCCTGGGCGTCACCTCCATGGTCATCAACGCCCTGGATCCCAGCCTGCAGAGCCCCGCCGCGTTCGGCCTGCGCAACTGGGTGCTGCAGGACCTCGCCATCCTGCCCATCAACGGCCTGATGCTGCTGGCCTTGCTGGCCCGTTCGCGATGGCTGCAGTGGCTGGCGGCGCTGGGGATGCTCGGCAGCATCATCGGCTTCGCGGCGATGTTCGCCCCCGCGCGCTGAAGCGGAGCCGCATTCACGGGCTGCTCACGAAGTCGGGAACGGAATGTCGGCTGGGCCATTTCATGAGCGCCCCCTTGAGGAGAGGAACTCATGCGTAAACTGACCATCGTCTCGATCGCCGCCCTTGGCGCCCTGTCCCTGGCCGCCTGCGGCGAGAGCAAGAAGGACGCCGCCGCTGAACAGCAGGCCGACGCGCTCGAGCAGCAGGCCGCCCAGGCGCCGACCGAGAGCCAGGAAACCGCGCTGAACGCCCAGGCCGACCAGGTCGAGCAGCAGGCCGGCAACGCCGACGGCGGCATGACCACCGAAAACACGCCCAACACCTCGCCGAGCGACCCCAACGCCCCGGCTCATTAAGCGCCGGCCGCGAGGCTGAAACGAGAAGGGCCGGAGCATCGCTGCTCCGGCCCTTTTTCATGTCGGCGCCGCCGTGGCGTCAGCCGAAGAAGTTCTCGCCGCTGACCCGGACCTGGCACGGCGTGCCCTGGTCGAACATCTGGCGCGCGCGCTTGGTGGCGCTGGCCTTGGTCTCCTCCTTGTTGGGCGAGTGACCGAAATACTCGCCGTCCAGCTCGACGGCCCACTGGCCCTCGTGGCGGGCGACGGTGAGGACGGCGCGGTCAAGGTTGGCAGCCATGGAAACTCCTGCTTAGCGGCGGCGGAACTGCGGACGCGCTCCCGGGGAGGGGGCGGGGCCTGCGGTCTTGTGCCGGAACGTGATGCGACCCTTATCAAGGTCGTAAGGCGTCATTTCGACGGTGACGCGGTCGCCGACGAGCGACCGGATGCGGTTTTTCCGCATCCGGCCGGCCGTGTAGGCGAGGACGGTGTGATCGTTGTCGAGCTTGACGCGGAAGCGGCCCTCGGGGAGCAGCTCCTCGATCACGCCTTCGAATTCGATGAATTCTTCCTTCGCCATGTAATCCTTACGCGGACTGGAGGTTGACGGCCGACTCCTTGCCCGAGCGCGGGTCGCGCTCGAGGTCGAAGGAGACCTGCTGGCCTTCGTTCAGCGAGCCGAGCGACGAGCGCTCGACGGCCGTGGCGTGGACGAACACGTCCTTGCCGCCGCCCTCAGGCGCGATGAAGCCGTAGCCCTTGGTGGTGTTGAACCATTTGACGGTGCCCGTGGTCATTGATGACTCCTTTGAAACGGGACTGGCCCCCGCGAACGCCGTGGGGGCCGCCGATGTTCTGGAGAAGTAGGAGCCTGGACCGAGCGCGTAGCGACAGGGAGGGGCGCGTTACGCTTCAGAGGTCGACGGGGGTCATATAGGCCTAAAGGCCCCAAAGTCCAAACGGCTGCGAAAAAGGCCGGGGCGTCGCCGCCCCGACCTTCCTTCGTCTCCGTCCCTGCAGAGGGCTCTACCAGAGGCGGACGCGATCTTCCGGCTTGAGGTAGTACTTGTCGGTCGGCTGCACGCCGAAGGCCTCGTACCAGGCGTCGATGTTGCGCATCGGGCCCACCACCCGGAACTCGGGCGGCGAGTGCGGGTTGGACGCGACCAGGCGCTGCATGGAGGCGTCACGGTACTTGCCGCGCCAGACCTGGGCCCAGCCGAGGAACACCCGCTGGTCGCCGGTGAAGCCGTCCAGCACCGGCGCGGGCTGGCCGTTCAGCGAGATGCGGTAGGCCTCGAGCGCCAGGGTGATGCCGGCCAGGTCGCCGATGTTCTCGCCCATGGTCAGGCCGCCCTGGACGTGAAAGCCCGGCAGCGGCTCGTACTGGTCGTACTGGGCGCCATAGATGCGGGTCTGGGCGACGAACTTCTCGGCGTCCTGCGCCGTCCACCAGTCGCGCAGCACGCCTTCGCCGTCCGACTGGCGGCCCTGGTCGTCGAAGCCGTGGCCGATCTCGTGGCCGATCACGCCGCCGATGCCGCCGTAGTTCACGGCCGGATCGGCGTCGGGGTCGAAGAAGGGCGGCTGCAGGATGGCGGCCGGGAACACGATCTCGTTGCCGGTGGGGTTGTAATAGGCGTTCACCGTCTGGGGTGTCATGCCCCACTCGTCCTTGTCGACCGGCTTCTTCAGCTTGCGGACATTGTCGAGCCAGGCGAATTCACCGGCCCGCTGGGCGTTGCCGTAGAGGTCGGCCGCGTCGATGCTGAGGCTGGTGTAGTCGAGCCACTTGTTGGGATAGCCGATCTTGACCCGGAACTTGTTGAGCTTCTCCAGGGCCTTGGCCTTGGTCTCCGGGCTCATCCAGGCGAGGTTCTGGATGCGGGCGGCCAGGGCCGAACGGATGTCGGCGACCAGCTTCTCCATCTTCGCCTTCGACTCCGGCGGGAAGTAGCGGGCCACGTAGTCGCGGCCCAGCGCCTCGCCCATCGCGCCTTCGGCGAAGGTGATGGCGCGCTTGTCGCGGGCGCGCTGCGCCGGCTGGCCGCTCATGGTCTTGCCGCGGAACTCGAAGTTGGCGTCCGAGAAACGGCGCGACAGGAACGGCGCGGCCTGGTCCACCAGCCGGAAGGTCTGCCAGGCGCGGAGGGTCTCGATCGGCGTCTCGGCGAAGATCTTGGCGATCTTGGGGAAGGCGGTGTTCTGGGTGGCGATGACGCGGTTCACGTCCCCGACCTGGGCGCCCTGCAGATAGGCCTTCCAGTCGAAGCCCGGCGCGTAGCGCTGAAGATCGCGCACCGTCATCGGATTGTAGCTCTTGACGTCGTCGCGCGTCTCGATGGCGGTCCAGCTGACCTCGGCGATGCGGGTCTCGAGGGCGACGATCTCGGCGGCGCGCTGCCCGGCGTTATCGTAGCCGATCATGCCCAGCATGCGCGCGGCGTAGGCCTGGTAGGCCTCTTTCTTGTCCTTGAAATTGGCTTCCAGATAGTAGTCGCGGTTGGGCAGGCCCAGGCCGCCCTGGAACAGGTAGAGGGCGTTGACGCTGGGAGCCTTCTGGTCGGCGGTGACGAAGGCGCCGAAGAAGGCGCTGCCGAACCGGCCCGAGGTCGTGCCCTGGTAGCGGGCGAAGTCGGAGCGGGTGCGCAGGTTGCGGATGGCCACCAGATCGGCGTGCAGCGGCGCGGCGTCCAGCGCCTCGATGCGGGCCGTGTCCATGTAGCTGTTGTAGAGGGCGGCGATCTTGCCCTCGTCCGAGGTCGGCGACAGGTTCCCGTTGGCCGCGTACTCGGTGATCAGGGCCTTCAGGCGGTTGTCCGACAGCTCGCGCAGCATGTCGAACGAGCCGTAGGTGTTGCGGTCGGCGGGGATCTCCAACCGGTCCATGTAGCGGCCGTTGGCGTAGCGGAAGAAGTTGTCGCCCGGCTTCACCGACGTATCCATGCCCGAGATGTCGAAGCCCCAGGTCCCGTAGCGCAGCGCCTGGGTGGAGCCGGGCGGCAGCACGCCCGGGCCCTGCGAGGCGGGCTGGGCGTCCTGGAAAGCGTGCAGCACGCCGGCGCCGATCATCTCGGTGCGCGCCTGGGCGGCGGCGCCGATGGCGAGCGCGGCGATGGCCGCGGCGCCGAGCCAGAACTTCTTCATGTGGAGACTTCCCTCGGAGATTTTCCTTTCCGCCCGCGTGCACATCCGGGGCGGATTTCGCCACGGAATTTGCCTCATGCGGCAAGGAATGGCCGCCTTAATTTTCTGTCATGTGCAGATAATTCCCGTTGTGAGCGAAGGACTGCGACCATTTGCGTTAGGGTAGGCGACCCCACAGTCGAGAGGTGATTCACGCATGGCCGGCGAAGTCGCGGCGTCTGACTACAAGGATCTGGTGGTCTTCCTCGCCACCGCAGGCGTCGTGGTGCCCCTGTTCCAGCGTTTGAAGATCAGCCCGGTGCTCGGCTTCCTGGCCGCGGGCGTGGCGCTCGGCCCGGACGGTTTCGGGCGGCTCTCGGACGAGGTGTCCTGGCTGCGCTTCCTGACCATCGACGACCCCAAGCAGATCCGCGGCCTGGGCGAGATCGGGGTGGCCTTCCTGCTGTTCACCATCGGGCTCGAGCTGAGCTGGGACCGGCTGAAGGCGATGCGCAAGCTGGTGTTCGGCTTCGGCCTGCTGCAGGTGGCGTTGTGTTCGGCGGCCCTGGCCGGCGTGGCCATGCTGCTGGGCCAGCCGCCGCTGGCCGCCACGGTCATCGGCATGGCCCTGGCGCTGTCCTCGACCGCAGTGGTGATGCCGGTCCTGGGCGAGCGCAACAAGGTCAACTCGGGCATGGGTCGCGCGACCTTCTCGGTTCTGCTGGCGCAGGACCTCGCCGTGGCCCCCATCCTGGTCACCGTCGCCGTCCTCGCTGCAGGCGCGGCGGGCGGATCCTGGACGCCGGGTCTGCTGGCCCTGCTGCCGGCGGCGGCGGGCCTGGGCCTGCTGGTGCTGGCCGGGCGCCTCGTGCTGCGCCCCATCTTCCGCTCGGTCGCCCGCTCCAACAACAACGAGCTGTTCACGGCCGCCTGCCTGTTCGTGGTCTTCGCCGCCAGCCTTTCGGCGGCCGTGGCGGGGCTGTCGATGGGACTGGGCGCGCTTGTCGCCGGCGTGCTGCTGGCCGAAACCGAGTACCGGCGTGAAGTCGAACACACCATCGAGCCCTTCAAGGGACTGCTGCTGGGCGTCTTCTTCGTCTCGGTCGGCGCCCAGCTGGACCTGGACGTGGTGTTCTCCTCGCCCCTCACCGTCTTCCTGCTGCTGCTGGGCGTCATCCTCATCAAGGCGGCGGCCGTGTTCGGCCTGGCGCGGGCCTTCAGGCTGCCCCCGCGCACCGCCATCGAGACGGCCATGGTGCTGGGGCCGGCCGGGGAGTTCGCCTTCGTCATCGTCGACGCCGCCATGGGTCACCGCCTGGTGGATCCCGTCTTCGCCCAGGCCGTGCTGGTGGCGGCCACGGTCGGCCTGTTCTTTATCCCGCTGGTCGTGTGGCTGGCCGATCGAGTGGGGCGGCGCGTGCCCAAGGGGGACCTGCCGGCCATGCTCAATCCCGCCATGGAGCCGGCCGGCGAACGGGTTCTGATCGTTGGCTACGGCCGCGTCGGGCGCCTGGTGGGCCGCATGCTCAAGCGCCATGAGGTCGGCTTCGTCGCTGTCGACACCGACGCGCGGCTGGTGTCGGAACGCCGGGGCCGGGGCGAGGAGATGTGGTACGGCGACGCCGCCCGGCCCGAGTTCCTCAAGCTCTGCGGCATCGAGACCGTGCCCGCCATCGTGGTCACCATGGACGCCCCGGGGAAGGTCGAGGAAGTGGTCCGCACCGCCCGCGCGCTGCGGCCAGACCTCATCATCGTGGCGCGCGCCCGCGACAGCCACCACGCGGCCAAGCTGTATCGACTGGGCGCCACGGACGCGGTGCCCGAGACCACCGAGGCGGCGCTGCAGCTGGCGGAAAACACCCTCGTGGACCTGGGGGTGCCGATGGGTTTCGTGATCGCCTCGGTGCATGAGCAGCGCGAGGAGTTCCGCAAGATCATCCAGGACAGCGCCAAGCGCCCGACCCGGGCGCTGCGTCGCGGCTCGCGGGCAGAGCGGGACGCCGAGCTGGAGGCGGCCGCTTCCCCGGACGCCGCCGTCTAGACCCGGGCGACCACGCCCATCAAGGCGACCAGATTGCCGTCCGGGTCGAGCAGGCTCTGCAGCGTCAGATCGCCTTCGGGCGTACTCTGCAGCACCTGGGCCGGCCCGCGGAAGACGGCGCCGCGCGCCTCCAGGTCCCGCGCCAGCGCGGGAAGATCCGGGGCGTCGAAGTAGAGTCCGCCGCCCGCCATGGCCGGTTGACCCTCGCGAAGCTCGCCCAGCATCAGCCGCGCGCCGGCCAGCTGAAAGAACGCCATGCCGTTGGTTTCGAACAGGAACGGCAACCCCAGGGTGTCCTCGTAGAAGGCCCTGGAGCGAGTCAGGTCCGTGCAGGGCAGGAACACCTGCGCCAGGGTTCGTCCCGCCAGGCCAACCGGAATCTCCTCGCTCACCGCCGCCTCCGCCGCTTGTCGCGTGAAATTAGTTAGCTAAGCTAACTATATGTGCGAACGAGTCGTCAACCCGCCTGCCGCGGACGTGGCCGACCGCTTGCATTCGGCGGCCATTCGTCTGCTGCGCCGGTTGCGGCGGCAGGACGAGGCGTCGGGCCTGTCCGGACCTCAGGCCTCGGCGCTTTCGGTGCTGGTGTTCGGGGGACCCATGAACCTGGGCGCGCTGGCGGCCGCGGAGCAGGTGCGACCTCCGACCATGTCCCGGCTGGTGCGGGAGATGGAGGCGTTCGGGCTGGTGCAGCGGCGCCCGGACCCCCGCGACCGCCGCGGCGTGATCCTCGAGCCCACCGAAAAGGGGCGGGCCATGTTCGATCGGGCGCGGGAGCGCAGGCTTTCGGCCCTGTCCGGCGCCATCGCCTCGCTGCCGGTCGAAGACCAGGCGCTGATGGACCGGGCCGCCGCGCTGATGATGGCCCTGGCGCGCGGGCCGGCGCTGGACTGATCCGGGCCCGGCGCCTAGGGTTATGGGTAACGATGTTCTCTGGAGATCTCCGATGCGTCCCGCCTTCGCCTGCGCCGCCCTCGCTGTCCTCGCCCTGTCCGCCTGCAAACCCGCCGGCGAAGCGCCGGCCCAGCCCGGCGGGGAAGCGCCCGCACCGGACGCCGGCGCGCCCCCTGCGCCCATCGAGCCCAGGCTGAACGGGGTCGACCTGACCGAGGATCTGCGCGTTGTCGGCACCGAACCCTTCTGGTCCATCGACATCGACAACGACTACCTGAAGTTCAAGGGGGTCGACCTGCCGGAGGCCACGGGTCAGAACGCCGGTCCGACCATGACGCCTGGAACCGCGACGTGGAACGTCTCCACCGGAGACGGCACGGTTCTGAAGGTGGTGCTGACGGGCGAAAAATGCTCGGACGGCATGAGCGATCGCGAGTATCCCCTGACCGCGAAGGTCGACTTCGGCGAAAAGCACTTCAACGGCTGTGCGGCCACCGTGGCCGCGCTCGACCAGTCGCCCCGTCCGTGATCGGCAGGCGCCTCGCAGCCCTGGTCCTGGCGGCGCTCGCAGCGGCGGGCGCCGCGGACGCCCGTCCGGCCCGCCACATGATCAACCGGGTGAATGTGCTGGAACCCCTCATCGCGGTCGGGGCGGAGCCCTTCTGGGACATCAGCCTGACCGACGGGAGGGTGGCCTGGAACGATCCGGCGGAGGAGAACCAGACCGGCTCGGTCGACGCCCCTGTCCTGACGCGCGGCAAGGCGGTGTGGCGGGGCCGGATCGACGGGCACGGTCCCTTCACCCTGACGGTGACGCGGGGCCCCTGTTCGGACGGAATGAGCGAGTTCGTCTACCCGCTCACCGTGCACGTCGACGGTTACGACGACTGGGTCCTCAACGGCTGCGCGGCCACGGCGGCCGCCTTCGAACGCCGCGACCGAGAGGGCCGCGAGGACGGCGAGGTCCGCTAGTAGATCTCGAACAGTCCGGCGGCGCCCATTCCGCCCCCGATGCACATGGTCGCGACCCCCAGCTTCGCGCCCCGGCGCCGGCCCTCCACCAGCAGGTGGCCGGCGACCCGGGCGCCGGTCATGCCGAAGGGGTGGCCGATCGAGATCGAACCGCCGTCCACGTTGTACTTCTCGGGGTCGATGCCCAGTCTGTCGCGGGAGTAGAGGCACTGGGAGGCGAAGGCCTCGTTCAGCTCCCAGAGGTCGATATCGTCGACCTTCAGGCCGTGGCGCTCAAGCAGGCGGGGCACGGCGAAGACCGGGCCGATGCCCATCTCGTCGGGCGCGCACCCGGCGACGGCGAATCCCTTGAGGCGGCCCAGCGGTTCGAGCCCGCGGCGGGCGGCTTCCCGGGCCTCCATGACCACCAGGGCGGCCGCGCCGTCGGAAAGCTGCGAGGCGTTGCCGGCGGTGATGAACTTGCCTTCTCCCTTGACCGGCTTCAGCGACGCCAGCCCCTCGAGCGTGGTGTCGGGGCGGTTACACTCGTCGCGGGTGACAGTGTAGTCGACGATCGACTCCTGGCCCGTCGCCTTGTCGACCGTCTTCATCTTCGTCTGCATCGGGACGATTTCGGCGTCGTAGCGCCCGGCGGCCTGGGCGGCGGCCGTGCGCTGCTGTGACTGCAGGGAATACTCGTCCTGAGCCTCGCGGCTTACGCCATACCGCTCGGCCACGATGTCCGCCGTGTCGATCATCGGCATGTAGATATCGGGCCGGACCTTCAGCAGCTCCTCGTCGGTGAAGAAGTATGTGTTGAAGTGGCCGCCCATGGTGACAAGGGAGATCGACTCCACGCCGCCGGCGACCAGCACGTCGGCGCCTTCGCGCTCCACATAGCCGGACGCCAGGGCGATCGACTGCAGCCCCGAGGAGCAGAAACGGTTCACGGTCTGGCCGGAGACCGAGATCGGCAGACCTGCGCGCAGCGCCGCGTCGCGGGCGATGTTGTGGCCGGTTGTGCCCTCCGGATTGCCACAGCCGATGATCACGTCCTCGACCTCGCCGCCCTCAAGCCCGGCGCGGCTCACCGCGTGCTTGATGGCGTGGCCGGTCATGGCCGCCCCATGGGTCATGTTGAATCCGCCGCGCACCGACTTGGCCAGTCCGGTGCGGGCAAAGGAGACGATCACGGCTTCGCGCATGGGGTTCCCCGTTCGAAAAGGTCCCCGACCCGCTAGGCCCTCAGGCGGCGGCGATCAAGTCCGTCTCAAAAGAAAACGTGGATGGCCTGGACGACCGCGAAGGCGATCAGCCCCACGGCTCCCAGGGCGGCCGCGCCGAGCGCGGCGGTGACGGCCAGGCCCCGGGGCCGAAGCCTCGCCCGCGAGTTCACGTTGCGGATGTAGACGAAGGGCGACCGGTCGAACGCTTCGGAGCCGACGATGTTGTGGCGGGACATGACACGCTCCCTGGAACTGAACCGGCCGTCACCATGCGCCGCCGTGTGGCCAAACCTAGGCGATCCGTGTTCGCCCGGCGCGTCTGCGGATCACGCCTGCGTCAGGCGTGGATCCACGGGGCGGTCCGCCACGTAATCGCCTTCACGGCCATGCTAGACTCAGGTCAGGGGTCGATTCCGATTGGAGGCCGACATGTCTTCTGTGCGTCTGGCGTTTGCGGCGGCGGCCCTGTTGCTGTTCGCCGGCCCGGCTGCGGTGGCCCGGGACGCCGGGCCCAGCGCGGTCGTCAACATGACCTTCGGGCTGAAGTTCGAACCGGCGACGGTTCGCATCCGCGCGGGGCAGACCGTGGAGTGGCGCAACAAGGGATTCTTTCCCCACACGGTGACCTTCGACGCGGCCCAGGCGTCCGACCCTTCCCACGTGGTCCTGCCGGCCGGCGTCGCGCCCTTCTCGTCAGGCAAGATCGGGGCGGGCGAGACCTGGCGTCACACCTTCACGACGCCGGGCGAGTATCACTACATCTGCCAGCCCCACGAGGACCACGAGATGCTGGGCGTGGTGATCGTCGCTCCCTGAGGCGGCCGGCCGTCAGCCGCAGTGGTGGCGCCGGCCGTCGTAACCCGCATAGGTCCCGCTGCGCGGGTCGTAGGTGCGATAGCGGCGGGCGCACCAGGCGTCGCGCTCCGGTCCACGCTCGTAGCGGTCACCGTGGCCGTAGCGGTCGTCGTAGTAGGCGCCGCGGCTCGAGTAGTAGCCGTAGCCCGGGTAGTAGTGAACGGCCGGACCGCGATCATCGTGATGATGGTGATGGCGGCTCCAGTGGCCGCGGCGCTCGCCCGCCCGGTCCCAGTAGCCGTCGTATCGCGAGCCGTAGCCGGGGCTGTGGCGGGTGCGCTCATAGTTCTGATGGGCGCAGCCCATGCCTTCGCATTCCTGGGCGGCGGCGGGGGCGGTCGGGACCGCGACGAACGCAGCCGCAATCGCGGCGGCGGTGATGAGCGAGGAGACGGCGCGGCGCAGCATTCGGATGCTCCCTGAACGGCCCTGCTGACGGTTAACGTAGCCGGGCCGCTTCGGCTCCTCAATGGCCGGCTCAGGGCTTCAGGGCTCGGTCGAAAAACGCCAGGATCCGGCCCCATACCTCTTGCCGCGCCGCGTAGTTGCCCTCGGCGGTGCCCCCGACCTGGGTCAGCTGCTGCGCCTGTTCCAGCGTGACCGGTCCGCCGACCACCCCGTGACCGGCCGCGGGGTAGTCGATGTGCTCCACGCGGTGGGCCCAGCGCCGGGCCTCGAGCCGCCGTTTGATGCGGGCCGCCATTTCCGTGGAGTTCCACAGCCCGTCCTGCCCGCCCGAGATCAGCAGCAGGTCCGCGTTGATCCGCTCAACCGGGATCGCCGCGGCGCCCTCCTGCCCCTCGGACCGCATCGAGCGGTCGTAGAGGTCGCGGATGCCTGTGAAGGGCTGACTGGCGTCGTAGGGGACGAAGTCCATGGGCCGGCCGCCGATCGACCAGGAGCTCTTCGCCTGGGTCCAGTTCGACAGGTCGATGCCTTGCCAGACCACATTGGAGGGAACGCCCGCGACCACGGCATGGAACTCGCGGCGCCGGGACGCCTCGATCAGCGCCGCCTCGGCGCCCTTGGAGACGCCGATCAGGCCGAGCCGCCCCATGTCCGCCTCGGGCCGCCGCTCCAGCCAGGCCAAGGCGCGATCGAAGGTCTCGATCGGAATCTCCACTAGCGCCGGGGGCAGGCCGTCCGCCGCAAAGTAGGCCACCGCGAGCGTGACGTAGCCCGCCTGGGCCAGCCGCCGGGCCATGCGCCCCGACGCTTCGACGCCGCCTTCGGAACCTCCCAGCACGAGGATGGCGGGCGCCCGGCCCTGCAGGCCGGCGGGCGCAAACATCCGGGCGTAGAGACCGGGCTCGCGGACCTCGACCACCGTGGGCTCAGGCGCAGCGGTCGGCGGGGCCGCCGCCGGGCCCTGGGCCCAGGCAGGGCCCGCACAGGCGGCGATCAGGGCCAGCAGGGCCAGTCGACGGTTCATCGCGCTTCTCTCCGGGTCATCGTCAACATTAACAAAAAGCACTTTCAAATGTAAAGTATCAGCGCGACAGGTGCAGACCGGGGGCGCCAAGGCGGCCCGACTCACGTAGGCTTCCCCGATGCACGCGCCGTTTCCATTCCTCGAGTTCTTCGCCGGCGGCGGCATGGCGCGGCTGGGGCTGGGGCCGGGGTGGGACTGTCGCCTCGCCAACGACTTCGACCCGGCGAAGGCGGCGGTCTACGGCGCCAACTTCGGCGACACGCACCTGGTCTGCGGCGACATCTGGCGGCTGCAGCCGGGCGACCTGCCCGATCGGCCGGCGCTGGCCTGGGCCTCGTCTCCCTGCCAGGACCTCAGTCTGGCCGGGTTGCGGGGCGGGCTTCAGGCCGGACGCTCCGGCGCCTTCTGGGGCTTCCACCGCCTGCTCGAGATTCTGGCTCAGGAAGGCCGGGCGCCGCGCCTGGTGGTGGTCGAGAACGTCACCGGCCTGCTCAGCTCCAACGCCGGCGCCGACTTCACGGCGCTTTGCGCCGCGCTCGACCGGCTCGGCTATCGCTTCGGCGCGCTGGAGATCGACGCCGCCCTCTGGCTGCCGCAGTCGCGCCCCCGCGTCTTCGTGGTGGCTGCGCGGGACCCGGGCGCGCTCGGCGCCGCCGGTCCGTCCGCCCCGTTCCACGGGGAGCGGCTGGTGTCCGCCTTCGGGCGCCTGTCGCCCTCTCTGCAGTCGCGCTGGGTCTGGTGGCGGCTGGCCGTTCCTCCCGCCCGCAACGCCACGCTCGCCGACGTGCTGGAGCCGGATCACGCGGTGACCTGGTTCGCACCGGAGCGGGCCAGGCGGCTGCTGGCGCTGATGGCCCCGCTGCATCGCCGGCGGCTGCAGGCCGCGGCTGCCGGTGGCCGGGCGGTCGGGGCCCTTTACCGCCGGGTTCGCACGGAGGCGGGCGCGAAGGTGCAGCGGGCCGAGATCCGTTTTGACGGACTGGCCGGATGCCTGCGAACGCCGGCCGGCGGCTCCTCGCGCCAGGTCATCGTCGTCGCCGAAGGGACGTCCGTACGGGCCAGGCTGCTGACGCCGCGCGAAGGCGCCCGCCTGATGGGCCTTCCGGAGGACTATCGCCTGCCGGCCGGCTCGACGGCGGCGATGAAGCTGCTGGGGGACGGGGTGGCCGTGCCCGTGGTGCGCGCCCTTGCCGAGCAGGTGCTGGAACCCCTGCTGACCGGCGCTGGACGCGCGGCGGCCTGACAAGGCGCACGCTTCACGATTCGAGCGGTGCGGTTTCCCCGCAGGGCTGTGCGGGGGGCGGGGCCTCGCGCTAAGGGGGTGCGGCGCGGACCGGAGACGTTGATCAGGCGGCCATCGGGTCAACCTGCGACCCCGTGTCAGGAATGCAACGGTTTCACCTTTTTACGTAAGGGATAGCCGAGGCTCTGGACGGCCCGCTGGCGACGCAGTTAGCGTTACTTTTTCAGCCCCCCAGGGATAAACCCCTTGCGGTTAAGGGGCTGGAAAGGCCATTGTCCCCACCGTCAGGGCACGGGGACGCGCCCTCGCGACAGTTCTGTTCACCAGTCCGGGGGGAGTTGGCCCCGGTCGTGCAACGACGGGGACCGATGGCTCAGTTCGATCCACGCCGCCAACCTTTGCGTTTCGCGCCGCACATCTTGACGGGCGTGGCTGCGCTCGCGGTGACCGCGCTCATCTGGCGCGTATATGAACCCGCCCAGGCGGTCGAGGTTCCGCCGCTCGATCCGACGGCCGTGGCCGCGCTGGAGCAGCGCGCCTTCGTCGCCGCCGAAACCCGCCCCGGCCTCGACCTGCCCGAAACGGTTCCGGTCCGCGTCCGCGGCGGCGAGACCATCGAAGACGCCGTACAACGCCTCGGCGTCACCGAGGCCGAGGCCCGCGCCGCCGCCCGCAGCCTGGCCCGCGCCGGCGTCGCCAACGCCCCCTCCTTCCAGGCCGCGATCGCCAATCCCAGCAGCGGGCGCGGCTCGCCCCGCCTGATCGGCCTGACCCTGCGCAACGGCCCGGCCTCGACCATGATGGTCGCCCGCACTTTCGACGGCGCCCTGCGCTTGCGCGAACTGCAGGAAAAGGTGACCGCCGAGACCATGGTGGCCATCGGCGAGGTCGACAATTCCTTTGGCTCCGCCGCCGCCGCCGCCGGCGCCAGCCGCGGGCTGGCCGAACAGGCTCGCCGCCTGTTCTCCACCAAGATCGACTTCAACCGCGACGTTGGCGCCGACAACCGCTTCGCCCTGGTGTTCGATCGCGAGGTCACCGAGAGCGGCCGCACCATCCGCACCGGCGGGCTGCTGTACGCCGAGGTCGAGACCAAGCACGGTCCGGTTCGCTTCTACCGCTTCGAGCGGAACGGCAAGGTCGAGTACTTCGACGCCAACGGGCAGAACACGCGCAACACCGGCCTCGTGCTGCCGATCCCCGGGGCGCGCATGACCTCGACCTTCGGCTGGCGGGTCCACCCGGTGCTGCACTTCCGCAAGATGCACACCGGCGTCGACTACGGCGCGGCCTATGGCACGCCGATCCGTGCGCCGGGCGACGGCGTGGTCGTCGAGGCGCGCCGCGCCGGCGGCTACGGCAACTGGATTCGCGTCCGCCTCGGCGGCGGCCTGGACGTCGGCTTCGGCCACATGAGCCGTTATGCGCCGGGCATGCGCCCGGGCGTGCGCGTCAAGCAGGGCCAGGTGATCGGTTACGTCGGCTCGACCGGCATGTCGACTGGCCCCCACCTGCACTACGAAGCCTTCCGCAACGGCCAGCGCATCAATCCGGCGGGCCTGCGACTGACCCAGACCAATACCCTCGCCGGCGCCGACCTGCAGCGCTTCCGCGCCGAGAAGGCCCGCATCGACGCCCTCGTCGCCAAGCGCAAGGCCCAGCCCGAACCGCAGGAGGCCGCGCCCCTGCAGACCGCCTCGGCCGACGGCCTGCGCGCCGCCTCGCTCACCCGCGGCCGCTAGAGCCGACGGGCCCGACGATCAAACCCCGGAGGGCGCGCGCCCTCCGGGGTTGTTCTTGCCCTGAACCCGTCTCAGCAGCCGCCGGCCGCCGCCTGCGCCTTCTGGATGAAGGCAAAGACCTCCGGTGAGAAGGGCATCTGCTGCGAGGCCTTGGGATCGGTCGCGACCTCGCGCCAGGCCGCACCCAGTTGCTGGTTGAGCTGGGCGTCGCCCTGGGTGAACTTGCGCACCTGCGCCATCCAGCGCCGCGCAAGGTCGATGGCTTCGGGCGCGGCGGGATCGCCGTCCTTGAGCCGCTCGGCCTCGGCGATCAGGGCGCCCCATTCGGCGCTGGCCTTTTCCTGATCGGCCGCCGTCCATTCCTGGGGGTGCAGGTGCTTCACCCGCTCGGCGTCCACGTGCTTGTCGAAGATGGCCTTCATTTCCGGGCCGGGCGGCTGATCTGACATGACGGTCTCCTTGGTCAGTTCGACGAGATCGTCCGCGGGAAGGATCTCGCCCCGGGCCAGGCGCGCGCGGGCGCGACGGACCAGATGCAGGGCGCGGTCGATGCGCTGCTTGCGCGACGAGAGGTTCTCCTCCTGCGCCGCCAGCAGCCGCTCCAGGTCGACCCCACGACCCCGCAACAGGGCCGCGATCTGCGCCAGGGTGAGGCCCAGGCGCTTCAAGGCCGTGACCTGGTGCAGGCGCGCCACCTCGTCGGGTCCATAGACCCGCCATCCCGCCGCCGTGCGGCCCGGGCGCACCAGGCCGTGCCGCTCGTAGACCCGCAGCGCGCGCACCGTCAGGCCGAGACGGCGCGCGGTGTCGGCGGCGGTTCTGAACTCGCTTGGGCGGGACACCGGGGGTTCCTTCCGTTGGACGGGGCGCCTTGTCAGGCCGGACCCAGGGTACGGCGCAAGGGGAGAATTTGGAATCTGGCCCCGTCCTTGCCCCTGTCCCCTCCGAACGGACGCGCGTCTGGAGGCAAGTCCATGTGTTTCAAGGCTTTCGCTATGGGGATCCACCCCGACGCCGGGCAAATGCTGCCCGGTGAGGCGATGGCCTTGCCGGGTCGGAGCATCTGACCATGAGCCTCTCCTCGATCCTCAACGCCGCCAACTCGGGCCTGCAGGTCGCCCAGCAGCAGATCCGGATCGTCTCCGACAACGTCGCCAACGTGAACACCGTCGGCTACGTCCGGAAGACCGCCGAGCAGCGCTCGATGTCGGTCGAGGGCCTCGGGACCGGGGTTGAAATCGCAAGGGTCCGGCTGGCGACCGACAGGTTCCTGCAGGCGGCGACCCTGAACACCGCCGCCGACGCCGGCCGCGCAGGCGTTCGCTACGAGCTGATCGACAAGACCCAGAACCTGTTCGGCGATCCGTCCGGGGACACCGGCTTCTTCGCCATGGCCGACAGGCTTTTCGCCGCCTTCAACGTCACGGCCGAGGACCCGCTCTCTTCCCCCCGCCGCCAGGAGGCCATCGTTTACGCCCGGCAGCTGCTCGACGAGGCGGCGCGCATGTCGGCGGGAATCGACGCGGCCCGCCTCGACGCGGACACCCGCATCGCGTCCGACGTCGACACGGTCAACGGCCTGCTCGAGGATATCGAGAACCTGAACCTCGAGATCAGCCGCGGCTTCGTCGCCGGGCACGACACCTCGGGGGCCGAAAGCACCCAGGCCCAGCTGATCGACCAGCTGTCCAGGTACATGGACGTGCGCATGCAGCCCCGGGCCAACGGCGGGGTGACCCTTCGCACGGGCGACGGGATGATGCTGGCCGGGAACGGCGCGGCCACCCTCAGCTACGACCAGGCCGGCGCGGTGGACGGGCGCACCGACTTCAACGAACTCTGGATCACCGAACCGCACGGTCAGAAGCGATCCCTGATGGATCACCTCGGCTCGGGAGAGCTGAAGGGTCTGGTGGAGTATCGCGACGTCGAGGGCCCGCAGATGGCCGAACGGCTGTCGGAGGTGGTCTCCCGCATTGTCGACGCGCTGAACAAGGCCCACAATGCCGCCTCCGCCTCTCCAGCGCCGGCCGCTCTGACCGGCCGGAACACCGGCCTGGACCTGCCGACCGCGATCAACAACTTCACCGGCAAGACGACCCTGGCGGTGACCAACAGCGCCGGCGTGATCCAGCGGCAGGTGGCCATCGATTTCAGCGCCGGGACCATGAGCGTTGACGGCGGGGCGGCCACGGCCTTCACCCCGGCCAACTTCCTGGCCAGCCTGAACGCGGCGCTGGGAGCCTTCGGATCGGCTAGCTTCTCGGGTGGGGCCCTCAGCCTCAGCGCCGCCGGCGGGGCGGGGATCGCCATCGCCGACGATGCGACGACCCCTTCAATGAAGGCGGGGCGCGGATTCTCGGCCTTCTTCGGGCTGAACGACCTGATCACATCGGACCGGATCGCCAACTACGATACGGGACTGACGGCTGCGGACAGCCACGGCTTCACCGCCGGCCAGACGGTCACTTTCCGCTTCGCCAACGCCATGGGCGCGCGTCTGCGCGACATCAGCGTGGCGGTGCCGGCGGGCGGCACGATGGCCGACCTGCTGACCCAGCTGAACGACCCCTCGCTGGGGGTCGGCCGATACGGCGCCTTCTCGCTGGACGCCAACGGGCGGATGACCTTCACCGCCAGCGCCAACTCCCCGGCCGCCAGTCTCTCCGTGATCGACGACACCACCAGCCGCGGCGCGGGCGGTCCGACCATGAGCGAGCTCTTCGGGCTCGACGCGGGGACCCGCTCCGTGCGGACTTCGGGCTACGCGATCCGCAGCGACATCGACCGCGACCCCCGGCTCCTCGCCCTGGCCAAGCTGGACCTCAGCGTGGCGTCCGGCCAGCCGGCGCTTGCGGCCGGCGATGGGCGTGGGGCTCGCGCGCTGGCCGATGTCGGCGAGTCGATCATCACCTTCGCGGCGGCCGGCGGCGCGGCCGGCGGGGCGATGTCGATCAACCGCTACCTCTCCGACCTGGCCGGCGACATCGGCGGGCGCGCCTCGGCCGCGCAGCAGCGCCAGAGCGCGGCCGACGCCCTCAACACCGAGGCCAAGTCGCGGCGTTCGTCCTACGAGGGCGTCAACCTCGACGAGGAACTGGTCAAGCTGACCACCTACCAGCAAGCCTTCAACGCCTCGGCCCGGATGATCCAGGCGGCGAAGGACATGTATGACGTCCTGCTCGGGATGATGTGATGACCCGTGTCTCCACCGGCGAGGGCTGGAATTCGGCCCTGCTCAACCTGATGAACGCCCAGCAGCGGCAGTTCGACGCCCAGAACCGCGTGTCCTCCGAGAAGGTGGCCACCGACCTGAAGGGCTACGGGCGGTCCTCGGAGACCTTGACGGCCTTCAAGTCGGCGCAGGCGCGCCTGAACGGGTTCGTGGCCAACGGCGAGGCGGTGGCTTCACGCCTGACGTCACAGGATCTGGGACTGACCAGCCTCGCCGAGGCCGCCGACGGTGTCCGGCAGGCCATCAACGACGCGCTCGCATCGGGCCGGGCCGACGCCCTGATGGTCGACATCGAGGGTCGCTTCCAGTCGGCCGTCGACGCCCTGAACGCCAAGCACGAAGGCCGCTTCCTGTTCGCCGGAGGCCGCACCGACACCAAGCCCGTCAATGTCGAAACCCTGGCCGACCTGGCCGCTGCGCCGACGGTGGCCGGCGTGTTCGTGAACGATCAGCTGAAAGCCGCCTCGCGCCTCGACGACTTCACCGTGGTGGAGACCGGTTTTCTCGCAAACGAACTGGGGACCGACGTGCTGACCGCCTTCAAGGCGGTGCAGCAGTTTCAGCAGACCGAACCCTTCAACGGCCAGCTCAGCGCCACCCAGCGCGCCTTCCTCGAGGGCATCGTCGGCTCGTTCCAGCAATCCCACGAGGACATCACCAACAATGCGGCCCGGAACGGCGCCCTGCAGACTCGGGTCGACACCCACGTGGCGTCCCAGAAGGATCAGGTCGACAGCCTCCAGGAGATCATCGGCAAGCGTACCGACGTCGACATGGCCGAGGCGATAACCAAGCTGCAGCAAGCGCAGCTTTCCGTGCAGGCGTCCGCCCAGGTGATCGCCCAGCTGCGCGGGGTCAGCCTGCTGGACCTGCTGCAGCCCTAGGGCCGGCGCCTCGAAATCGGCGGCCTTAGCCGCTATATGGCGCGGACCATGAACGCGCCCGTCTGCCCTGTGCCCTCCATCGATCATGTCGACCTCGACGTGGCCATCGAGGCTGCGCGCCGCTCGGTGGGTCTGCCGAAGGGGAGCCGCGTGGTCGTGGCCATGTCCGGAGGCGTGGACTCCACCGTGACCGCCGGCCTCGTGCACGCGGCCGGCTACGAGGTCGTGGGCGTGACGCTGCAGTTGTACGACCACGGCGCCGCGGCGAAGAAGACCGGGGCCTGCTGCGCAGGCCAGGACATCCACGATGCCCGGCTGGCCGCCGAGACCCTGGGCGTGCCGCACTACGTTCTCGACTACGAGAGCCGCTTCCGGGAGTCGGTGATCGACCAGTTCGCCGACAGCTACCTGCGCGGCCAGACGCCGGTGCCGTGCATCCGGTGCAACCAGACGGTCAAGTTCCGCGACCTGCTTCAGGTGGCGCGCGACCTGGGCGCCGAGGCCCTGGCGACGGGACACTACGTGAAGCGGGCCGTCGGCCCCAGCGGACCCGAGCTGCGCCGGGCCTTCGATCCCGCGCGGGATCAATCCTATTTCCTGTTCGCCACGACCCGCGAGCAGCTCGACTACCTGCGCTTCCCGATCGCCGACTTGCCGAAGCCGCAGGTGCGGGGCGCGGGCCGGGAGCTGGGCCTGAAGGTGGCGTCCAAGCCCGACAGCCAGGATATCTGCTTCGTGCCGGACGGGGACTACGTCACGCTCATCGACAGGCTGCGTCCCCAGGGGCGGGATCCCGGCGAGATCGTGCATCTGGACGGCCGGGTGCTGGGCGAGCACCAGGGCATTACGCGCTACACCGTCGGCCAGCGGCGGGGGCTGAACGTCGCCGTCGGCGAGCCCCTGTTCGTTGTGCGGCTGGAGCCCGAGACGCGCCGCGTCGTGGTCGGCCCCCGCGAGGCGCTGCTGACGCGGTCGCTGACGCTGGAAGAGGTCAACTGGCTGGGAGACCAGGACAGCCTGACCGAGGCCGCGCGCGAGAGACTGCCGGTGCGCATCCGCGTCCGCTCGACCCGCCCGCCGACGCCCGGTCGCCTGGAGATGGACGGGGGCGAGCCTGTGGTGCGGTTCGACGAGGGCGAGGAGGGCGTTTCGCCGGGGCAGGCCTGCGTGCTCTACGACCATGAGACGGCGGACCGGGTGCTCGGCGGCGGCTTCATCCGTTCAACCACCGCTCTGATTTCCAAGGTTTAACCCTCGGACAGATCGTGGTTACCTCCCGCCCAACGGGAGTTTCGCCATGCGTTCAGCCGCCGCCTCCACCCTGATCGCCGCCCTGGCTCTTTCGGCTTGCGAAAAGCCGCCGGCCCCCGCGCCGGGGCCGGGAACGAGCGAAGGCCGGCCGGTCGAGGTTTCCTACGACTGTGGCGGCGGCCGGACTCTGTCGGCGACCTATCCCGACGCCCGCACCGCCGTGGTCGGTTTCGCGGGCCAGAGCTTTACCTTGACGCTCGCCCAGTCGGCTTCCGGATCCCGCTATGTCGGGGCAGGGCGGGAATGGTGGATCAAGGCCTATCCGGACCGGGAGGAGGGAACGCTGTCGCCTTCGGCCGGGGGCGCGGCGGCCGGCGGACCGCCCATCGCGGTCTGCCGCAAGGCTCCGACGCCGGGGGTCGGTCAACCCAACCCGCCGACACCGGTCGGCCTGTCCCCCTGCAAGTCGGGCGACCTGTCCTTGAAGCAGATCGCCGCCGACGCGGGGGCCGGCCAGCGGCACGTGACCTACGCCTTCATCAACAACAGCGCGACGGCCTGCACCCTGAACGGCTACCCGACCGCGGTCTGGCTCGACGCCGATGGCAAGCCCCTGGACGGGGTCACCGTGGTGCAGTCGGAAGCCGGACCCGTGACTGGTCCGCCTTCGGAGGTCGCGCTGCAGCCGCACGCGCGGGCGGTCTTCTTCGTGTCCTACACGGGCATCCAGGCGACCGATAAGGCCTGCGTCACGGCCTCGACGCTGCAGGCCACGCCGCCGGGCAATAGCCAGGCCATCCAGATCGCCGACGACATCGCCCCCTGCACCGATCACGTCACCCTTGGCCCGGTTCGGGCCGATCCGGGCGACGCGAACCTCTAGGGCCTAGATCCCGAAGACCCCGCGCCGGGCCGTCCTGCCGCCCCAGGTGCGGGCGCTGATTCCCAACCCCAACGTCGGGAGGAGGGCGCGGTGGTCCGCCGGCGGGGTCTTCAGCACCTTCGAGCCAGTGCGATTGAGAGGCCCGAGCGGGGTCTCCCGATCCATCTTCTCGAGCCAGGCGACGAGCCTGGGCCAACGCGCCGGATCAGGTTCGAAACGAGACCAGCGGGCGTTTGCGAAGTGCACGGCGATGGCGATATCGGCGCTGCTCAGCCGCCCGAACAGGAAGCCTTCGGCGGGAAGCTGGCCTTCAAGGTAGTCGAAGATTTCCGGACCCTCGACCTCGCGAGCGTGCGCGACGACCGCCTGATCGGTCTCCTCGCGCCAGACGAAGGGCCGCAGGATGGTCTGATAGAACAGGCGCCAGATGAACACGTCGCCCATGCGGGTGTCGGCGTACTCCTCCAGCCACCGGGCCCGGGCCCGATCCCCGGGGGCGTCGGGCTTCAGCGGCGGGTCGGGGTAGCGGTCGTCGAGGTATTCGAGGATGGCGCTGGAATCGGGCAGGGTGACCTGGTCGTCGATCCACACCGGCACACGGCGCAGCGGGCTGACCGCCGTGAAGTCGTCCGATCCCATGAACGGGACGATCGGGTCGAGTTCGGGCTCAAGCCCTTTCAGGGCGCAGGCGACCAGCACCTTGCGTACGTAGGGTGAAACGGGATTGCCGATGAGGACCGGCGCCCCCGCGGACGCTGTCACGCCGCCTCTTCCTTGGCGCGCAGCTCGGCCATGATCTCGCCGACCGGCTTGCCCGGCCGCTTGACCAGCTCGATGTCGCGACGCTCGACCTTCTCGCCGCAGCAGTTGCAGGCGAGGCCCGGGTCCAGCAGGTTGCCGCAGGCCTTGTGGATGATGGCCACCCCGGCCCCGTCTCCGTACATGTACTTGGAGCCCCAGCCGTGCAGCGTCAGGAGCACGGCGTAGAGATCCTTGCCCTTCTTGGTCAGCACATATTCGTGCCGCAGCGGGCGTTCGGAATAGACGCGCGGCTCGAGAATGCCGTGGGCGACCAGGGTCTTCAGGCGCGCGGCCAGAACGTTGCGGGCGACGCCCAGGTGCTCCTGCCACTGTTCGAAGCGCGACAGGCCCGAAAAGGCGTCGCGGATCACCAGCAGCGTCCACGGATCGCCGATCACTTCCAGCGCCGCGGCGATGGAGCAGCTCTGTTTTGAGTAGTCAGCGGTGCGTCCCATGGGCGAAAGGTGACCCTAGGTCAGGGCAATTGCAAGTCCGTTGCTTTTCCGCACGGAACGACTAAGTTGTCAATCGAAACGGAGTAAGCATGAATTTGCCGAACGCCGAAGCGCTTGAGCGGGCTGATTTTTCGACCTTCGATCTGGATCAGGTGCTGGCAGTCCAGCCCGCCGGCGAGGGCTCGGTAAGCGCGGTCGTGCCGCAGAGCCTGTCCAATGCGCCTGTCACCATGGACCCCGCCCGGGGCGCCCCGTTCGGCGGGTTGATGGCGGCCCTGGCCGTGAGAGCGGCGCGGGTCACCCTCGGCGTGGAAAGCGCCCTGCGGACCCTGACGGTGCAGTATCTGGCGGGCGCGCGTTTCGACGAGCCCGTGCGCTTCACCGGCGAGAGCCTGCGCGGCGGGCGCTCGACCCTCTTCGCGGAGGTGCGCGCCGCCCAGGGCAGCCGCGCCGCCTTGGTGGCAGGACTGACCTTCGGTCGCGACGGCCCGGGCCCACGCCTGCGGCCGATCGAGCAGGTGACGCCGGCGCGGCCTCTGGCGGCCATCGAGAGCCAGGGCCCCCTTGGGGAGGGCGTGCCCTGGTTCACGCGGTGGGTCGAGTACCGCTTCGCCATGGACTTCAAGGGCTGGGGAAACCACGCCGAGCCGATCGTACGGGTCTGGATGCGACTCCGGGACGGAAGGCCGCTCGACGACCTTCGTCTCGCCTTCCTGCTGGACGCCGTGTTCCCCAACTATTTCATGGTGCTGGGGCCGACCCTCGCGACGTCGGTCGATCTTCGCTACGACCTCTTCCACACTCTGACGCCGGAGACCTCGCCGGAAGGCTGGGCCTATTTCGAATTCCAGAGTCATGACGTCTCCGACGGCTGGGCGCTGGAAGACGGCGTCGCCCTGGCCCCCGACGGCGCGCCCATCGCGGCCGCCCGGCAGTTGCGCAAGATGATCAGCCGGGGCTAGACACCCCGCCACACCCAGACCTCGTTCCGGAGCCCTCTCCATGGCCGCTCAAGACCCCGTCGTCATCGTTTCCTACGCCCGCACGCCGATGGGCGGCTTCCAGGGCGTTCTGGCCGGCGCGAAGTCGACCGAGCTGGGCGCCGCGGCGGTCAAGGCCGCGATCGAGCGCGCCGGCATCGAAGGCGACAGGGTCGACCAGATCTTCATGGGGTGCGTGCTGCCCGCCGGCCTCGGCCAGGCCCCCGCGCGCCAGGCGGCCCTCGGCGCGGGCCTGCCCCTGAACGTAGAGGCCACCACCGTCAACAAGATGTGCGGCTCAGGCATGCAGGCGGCGATGATGGCCGCCGACGCACTGGCGGCCGGCTCGGCCGATGTGATCGTGGCGGGCGGCATGGAGTCCATGACGAACGCCCCCTACGTCATGGCCAAGCACCGGGGCGGAGCCCGCATCGGCCACGACGTGATTTCGGACTCCATGTACCTGGACGGGCTGGAGGACGCCTACACCCCCGGCAAGCTGATGGGCGCCTTCGCCGAGGACGCGGCGCGGGAATACCAGTTCACCCGCGAAGCGCAGGACGAGTACGCCATCGAGAGCCTCTCGCGCGCCAAGAGGGCGATCGAGTCCGGCGCTTTCGATCGCGAGGTGACGCCGGTCACCATCAAGACCCGCAAGGGGGAAGAGACCATCACCCACGACGAGCAGCCTCTTAAGGCCGACCCGTCCAAGATCCCTTCGCTGAAGCCCGCCTTCGCCAAGGACGGCACCATCACCGCGGCCAACGCCTCGTCGATCTCGGACGGCGCCGCCGCGCTGGTGATGATGCGCGAGTCCACGGCGAAGACCTTGGGCCTTCCCGTGGTGGCCAAGGTGGTGTCCTACGCCGCCCACGCCCATGAGCCCGGCAAGTTCACCACCGCGCCCGTCCCGGCCATGAAGAAGGCGCTCGACAAGGCCGGCTGGTCGGTCGACGACGTTGATCTGTTCGAGGTCAACGAGGCCTTCGCCGTGGTGGCCATGATCGCCATGCGGGACCTGAACATCCCGCGCGAGAAGCTCAACGTGAACGGCGGCGCCTGCGCGCTCGGCCATCCGATCGGAGCCTCCGGCGCGCGCGTGCTGGCCACCCTGCTCGGCGCCCTGCAGGCCCAGGGCAAGAAGAAGGGCCTGGCTTCGCTTTGCATCGGCGGCGGCGAGGCCACAGCCATGGCGGTCGAACTCGTCTAGGTCCGGCCCGCTCCCCGCGGAGCGGCTAGATCGTGTCCAGCGGCAGGGACAGGTAGCGCCGACCGTCGGGGGCCGGCGGGGGCAAGGCGCCCGCGCGAATATTCACCTGTAGCGAGGGCAGGATCAGATCCGGAGCGCCGAGCGAGGCGTCTCGCGCCTGGCGCAAGCTGACGAATGCGTCCTCGCTGCGCTCGTCTCCGACATGGATGTTGAGGGCGCGCTCTTCCGCGACCGTGGACTCCCACGCGAATTCGGTGCGCCCCGCCCTGGGAAGATAATCGTGGCCGACGAACACCCGGGTCTCCGGCGGCAGCGCCAGGATCTTCTGGATGGAGCGATAGAGCGTGCGGGCGTCCCCTCCGGGGAAGTCGGCCCGTGCGGTGCCGTAGTCCGGCATGAACAGGGTGTCGCCGACGAACACTGCATCACCGATGCGATAGCTCACACATGCCGGAGTGTGTCCGGGCGTGTGGATCGTCTCGATCGTCAGATTGCCGAGGGGAAGGGTATCGCCATCGGCCACGAGCTTGTCGAAGGCGGAGCCGTCGGCGCGGACGTCAGCAGCCCGGAACAACGGGGCGAATGTCTTCTGGACGCGCGAAATCTCCGCGCCGATGACGACGGGGGCGCCGGTGACCTCGCGCAGGTAGTGGGCGGCCGTCAGGTGGTCGGCATGGGCGTGGGTTTCGAGAATCCATGCAAGCTCGAGTTCTCCGGCGCTGATCTCCGCCAGCACGAGGTTCGCGGATCGAGTGGCGGTCCGGGCTGCGGCGGGGTCATAGTCCAGCACGGGGTCGATCACGGCGGCCATGCCGGTGTCGGGGTCCGAAACGAGGTAGGTGACGGTGTGGGTGGCCTGGTCGAAGAAGGCTCTGACCTGGGGTTTCGCAGACGTGGACATGGGGGAGGCTCCTCTACGGTGAAGCCATACATATTAGGTCTTGCTAATTTAGCAACTGCTAATATATTTGAGCCATGATCGACCTGACACAGATCGACTTCGCCCGGTTCGAAAGCAGCGCCCGAGACGCCGCGCGCCTGCTGAAAGCCCTGTCCAACGAACGGCGCCTGATGATCCTCTGCCAGCTTGGCCACCGCGAACTGGCGGTCGGCGCGCTGCAGCCGCTTGTCGGCCTGTCGCAATCGGCCCTCTCGCAGCACCTTGCAGTGCTACGCGAAGAAGGTCTGGTGAGCGCTCGCCGCGAAGGACAGACGATCTCCTACCGGATCGCGGACGAGGCGACTGTGCGGGTGATCGCCACCCTGGCCGAAATCTACTGCCCGGCCGATCCCTCCCCATAGGCTGACCCATGACCTCAGTACTGACCCCGGTATCCCCCGCCGAGATCGCGGCGCGACTTCGCGATGGAAGCGCCGTGCTCGTCGACATCCGCGAACCCGACGAGTTTGCGCGCGAGCATGTGAAAGGCGCGATCGCCGCGCCGCTCTCCGTCTTCGAAACCTCCCACCTGAAGCTCGAACCGGACCGCGACGTCATTTTCATGTGCCGGACCGGCCATCGCACAGCCGTCAATTGCAGCCGCCTCTCGGCGCGGATCGAAGGCCCCGCCTGGGTAATGGAGGGCGGTCTCGAAGCATGGAAGGCGGCCGGCCTGGCCACCGTCGCGGACGCCAAGGCGCCGCTCGAAATCATGCGTCAGGTCCAGATCGGCGCCGGATCACTGGTGCTTGCCGGCATCGCGCTCGGCGCTCTCGTTCATCCCTACTGGTATGCGCTCGCGGCCTTCGTGGGCGCAGGCCTGACGGTGGCCGGCGCGACGGGCTTCTGCGGCATGGCCAAGCTTCTGGCGCTCGCGCCGTGGAACCGCCTCCGGGCCGTCTGACAAATGCTGAGCCTCCTGCTTGCCGCCCTCAGCGGCGGCCTGGTCGGCCTTTTCCTGGCTGTCTTCGGGGGCGGCGGATCGGTGCTGGCCGCACCCCTGTTGCTCTATCTCGTCGGCGTAAGGGACCCCCATGTCGCGATCGGAACCTCCGCGGCCGGCGTAGCGGTCAACGCCGCCGTGGGCCTCGCCGGTCATGCCCGGGCGGGGCGGGTGAAATGGCCGTGCGCCCTGGTCTTCGGTGCGGCCGGGCTGGCCGGTTCGGTGGCCGGCTCCACGCTGGCCAAGCGTGTCGATGGCCACAGCCTGCTGCTTTGGTTCGCCCTGGCCATGGCGGCCATAGCGCTTTCCATGTTCCGGAAGCCCGGCAGCGAAGGCGACCCGGCCGTCGTCCTTGACCGCCGCCTGGTGCTCAGGTTGGCGCCCGTCGGCCTGGCGACAGGCTTTGCGGCGGGCTTCTTCGGGATCGGCGGCGGCTTCCTGATCGTGCCGGGATTGATGCTGGCGGCGGGCATGACGCTGGCGAACGCCCAGGCCTCGTCGCTGCTGAGCGTGGCCCTGTTCGGGGCGGCGACATCGGCGAACTATGCGGTGTCTGGCATGGTCGACTGGCCCATTGTCGGAGCCATGGTCGCGGGGGGGGGCCTGGGCACGGTTGCGGGCTTGCCGGTGGCCAGGGCGCTGGGTCAGCGCGCTGCGTTCGGCCGCAAGCTCTTCGCGGGCCTTATCCTGGTCGTTGCGGCCTATGTCGCCTGGCGGGCGACCCGCCCGAGCTAGGGAGCCGCCGGATCCTGGCGCCGTTGCGCCGGCAACAGTTCGGGTCGGTACTCGAAGTGCATGGTGTCGAAGTGTCGCCACTTGCCGCCCCAGATGAAGCCGTGCCGTTCGAAGGCTTCCACCACCTCCATGGGAATGCGGTTGCGCCAGGCCGCGCCTTCGCCGCCAGACCACATCCAGTAGTCCGAATAGCGCGTGGAGATGTCGATCGCCGCGCCGTAGGCGTGCATCGAGCGGCGCGGCGTGCCCTGGATCTTGCGGCAGTTGTAGGTCCCGCCGGCCGGGACCAGGAAACGGGTCATGTCGGGCGGCAGCCTCTCGAGGTCGCGCACCACCGCCTCAAGGGCGCGATCCGCCCCGTTGGCCGTCGCGAACAGGACCGTCCCCCCGTGCCGGTGCGGCATCCAGGCGACCCGGCGCAGCCGCACGCCCCCGCGGGAGCAGTCGCCGTACATTGCGTTGAACAAGGGTTCGTAGCGCGCTCGGCCGGGCTCGCCGGAAGGAGGGCGTGCCGGCGGACCCTGGACGTAGGCCTCGAAGAACATGTCGTCGATGTCAGGTGCGTTGAGCCGCCGCTCGTCAGACTTGCCGCTGACTCCGTCGGAGATTGCGAACACCTGGCCGTTGCGCATGACGACCTTGCCGTCCCCCACCCGCGCGATCGACTGCGGATAGGCGCGGGCGAGGTCCTGCGGTCCCGGCCGGGGCGCGGCGTCCGAGGGCATGGCAAGGCCGGCGGCCAGGATCAGGGCGAAGGTGATCCGGCCGCCGGTCCGCCGCATGGAGGGAAGACCGGTCAGTCGACCGTGACCTCGACATAGTCGCGGTAGACGTCGACACGGATGATCGGCGTGCCGTTGATGATGCGATCCAGCACGCCCGGGTCCGAGTCGCCGCGGTTCAGCATGGCTTCCAGCCGGGCGCGGTTCTCCGCCGAGCGGAAGAAGCTGTCGCCCTGGTCGCCGACGTCCCGGCGGTGGAACTTGTGATAGTTCGCGCGGTCCTGGCGAATGATCGCCGCGGCTGTGCGCAGGCGCTCGCCGTTGGAATTGAAATGGTCCCACCGGCCCAGTTCGGCGTAGTAGGTCTCCAACGGGCGTTCCTTGGCGAGCGCAGCCGGAGCGGCGGTCGCCAGGAGAGCCAGCGCGGCCAGCGCCGCCGGTTTGATGGGGTTCACGAGCATCCTCCCGACCTGGGGTGGTTCAGCCTGCCGGCTGCACCATAGACCCGCCGGGGTTCAGGCGGAACACCGATATCGGAAGTCCTAGTCGTTGAGGGGGCCGGGCGCCCCTCCGTTGGTCTCGACAGTCACCTCGAGCCGGTCGGCATACCGATCCACCCGGACCCTCGGCTCCGCGCGCAGGATGCGCTGAACGGTGAGGTCGTCCATGCGCCCGTTGGCGACCAGCGCGGGAATGCGTCGCCGGTTTTCCTTGCGACGGAAGTAGTTGTCCCCCACGTCGCTGGGATCGCGCAGATGGCGGTTGTGGAAGTTGGCCCGGTCCTGCCAGAGGATGGCCGCCACCGTGGTCAGCCGGTGACCCATGCCGTCGACGTGGTCCCAGGCCGATAGGCTGGCGTAATAGGTCTCGATCGGCCGTTCGTCGGCCAGGGCGGACGAAGCCGCGAGAGCGGCGACGAGCGCGGAAAGGCCGAGCATTCGAAGGCGGGTCATGGGGCTGTCCTGCGATGGCGACCCCGCCATCCTAGACGCGGGGCGGGGAGGAGGAAACGCTCAGGCGCGTTCTGCTTCCGCCGCCGTCTTTCCGGGCTCGTCCTCGGTGACGCCCGGCGTCGGCCTGGAGGGGGGCGGCGGGGTGTCCGGCAGCGGGATGAATTCGAGGTCGTCGCCCACCGGCAGGTGCATGCGCCCCTCGCGCCAGTCGTCCTTGGCCTGCTCGATGCGGTCCATGCTGGACGACACGAAGTTCCACCAGATGTGACGCTCGCCCACGGGCTCGCCGCCCAACAGCATCACCGTCGAGGGCTTGACCGAGCGAACCACCGGGCGGGCGCCCACCGTGAAGACCACCATCTGGCCGGGCTGGATGAAACGGCCGTCCACCTCGATTTCGCCGGAGACCACGTAGGCCGCGCGCTCACTGTAGCCGTCCGGAGGCGTCGCCTTCACGTCGGCGCCCATTTCCCAGTGCACGTAGAACAGGGGCGAGGAGGTGCGGACCTTCGACTTGGCGCCGTAGGCCTCGCCCGCGATCAGGCGCGCATAGAGCCCGTCGCCCTCGTAGGCGGGCATGTCCTTGCCTTGGTAGTGCTCGAAATTGGGCTCGATCTCTTCCTGGCCGTCGGGCAGGGCTACCCAGGCCTGCATCCCGTGCAGGCGCGCGCCCATGTCGCGCCGGAACGGATCGGTGCGTTCGGAGTGGGTGATGCCCTTGCCGGCGGTCATCCAGTTCACCTCTCCCGGACGAATGGCCTGGGTGAAGCCGAGCGAGTCCCGGTGGATGATCTCGCCCTCGAAAAGGTAGGTGACGGTGGACAGGCCGATATGGGGATGCGGGCGGACATTGACGCCCTGGCCCGGCTGGAAGTCGGCCGGCCCCATGTGGTCGAGGAAGATGAACGGCCCGACCATACGCCGCTGAACCGACGGCAGCACGCGGCCGACCTCGAAGTCGCCGAGGCTCTTTCGGTTCGCCGTGATGATAGCGTCGATCATGTCCGCCCCCCGGAAATGCGCTGGCTACATAGCAATGCTGGGCCGCGGCCCCAAGCGGGCGTATTGGCGCAGCTTGCAACCGCCAGGAGTCCGCATGTCTACCCTGGGTGGCCGGTTACAAGGCTGAGGGGAAGTTCGGTGGTGTCCTTCACCCCCCGCACGACGATGTGGCTTTCGATGTCGGAGACCAGGCCCAGCGCCAGCAGCTTGTCGCGGAGGAAGGCGTCGAAGGCGTGAATGTCCCGCGTGACGATGCGCAGCACATAGTCTTCGCGACCGGTGATTGAGGCGCACTGGACGATCTCGGGCCAGCCGGCCACGGCCTGATCGAAGGCGTCCAGGTTCTCCCGGGTGGGCAAGGTCAGTTTCACCACCGCCCAGACCTCGAAGTCGAGCCCCAGCTTCTGCCCGTTCAGCAAGGTGACCCGCTTGCGGATGACTCCGGCGTCCTCCATTCGGCGGATACGACGCCAGCAGGGGGAGGGCGACAGGCCGACCTGCTCGGCGATGTCGGCGACAGAGAGACTGGCGTCGGCCTGGATCAGCTCCAGGATGCGCGCATCGATGGCGTCGAGATCTTCAGCCACGGCCCGGCCCAATCTGGAAGAAGTCACCGCCCGCGGCGGCCAGTTCTTCTGTAGACGCAAGAACCGTGCTCTGAAAAGCGGGGAACCGCGAAAATTCTCTAACTCCGGCCGGGCTTGGGGCGGATGCGCAAGAGCTCCCCTGCTGTCTCGTCGGTGACCACGTAGAGATAGCCGTCGGGCCCTTGCCGGACGTCCCGGATTCGTTTGCCTCGGTCGCTGAGCAGGTGTTCCTCGCCGATCACCCGGTCCCCATCCAGCTTGAGCCGGACCAGCAGCCGATCCTTCATGCCTCCGATGAACAGGTCGCCGCGCCAGGCGGGAAAGGCCGCGCCGTCGTAGAACTGCATCCCCGACGGGGCGATGACCGGGTCCCAGTAGTACAGGGGCTGCTCCATCCCCTCGCGTGCGGTGATCCCCTGACCGACCGGAGCGCCGGAGTACTCGAGGCCGTAGCTGATCACTCCCCAGCCGTAGTTCCGCCCGGCTTCGGGCCGGTTCAGCTCGTCGCCGCCACGCGGTCCGTGCTCGACCGTGTAGAGCTGGTTCGTGCCCGGCCGGATCGCGGCCCCCTGCACGTTGCGCAGCCCAAGCGCCCAGATCTCGGGCAGGGCCCCGGGCGTATGCACGAAGGGGTTGTCGGCCGGCGTCGACCCGTCGGGATTGATGCGCATCACCTTGCCTAGGTGAGAGCCCAGCTGCTGAGCCTGCGGACGTGTTGCGAGATCGGAGCGCTCCCCGTCGGTGATGAACAGCTTGCCGTCTGGCGCGAAGACCAGGCGAGAGCCGTAGTGCTTGTTCCCGTCGTAGGTCGGGGTGACGCGGAAGATGACCCGCACGTCCTCGACACGGGGTGCGGCGCCCGGGGTCTCGACCAGGCGGCCGCGGGCGACTGTCGTGCCATTCCCGCCTTCCCGCGGTTCGGCGTAGCTCCAGTAGATCAGGCCGTCCGCCGCGAAGGTGGGCGAGAGGGCGACGTCGAGCAGACCGCCCTGGCCGCGAGGATCGACGGCGGGCAGTCCCGCCACCGGCGGCGAGAGCGCGCCGTCGGCCGACACCAAGCGCATCCGGCCGGCCTTCTCCGTGACGAGGAATCGACCGTCGGCGAGGGGCTCCACCGCCCACGGCTTCTCCAGCCCGGCGGCCACCACCTCGACCAGATAGGATGACGAGGGCAGGGCCGGCGCGCGTGTCTGGCCCGGGAATGCAGGCGCGTACCGCGTGTTCGCCGGGCGGGTCTCGAGCGTCTGGCCCTGCGCGGCTTCGGCGCCTTGGGAGGCGGCCCGCCCGCAGGCGACCAGGAGGACGAAGGCGGCGGCGGCAAGACCCCAGGCATTGCGCATGGCGAGCAGCTCCAGCAGATGCCGGCGAACATCCGCCAGGCGCGGCGGCGGCGGCGGACAGGTGGGAGCGCGACGCGTCTTGAACGCCGCGACCCCTCGCTATATACGCCGTCCCTCCCGCTGGCCCAGCGCCTGCGTGGGCGGCCTGCGTGAGTGGCGCGGTTGGGTAGCTCAGATGGTTAGAGCGGTGGATTCATAACCCACAGGTCGGCGGTTCGATCCCGCCCCCAACCACCACGCCGTCCCTCCTGAATCGTCCCTCCGGGCATGCTAGGCTGGCCTCATGGCCTGGTCGCCCCTGACCCATGATGAGCTGGCGCTGATCGGCGTCGCCGCGCTGGCGGTCGCCGGAGTGGCGACGGTCGTCCGTGTACTGCTGCCGCGCCGTCGCCCGCGCCTTGCGCCGTCGCCTCCGCCCGGCCCGGTCGGACCCCGCGCCTTCCACCAGACCATGACGCCCGGTCGCGAGTACATGATCGTGCGATCCTTCACCGACGTCGACGGGCGGCTGCGCTCCGCGGGCGAGCGGTGGGTGTTCAAGGGATACGATTTTCTCCCCTACGAGGATGGACTGACCCTCTTCACAGAGCCGGGTCCCGGGGTGCGCCTGCAGTGGCGGTCTGAGGCGCAGGGCGAGGTCATCGACAATCTGGCCGACTACATCCGCGCCATATGACTCTTGACTTTAAGTAAAACCTAAAATTATATGGCGATAACCTAAAACTATTGAGGTCTCGCCATGACCGACCGCTCGTTGCAATCCGAAGCCCGGCGCCTGGAGGTGATCACCTTCATCGCCTTCCTGGTCATCCTCCTGGGACTGATCGCGCGCTACATCGTCTTGCCGGTTCTCGGCGAGCTGCGCAGCCTTGCGCCCGACACGCCCGCCTTCTGGAACGGGATCGGGGCGCTGCTCATCGACGCCCTGCCCGCCTTCGCCCTGGCCGGGGCCATCGACGCCTGCCGAAAGCTGTTCAAGCGGCTGGCCGAAGGGGCCTTGTTTGGAGACGCGGTCGGGCGAGGTGTACGCGGCATCGGCTCCGCCCTGATCTGGGCCGCCCTCGCCACGGCGGTCGTGGCGCCCTGGCTGCAAGCCTGGGTGGACGGCAAGTACGGCTTTGGCGGCGTGCGCCTGGACCCGACCACGGTTCTGTTGGCCGTTCTGGGCGGGGCGATGCTGCTGCTGGGCCGGCTGTTGAAGCGCGCCGGAGCGATGCAGTCCGAGCTCGAGCGGTTCGTCTGATGCCAGTCGTCGTCACCCTCGACGTGGCCCTGGCGCGGCGCAAGCTGAAGGCCCGCGCGCTGGCCGCCGAGATCGGTCTGTCCGAGACCCAGCTGTCCCTGCTTCGCTCCGGCAAGGTGAAGGGCATCCGTTTCGACACCCTGGCGAGGTTGTGCGCGGCGCTGAAATGCAAACCCGCGGACCTGCTGGACTACGACTTTGACCCGGCCGACCTGGAACGGCGCGACGAAGGCTCGGACGCCTAGGCGTGCATCGCGCCCATGGCCTGCATCTGCATCAGCCGCATGTAGGTCCACAGGGGCGCCAGCAGAGCCGCGCCGATGCACAGGCGAACCACGATGTGGGTCACGCGCAGCCAGACCCGTTCCGGCTGGCTGAGAAGGCCGATCGCGCCCGCCGCCGCGGCGCCCATCCATCCGGCGCCCAGTCCGGCGGCGATGCATGCGCCCACCTGGGGCAGCTGCCAGATCGCCGCCACCGCGATGGCGTGCGACGACAACAGGAAGGCCCCGATCGCCAGGCGCTGGTCCAGCGGGGCGGTCGGGTCGCCCTCGCGCGCAGCGCCGCTCAGGTCGGTGCCGAGCAGAGCCAGGCAGCCGGAGAACACGCCCGCCAAGGCGCCCACGGCGCCGGCGATCAGGGAAGCGTGCAGTCCGTCCATGTGGGTCCCGTTGGCGAATCTGCCGTCACCATACGCAAAAAGGCTTCGGCGGGGAGAGCCCTTGGCTCGCCCCGCCGCTCGCCGACCGCCAGGCCGGAGGGCCCTAGCGGCCGGTCGAGTAGTGCAGCGGCACGCTGATGGCGACGCCGGACGCCGGAACGGTGAACCTGAGCACGTCGAAGGTGGGCGGCCCCATCAGCTGGTCGGCGTTGCTCATGCCCCAGCCTTCGCTCGGCATGCCCATGGGGGAGCGGTCCATCTGCCCGTCGCCGTCTTCGTCGTGATAGGCGGTGAAGGCGTAGTCGCCGGGGGGCACGTCGCGGAAGACGATCGTGACCGCGCCGGAGGCGGGGTCGACGGTCTGCTGCAGCCCGCCGGGTCGGAAGAAGGTCTCGCGGGTGTAGAGGGCGGCGTGCACCTGTCCGCCGCCGGCGTGGGCGCCCGTAAGGGTCACCGTCAGGTCGCCGGCCCAGGCCAGACTCGGCGCCGTCACGCCCAGCAGTCCCACCGCGATCAGGGCGGCCGTCGTCTTCACCGTCATGGCTTTTGTCTCCGTTTGAAGGGTGAAAGGTCGGCGGGGCAGGGGCCTCAGCCGAAGAAGATGTCCCAGAACAGCCGTCCCGGGGCGATCGCCAGCAGGCCGGCGATGACCAGTCCGACGTACAGGCCGACCATCGTGCCCCGGTGGGCCTGGATCGCCCCGCGGCGCGCGAAGATCACGGCCAGCGGCAGGCTCGCCAGGGTCCAGGCCGAGAACAGGTGGATGGGCGAGAACTGCCCGTGGTTGATCTCGCGGATGCCGAGGCTGGCGAGGGCGGTGACCAGCATGGCAAGGGCCCAGCTCCAGCCCAGCACGCGGTGCAGCCTCGTACCCTTGGGCAGCAGGAACTGGATCGGGCCGACCAGCAGGGCGTAGAGCACGGTCAGAAGGTGGACCTGCACCAGCAGCGGCGCCCGGGCGAGCGGGGCCAGGTCCAGCTGAGGCTGGATGTGCAGAATGGCCGCCAGATCCACCGAACCGGGCTGCATCGACAGGATCGCCGCGATGGCCGCCAGCGAGGCCGTCATCACCAGGGCGAAACGCCTCAACTCCGCTCCCGCCGTCCGACCGGCCATCGCTGATCCTCTCCTCAACATGTGGTGAAGCACTTTACAACATAAAGTGCACGATGGAGTCAAGTTGATCTGCGGGCCTCGTCGCGGGTGACGCTGCAACGCCCTTTTCCACAAGGGTTCGGTTCGGGGCGCCCGCGAGGACACGGCGGGGGCGGCGCGCGCCTTGACTCCCCCCTTGGCCGCCCCTATCTGCCCGCCGTTAGCACTCGCACCGGTCGGCTGCCAAAGCGGAACGGGCCGGGTGCTTCGTTACATGAAAACCGAACGACTATCCGGAGCTGACCATGAACTTTCGTCCCCTCGGCGACCGCGTGCTGGTGAAGCGCGTGGAAGAAGAGACGACCACCAAGGGCGGGATCATCATCCCCGACACCGCCAAGGAAAAGCCCCAGGAGGGCGAAGTCCTGGCCGTGGGCCCGGGCGGCCGCGACGAAGACGGCGAGTACATCAAGATGGACGTGTCCGTCGGCGATCGCATCCTGTTCGGCAAGTGGTCGGGCACTGAGGTCAAGATCAACGGCGACGACCTCATCATCATGAAGGAAAGCGACATCCTGGGCGTCGTGACCCGCTAAGGCGCGGTCCCCCCGGTTTCCTTCTCAGTCACAACCTACGGAAAAGAGAGCAGCTCACCATGGCCGCCAAACAAGTCCACTTCTCCACCGACGCCCGCGACAAGATGCTGCGCGGCGTCAACATCCTCGCCAACGCGGTGAAGGTGACCCTGGGCCCCAAGGGCCGGAACGTCGTGATCGAAAAGTCCTTCGGCGCCCCGCGCTCGACCAAGGACGGCGTCTCCGTCGCCAAGGAGATCGAACTGGAAGACAAGTTCGAGAACATGGGCGCGCAGATGATCCGCGAAGTCGCGTCCAAGACCAATGACAAGGCCGGCGACGGCACCACCACCGCCACCGTGCTGGCCCAGGCCATCGTCGTGGAAGGCATGAAGTCGGTCGCGGCCGGCATGAACCCGATGGATCTGAAGCGCGGCGTCGACAAGGCCGTCGCCAAGGTGATCGGCGAGATCAAGGACATCTCCAAGAAGGTCACGACCAACGGCGAGATCGCCCAGGTCGGCGCCATCTCGGCGAACGGCGACAAGGAAGTCGGCGACATGATCGCCCGCGCCATGGAACGGGTCGGCAACGAGGGCGTCATCACCGTCGAGGAGGCCAAGACCGCTGAGACCGAACTCGACGTCGTCGAGGGCATGCAGTTCGACCGCGGCTACCTGTCGCCCTACTTCATCACCAACGCCGACAAGATGGAGGTCCAGCTCGAGGAGCCCCTCATCCTGCTGCACGAGAAGAAGCTCTCCTCGCTGCAGCCGATGCTGCCGGTGCTGGAAGCGGTGGTCCAGTCGGGCCGTCCGCTGCTGATCATCGCCGAGGACATCGAGGGCGAGGCCCTGGCCACCCTCGTGGTCAACAAGCTGCGCGGCGGCCTGCGCGTCGCGGCCGTCAAGGCTCCGGGCTTCGGTGATCGCCGCAAGGCCATGCTGGAAGACATCGCCATCCTGACGGGCGGCCAGGTCATCAGCGAAGACCTCGGCATCAAGCTGGAGTCGGTCACGCTCGACATGCTGGGCCGCGCCAAGAAGGTCACCATCACGAAGGAAGACACCACCATCGTGGACGGCGTCGGCGAGAAGGCCGGCATCGAGGCCCGCATCGGCCAGATCAAGAAGCAGATCGAGGACACCACCTCGGACTACGACAAGGAGAAGCTGCAGGAGCGTCTCGCCAAGCTGGCGGGCGGCGTGGCGGTGATCCGCGTCGGCGGCGCCACGGAGATCGAGGTCAAGGAGCGCAAGGATCGCGTCGATGACGCCCTGAACGCCACCCGCGCCGCGGTCGAAGAAGGCATCGTCCCGGGCGGCGGCGTGGCCCTGCTCAAGGCCTCGCTGGCCCTCGCCAAGCTGAAGGGCGACAATGACGACCAGGACGCCGGCATCGCCATCGTCCGTCGCGCCCTGCAGGCTCCGATCCGTCAGATCGCCGAGAACGCCGGCGTGGAAGGCTCGATCGTGGTCGGCAAGATCCTGGAGTCCAAGGACGCCGCCTTCGGCTTCAACGCCCAGACGGAAGAGTACGTCGACCTGGTCCAGGCCGGCGTCATCGACCCCGCCAAGGTGGTCCGCACCGCCCTGCAGGACGCCGCCTCCGTGGCCGGCATCCTGATCACGACGGAAGCGGCCGTGGCCGACGCCCCGAAGAAGGCCTCGGCCGGCGCCGGCGGCATGCCGGGCGGCGGCATGGGCGGCATGGGCGACATGGACTTCTAAGAGGTCCGACGCTCAAATCGTCTGAATCGATGAGGGCGGGTCCGAAAGGGCCCGCCCTTTTTTTCGGGGGTTGGTATTCGAACTCCACCGGGAATATGCGCCGGCCCGGCCCGTGCTTGGGGAAGGCGCTATTGCCTCGGCGCGGCGCTGCCGGTCCACCGCCAACCACCCCTTAACCCGGCCCTGTCTTGATGGGACGGATCAAAGGACCGATCCATGGCGCTTCGCCGCTCCTTCATCGCTGCGCTGACTGCTTGCCTGACCGGGTTCGCCCTGCCGGCGTCGGCGGGCGGGGCAGTCGCAGCTGCGCCTCCCGCCGCGCCGCCGGGCAGCGCCGCCGGCAGGCTCGTGGCTGCCGGCGCCCCGGGTCCGGTGCGCGTGCTGCGCCAGGTCAACCATCTGGTGTTGCAGGCCAACCGGGGCGTGAGGCTGGAGGAGGGGGTCAACGTCACCGCCGGGGAGGCCACCCTTTGGCTGATGCCGGGTTCTCGGTTCTGGCAGTTGCAGCCGTCCTACGGGACGGTCCTGACCACGGACGGCGTCACCACCCGGCGTGGGCCGCAGGGCTGCCGCGCCGCCCGCTGGGGCTCGCCGGTCGGCAGCCCGCCGCTACGAGCCGGAATGTTCCTCTGCGTGATGACCAAGTCCGGCGACTTCGGCGAGGTCGCCGTCGAGGCCGTGACGCCCACTCAGGCGATCATCAGCTATACCTTGTGGGACGGCCTCTAGGAGCCGGCGGACCCCTTCCACTGGAACACGTCCTCCAGCGGTCTGCCGAAGACCTCCGCGATGCGGAAGGCCGCCTCGAGGCTCGGCGAGTACTTCCCGGCCTCGATGGCGGCGATGGTCTGGCGGGTGACGCCGATCTTCTGGCCCAGTTCCGCCTGACTCATCTCCCCCGCCAGGAAGCGCAGGGTGCGGATCTGGTTGGCGATGGGCGCGCCTCCGCTCACGCGGCGCTCCGCCGGTAGGACAGCACGGCGACGATGCAGCGCACGACTTCGGCGATCACGACCGAGGCGATGGCGGCGTTGACGATCTCCCAACCTTGGCTCTGGAAGGGCTTGAAGCCCCCGACGTAGAGCATCAGGCCCATCAACACGAAGTAGGCGACCTGGGTGGAGCGCCGATCGATGGCGATGTCGCGCTCATCCGGCCGGGCTCGCGCCTCGGCAGGATCCTTCAGGCGGAGCGCGAGGCCGCCCAGCAAGTAGAAGGCGGCCCAGGCGACGGCCGCCACGGCGTAGGCGCCCATCATGCCCAGGTTGGGAAGCGGGGCCGTTTCGTCGCCGGCCACTCTCACCCAGACGAAATAGAGGCCGAGCGTCGCGGCCATGCCGACGAGGCTCATCCAGGCGATCTTCTCACGGTAGGCCACGGGCCCCTCCTCAAGTCAGTTTTGCTTCACGCGATGTAAAAAATATATAACATTATGTCAAACAAATTCGCCCGGACCGGAGTCGTGGCGGTTTGGATTGGGGGTGACCTCAGACCGGGGCGGTCAGGACGGCCCGAGCGCCAGGGTTATTGTCGGCGTAGCTCAGCGATCCGCCCAGTTGCGCCACCAACGCCATCATCATGCGGGTGCCGAAGCCCCCGCCCTTGGCCGGAACGGCGCCCGGAGAACGGCCGCGACCCTGGTCCGCGACGGTCAGCACCAGTTCCCCGTCGGCGCGGCCAAAGCCCACCTGCACGGGGCCCGGGCGGCCTTCATAGGCGTACTTCGCTACGTTGATGACCAGTTCGGTCAGCACCAGGCCGATGGCGACCGCGCGGTCAGTCGGCACCTCGGTGGACTCGGCCTCCAGGCTGAGAAGGTCTCGCCATTCGGGTCCCAGCGAGCCGATCAGCTCCTCGACCAGCTCGGTCAGGTAGCGATCCATCTCCACCGCCTCGACCATGCGTGAGGCGTAGAGCCGTCGGTGCACCAGGCCGACCGCCCGCATCCGCCGCATGGCGTCGTCGAGATGCTCGCGGGTCTGGGGGTCGGTCGTTTCTCGACGCTGCAACGAAAGGAAGCTGGCGACGAGCTGGAGGTTGTTCTGGATGCGGTGGTTCACTTCCTTCAGCAGGAAGTCTTTCTGCTCCAGCTGCTGGTCACGGTCGGCGACCGCGGCCGTCAGGGTTTCGGCGGTGTGGCTGAGGCGGCGGCGGCGGTCGAGTTCGATGATCTCGGCCCGCAGGCGTCGGGCCGCCTCCAGGTGGACGTTGTTCCAGGGGCGACTCTGGCCGCGAACCGTTTGCTTCCACTCCTCGAAGGAAGTGCGGGGGTTCAGGCGGGCTTCGGGGTCGGCCGGCGCGGCCTTGTGCGGATCGCCCGCCCAGCGGACCTCCTGGACCTGCTCGGCCCGGAACCACAGGACGGCGGCCGCCCCGTCGCAGGCCGCGCCGAGGTCAATGGCCAGCAGGCCTGCCGCGGCCTGGTCGTAGTCGGCGGCCGGGGGGAAAAGACTGCTCACCGACGCGCTTGCGAAAACGCCGTCGCGAGCTTCGCCGAGGGACCAGTCGCGCAAGCTGGGGATCGCGCCGGCGGGCGGGGTGCTGCCCAGGGTGACCACCCGGTCCGGCAGGCTGAGGGCGACGCCGTCGGCGGCGGCTGCATCCATCAGGTCGATCAGCTGGTCCGCCAGCCGCTCCGGATCGCCTCCCTCGCGGGCCAGGTCAGCGACCACGGCCGCACGCACGGCCTCGAGCCGGCCTCGTTCGCCCTGCTCGGCGAGATCGGCGAAGTGCTTCAGGCGTCGCGCCAGGACGCCGGCCAGGACCCGGCACACCGCCCGGGTCTCGTGGGGCATGCGCCGGGGCTCCATATTGTGCAGGGCGGCGAGCCCCCACAGCTGTCCGTCGACCACGATCGAGACCGACGCGGACGCCGCCACGCCCATGTTGCGGAGGTATTCGAGGTGCACTGGCGAAACACTGCGCAGCACGCTGTCAGAAAGGTCGATGGCCGTCGGCTCGATCCCCCGCGCGAGGATCGGCGAGGGCGTGTACGCGGCGTCAGGGATCACCCGAATGAGGTTGCGCAGGTAGAGCGCCCGGGCCTGGCGCGGGATGTCCGAGGCCGGGAAGTGATGGTTCATGAACGACGGCAGATCCGCGCGGCGGCTTTCTCCTAGGACGCGACCAGCACCGTCGTCGAGAAAGCGGTAGACCATGGCGCGGTCGAATCCGGTGAGCCGCCGGAAGGCGCCTGCGGCGCGGTCACAGAGGTCTTCGACGCTGTCGGCCTGGTCCAGCGACTGTGTGACCGTCTCCAACGCCTGCAGCAGGGCCAGACCCGACAAAGGTGCGGACTCGCGGGGTTCGAACTCCAGCAGGTCGAGGTCGCCGCTGGGGTGGCGCGTGAGGTCGAGGTCGTGACCGCCGGCCTGCACCTGACCCGCGAAGCCGGAGACGCCCGCAAAAGGGTCTTCGAAGATCTCGTTCAGCTGGCGGTCCAGCAGTGCCTCAGGTTCAGAGCCGAAGAACTCGAGCGTGCGTCCGGAAGCGGCGCGGATCACGCCCCCGGCGTCCATGGCGAGCATCGCGCCGTGCGGCTGGATGGCGCCGGGGATGTGGATCGGCTCGCGATCGCAGGCGGTCAGGTCGGGTGCGTCGCCGCCAATTTTAACAGGTCCGGTCCGGGGGCCGTTTACGCTCGTCGTCACGACCTCACCATTCCATCGCACAGCCAGGCTTCGACCAGGCCAAATCCGCGTTTTGCTCCGCGCGCCGCCCCTGCGGGGTCCGGCGCACAAGCCCGCTCCAACAGAACGCGGAAGTCCCGCCAGCGGTTGCCGGTGTCACTGCCATAAACGTCGAAAAACGACAGTCCGATTCCAGACAGTCCCAGCGACTGGACCCGCCTGGCGATCGCCTTGCCCCCCAGGGTCGATCCCTCGAGCACATACTGGAAACCCATCGCCTCCACGGCCCCGCTGAATTTCGGCGGCGGCAGGCGGCGGGCGGGATCGGGCCTAAGACCCAGCGCCGCGAGATCGCGATCAAGGGCCGGCAGTTTACGCCGCGCCGCATAGTCGAGGCCCGCGACGGGCTCCAGCCACTCCGCGAGGCGATCCTCGAGGCCCGCGTAGAGGCCCCAGAAGCGCTGCATCAGGTCGCCGCGCCCCTCCGGGCTGGCCAGCCTCGTGAAGATGTCCAGCCGCCCTTCCAGGCGGGCGTGGTCCCCAGCGGTCTCCTCGCGGATCAGATCAAGCACCGGGGTCATGGTCGGCCAACTATCATGCGCTGGGCGGCAGACGGCGGGATTATGCTGCAGGCGTCAACCTGAGCCGTATGAACGCCGTCCGGTGAGTTCAGCGAAGGCGGCCGCCGCCGCGGGCGTTGGGATCCAGATTGGCGGGAACGAAGCCGCGTTTCGCCGCGGGGTCCCGGCGTTCGGTTGTGGTGGAGACGGCGGCGCGGACCGGCGTGCGCTCGCGGCTGACCAGGACAAACGGCGAGCGGCAGGCCGCGCAACGGAACCGGGAGGCGACCGCGATCAGGCGCTTGCCACTGTCCCGCTGCAACCGGCGTCTGACCAGTTCGGGCGGCCAGGTCGTGCGTCGGTGGCAGCCGACGCATTCCAGCGCCAGGGTGACGCCAGCTTCGATCAACTCCCAGATGCGCGCCTGCTCGATATCGGCGGTGATGCGGAAGGCGTGTCGGCCTTCATCCATAGGCACGGCGTCATCCTCGCGGCCGGGTCGGATAGAGGGCCCGCTCGGCCAGGTCGAGGGCTGCGATCAGGGCGTTGAGGGCCTCGCGCTCGGCCGTGCCCGGCCCGAATACGGCCGTCAGGTCCGGCGCGCGTCGCCGACATTCGGTCATTGCTTCGAAGGCCCGGTCCAGCCGCCGCGTCAGCATGGTGCTCACTCCCCTTGTTCTCTATTTGTTCTCTCCCTGCTTTCCGAGTCAACGCCCCAAGTCGATCCGGCTGGGGAAAGTCGATCGGTCCGCAGGGCGCGGGGCTGTTGCACCAGTCGCACGATCACCGCCGCGCCTCACGCCGGCGCAGGGAATCCACGGTGCCTCCGGGGCCACGCACGGCTATGCTTGCGGTTCGCCGAGGGGGAATCCCGACATGCCGGAAGTCCTGGCCTTCTTTCACAGCCCGACCAACACGGTCACGTACCTGGTCTGGGAGGGGGAAACCAAGAAGGCCGTCGTCATAGATCCGGTGCTCGATTTCGACTCGGCGTCGGGCAAGATCGCGACCGACAGCGTGCACCGCGTGCTGACCGCGGCCCGGGATCGCGGGCTCAAGCTGGAGTGGGTGCTCGAGACCCACGCCCATGCGGACCACCTTTCGGCAGCCGACCACATCCGCAAGCTGACCGGCGTCCCGGTGGCGATCGGATCGGGCATCCTGGATGTACAAAAGACTTTCGCGCCCATCCTCGGCGTCGACGACGTCCGGCCGGGCGGCACGGATTTCGATCGCTTGCTGGGTGATGGCGAAACCCTGTCCCTGGGCAAGCTGACCATCACCGTGATTCACACGCCCGGCCATACGCCCGCCTGCGTCAGCTATCGCATCGGCGACGCCGTCTTCGTCGGCGACACCCTGTTCATGCCGGACTTCGGCACGGCGCGATCCGACTTCCCCGGGGGCGACGCACGCACCCTCTACCGCTCCATCCGAAAGCTGCTGGACCTGCCGCCGGAGACGCGCGTCTACGTAGGCCACGACTACCTTCCCAAGGACGGTCGCCGCGAGTTCGCCTGGACCACCACGATCGGGGCGGAGCGGGAGGGCAACATCCATGTCGGCGGAGGGAAGGACGAGGCGACGTTCGTCGCCATGCGGCAGGCGCGCGACGCCACCCTGCCGGCCCCGGCCCTGCTGTTGCCAGCTCTGCAGGTGAACATCCGCGCCGGCGCCCTGCCGGTGGCGGACCGCGAGGGCCGGCGCTTCCTCAAGCTGCCGCTGAACCCTCCGCTCTAGGCAGCAAAAGCCCTCCCGGCGGCAATTTCCGCCCCAGAGTTGTCGGTCGCCGGCGCCGTGTTGGCTGAGAAAGTTTTTTAAAATCAGTCTATTGGCGGGCCGGGCGGGTTCGGCCCCGGGTTTGCAACGCGTAGGCCGAATAAGCCCGGCGCAGCAGGCGCTCCCAGATCCGAAACGAGCCATGCGCCCGGCCGACCTGCTCGCCCTTGCCGCTTCCGCGCCTCGACCCGCGCCCGCCGCGACGTCGCCGAACGACGACGCCTTCGCCCGCGTCCTCGACACAGAGCTGCGCAGCACCGACAGCGGTGAAGCTCCGTGCGGCCTCGGTCCCTCGGCGTCCACCGACGCCGATACGCAGGCCCCGCGGGCGGCGCGCCCCGTTCGCGAGCGGCCCGCCGGCTTCCTCGGCCGGGGCGACGGCGAGATGGCCGCGGCGATCGGCGAGTGGCGCGACTTCCTGGCCAGCCTTCGCGAGATGGGGGTGATGCACGTGCGGCCGGCCGTGCCGGGCGACAGCCCGGCCGCGTCGGCCACGCCGGGCGATACGGCGCGAACTACGGGAACCTCGACCCCGAAGACGGCCAGCCCGCTCGACGCCTTCGGCGCTGCGCTCGACCTTCTCGGACAAGCCATTCAGGCGGCCCTCGCCGATCCCGCCGCCAACGCCGCCCAGCCCGGGCAGCTGCCGCCCGCCGTGCAGACCGCGCTCGACGCCGCCATCGCGGCCGCACCCGCTCCGCTCCAGGAACGCCTGCACGCCTTCGCCGGCCGTATCACCACGCGCCTCGCCGCCGCCATGGCCGCGGTCGAGACCGCAGGCGCGGATCAGACGGCGGCATCGGACAGACCAGCTTCCCAAGGCGCCCGGCACGCGACTCCCATCGCCCAGGCTCTTCTTGCGGCGGGCAACGGCTCCGCCGACAGCGCGGCTCTCTCGCTGCTCAACGACCTGAAGAGCCGAGGGCATCTCGTGGACCAGATGCGGTCAGAAGGGCGAGCCGCAATGGAGTCGGCGCCCCGCAAGCCGGTCAGCGGCGCGGACGGCGGCCCGGCCGCCCGGTCGATGGACGCGCCGCCGGTCAAGGCCGATGCGGGGTCTGCCGCCACGCCTGCGGCCGCAGCGGACGCCGGCGCGTCGCGCGCCGCCGCCATGGCGGCTGAATCCCGCGCGGATCTGGCCGTCGCGAGCACCCCGGACGGGTCCAATGCGGCCTCCTCCGAAGGGACTCCCGCCACATCGGCCACGCCGGCGCCGGCCGCCCCGGCGCACGTCGCCAACCTCGCCGCCACCCGGGGGGCGCCCGAACTGGTCGCGCAGCTCGCCGCCACCATCTCCCGCAAGCTGGAAGGCCGGGTCACACGCTTCAACATGGAACTGAATCCGGCCGAACTCGGCCGGGTGGACGTGAAGCTCTCGATCGAGGCTGACGGCCGGCTCGCCGCCCAGATGTCCTTCGACAACCCGGCCGCCGCAGCCGACATGCGCGGCAAGGCGGACGAACTGCGCCGTCAGCTGGAACAAGCCGGATTCAGCGTCCGCAATGAGGACCTGACCTTCTCCGACCGTGAGCAGGGTCAGGGTTTCGCGCAGTCCCGGAGCAGCCGTCAGGAGTCCGACGCGGTTCGCGGCCGCGCGTTCCGTGACGCCGATCGCACCGCGCGCCTCGCCGAAGACGCCGGGCGCCTTGCCAACCGCGCCGTGCTCGGCCTGGACATGAAGGTCTGACCCCATGGCGAACGGCATTGCATCCATCGGCCAGGCCCAGGCGACCATCTCCAATGGTTCGTCGATGCTGGGGCAGAACTACGAGACCTTCCTCAGCCTGCTCACCGCTCAGCTGAAGAACCAGGATCCCACCGCCCCGGTCGACTCCAACGCCTTCACCGCCCAGCTGGTGCAGATGTCCGGCGTGGAACAGCAGTTGCTGACGAACCAGCTGCTGACCTCCCTGGTCAGCCAGGGCGCTAGCGGGATGACCAGCGGGGTCTCCTACATCGGCAAGCAGGTCACCGCCTCCTTCGCGGCGACGGAACTCCAGGATGGCAAGGCCAACTGGAGCTACGAACTGGCCAACGACGCGACGGACGTGAAGCTCGAGATCGTCGATTCCACGGGCAAGACGGTCTGGTCGGGCCAGGCGCCGGATCGCAGCGCGGGCATCCACGACTTCGTCTGGGACGGCAGGAACAGCGCCGGCGTGCAGCTGCCTGACGGCGGCGTCTACACCCTGAAGATCACATCCAAGAACGGGGCAGGGGCAGACGTGGCCTCGCAAGTCCTGACTCGCGGCATCGCCAAGGGCGTCGAGATGTACAACGGCGCCGCCTACGTCACGATCGGAGGCGCCATCGTGCCCCTCAGCAGCATCATCAGCGTCGAGACCCCGCCTGCGGCGGGGGCGACCGGATGACCATGACCGAGACGCGTCGCCAAAAGGGCGGCGCGACCTGGGGCCTCAAGAGCCCGACGCAGCAGGCGCACATCGCATCAAGTTTGGGGACTAGGGTTTAATGAGCATCAACAGCGCCATGCTCGCCGGCGTGTCGGGCCTGACGGCCAACTCGGCCGCGCTTGCCGCGATTTCCGACAACATCGCGAACGTCAACACCGTCGGCTACAAGCGCAGTCAGTCGCAGTTCCAGACCATCGTGACCAGTCAGGCCGCCAAGGGCGCCTACTCGGCCGGCGGGGTCCAGGCCGTGACGCGCCAGTACGTGAGCCAGCAGGGCCTGTTGCAGCGCACCAGCTCCAACACCGACCTCGGCATCGCCGGTTCGGGCTTCTTCGTCGTCACCCAGAAGGCCGAGGACCTGGACGCGACCGATGCGCGCCTGTTCACCCGCGCCGGCTCTTTCCAGGTGGATGATCTGGGCTACCTCCGCAACGCGGCAGGTCTCTATCTGCAGGGCTGGGTGGTCGATTCAGAAGGCGAGATCACGGTCGATCCCTCGGACATCACCCGTCTCTCGTCCATCAACGTGGGAACGGTCGGCGGAGCGGCCGAACAGACCACCCGCGTGGCGATCAACGCCAACCTCAAGTCCAGCCAGACTCTGTCGAGCGAACTGGGCACCTACGACGTGGCCACCAATTCCATGGCCATGTACGACCCGGAGACGGGCGCCGGGGTCAAGCCGGACTTCGAGATTCAAATGCCCATCTCGGACTCCAAGGGCGGACAGCGCACCATCGCCGTCTCGTTCCTGAAGAGCGCGACCCCGAACCAGTGGTACGCGGAAATCCGCGCGGTGCCGGCTTCGGACGTGGTGACGGGGACAGGGCTCTCGAACGGCCAGATCCGCACCGGCACGGTCGCCTTCACCTCCGACGGGCGGCTCGACCTGACCAACACCACCCTGTTCGCCGATCCCAACAACCCTCAGATCAGCATCGGGCCCTCCAGCGGCGCGGCTCCCGGAGCCGGCGCGGTCAACTGGGCCGCGGGCCTTGGCGTGGACAGCCAGCTGGTCGACTTCCAGTTCGCCACCGGCGCCGGCGGCCTGACGCAGTATGACAGCCAGTCCGTGGTCCAGGCCGTGACGACCAACGGGACGGCCTTCGGCAACCTCACCAATATCGAGATCGACGAAGATGGATTCGTCACGGCGATCTTCGACAACGGAATCACCCGCCGGATCGCACAGGTGGCGATCTCGACCTTCCCCAATCCGGACGGCCTGCGCCCGGTCAGCGGCAACGCCTATCGGGTTTCGGACACCTCGGGGACCTTCAACCTGAAGGCGCCCGGCACGGGCGGGGCAGGGTTGCTGTCGCCCTCGACCCTGGAAGCGTCCACTGTCGACCTGTCGTCGGAATTCACCGGGCTCATCACCACCCAGCGCGCCTACTCGGCATCATCGAAGATCATCACGACCGCCGACGAGATGCTGGAGGAGTTGCTCAGGGTTAAGAGGTAATTACTGAGTTCGAATTAGAGTAAATGAATCCTTTCTCACCACACCACGCGTTGCGACATCTCGATGGCTATCGGGTTAGCCCTTCTTTTACTGTCGCAATTAAGCCGATGTTATGCCCGCGTGGCTATCATCGCCGTGTGGTGATGGTGAGAGAGGCGTAAAGCCCATGCTTCAAGAGCAACGCCTAAATGGCAAAGGCGAGAGATACATCGTGGGTCCGACGGGCGCTGCGCTGACGCTGGCTGATCTGCCGCCGGCGAATACTCAACGATGGGTGATCCGTCGCAAGGCCGAGGTCGTGGCCGCTGTCCGCGGGGGCCTGCTGACCCTCGAGGAGGCCTGCGAGCGATATCGTCTGACCACCGAGGAATTCCTCGGCTGGCAACAGTCGATCGACCGCTGGGGCATGGCCGGCCTGCGCACGACCCGCATCCAGCAGTACCGCTAGCCCGCTTCCAGGGTCCGAGACGCAAGCCGCGCCCGAAAGGGCGCGGCTTTCGCGCCTTCAGCCCCCGGCGGCCTGCGCGACGGGCGGCGTCGGCAACTCATCCAGAGTCAGTCTGCGATCTGCATTCTTGTCCAGGCGCGTGAAGCGCCGCTTGGCGGCGGCCGACCACTCCTGACGGGTAATAATCGTATTGAAATCCATATCCGCGGCGGTGACGGGCTCAGGCTCGTTCAGGAGAGCGTAGAAACCGGCGCCCTCGTTGGGCGGCCGCAGACGCGTGGGTCCGCCATCGGGCGGCGGCAGGGTGCGCATGGCGGCCGTCGGGTGGCCCCGCTGATCGCTGAGCAGGGGAATCTTGCGGACGATTTCCGGCGCCACATTGGTCTCGTAGGCCACCGTTTCGACGTTGTTGATCTTGCCGTCGTGATTGGTGTCCAGCACGTCGAAAAAGCGCTGCGAGTCCTGCTCGAACTCAGTCGGCGTCAGGCCGCCGTCGTGGTCGGAGTCCGCTCCTGCGAACCACTTGGGCAGGGGATAGGCTTCCCCGGACCGGGCCCGGAACGGTTCTCCGGCGGGGCTGATGAAAAGGCCCGGGGTCGGGCCCGTCTGGGCAGAGGCTGAGCCTGCGGCGACGACGGCAGCGACGATCAGGAACGGTCGAAACATGGAGACTTTCTCCGATACCCCTTGAGCAGTTTCAACGGTCTCGCGGCAAATTTGGGCCGCGTCGCCAAGGCTTCCGCATTGGAAGCTTAATCACCTCTTTACCATGTACCCGGAAATTCCTGCCTAGCGGGTATGGCTCGAAGGGCGTCCGCAGACTTAGAGGGCGGGGCTCCAGCGCGTGTTCGCAGGTTTGCAGAGATTTGGCATCGGGCGGTGGGGCGTCGTCCTCGGCGCCGCGGCCGGCGCCGCGATGCTGCTCATTTTCCTTATGCTCAAGGTCGGCTCGGAGCCGTCGGCGCTGCTCTATTCCAACCTGGATCTCAAGGAGGCTGCGGAGATCACCGCCGCCCTGGACCAGGCGAACATCAAGTACGAAGCCAAGGGCGACGGTTCGACCATCATGGTCCCCCGGGACAAGGTCGCGTCGACCCGCCTTATGCTGTCCTCGAAAGGGCTGCCGACATCCGGGTCGGTCGGGTACGAGATCTTCGACAACGCCTCGGCCCTCGGGCAGACGGACTTCGTCCAGAACCTGAACCGGCAGAGGGCTCTCGAAGGCGAACTGGCCCGCACGATCCGCTCGCTGGACGGCGTGACATCCGCGCGTGTGCACCTGGTGCTTCCGCGGCGGCAGCTGTTCGAGGAGGAGGCAGCCGCGCCCACCGCCTCTATCGTGGTCGGGTTGGGGCACCGCGATCTCTCCGGTGATCAGGTCCGGTCGTTGCGTAACCTGGTCGCCGGCGCCGTTCCCAACCTGAAGCCGGAGCACGTCACCGTCGTCGATGAGAGCGGCAAGATGCTCGCTGCAGGTTCCGAGGACGACGGCGCGAGCGCCAGCGCCATGGCTGACGACCGCAAGACAGAAGTGGAGGAACGGCTGCGGCGCGCGATCCGCGACGTCGTCGAAGGCGTCGTGGGGCCCGGCAAGGCCCGCGTCCAGGTTACCGCCGACGTGGACGAGACCCGCGTCACCGAGCAACGCCAGACCTTTGACCCGGACGGGCAGGTCGTGCGCTCGACCACCACAAGCGAGGAGACCTCCTCCGATACCTCGGCCTCGCCCGACGGCGCGGTCGGGGCGGCCGCCAATCTGCCCGGAGGAGCCGCGCCGGGCCTCGGCTCGACCAACGGATCGCAGAGCGGCAACACCCAGGAGACCACCAACTACGAGATCTCCAACACCACTCGCACCGAGGTGATCGAGCCGGGCGCAATCAAGCGCCTGTCCGTCGCAGTCGCTGTCGACGGGGTTTCCACCACGGACCGCGACGGCAAGGTCACCTACGCCCCGCGATCCGCCGCCGACATGCAGAAGATCGAGCAACTGGTGCGTTCGGCCATGGGTTACGACCAGTCCCGCCAGGACCAGGTCCAGGTCGTCAACGTCCGCTTCAATCGCGACGCCGACGGGGTGGACGGCGGAACGTCCTCGACGCCGTTCTCCTTCGACAAGAACGACATCATGCGTGGTGTAGAGCTTCTCGTCCTCCTCGTCGTCGGCCTGTTGATCATCTTCTTCGTGGTGCGTCCCCTGCTCAAGTCGGCGGGCGGCCCGGGCGGCGGAGCCATGCCCGTTCCGGCGCTGGCCATGGCTGCGGGCGGCGCGCCCCAGCTCACCGACGGCTCCAACGTTGTCGCCTTCTCACCCGCCGGCGCTGGCGGTCAGCTGAGCCTCCCGGGACCCAGCGAAATGGAGCAGCGGATCGACATCGCCCGCATCGAGGGCGGTCTGAAGACCTCCTCGGTCAAGCGGGTCGCGGAGTTCGTCGACAACCATCCCGAGGAGTCGATTTCGATCCTCCGCGGCTGGCTGCACGAGACCTGATCCATGGCCATCCGCGTCCAGAAGCGGGCCGTCGAGGATCCCAAGAAACTTACGGGTCCGGAGAAGGCCGCCATCATCCTGCTGGCGCTCGGCGAGGATCACCACAAGCTGTGGGAGAGCCTCGACGAGGACGAGATCAAGGAGATCTCCCAGGCGATGTCGAGCCTGGGCACCGTGTCGGCCGCGGTGGTCGAGCAGCTGCTGATCGAGTTTGTGTCGGGAATGTCCGGCGCCGGATCGGTGATGGGAAGCTTCGAGCAGACCCAGCGCCTGCTGTCCTCGTTCATGCCGAACGAGCGCGTCGACAGCCTCATGGAGGAAATCCGCGGTCCGGCCGGCCGCACCATGTGGGACAAGCTGGGCAACGTGAACGAGGCGGTTCTGGCGAACTACCTCAAGAACGAATACCCCCAGACCGTCGCCGTGGTGCTGTCCAAGATCAAGGCCGAGCACGCCAGTCGGGTCCTCTCCGCCCTGCCCGAGGACTTCGCGCTCGAGTGCGTGCAGCGGATGCTGCGCATGGAGCCGGTGCAGCGGGAGATCCTCGACAAGATCGAACAGACGCTCCGCAACGAATTCATGTCGAACCTGGCCCGCACCTCCAAGCGAGACAGCCACGAGATGATGGCGGAGATCTTCAACTCCTTCGACCGCCAGACCGAGGGTCGATTCATCGCCGCGCTGGAAGAGCGCAATCGCGAAGCGGCCGAGCGGATCCGCGCCCTGATGTTCGTCTTCGAAGACCTTTCGAAGCTCGACCCCGGCGGCGTCCAGACACTGCTGCGTGCGGTCGAGAAGGACCAGCTGGGTCTGGCCCTCAAGGGGGCTTCGGACAGTTTGCGTGAGATGTTCTTCTCCAACATGTCCGAGCGCGCGTCGAAGATCATGCGCGAGGATATGGAGTCCATGGGCCCGGTCCGGCTTAAGGATGTGGACGCGGCCCAGATGGCCATGGTCCAGGTCGCGAAGGATCTCGCCGCCAAGGGCGAAATCATGCTGGCCGGCCAGGGCGGCGACGATGAGCTGATCTACTGATGGAGCAGCTCGCGTGACAGAAGCCCGGAAGTTCTCCTTCGATACGGTGTTCGACGGCGGGGGCGAGGTCGTGTCCGCGCCCGTGCGGATGAAGCGCGCCTATACGGCCGACGAGGCCGACGTGCTGCGACAGGAGGCCTGTCGCGAAGGGGAGGCGGCGGCCCTGGCGTCGCTGCAGGGTCTGCAGGCTCAGGCCCTCGCTGACCTCGCGGAGACCGCGCGCGCGGGCCTGGCCGCCCTGGCGCAGGTCGCGCACAACCACCGGGTCCACGCTGCGGGGCTGGCCATGGCGGCGGGCAAGGCGATCGCCGACGCTGCGCTGGAGCGGTTTCCGCAGGCGCCGCTGGAGGCTGCGCTGGAGTCCCTGTCGCGAGAGTTCACGGAGCAGCCGCGACTGATCCTGCGGACCCCCCTCGAGCCCGCCCTGATGAGCGAAATCGCCGAGCAGATCGCGGCCGACATCGGATACGCCGGCCAGATCGTGGTGAAGCCGGAGGCCGGGGAGACCGGCGCGGCGTTCAGCCTCGACTGGGGGGACGGCTCTGCCGTCTTCAATCCCGAATCCACCGCCGCCCGCATCGCCGACGTCATCGCGTCCGCCCTCGCGGCGGAGCGCCTGCATGCCGACCCCATCGACCTGTCTCCAGACGGAGAAGCGTAAATGTCTGACGACAATGACCTGCCGCTCGAAGAATTTCCCGAGAGCACTGCGCTCGCGACACTCTCGGACGAACCTGAGAAGACCGCGGTCGACCTGGCGCCTGTGTTCGATGTCCCGGTCAACATCTCCGCTGTGCTGGGCAAGGCGCACATGACGGTCGCCCAGCTGCTCAAGCTGGGCAGCGGTAGCGTGCTGGAGCTCGACCGGAAGGTCGGCGAGGCCATCGACATCTACGTGAACAACCGCCTGGTCGCCCGGGGCGAGGTGGTCGTCGTCGACGAACGCCTCGGCGTGACCATGACCGAAATCATCAAGAGTGAAGACGCGGCGGCCTGAACGGGCGGCTGACTGAAGGAGAATACCCATGCGGCTTCTGGTAGTCGGACGACTGAGCGGTCAGCTCGCCGCCGCCGTGAAGATGGCGATGAGCCAGGGCGCCAAGGTGGGCCACGTCGAGACGTGCGCCCAGGCCACCGACGCGCTGCGGCGCGGGCAGGGAGCCGACCTCCTCATGGTCGACTACGAGCTCGACATTCGAGCGCTCATCGACGCCAACGAGGCCGAGCGCATCCACGTGCCCGTGGTCGCGTGCGGCGTGGGGGCCGACCCGGACAAGGCGGCGGACGCCATTCGCGCCGGCGCGAAGGAATTCATTCCCTTGCCGCCGGACGCCGAACTCATCGCAGCTGTGCTGGCCGCGGTCGCCGACGACGAACGTCCGATGGTGGTGAACGACCCGTCGATGAAGGCGGTGATCGCACTGGCGGACCAGGTGGCGGCATCGGAGGCGTCCATCCTCATCACCGGCGAGAGCGGCGTCGGCAAGGAGGTGATGGCCCGCTACGTCCATCAGAAGTCGCGGCGCGCGTCCAAGCCGTTCATTTCGGTCAACTGCGCCGCCATTCCCGAAAACCTGCTGGAAAGTGAGCTGTTCGGTCACGAGAAGGGCGCCTTCACAGGCGCGGTCGCGCGTCGGATCGGAAAGTTCGAGGAGGCCGACGGCGGCACCCTGCTGCTCGACGAAATCAGCGAAATGGACGGTCGGCTGCAGGCCAAGCTGCTGCGTGCGATCCAGGAAAGGGTCATCGACCGGGTCGGCGGACAGAAGCCGGTGAAGGTGAACATCCGCATCCTGGCCACCTCCAACCGCGACCTGGCTCAGGCCGTGCGTGAGGGGACCTTCCGAGAGGACCTTCTCTATCGCCTCAACGTCGTGAACCTGCGGCTTCCCCCGCTGCGCGAGCGGCCGGGCGACGTGGCGGTCATGGCCGCTCACTTCGTGAAGAAGTACGCAGCCGCCAATGGCGTGCCCGAGCGGCCTCTGTCCGAAGAGGCGCAGCGGCGCCTGCGGGCCCACAGCTGGCCCGGCAATGTCCGCGAGCTCGAGAACGCCATGCACCGCGCGGTGCTCCTCGCCACGGGACCCGAGATTGACGAGACCGCCGTCCGCATGCCGGACGGTCAGCAGCTGGCGGCCGCCGGCGAGAGCGTCGCCGGTCGTGCGGCCCAGGCGGCGGACGCCGTTTCCCGCTCGTTCGTCGGCCAGACCGTGGCCGAGATGGAGCAGGCGCTCATCCTGGACACCCTCACCCACTGCCTGGGCAACCGGACCCATGCGGCGAATATCCTTGGCATCTCGATCCGCACCCTGCGCAACAAGCTCAACGAGTACGCCGGAGCGGGCGTGATGATCCCTGCCCCCCAAAGCGGACTTTCGGCCTCCGCAGCCTGAGTGAAGAGTAGACCGACGTGACCGACGCCGCCCTTACCCGCCAACCGCCGCGCGCATTCCCGAGCCTGCGCGACGTCAGCGGCTGGGTGATGCGGGGCGAGGTGGCCATGGCCGTCGGCGTCATCTTCATCGTCGTCCTCCTCATCATTCCCATGCCGAAGATCGTGCTCGATCTTCTGCTGGCGATGTCGCTTGTCTCCGCCGTTCTCATCCTCATGACGGCGCTCCTGATCAAGAAGCCGCTGGAGTTCGCCGTCTTTCCGACCGTGCTGCTGGTCACCACGCTGTTCCGGCTGGGCCTGAACCTGGCGTCGACCCGCCTGGTGCTCGGGCACGGGCACGAGGGGACGGGGTCGGCAGGGCAGGTGATCGAGGCCTTCGGCCATCTCATGATGGGCGGGAACTTCGTCATCGGCCTGATCGTCTTTGCCATCCTTGTGGTGGTGAACTTCGTTGTGATCACCAAGGGTTCGACGCGCATCGCCGAGGTCGCCGCCCGCTTCGCCCTCGATTCCATGCCGGGCAAGCAAATGGCGATCGACGCCGACCTCTCGGCCGGGCTGGTGGACGAGACTGAAGCCAAGCGCCGCCGCAAGGAGCTGGAGCAGGAATCGACCTTCTTCGGCGCCATGGACGGCGCCTCGAAGTTTGTCCGGGGGGACGCCGTCGCCGGGCTGGTGATCGTCTTCATCAACGCCGTGGGCGGGCTGCTCATCGGCATCCTTCAGCACGGCATGCCGGCCGCCGAGGCGGCCGGCTCCTACGTGGTGCTGACCGTCGGCGACGGCCTGGTGACGCAGGTCCCGGCGCTCATCATCTCGATCGCGGCGGGCTTTCTCGTCTCGAAGTCAGGGGTCGAGGGCTCCGCCGACAAGGCGCTCGTGGCCCAGCTGGCGACCAATCCGATTGCGCTGGGCATGGTTGCGGCGGCCTCGGCCATCATCGGCGTCATTCCCGGCATGCCGATCCTGCCGTTCTGGGGACTCGCCGCGGGTGCGGCTTTTCTGGCGTGGCGCCTCGGCGGAAAGCCGGCGGAGGCCGAGAAGCCTGCCGAGACGGAGGAAAAGCCCGCGGAGGATGTCGAGGAGCCGATCGCCAATTCGCTCACCATCGACGAGGTGAAGATCGAACTGGGCTATGGCCTGCTGTCCCTGATCAACGATCTGGAGGGCCGGCGCCTGACCGATCAGATCCGGGCGCTTCGGCGCACCCTGGCCAGCGAGTACGGCTTCGTCATGCCGCCGGTGCGCATCCTCGACAACATGCGCCTCGCCACCCAGGGCTACGCGATCCGGATCAAGGAGCTCGAATCCGGTCAGGGCGAGGTCCGCCTCGGATGTCTCATGGCGATGGACCCCGCCGGCCGGCAGGTCGAGTTGCCCGGGGAGCATGTGCGGGAGCCGGCGTTCGGCCTTCCGGCCACCTGGATCGACGACGCGCTGCGCGAGGAGGCGACCTTCCGCGGCTACACCATCGTCGATCCCGCAACGGTGCTGACCACCCATCTGACCGAAATTCTCAAGGAGAACATGGCCGACCTGCTCTCCTACGGGGAGGTCCAGAAGCTGCTCAAGGAGCTTCCCGCCGAACAGAAGAAGCTGGTCGACGAACTTGTGCCGTCGGTGGTCACCGCCACGACGATCCAGCGGGTTCTCCAGGCGCTGCTGCGCGAGCGCGTCTCGATACGCGACCTGCCGGTCATCCTCGAGGGCATCGCCGAGGCGGCGCCGCACACCAATTCGGTCACCCAGCTCGTCGAACACGTCCGCACCCGCCTGGCGCGCCAGCTCTGCTTCCAGAACAAGGGGTCGGACGGGGCGCTTCCCATCGTCACCCTGACGCCCGACTGGGAACAGTCTTTCCACGACGCACTCATAGGGCCCGGTGAGGAGAAGCAGTTGGCGCTGCCGCCTTCGCGCCTGCAGGAATTCATTCGGGGCGTGCGGGACGCCTTCGAGGCGGCGGCCGCCAACGGCGACGCGGCGGTGCTTCTGACCGGGCCCCAGATCCGGCCCTACGTGCGCTCGATCGTCGAGCGCTTCCGCGGCCAGACGGTGGTGATGAGCCAGAACGAAATCCACCCCCGCGCCCGCCTGCGCACCGTCGGCCAGATCTAGCCGTCGACGCGGGGTCGGTGATCGCACGAGTTGCGCGCAGCCGGAGGCGCTGTTAGCGACAGGGACGGTTCCCCCACGGAGCGAGTCATGGCCCCGCGCCCCAAGTCCAGTCCGCGCCCGTCGATGGAGGGTTTCAAGAAGACCTCTCCGGGAGAGATCTTCTGGGACCTGCTGACCTTTGACAGGCTGATGACCGGTCCGGTGATCCATCTGATCTACTGGGCGGGCCTGGCCCTGATCGTGCTCGGCGGCTTCGGCACCATCGGGGGCGCGGTGGGGGTGGCCCTTCGCGGGGAAGGCATCAACCGCTTCCTGCTGCCGATCCCCGTGCTGGTGGCGGGCTTCCTGATGCTTGGAGCGGGGGCCCTGATCTGGCGGTCGTTCTGCGAATTCTACGTCGCAGTGTTCCGGATTTCTGACGATCTGCGCTTCATCCGAGGAGCCATCGGGCAGGGACAGCCGATGCCGGGCGTGACCGCGTCGGCGACAGAGCCGGAGGCAGCAGTGGCTGAGCCTGCCCCGCCGACGGTGGAAGCGCCGCCGGCGCCTCGGCCAACCGGGCGCATTCGTTCCCGCTCCTAGGAGCTAGCGCAACGCTTCGACCAGCGCTGCGGCCATGGACTTGGGCCGCCCGGCGTCATCGAAAAGGACCGGCGCGTCCCGCCGCCCGCCGCGGACCAGCCAGGAGTCCCTGTCGCGCGCGCCCCAGATCGTGAGCCCAAAACGCTGCCGCTCAGGCAGCGCCATGAGGGCGTCCACGGTCTCGCCGACGATGGCCGCCGGGCGTTCGGGGCCGCGAGCGCGGGCCAGGCTGACATCCAGTTCGGAGACGTGAACGGGCAAGCCGAGGGACGCCAGATCGCGCAGGCAAGCCGCAATGGCGCCGCGCGGCAGGTCAGCGGGGACGTGGGTCTGCGTTCCCAGGGCGGTCAGCGGCGCGCCTGCCCGGAGCAGGTTCTCCGCGAGGCGGAGAAACTGACGCCGCTTCTCCGGCAATTGTTCCAGGTTGTAGTCGTTGAGCAGCAAGGGGGTGCGCGCGTCGGCCTCGCGCGCGTGTTCAAAGGCGAGGCGGATGTAGTCCGGGCCGAGGTTAGCCATGAACGCATTGCGCGTTTTCAGGCCCGAGCCATCGTCGGCCACGGCCTCGTTGACCACGTCCCAGCCATCAAGGCTGCCCACATAGTGACCGGCGACGCCCCGCACATAGTTGGCGAACCCGGCGGCGAAGGTCCGCCGATCTCCGTCAATCGCCTGAAGCGCCGGCGGGACCTGCTCCTGCCAGACGATGGTATGGCCGAAGACGGAGAGACGGGCCGCCAAAGCGGCGCCGACGAGCCGGTCGGGTGCGGAGAAGTCGAAGCCCCCGCCGGCGGGGGCAAAGGCTTCGGCCTTCATCTCCCACTCGGGCGTGATGCGGTCGAAGTTGGCGCGCACCAGACGGGCCCAGGCCGGATCGGTGAACTGGTCCCCGGATGCAGCCACGCCCAGTGGAAACGACGTGATTGATTTCAGCGGCGGCAGCTCCGTAGCGACAGGATCCGCGGTCGCACGGCTGCAGGCGGCCAGGACCAGCGGCGCAGCCAGAAGCCGCCGCCGGTTCATGTCAGGCCTTCTTCTTCTGCTTGCGCCGGCCGGCCAGCTCGTCGAGCGCGATGGTCTCGGCGGCGGCTTCGGCCTTAAGGCGCGACAGGCGCGTCATCTCGGCGACGTGCTCGAACTTCTTCAGCTCCTCAAACGCCCGGGAAAGCGCGTCGCGCGCGCCGTCTTCCTCGATCGACGCCTGGGCGAGGTCGCTGTCGGCGAGCTGTCGGCGGATCTTCCACCCGGTGGTGTAGGCCGCCATCAACATGGCGGCCTGGGGGTCATCGGCCGCCCGGGCCTTCTCGACCTCCATCTCGGCGTCCAGGACGGCGATCCGCATCTCCGAGGCCGCGCGGCGGGTGCTAATGTCGGCGAGGCGCTTCTGCAGCGTCTCGACCTCATAGCCCGAAATTCGGATCAGCGAGTTGGCCCATTGGGTCATGCGTCGTGTCCTTCACTCAAGATGGCGTCCAGCTGCGCAAAGCTCTCGTCGAGGCGAGTCACCTCGTCCGGGCGCTGCCGCAGGAATTCCTCGATGGCAGGGTTCAGTCGAACGGCGCGATCGATCACCGGATCGGTGCCGACCTTGTAGGCCCCGATCTTGATCAGTTCTTCCATGTTGCCGTAGGCGCTCATGGCCTCGCGAGCCTTGCGCACCACCTCGCGTTCATGCGGGTGCTGGCAGGCCGGCATGGTCCGACTGATGGATTTCAGGGGATCGATGGCCGGGAAACGCCCACGCTCGGCGACGGCTCGGCTCATCACGATGTGCCCGTCCAGGATGCCGCGCACCGCGTCGGCGATCGGCTCGTTGTGGTCGTCGCCGTCGACCAGCACGGTGAAGAGTCCGGTGATCGGGCCGGCCTGGGTTCCGTCCTGGCGGATCGGGCCGGGGCCGGCGCGCTCCAGGAGCTTGGGCAATTCGGAGAAGACCGTCGGCGTGTAGCCCTTGGTCGTCGGCGGCTCGCCCGCGGCCAGGCCGATCTCGCGCTGGGCCATGGCGAAACGCGTGACCGAGTCCATCAGGCAGAGCACCTCGAGATCCTGGTCGCGCAGGAACTCCGCAATCGCCATGGTCAGGAAGGCCGCCTGACGGCGCTTAAGCGCCGGTTCGTCCGAGGTCGCGACCACCACGACCGCGCGTTCCAGTCCGGCTTCGCCGAGGGTCTCCTCAATAAATTCGCGGACCTCGCGGCCGCGCTCGCCGATCAGGCCGACCACGACGGCGTCGCAGGACGCCTCGCGCGCCAGCATCGACAACAGCACCGACTTGCCCACACCCGAGCCTGCGAAGACCCCGAGACGCTGGCCCCGACAAGTGGTCGTGAAGACGTCCATGGCCCGAACGCCGAGGTCGAGCCGATCACCCACACGACCGCGGGCGTGCGCCGAGGGCGGCGGGGCGCGCAGGGCGTAGGGGGCGGGACCGGTCGGCAGCGGCCCCTTGCCATCGATAGGCGCGCCGAAGGCGTCGACGATGCGGCCGAGCCATCCCAGGGTCGGGCGGACGCTGGCGCCGTCGCTCATGATGCGGATTTCGGCGCCGGGCGCGACGCCCTCGACAGGACCGAACGGCATGAGCAAGGCCGAGCTGTCGCGGAAACCCACGACCTCGGCCGGCAGCGCCGGTTCACCCCGCCGCAGGATTTCGGTGCGTGCGCCCACAGACAACCGGGTCAGGCCGCCCCGGGCCTCGATCAGCAGGCCGTTCACCGCCGCAACCCGGCCGCTGACGGAGAGGGGATCGATGCGTTCGACGGCGGAAATCAGGGACTGCAAGCGGAGGCCTCGAGCGCCGCGCCGGATCGCGCGGAGTGCCCGTTAAGAATTGCGATGGCGAGGTTAAGCAGGGGTGAAGGCTCGCCTCTCTCGCCCGTCCCCAAACCGGAAAACTGCGGCGAAACGACTCCGTGAATCGAATCGTTGACGGCGGCGCTAGACGCCGACTCGCAAATCAGCCTAACGATTCGGGCAGGGGTTAGGATTAACCACTCTTAAGGGTTTCGGGGCCTAGCGTTCCGTTAACACGTCGGGGTTCGGGGTGGACTCCGGCGACGGGAGCACCTTGCCTGGAGGGGCATGTATGCGAGTTCTGTTGATCGAGGACGATGCGGCCACGGCGCAGAGCATCGAGCTGATGCTGAAGTCCGAGGGGTTCAACGTCTATACGACGCACCTGGGGGAGGAAGGCGTCGATCTGGGCAAGATCTACGACTACGACCTGATCCTGCTCGACCTTAACCTGCCGGACATGAGCGGCCTGGACGTGCTTCGGCAGCTCCGCGTGGGCAAGGTCAACACGCCGGTGATGATCCTGTCGGGCACGACCGAGATCGACACCAAGGTGAAGACCTTCGGCGGCGGGGCTGACGACTACATGACCAAGCCCTTCCACAAGCAGGAGCTGGTCGCCCGCATCCACGCGGTGGTCCGTCGCTCCAAGGGCCACGCCCAGTCGGTCATCAAGACCGGCGAGATCCTGGTGAACCTCGACGCCAAGACGGTCGAAGTGAACGGCCTGCGGGTCCACCTGACCGGCAAGGAATACCAGATGCTGGAGCTGCTCTCGCTTCGTAAGGGCACGACCCTGACGAAGGAGATGTTCCTCAACCACCTCTACGGCGGCATGGACGAGCCCGAGCTGAAGATCATCGACGTCTTCATCTGCAAGCTTCGCAAGAAGCTGGCCACCGCCGCCGGCGGCAAGCACTACATCGAGACCGTCTGGGGCCGCGGTTACGTGCTGCGCGACCCGCAGGAAGCCGTCGCCGCGGCGTAGGCTAGGCGACCTTCGAGACACCGAAACGCCCGCCGGGGGACCGGCGGGCGTTTTCATTACGCGGGCGATGCGCCGGATTCGGCGAGATTCCGCTGCAGTTGCTGGTAGACCCCGAGGCGATCGGTGATCTGCCAATGACCCGTGAGTCGCTGATCCGCGTCGAAACTGTAGACCGTCGCACCGGACATCCGAACGGTCCTGCCGGTGGCGGCAAATCCGGGCAGATCGCCCGTGTGGGTGGCCGACCACAGCCACGTCATGGCGACCTGGTCTCCCTCAGCGACGAGCGCCTGCACCTGGAAGCGCTGGTCGGGGAATGCCTCCCGCAACTGTCGAAGGCGTTGCTTGAAGGCGTCTGGATCAAGAACCTGGCCTTCCCAGGGAGCGCCCGGGTCGTGGCGGATCGTGTAGGCCGGAGCGAGGTAGGCGTCCGCTGCGTCGGCGTCCCCCTGGTCCCAGACATCCCGGATGAACGCGGTCAGTCTTCGCTTGAGCGGGTGGTCGGGGGTCATGGGGCGCATTCCCTGGATGGATGTGCAGCGCCGGTGGAGCGCTCAACCCGTCGATTTGTACCCCGAAGAAATTCCCAGGCAAATATTATGGGGGTAAAATATTTGATCGCCTAGCCGACGCCCCGGCAAACGCCCTCCGCAGGATCCGGTCGCGGGGACCGGTCCGACCACTCGGCCAAGGTCTGCAACAGGACCGTCGGCTGGATCGGCTTAGCCACACAGGCGTCGAAACCGGCGCTGCGCAGTGCGCTCTCGTCGCTGCCGTCGCCGCCCGCGGTGAAGGCGAGGATCGGGACGCCCCTGTTCGGCCCGCCGCCCGCGCGGATGGCGCGGGTGGCGCTGACGCCGTCCATGATCGGCATGCGGACATCCATCAGGATGAGGTCGAAGGGCTGCTGTCCGGCCAGGCCCACGGCCTCCAGACCGTTCGCTGCTTCACAAGGCGTGATGCCGGCGGCGGCAAGGACCAGGCGAGCCAACTCTCGGTTGGCCGGATTGTCGTCGACCACCAGCACCCGGGCTGCGATCCCGGCCGCCGGCCGGGCGACGTCCCCGGCCTCGGCCGTCGGTGCGACCGCTTCCGGGGCCGGGATATCAAACCAGAAGGTCGAGCCCGCGCCGGGCGTGCTCTGCAGCCCGATCTCGCCGCCCATGCGCTCGACCAGGCCCTTCGAAATAGCCAGGCCAAGGCCAGTGCCGCCATGCATGCGGTTGATGGAGCCGTCGACCTGGCTGAACCGCTGGAAGAGACGCGCGGCCTTGTCGGCTGGGATGCCGATGCCGGTGTCCTCGACGCGGCAGGCGAGCCTTCCTCCGCTCCAACCGACATGAAGCGTCACGCTTCCACTTGGGGTGAACTTGAGGGCGTTGCCGACGAGGTTCAGCAGGATCTGACGGGTGCGCGCCGCATCCAGCGCCAAGGCGTCCGGAACGTCCGCATCGCAGCGGAACTCGAGGGCTACGCCCTTTTCTTCCGCCTGGGGCAGGAAGAGTTCCAGGGAGGCGGTCGCCAAGTCGCGGATCATGACTGGCGTCGTTTCGATCTCGACCTGGCCGGCTTCGAGTTTGGAGAAGTCGAGAATGTCATTGACGAGCGCCTGGAGCGCGTCTGTCGCGGTCGTCAGCCGATCGACGAAGCGCGCGCTTTCAGCGTCCAGCGTCGGTCGGGCGCGGAGCAGGCCCGCAAACCCGATGATGCTGGTCAGCGGCGTGCGCAGTTCGTGGCTCATGTTGGCGAGGAACTCCGCCTTCACCGCCGCCGCCTGTTCCGCGGCGGTCCGGGCCGCCTGCAGATCGGCCTGCAGGGCCTTCTGCGCGCTGATATCGCGGACCACATCGGTAATGCGCAGAACCTCGCCGGTGACCGGGTCGCGTTCGAAGGTCGGGCGCGCCTCCACCCAGACCACCGTACCGTCCGCGCGGCGCATCCGGCACTGCACAGCCGCTCCGTCCCCAAGCGAGCCATCCTCGAAGCGCGCCCGCACCACCGGAATGTCTTCGGGCAGGATGAACTCGGCTGCGGGCCGCCCGATCGCCTCCTCCGCCCGGATGCCGATCAGCTTGAACATGGATGGCGAGGCGTAGGTGAGCGTCCGGTCCGGGGTCATCTCGATGACCAGGTCGGACCCGCTTTCGGTCAGGCGGCGAAAGCGCGCTTCGCTGTCGGCGAGGCGGGCCTCGGCGACCTTGCGAGCTGAGATGTCACGGACGACGTCGATGAATTCCACCGGCTGGCCGGCTTCGTCGCGGACGAGGGTCGGCTTGGCTTCGACCCAGATCCAGCGCCCGTCCTTGTGCTGGTAGCGATATTCCACCGTCGGATCGACATCGTCCCCGCGCATGACCGCGCGGAAGCGCTCGATCAGCCTTGGACGATCATCGGGGTGTGTCCGGTGCAGGATCTTCACCCCGGCCATCTCCGCCGAAGTGAACCCGGTCAGGCGTTCGCAGGCCGGCGAGGCCCACAGCACTTCGCCGTCCAGGCTGATGCGGCCGGTGGAGTCGTCCGTATTCTCGGCCACCAGCTTGTAGAGAGCCTTATTCCGCCTGACGGCCCGGAGGGCTTCCTTGTGTTCGGTAATGTCCTGGATCACCCCGAAAAGGGCGGTGACCTTGCCATCGGCGTCGACTTCACACTGGGCGCGGGCCTGCACGTCGCGCACCTCGCCGTCGGTCCGGATGATGCGCATTTCGAGGTCATAACCCTGGCCGGTCTCGACGGCCCGCTCGATCCGCTCCTGAAGGCCGGCCTGGTCGTCCGGATGATAGAAGTCGACGACCGACTCGAGGGTGACCTCGAAGGTTTCGGGATCGGCGCCCTTGAGGCGGTAGACCCCCTCCGACCAGGTGATGATTCCGGTGCCGAGATCGAAGCGCCAGTGACCGACGCCCGCCATGCCTTCCGCCAGGGCCAGGAGGCGACTGCTCTCCTCGATCTGGCGCCGGAGCGCCTCGAGCGTCTCTCCGCCTGTCGCCGCATTCGCCAACGTCATGTCCGCCCCGCATCAGCCGCCGGCGATCTGAAGCGTCGCCGTTGATTACACGGACTAGAGCAAAATCGTTTCGACGAGATTGCCGGGCGGAGGTTTGTGGGCGCAATCAACGGATTGGACAGCGCGGCGGCGCGAGGATCGGCCGCGGCGCCGATCCGCTCCGGATAACGGCTTCGCTTGTTCGCGGGGAGCCCAAGTCCTATCTTGATCGGCGGCGGGACATGCTGCGGTTCTCGTCGAAGGCCTCATTCCCGGGGACCTTAATCACTCTCGACGGGAGCTGTCCCTGCATGGACCCGAGGGTCCGAGCACATGGCGCCCACCTGGTTATCCAGGTCCGAGGGGATTGAAACGCCTTCACGGTTCTCGCGGCGCCGCCACCCGTTTCATGTCAGGGCGATGACCGAAACCAAGGCCGAGCTGAGGAGCCGCATGCGCGCCGAGCGCAAGCAGCTCAAGCTCGCCCTGCCGGACGCAGGCGCCCGGGCCGCGGCCCACCTCCATGCCGTGCTCTCGGCACAGCCGGTCGAGGTCCGCACGGTCGCCCTCTACGTTCCGATGGGGTCCGAGCTGGACACGGCTCCACTCGCCGCCGAATTGCGCCGCCGCGGCCTGCGCCTCCTTCTGCCCCGGGTGAGGGAGCCCGATCAGCCGCTGGACTTCCTGGCCTGGGAGCCGGGCCAGGCGCTGGAGCCGGATCTGCAGGGATGCTCGGCCCCTCCGGCCGGGTCCGACCCTGGGGCCCCCGATCTAATCCTTGTCCCTCTGCTCGCCTTCGACCGGCGGGGAGGGCGGCTGGGGCAGGGCGGAGGCTATTACGACCGGACGTTGGCGGCCCTGCACGGGCGCCGGCGGCCGTTGTTCGTCGGTCTGGGCTTCGCCGGGCAGGAGGTGGCGCAGGCGCCGCTCGACCCCCATGACCAGAAACTCGACGGCATCCTGACGGAAAGGGGCTATATGCCCGCCCGAAAGGACGCCTGATGCGCATTGGATTCTTCGGAGACGTCGTGGGCCGTTCCGGCCGGGACGGGCTGGCTGATCATTTGCCGGGGCTGCGCCGGCGGCTGGGGCTCGAGTTCGTCGTCGTCAACGCCGAGAACGCCTGCCATGGCTTCGGCATCTCCGAGAACACCGCCCGCGAGCTGTACGACGCGGGGGCCGACGTCCTGACCCTGGGCAATCACGCCTGGGATCAGAAGGAAGCCCTGACCTACATCGTGCGCGAGCCCCGGCTGATCCGGCCGGTGAACTATCCCCGCCTCTCCGATCCTCCGGGCCGCGGCGCCGACCTGTTCGTCACCGACGACGGCCGCCGCGTGCTGGTCATCAACGTGCTGGGCCGGGTGCACATGGACTCCATGGACGACCCCTTCGCGGCGGTTGATCGCGAATTGGAGGCCTGTCCCCTGGGCATGGCCTGCGATGCGGCCATCGTCGACATGCACGCCGAGGCGACGAGCGAGAAGATGGCCATGGGCCATTTCTGTGACGGTCGCGCCTCGCTGGTGGTGGGAACCCACACCCACGTGCCGACCGCCGACAGCCAGATCCTGCCGGGCGGCACCGCCTACCAGACGGACGCCGGGGCCTGCGCTGACTACGACTCCGTGATCGGCAACGACAAGGAAGAACCGTTGCGCCGCTTCACCACCCGGATCAGTCAGGAGCGCTACAAGCCGGCTTCGGGCGAGGCGACGGTCTGTGGCGTCTACCTCGAGACCGACGACCGCACCGGCAAGGCCGTGCGAATCGAGCCGATCCGCATCGGCGGCCGGCTCAGCGAAAACGTTCCGGTGGTTGCCGGGATGAGGGTCGGCGCCTAGCCCGCGGTTAGCGAAAGGGCCGGCCGTTCAGGATCAATTCGTCGACGACCAGTCGACCGATGCGCACGTGGCGAAGTCGGGTGCGATTCACGGTCAGGCGACCAATGGCGAGCGCCCCGATGGCCAGGGCTCCGATCGCCAGCGCGCCCAGCGCCAGGGCGCCGACCGCGCCCGATCCCGCGCTGACCCCGCCGACGACGGCCAGCGGCGCGCGCGCCACGGGGTGCGCCGGAGGACGCCGCGGAGGCGTGAACGCCCTGCGTTCAGACGGGGTCATCAGTCGCGCAGCCGCCCGCCGAGGGCCAGCAGACCTGCCGCGGCCAGGGCGCCGCCCGTGAAGGCCAGGGCCAGCAGCGCGGCCATCTGGCCGCTGTTCAGCTCGACCGGGGGCCGGTCGAACCAGTGCACCAGCTCGGGCGTGTCGTCCTCGTCCAGCCGGACTTCGTCTTCGTGCATCTGCGCAAACTCCCTCGCTTGCTCAATTCGGTCATGTCCGCGCGGTTCCGGCAAGGATGACAGCGGGCGGACCTTCGGTTAAAGCGGCGCCTCCAATCCATTCCTGACGGACGCGGGCGCGGCGACGCGCCGCCCCCATCGACGAGCGCGACCATGGCCGGCCACTCAAAATTCAAGAACATCATGCACAAGAAGGGGCGCGCCGACGCGTTGCGCTCCAAGCTGTTCTCGCGCCTGTCGCGGGAGATCACCGTGGCGGCCAAGTCCGGCCTGCCCGATCCGGCCATGAACCCGCGCCTCCGCCTTGCCGTGAACAACGCCAAGGCCGAATCGATGCCCAAGGACAACATTGAGCGGGCCATCAAGAAGGCTGCGGGCGGCGACGCGGCGTCCTACGAGGAAATCCGCTTCGAGGGCTTCGGCCCCGGCGGCGTGGGCGTGATCGTCGAGGTGCTGACCGACAACCGCAATCGCGCCGCCACGGCCGTGCGCACGGCCTTCGGCAAGAACGGCGGAAACCTTGGCGAGACCGGGGCGGTCTCGTTCATGTTCGATCGCGTGGGCCAGATCATCTACCCCGCCGAGGCGGGCTCGGAAGACAAGGTCATGGAAGCGGCCATCGAGGCCGGCGCCGAGGACGTCGAGAGCGACCTGGTCAAGCCCGACATCTACGAGGACGCCCCCGGCCACACGATCTACACCGCCTTCGAGGACCTGAACGCCGTGGTCGAGGCCCTGACGCCGGTGCTGGGTGAGCCCAAGTCCACGGGGATCATCTGGCGGCCCAAGACCCTGACGCCGGTCGAGGGGGACGCGGTGGGCACCCTGATGAAGATGCTGGACGCACTCGACGACGAGGACGATGTGCAGAACGTCTACTCGAACGAGGACGTCAGCGATGAGGACATGGCCAAGCTCGGCGACTAGGCCGCCTGCGACGAGCGTTTGAAATCCGGCGAGAGTCGCGCCTTGATGGGCGTATGGACTATCTGACCGCCTACCTCTGGCCGATCCTGGGCGCGCTCGGCGCCGGGGGCCTCATCGGGTTCGAGCGCGAGTTTCGCGGCCGCGCCGCGGGCTTCCGCACCCACATCCTCGTCTGCCTCGCCTCGTGCGTGCTGATGCTCGCGGCTGCGCGGCAGAGCGAGTGGAACTACGTCGTCCTGCCGGGAGCCAACCTGGTTTCGGATCCGACGCGCATGGCGCACGGCATCCTGACCGGCATCGGCTTCCTCTGCGGCGGCGTCATCTTCCGCGAGGGGTTCTCCATCCACGGCCTGACCTCGGCGGCGTCCCTGTGGATGACCTCGGCGGTGGGGGTGCTGTTCGGGGTTGAGCTGTACCCCCTGGCGATCAGCGCCGCCGTGTCCACCTTGGCGGTGCTGGCCCTGTTCCGGATCGTCGAGCAGAGCATCTCGCGCCAGATCGGCGTCGACATGACCCTGCGCTACGGGCGCGCCGACGCCATGCATGAGGACGACATCCGCGAACTGTTGCGCCGCTTCGGGTTTCGTCTGAAGCGCATCGGCTGGAGCGTCACCAAGGAGCAGCAGACCCACCATCTCAAGGTGGTCGGCAAGACGCCCCTGCGCACCGAGGCCCTGGTCGCCGAACTCAACCGCACCCCGGCCATCGCCGAGTTCTCGATCACGCCGCGCGACGACTAGGCGAATTGGTCATTGTTCGTGAACGATTCCCGGGGCAGTAAGGGAACGAATGACGAACGCCGTCCGCATCCTCGGGCTCGATCCCGGCCTACGCCGCACCGGCTGGGGCGTGGTGATCAGCGAGGGCGCGCGCCTCTCGTGGGTGGCCCACGGCGTGATTGCGCCTGACGACAAGGCGCCTCTGTCCGATCGCCTGCTGGCCCTGATGGAGGGTGTGGGCGCGCTGGTCGAGGCCTACCGGCCCGACGAGTGCGCCATCGAGGAGGTGTTCGTGAACACCAACGGCCAGTCCACGCTCAAGCTGGGGCACGCGCGGGCCGCCGCCATGCTGGCGCCCGCCCGGGCCGGGCTGTCGGTGGCCGAGTACGCCGCCCGCGAAGTGAAGAAGGCGGTGGTGGGGACCGGGGGGGCGGACAAGGACCAGGTCGCCTTCATGGTTGCGCGCCTGCTGCCGGCGGCGGGCGGGGTCGCGGCCGACGCGGCCGACGCCCTGGCCGTGGCGATCACCCACAGCCATGCGCGGCGGCTTCGCCGTCTGGGAGCGGCCGCATGATCGGCCGGCTCAGGGGCGTGCTGGCCGAGACCGGCGACGAGGAGATGCTGATCGACGCCGGCGGCGTGGGCTATGTGGTGCGGGCCGGCGCGCGCACCCTCGGCCGCCTGCCCCCGCCCGGCGACGAGGTGATCGTCCACGTTGAGACCCGCTGGTCGTCCGAGGACGGGCCCAGGCTTTACGGCTTCCTGGGCCGGGACGAGCGTCGCGCCTTCCAGGCGTTGACCGCCATCCAGGGGGTAGGCCCGAAGGCCGCCATGGCCGTGCTGGACGTGCTGAGTCCGCCGGAGCTCGCCTCGGCGGTGGCGCGCGAGGACAAGGCGGCGGTGGGCCGCGCCAACGGTGTGGGGCCCAAGCTGGCGCTTCGCATCGTCGTCGAGCTGAAGGACAAGCCGATCACCGGCGAGCCGGTCTTCCAGCCCGCCGGCGTCGCCGCGCCAGCCCCCGCCCAGCCATCCCTCGCCGGCGAGGCGGTCTCGGCGCTGATGGGGCTCGGCATCGCAGAGGTCCTGGCCCGCCGCGCGGTCGATCAGGCCATGATCCGGCTGGGTGAGGACGCGGTCCTCTCGGCCATCATCAAGGCGGCGCTGCAGGAGACCGGCCGGTGAGCCGGCTGGTGTCGGGCGAGGCGGGCGGCCACGAGCCGGCCGACAAGGCGCTGAGGCCCCAGACCCTGGACGAGTTCGTCGGCCAGGAGCAGGCCAAGGGCAACCTCAAGATCTTCCTCCAGGCGGCGAAGCAGAGAGGCGAGGCGCTCGACCACGTGCTCCTGTTCGGCCCGCCGGGGTTGGGCAAGACCACCCTGGCGCAGATCGTGGCGCGCGAACTGGGCGTCAACTTCCGCGCCACCGCCGGGCCGGTGCTGGCCAAGGCGGGCGACCTCGCCGCCATCCTGACCAACCTCGAGCCGCGCGACGTCCTGTTCATCGACGAGATCCATCGCCTGGGCCCGGCCGTGGAGGAGATCCTCTATCCCGCCATGGAAGACCATGTGCTGGACCTGGTGATCGGCGAGGGGCCCTCGGCACGGTCGGTCCGCATCGACCTCGCGCCCTTCACACTGGTGGGCGCGACGACCCGCGCCGGGCTCCTGGCGACGCCCCTGCGCGACCGGTTCGGCATTCCGCTGAGGCTGGAGTTCTACACCCCCGACGAGCTGAAGCGCGTGCTGCTGGGGGCGGCGCGCAAGATGGGGGCGAACCTGGGCGGCGACGGCGCCGCCGAGATCGCAGCGCGCGCCCGGGGAACGCCGCGGGTGGCCGGCCGGCTGCTGCGCCGGGTCCGCGACTTCGCCGAGGCCGAGGGCGCGACCGTGATCGACCGGCCGGTGGCGGCGCGCGCCCTGGCCCGGCTCGAGGTCGACGCCAGCGGGCTGGACCGGCTGGACCGCAGTTTCCTCAAGGCTCTGATCGAGAACTACGGCGGCGGACCCGTAGGCATGGACACGCTCGCGGCCGCCATCGCCGAGGCGCGCGACACCGTCGAGGACGTCATCGAGCCCTTCCTGCTGCAGCAGGGCTTCATCCAGCGCACGCCGCGCGGCCGCATGGCCTGCGCCAAGGCCTACGAGCACCTGGGTCTGGCCGCGCCGGCGAGCCCCGTCCGGCCCCAGCAGGCGGGGCTGTTCGAGGACGGGAAGTAGGCCTAACGTCGCCGCAGGGGGCGAAGGTCAGCTTCACCCCTGTCCTGTTTTCCCGACCCGCGTTACGGCTAGGCTCATGAACCCGCTCGCGCTGTTCGCCGTACGGACCGCCACCCTGCGATCGCCGCTCACCCCGCAGGCCTGCGCCGAGCGGGTGGCCGCCCGGACCGACGGGCTTTTCAACCTGTTCGGAGAGCGCCCGCTGATCGGAAGCGTGTCCCCGTCGGGAGCGACGCTGCGGCGGCGCCTCGGCTATCGGAACTCCTTCCAGACCGAGCTGCGGGCGGCCTTCGAACCGGCCGGATCGGGGACCACCATCCGGTGCCGCTTCGGCCTGTCGAACCTGGTGGTCGCCTTCATGGCGGTCTGGGTGGTGATGGTGCTGGGCATCGGCGCGACCTTCCTGACCAGCGCCGGGGGCGGCCAGGTCGATGGTCCGACGCGGGCGGCCTTCGCTGTCGTGCCGTTCGGCTTCCTGCTGTTCCTCGTGCTGCTGGGTTCGGTCGGCCGCTGGTTCGCGCGCCATGATGAAAGCCTGCTGCTGGAGGCCGTGTGCGCCGCCACGGAGGCGACGGTGGCGGAGCGCGAGCCCGGCCATGTCGACGCCGGACCGGCGGGGGGACCGGGGGAGAACCTTCCTGTCTTCGGGCTGCTGGGTCTGGCGGTGGTGCTGGTCCTGGGCCTGGTCGGCGCGATCATCTACTTCACCAGCGGTCTGGCATGAGTGCTCCCACCCCGACCGCCGGCGTGTTCGCCGGCCGCGAACACCTTCTGCCGGTCCGGGTCTACTACGAGGACACCGACTTCACCGGCGTGGTCTATCACGCGAATTACCTTCGCTTTTTCGAGCGCGGACGGTCGGACTTCCTGCGCCTGGCCTCGACCGGCCACGCCGAGCTGCAGGACGACCATCAGCTCGCCTTCGTGGCCACGCGCATCGAGATCGACTTCGTGAAGGCCGCGCGCATCGACGACGAACTGGTGGTGCGCACCGCCTACGACCGGGTGAAGGGGCCGCGCCTGTTCATCTCGCAGTCCATCGAGCGGGGCGGGGAGACGATCTGCCGGGCCCGGGTCGAGATCGCCGTGGTCGGGCTGGACGGACGGGCGCGCCGCCCGCCTCGCGGCCTGGCGGAAAGCCTGCGGCCCTGGCTGGCCGAGACGGACGGGAAGTAGACATCCCGGAAGGGTGTCCTGATCCTCGTGCGCGGGCCAAGTGATTTATTTTACAAAAGAAAATCCCGGCACATCAGGAATTTTCGCGGTCGTTTGACCCCCTTTTCCGGTTCGGACGACCCGCCTTTCCGGCCCGTTCACCCGCCTTTCCGGCCGATCCGGGACCGAGGCGTCCCGAGCCGCGACGGGGCTTGACGCCGGGCCCCGGATCAAGCGTCGATTCCGGGGCCTGCTCCGCGCCCCTTCCGCCGCCCCTCTGGCGCGCGGCTTGCACAATCTTCGCAGGCGAAGCGCCTAGCGCCATGAATTCGGCGTGGTTATTCGGTTCAACGGGTGTCCGCGTCGGGGCGAGGCGCCGATCTTGAAGTCGCAGGAGCGATCCGCATGGGTGAAGGCGCCGACGTCGGCCTGAACATCGTGACCCTCTTCATCCAGGCGGACTGGGTGGTGAAGGGAGTGATGATCTTTCTCGCCCTGGCCTCGCTGTGGTCCTGGGCGGTCATCATCGACAAGTTCTTCCGCTTCACGGCCATGAACTCGGCCGCCGACGGCTTCGAGCGCCAGGTCAATTCGGGACGCTCGCTGGAGGACATTGGAGCGCAGGCGGGCGAACATCCCGACCAGCCCCTGCCGCTGATGCTGGTCACGGCCCTGCGCGACTGGCGCGAGGCGCGCGCCAAGGGCGCCATCACCGAGACCCAGTCGGCCCTGGTGATCAACCGCATCGACCGCAGCCTGGATTCGATCATCGCCCGCGAGGGTCGCCGCATCGAGGACGGCCTGGGCGTGCTGGCCGTGGTGGCCACCGCCTCGCCCTTCATCGGCCTGTTCGGCACTGTCTGGGGCATCATGAACGCCTTCCACGACATCGGCGTCAGCGGCAACACCAACCTGGCCACGGTCGCCCCCGCCGTGTCCGAGGCCCTGTTCGCCACCGGCATCGGCCTGGCCGCCGCCATTCCGGCCTACATCGGCTACAACAAGTTCACCCTCGACGCGTCCAAGTTCGTCGGCCGGCTGGAGAGCTTCGCCGACGACCTCGGCGCAGCGGTCGCCCGCCGCATCGGCGACCGCATCGGCGGCGCCCACGACGGGGCGCGCTGAGCATGGCCCTTTCCGCAGGCCTGGGCGGCAGCGGCCCCGGACGGCGCCGGCGCGGCCGGGCCCGTCGGGGAGCTCTGTCCGAGATCAACGTCACCCCGCTGGTCGACGTCATGCTGGTGCTGCTGATCATCTTCATGGTCTCGGCCACGATCATGAACGCGGGCATCAAGGTGGACCTGCCCAAGACCGAGGCGGCGGCGGTCGAGTCCAACACCGAGCCGATGACCATCTCGATCCGCAAGGACGGGGCGATCTTCATCCAGAAGGATCCGGCTCGCTACGCCGAGATCGCGCCGCGTCTCGAGCGCCTGCTGAACGGCGACCACGAACGGGCGATCTTTGTCCGCGCCGACGCGGCCGCCCCCTATGAGGCCGTGGCCCGGGTGATGGCGCGCCTGTCGACCTCGGGCTTCACCCACATCAACCTGATCACCGACACCGGCGGCGGGGACACGGCCGAGGTGACGACGGCGGCCCCGATCCGGCCCGTCGACGCGGGCGCGGACGGCGCGCCGCAGTAGATGGCGATGATCGGGCGCGAGCGGAAAGGCAATCTGGCTCCGGCCCTGGCGGCCGCGGCGGTGCTGCACGCCGGCCTGTTCGCCGCCTTCCTGGTCTTCGCGCCCAAGGGCGACCGGGAGATGATCGTCTCCTCGGTGCCGGTGACCATCCTCTCCGACGCGCCGGCGACGGCGCCGACCCCCGAGCTCGACATCCCCGAGGCGGCGCCCGACCAGCCCGAGGTCGCCGAAGAGGAGGCCACGCCGCCGCCTCCGCCCCCCGCGCCGCCCGAACCGGCCCCCACGCCCAAGCCGCCCAAGCCCAAGCCGACCCCCACGCCGGTCAAGCCGCCGCCGGCCAAGAGCCGGACCACCCCGCAGGTGAACGACAACTGGCTGGACAACGTCGCCAGCGGGCCGGCCAAGCCGCGCCGCAGCGCGTCTCCCCGCCCGGCAGACGCACCGGTGAAGCAGGAAAACCGCGCCGGCGGAGCGCCGCGGGCGGGGCCGCTGTCCCTGACAGGGCGAGCCAGCCTGGCGCTGATCTCGCGGCAGATCGCCCGCAACTGGGCGCTGGACTGCGCGCGGTCGGACCTTGCCGACATCAAGCCCGTGTTCCGCTTCCGCCTGACCAGCGACGGACGTCTGGTGGGGCGGCCGGAATACGTCCGCGGCGATCCCGATCCAGGGCAGGCCAACGCTCGCCGCGCCGAGGCCGCCATGCGTCAGACCGAGCCGTTCGACGACGTCACGGACGACCTGGTCGGCCCGACCCTGCAACTGACCTTCGACGCCGCCAAGGCGTGCCGCGACCGGTAGGACGGTTCGACGGCAGGTGGGGAAAAAGGGGAAACCGGAATGTTTTCAGAGCCGATCACCGAACTGTTCATCCCCCCGCCTTGCGGTCGCCCAATTCGGCGGGTCATGATCCAAACTCGGCCGTACCGATCCCGGGGAGAGACTGTTCGATGCGACTGATCGCCATGACCGCCGCCGCCGCCGCGGTGCTCCTGATGTCGGTGGCGCCTACGGTCGCCCAGCAGGCGCAGTCCCCTTCGACCCAGCCCGCGACCGCGCCCGCCGGCCAGCCTGACGTCATCGAGGGCGAGGTCACCGAGGGCGTCCTGCGGCCCTATCCCATCGCCATTCCGGCCTTCAGCGGCCCCCACGGCGACGACATCGCGCGCGTGGTTCGCGCCGATCTCGAGCGCTCCGGCTATTTCGAGCCGATCGATCCCAACGCCTTCATCCAGCGCGATCTCGACGTGGCCGTGGCGCCGCGCTTCGACGACTGGCGGCGCATCAACGCCCAGGCCCTGGTGATCGGAGCCGACACCGGCGACGCCGACGGCCGCCTGCGCTCGAACTTCCGCCTCTGGGACGTGTTCGGCCAGCAGCAGCTCCTGGGGCTGCAGTACACGGCCACGCCCGAGAACTGGAGGCGGATCGCGCACAAGATCGCCGACGCCATCTATCAGAAGCTGACCGGCGAACCGGGGTACTTCGACACCCGGGTGGTGTTCGTCGCCGAGAGCGGCCCCAAGACGCACCGGATCAAGAAGCTGGCCCTGATGGACCAGGACGGGGCCAACCCGCAGTACCTGACCGACGGGTCCTGCCAGGTGATGACGCCGCGCTTCTCGTCCAACTCGTCCGAGGTCACCTACATGTGCCTGGGCGACAACTGGGCGCGCATCTACCTGCTCAACATCGACACCCAGCGCCAGGAGAGCCTGGGCCAGTTCAACGGCGTGGTCTTCGCCCCGCGCTTCTCGCCGGACGGAACCAAGGTGGTGTTCTCGGTCGAGCGCGGCGGCAACGTCGACCTGATGCAGATGAACCTGCGCACCCGGCAGACCACCCGCCTGACCTCGGATCCGTCGATCGACACCTCGGGAAGCTATTCGCCCGACGGATCGCGCATGGTCTTCAACTCGGACCGGGGCGGCTCGCCGCAGCTCTATGTGATGAACGCCGACGGCTCGGGGGTTCGCCGCATCAGCCAGGGCGGCGGCCGCTACCACACGCCGGTGTGGAGCCCGCGCGGCGACTGGATCGCCTTCACCAAGTCCAGCGGCGGTCGCTTCTCCATCGGGGTGATGCGGCCGGACGGCTCGGGCGAGCGCCTGCTCACCTCCAGCTATTTCGAGGAGGGCCCCAGCTGGGCCCCCAATGGCCGCTACATCATCTTCCACCGCGAAGCGCCGGGCGTGAACCCGCGCCTCTGGTACGTGGACCTGACCGGGCGGGTGGAACGGCAGGTCCCCTACTCGGGTTCGGCTTCGGATCCGGCCTGGTCGCCGCTGCTGAACTAGGGTCCCAAACTAGCTTGTTTGGAGAATTTGGAACCACCGCCTAGGGTAAAGGCCTAGCTTAGGCGGCTGGGGACGAGGGATCCGCCCAACCGATTGAGACTTTTGGAGGAATGACGATGTCCGTGACCAGAAAGTTCCTGACCGCCGCCTGTGCGGTCCTCCTGATCTCCGGCGCGGCCTGCGCCTCCAAGCCCAAGCCCAATCCGACTGACGGCGGGACCGCGACCGGTCCTGGCGGCGCCTCGAACGGCGTGGACGTCACCAACATGGCGCCCACCCCCGGGTCGGAGCAGGACTTCATCGTCAATGTCGGCGACCGCGTCTTCTTCGACTACGACCAGTACGACGTGCGCGCCGACGCGCGTCCGATCCTCGACGCCCAGGCGCGCTGGCTGAACCAGTACCGCTCGGTGCGCGTGCGCATAGAGGGCAACGCCGACGAGCGCGGCACCCGCGAGTACAACTTCGCGCTGGGCGGCCGCCGCGCGGAGAGCATCCGCAACTACCTGGTCAGCCGCGGCATCGACCCGTCGCGCATCGAGACCATCTCCTACGGCAAGGAGCGCCCGATCGATCCGGGCTCGAACGAGGAGGCGTGGGCGCGCAACCGCAACGGTCACACCGCCATCACCGCCGGCGCGCGCTAGTCTCCGCGCCGCAGTCCGGAAGCGTTTTCGGCGGCGCGGGACACCCTGCGCCGCCGTTTTCGTGACCGGGGTCCGCGCCCGGCCCGCCCAACTGAAGCCGCCATTGCATGTTGACCTGAAGCCATGAACCGCAAGCTCTGGATCGCCTCGGCCGCCATGGCCGTCCTGCTCATCGCCGACGGCTCGGCCCTGGCCCAGTCGCGTCGCGCCGACGGCCCCGAGCCGCCGCCCCCCGCCATCGAGTGGGACAAGAAGCGGTTGGCCCAGCTGGAGCGCAACGTGCGCAAGCTGGAGGCCCAGCTCAATCGCATGAACCGCGACCCCAACGCGCCGCCGACCATCATCGAGCCGGACCCCGAGGTCATCGCCCTGCAGGCGCAGGTGCGTCAGATGAACGAGCGGCTGGGCGACATGGAAGGCACCATCCGCAACCTGTCGGGCGATCTCGAACGGGCCAATTTCGACCTCGCCCGGGCCCGCGAGGCGCAGCAGAGCGTGAACCAGGACAACGGCCAGCTGCGCACGCGCCTGGCCGAGCTGGAGGGCCGCATCGCCGCACTCGAGGCGGGGGCCCAGCCCGGCGGTTCGGAGGCCGAGGGCGATCCCCAGGCCGACTTCGACGCCGCCATGAAGCTGATGAACGACCAGGCCTACACCGAGGCCGGCTCAGCCTTCGCCGCCTTCATCGAGAAGTGGCCGGACGCGCCCCAGACCCCCGAGGCCCACTATCGACTGGCCGAGAGCCTCTACGTGCGCGACGAGGCCGCCCTGGCCGCCCAGTCCTACGCCCGCGCCCTGAAGGGCTGGCCGCAGACCCGCTGGGCCGCGGAAGCGACGCTCAAGCTGGCCACCTCGCTGGCCAACATCGGGCGCAACGCCGAAGCCTGCGCCGCCGTCAACGAGTTCAACAAGCGCTACGCCTCGACCTCGAGCGCCAACGCCAAGAACCGCGCCGCCTCGATCAAGACGCGCGCGAAGTGCGCGGCCTAGCCGGGCGCCGACCGACCGGACGTTGCTGCGGACCGTTGCGCGGCGGGTGCTAAACTCGGCGCGTGACCGACTCTCACGACCTGCGCGATCGCGTGTTCGCGGCGCTTGACCGGCGGCTCTGCCCTGCGGCGGACGCCCCGCTGTGCGTGGGCGTGTCGGGGGGCGGCGACTCCATCGCCCTGCTGGCGCTTGCCTGCGCCTGGGCCGAGCCGCGCAATCGGCGGGTGCTGGCGCTGTCGGTGGATCATGGACTGCAGCCCGAGGGCGCGGGCTGGAGCCGTTTCGCCCTGGAGACGGCCGCCCGGCTCGGCGCCGGGGGACGCCTGCTGCGCTGGGCGGGCGAGAAGCCGGCCCGGGGCGTGAGCGCGGCGGCCCGGGCGGCGCGGCACCGGCTGCTTGCGGAGGCGGCGCGCGAGGCGGGCGCGCGGGTGGTCGTGCTGGGCCATACG
>JAIBAU010000035.1 GCA_019695035.1 Caulobacteraceae bacterium | reverse complement strand
GCGCGCTCCAGCTCGTCGCACTTGTTGAGGAAGGTCAGGCGGAAGGCCAGGGCGATGTCGCCGCCGAAGATGGTGGCGTTCTGGGCCCAGGTGATGACGGTGCGGGGGCTCATGACGGTGGAGATGTCGCCGTTCATGAAGGCGTTGCGGGTCATGTCGGCGACCCGGACCATGGCCGCGACGGCGCGCTTGCCTTCGGCGGTGTTCCACTCGGGCGCCTTGGCCGTGACGATCTCCTGCTCCACGTCGTGGGCGAGATAGTTCAGCGTCGTGACGATGTTCCAGCGGTCCATCTGGCCCTGATTGATCTGCTGGGTGCCGTGGTAGAGGCCCGACGTGTCGCCCAGGCCGATGGTGTTGGTCGTGCTGAACAGGCGGAACCACGGGTTGGCGCGGATCACCCGGTTCTGGTCGAGCAGGGTCAGCTTGCCGTGCTGTTCCAGCACGCGCTGGATCACGAACATCACGTCCGGGCGGCCGGCGTCGTACTCGTCGAAGACGAGCGCGATGGGGCGCTGCAGGGCCCAGGGCAGCATGCCCTCGCGGAACTCGGTGACCTGCTTGCCGTCCTTCAGGACGATGGCGTCCTTGCCGACCAGGTCGATGCGGCTGACGTGGCTGTCCAGGTTCACGCGCACCAGCGGCCAGTTCAGGCGCGCGGCGATCTGCTCGATGTGCGTCGACTTGCCGGTGCCGTGGTAGCCCTGGACCATGACGCGCCGGTCGAAGGCGAAGCCGGCGCAGATGGCCAGCGTCGTCTGCGGGTCGAAGCGGTAGGCCGGGTCGATCTCCGGCACATGGTCGTCGGCGCTGTCGAAGGCCGGGACCATCATGTCCGAGTCCACCCCGAAGACCTCGCGCACCGACACCTGGCGGGCGGGCTGGAGGCTCAGAAGCTGTTCATCGGCAGAGGAAGCGGGGGCGGAGTCGGGCATGGCGCTTCTTTAAGCGGGGGCAGGTTGGACCGCAATGTGAGGTTCGGTCGGAAAGCGCGCCGCGCCCGTCCGGACCGGGGAAACCCGGGGGTCAGGCCAGGCCGGTCTTCTTCAGGGTCTTGTAGGCGGCGATGACGCGCTGGAGCTTGTGCTCGGTGGAGCGGTCCCCGCCGTTGGCGTCGGGGTGGCAGCGCTTGACCAGCTCGGTGTAGCGGGCCCGGATCGTGGGGCCGTCGGCGGTGTCGTCGAGGTCGAGGTCGGCCAGGGCCTGGCGCTCCATCTTGCCCAGGCCGCGGGCGGGGGCGGCCTGCTCGGTCTGGCCGCGGGCGCGGCCCGCGCCGAAGATGGTGAAGGGGTCCACGAAGCCCTTGGCGCCCTTGGCCGCGGCGCCGGCGGCCTCGCGCGACAGGCGGCTGGCGCGGAACTGCCAGGTCGGCCGGTGGCCGGTGACGGCCTCCTCGCGCCACTTCTGCTGTTCGCCGGGGCTCATGCCGGCGAAGAAGTTCCAGTTCTTGTTGTACTCGGCCGCGTGCGATTGGCAGAAGCGGTAGAACTCGCCGGGCAGTTCGCGGGCCTTGGGGGCGCGGGAGTCGCCGGCGCGGCTGCAGCCCGGCCACTCGCAGGGCTTCTCGCCCGGCTTGAGGCGCAGGACGTCCTCCTCGCGAGCGCGTTCCTCCGCCTCTTCGGGCGTGGGGGGGCGGACGCGGATGTCGACGAACCGGGGCCTGTATTGAAACGCGCCGCTCATGAGCCGAATTATGAGGTCTAAACCTTTGGATTCAAGGATTGACAGGGCAATGGGCGCGGTCGCCGAGCGCATTTCACGCAAACTTCATGACGGATTGTCGCCCGAGAGCCTCGAGGTGCGGGATGAGAGCGCCAAACACGCCGGGCACGCGGGCGCCCGGCCGGAGGGCGAGACCCACTTCGACGTGCGCGTGGTCGCCGCCGCCTTCGCCGGGCTGAGCCGTCTGGAGCGGCAACGGCTGGTCAACGGCCTGCTGCGCGAGGAGCTGGCGGGGCCGGTGCACGCGCTGAGCCTGAAACTGCTTGCGCCTGCGGAAGCTTAGTTTGCCCAACTGAACAATGAAAAGCGCTGTGATTCCAGCAGCTTTACCGTTCACCCTGTCTTAGAGGTTTGGCCCCAGACTATTGACCCTAGGGGAAACCTTCCGAGGGTTCGGGGACTATGGGTGAACACGACAAGGCGCGCGCGCGCATCAACGACGCCGCGCAGGTCCTGCAATCCATCCTGCAGACCCACTATCTGCGCTACTGGCTGATCACCAGCTGGGCGCTGGCCCTGCTGGCCACGGTGAACCCGGTGTGGGCGATCCTGTGGTTCGCCGGCACCCTGACGGCGGGCGCCATCCGCTCGGCCTTCGAAAAGCACCTGGCCGCCAAGGTCGGTTCGGACTACGGCCTGATCTTCCCGGCGGTGGCCACGGCCACCACCTGCGCCTGGGCCGCCGCGCCGGTGCTGGCGTGGTTCTCGGGCGCGCCCTTCGCCCAGCCGCTGGCGGTGGGGCTGCTGGCCTCCGGCTACATCCTGGTGTTCAGCCAGATGCGTAACTCGCCCAAGCAGGCGATGGTGATCTCCTCGCCCTACACCCTGGCCGCCCTGGTCATGGCCATCAGCGCCTGGGGCACGCCGGTGTTCTGGCCGTTCATGGCGGTGATGCCCTTCCTGTGGTCCAGCCTGTTCGTGCTGACCATCATGACCCTGTCCCAGAACGTGAAGATCGAGGCGTTCCAGGACCACCAGGCCCACCTCATCGAGGAGCTGGAGCAGTCGCGCGACAAGGCCGACGCCGCCAACCGCGCCAAGTCGGCCTTCCTGGCGGTGATCAGCCACGAGCTGCGCACGCCCATGAACGGGGTGCTGGGCGCCGCCCAGCTGCTGACCTCGACGCGGCTGGATCCGACCCAGAAGGAATACGTCTCGATCGTGCGCAATTCGGGCGACAACCTGATGGCGCTGCTGAACGACATCCTCGACCTGACGCGCATCGAGGCCGACCGGCTGGAGCTGGAGTCGACCGAGATCGAACTGGCGGAGTTCTCCTCGCGCTTCGAACGCACCTGGGCCGGCCGGGCCTCGGAAAAGGACGTCCGCTTCGTGGTCGAGGTGGACGAGTCGACCCCGGCCAGCGTGCTGGGCGACCCGGCCCGCACCGCCCAGATCGTGCACAACCTGCTGTCCAACGCGGTCAAGTTCACCGAAGAGGGCGAGGTTCGTCTCACCGTCTCGGCCGACCGCCTCTCGGAACGCCGCGCGCGGCTGAAGTTCCAGGTCGCCGACACCGGCCCGGGCATCGCGCCCGAGCACCTGGAGAAGCTGTTCCGCCCCTTCACCCAGGTGGACGGATCGTCCACCCGTCGCTTCGGCGGCGCGGGCATCGGCCTGACCCTGTCGCAGAAGCTGGCCCAGATGATGGACGGCGGACTGGAGGTCGAGAGCGAACCCGGCAAGGGCTCGGTCTTCACCTTCTCCCTCGAGGTCGACGTGCGCGCCTGGCACGCGGCCCAGGTGCAGGCTCCGGTCACCGCCGAACTGGACCAGGGCCAGATCCGCGTGCTGGTGGTCGAGGACCATCCGGTCAACCGCATGATCGTGGAGGCCTGGCTGGCCTCGGCCGGCCACGTGGCGGTCGCGGCCGAAAACGGCCAGATCGGGCTGGAGATGGCCATGGCCCAGCCCTTCGACCTGATCCTGATGGACGTGAACATGCCGGTGATGGACGGCCTGACCGCCACCAGCCGCCTGCGCGCCGAGGACGGCCCCAACCGGGAGACGCCGGTGGTGGTGCTGTCCGCCTCCGCCCGCTCGGAGGACCACGAGGCGGGCCTGGCCGCGGGCGCGGACGCCTATCTGAACAAGCCGATCGACTTCCGCCTCTTCGCCGAGATGCTGGCCCGCCTGCCGGGCGGCCGCGAAGGTCTGCGCGAAGCCGCCTGAGGCCAATTGCGGCCCTCCGATGCGGGAGGGGCATGAACTGAGGCGCCGGCTCGCGTATTGACGCAGCATGCGCGCCTTCGCCGAACTGCTGGACCGACTGTCGCTGACGCCGTCGCGCAACGGCAAGCTGGTGCTGGTCCGCGACTACCTGCGCGCAGCGCCGGACCCCGACCGGGGCTGGGCCCTGGCGGCCCTGACCGGCGACCTGTCCTTCGCCGTGGCCAAGCCGGCCATGATCCGCAAGGCCGTGGACGCGCGGGTCGATCCGGTGCTGTTCCGCTGGTCGCGCGACTACGTCGGGGACATGGCCGAGACGGTGGCCCTGATCTGGCCGGTCGACCCGTCGCGGCGGCGCAACCGGGAGCCCGAACTGTCCGAGGTCGTCGACGCCCTCCGCGAGGCGAAGCGCGGCGAAGTGCAGGGGCTGATCGAGGGCTGGCTGGACGCGCTGGACGCCCAGGGCCGCTGGGCGCTGCTCAAGCTGGTCACCGGGGCCCTGCGCGTGGGGCTGTCGGCGCGGCTGGCCAAGCAGGCGGCGGCGATGATCCGGCCCCAGCGCGAGCCGCTGCCGCCCGATCCCGAGGATCCGGCCGAGCAGGGCGCCGCGCTCGAGGCGGTGGACGCCTCCGACATCGAGGAGGTCTGGCACGCCCTGGCCCCGCCCTACGCCGACCTGTTCGCCTGGCTGGAGGGCCGGGGCGAGCGTCCGGACGCCGAGGCTCCGGGCCGGTTCCGGCCGGTGATGCTGGCGGTGGCCATCGACGAGGCGGTGGACTTCGCCCGACTGGACCCGGCCGACTACGAGGCCGAGTGGAAGTGGGACGGCATCCGCGTCCAGGCGGTGATCGAGCAGGGCGAGCGACGCCTCTACAGCCGCACCGGGGACGAGATCTCGGGCGCCTTCCCGGACCTGATGGCGGCGCTGGACTTCGAGGGCGCCATCGATGGCGAGCTGCTGGTCATCCGCGACGGCCAGGTGGCCCCCTTCGGGGACCTGCAGCAACGGCTGAATCGCAAGAGCGTCTCGGCCAGGGTGATGGCTGACTACCCCGCCGCCATCCGCGCCTACGATCTGCTGGCCGAGGACGGGGAGGACGTGCGCGCCCTGCCGCTGAAGGCCCGGCGGTCGCGGCTCGAAAGCTTCATCCGGCGGCACGGATCGGATCGCCTGGACCTGTCGCCGGTCGTGGACTTCGCCAGATGGGACGACCTCGCCGGGCTGCGCGCCGACCCGCCGGTGGGGGCGGCGGCCGAGGGACTGATGCTGAAGCGCTGGGATTCGGCCTACGTCGCCGGCCGGCCGAAGGGCCCCTGGTTCAAGTGGAAGCGCGATCCCTACCGACTGGATGCGGTGCTGATGTACGCCCAGCGCGGGTCGGGCAAGCGCTCGAGCTTCTATTCCGACTACACCTTCGGGGTGTGGACCGGGGAGGGGACCCTGACCCCCGTCGGCAAGGCCTACTTCGGCTTCACCGACGAGGAGCTGAAGCAGATCGACAAGTTCGTGCGCGACCACACCACCGAACGCTTCGGGCCGGTGCGCCAGGTGCGCGCCGACCGCGACTTCGGCCTGGTGTTCGAGGTCGCCTTCGAGGGGCTGCAGCGGTCCACGCGCCACCGCTCGGGCGTGGCCATGCGCTTTCCCCGCATCGGCCGCATCCGCTGGGACAAGCCCGCCCGCGAGGCGGACACCCTCGAGACCGTGCAGGCGCTGCTGGAGCGTATCGAGGCGGGCGGCGGGCGCGCCTGATCGCGGAACCCCCCTTCCGCCAGGCTGTTTTCCAAGGCGGGACGCAGCCGAAGGGATCGCATGACCTCGCTAGACGACCTGATCGACCGGGGCCGCGCCGCCCTGGGCGCCGACAACGCCATGCTGCTGAAGCTGTGGGATGTGGCGGGCGACTTCGCCGTGAACCTGACCGTCGCCATCCTGATCTTCGCGGGCGCGGTCTTCCTGTCGCGGTGGGCCTCCGAAGGCGTCCGCGGCGCGCTGGGAAAGCTGCGCGCGGCGCGGCGGGACCGCACCCTGGTGGACTTCTTCGCCCAGGTGACGCGCTGGGTCATCCTGATCATCGGCGTCATCGCCGTGCTGCAGCGCCTGGGGGTGCAGACAGCCTCGATCATCGCCGTGCTGGGCGCCGCTTCCCTGGCCATCGGCCTGGCCATCCGCGGCACTCTTTCCGACCTGGCCGCCGGGGTGATGCTGCTGATCCTGCGGCCGTACCGCGTGGGCGACCAGCTGGAATGCGGCGACCGGACGGTGGGCCGGGTGAGGGAGCTGGACCTCTTCAACACCGAGCTGGCGACCCCGGACGGGCGCAAGGTGGTGGTGCCAAACTCCAAGGCCCTGGAAGACATCATCGTCAACCAGACCGCCTACGGCAGCCGCCGGGCCGACATCAGCGTCGACATCCACTACGACAGCGACATCGACCATGCCTTCCAGGTCATGCGGCGCGTGGCCGGGAAGGAGCCGCTCGTCAGCGATCCCTCGCGCACCTGGACCGGCCTGCTGGCGCTGAAGGACAGCGGCATGACCGTGCAGCTGCAGGTCTGGGTCAAGCCCGACGACCAGGCGCAGGCGACCGCCAACCTGCTGAAGGCCGTGAAGGAGGCGTTCGACGCCGAGGGCATCGTCTTCCCGTATCCGCACCAGGTGGCCATGCCCGACGACTCCCCGCTGGCCCGCAAGGGCGCGCGGCAGGCGGGGCGTGACGGGAAGACCGCGCCGCGTCGCTCGAGGGCCCGCACGGACGGTCCGCCCAAGGGTGACGGCAAGGGCGCGCGCCACTAAGAGCGGGGCATGCGCTACGATTTCGTCTCCGACAACGCCGCCGCCATGGCCCCCGAGGCCCTCGAGGCCCTGGTTCGCGCCAATGCGGGCTTCGCCAGGAGCTACGGCGCCGACGCCGTGACCGCCCGCGCCGCAGACCAGATCCGCCGCCGCTTCGATGCGGACGCCGAGGTGCGCTTCGTGACCTCGGGCACGGCCGCCAACGCCCTGGCCCTGGCCATGCTGGCGCGGCCGTTCGAGACCGTGCTGGCCTACGACGAAGCCCATATCCGCACCGACGAGGCCGGCGCCCCCGGGTTCTTCGGCCAGGGCGTGGGCCTGGTCGGGTTGCCGGGTCCGTCAGGCAAGATCTCGGAAGCCGCGCTGGAAGCACGCCTGGCCGAGGACGAGCCCAGCTATCGCCAGCCGGCTGCGGCGCTGTCGCTGACCCAGGCGACCGAATACGGCGCCGTCTATTCGGTGGACGAGCTTCGCCGCCTGATCGAACCGGCGCGGGTGCGCGGGCTGAAGGTGCACCTGGACGGGGCGCGGCTGGCCAACGCCGCGGCGGCGGGTTTCGACCTGCCCGAGGTCCCACGCCTGGGCGTGGACGTCTGCATCCTCGGCGGGGCGAAGGCCGGCGGGTCCTGCGTCGAGGCCATCGTCATCTTCGACCACGCCCTGGCCCACCGGATCGACAACCGGCTGAAGCAGGCGGGCCAGACCGCCTCCAAGGCGCGCTTCCTGTCCGCCCCGCTGCTGGGGCTGCTGGAAAGCGGCGCCTGGGAGGGCCACGCCGCCCACGCCAACCTGATGGCCCGGCGGCTGGCGGCCGCGTCGCCTTTCCGGGTCACGCATGCCGTGGAGGCCAACATGGTTTTCGTCGAGATGGGCGACGCCGCCCTCGCGGCGCTGAAGGCGGCCGGCTGGGCGGCCGACCGCTTCGACGACGGGTCCGTGCGCTTCGTCTGTTCCTGGCAGACCACCGAGGCGCTGGTGGATGAACTGGCCGCCGCCCTGGTCGCGGCGGCCGAAAGGTGACGAACTCGAAACTTGCCTGAGCGGGCGGCCGCGGACCTTATGGCGAGGCCAAGCTTCCGCGAGACCGTCATGCTCCGCTACGCCGTCCCCGTCGCCCTCGTCCTGGCAGGCCTGAGCGCCTCCGCCGCCCCCGCGCGCGCGCCGGAGCCCGCCGAGCAGGCGGCGCGGCTCGACCGCCTCGCCGACCGGGCGGTGAAGCTCTACCTGAACTACGACCCGACCATCGCCTATTTCACCGGCTTGCCGGCGCCCGACCACCGGCGCTGGGCCGACGTGCGGCCGGCCGCGCTGCGCGCCTTCGAGCGAGAGAGCGACGCCATCCGCACGGAGCTGGCCGGCATCGACGAAGACCGCCTGCCGCCGGCGTCGGAGCCCACCTACGCCAACCTCAGGGAACAGCTCGAGAGCGAACAGCAGGTCCGGGTCTGCCGGGCGGAACTGTGGATGGGCGTCAGCCACATGACCGGCTGGCACCTGTCGCTGGGCGACGTGGCCCGCGAGCAGCCGGTCGGCACGGCCGACGAGCGGACGCAGGCGCTGGAGCGCTGGAGCAGCGTGCCGGCCCTGGTCGACGCCCAGATCGCCAACCTGCGCGAGGGCCTGCGCACGGGCTATTCCTCGCCGAAGAGCGTGGTGCAGCGGGTCATCGGCCAGGTCGAAGGCCTGGCCGCCCTGCCGGCCGCCGACTCGCCGCTCAACGATCCGGCCAAGCGGTCGGAGGATGCAGCCTTCAAGGCGGCCTTCACCGAGGTCATCGGCGCCCGGGTGAACCCGGCCCTGAAGCGCTACGCCGAGTTCCTCAAGACCGAGTACCTGCCCCGCGCCCGCGAGGCGCTGGCCATCTCGACAATCCCCCACGGGCGCGAGTGCTATCAGGCCCAGCTGCGCGGCTACACCACGCTGAACCGGTCGCCGCAGGAGGTGTACGACATCGGCCGCGCCGCCGTGGAACGCAACACCGCCGAGGTGCTGGACACCGGCGAGCGCCTGTTCGGCGTCCGGGACTTTGCTGCGATCGTGGCCCGCGTGGCCGAAGCGCCGGAGAACCGCTTCCACAGCGAGGCCGAGATGATCGCCTTCGCCCGCGACACCGTCGCCCGCGCCCGCGAGAAGGTGGCGTCGCTGTTCCCCTTCGTCCCGGCCCAGTCCGCCATTGTTGAGCCCTTCGAGGCCTACATGCGCGGTTCCGGCGCGAGCTCGCACTACGAGCCTCAGAGCGACCCCGCCAAGCCGGCGATCTACCGCATCAACTCCGACAACTGGGCGACCGAGACTCGTGGCGCGGCCGAGATCACGGCGCTGCATGAGGCCTATCCGGGCCACCACATGCAGATCGCCTACGCCCGCGCCCTTCCGCAGACCGACATCGCCAAGCTGAGCTTCAACTCCGCCTACATCGAGGGCTGGGCGCGTTATTCCGAGCGGCTGTCGGAGGAGGCGGGCATCTACGCCACGCCCTACGCCCTGATCAGCCGCCGCACCTGGCCGGCGCGCGGCATGGTCGCCGATCCGGGCATGCACGTCCTGGGCTGGACCCGCGAGCAGACCATCGAATACCTGGCCTCGTCGGGCCGTTTCAGCCGCCGCGAGGCGGCCGATACGGTCGACCGCATGGCGATCATGCCGGGCCAGCTGGCCTCCTACGATTCCGGCGGGCTGGAGATCCTGGCCCTGCGCGAGCAGGCCAGGCGCGAACTCGGCGACCGCTTCGACCTGAAGGCGTTCCACGGCGTCGTCCTGGGCGGCGGCGTGCTGCCGCTCTCGACGTTGCGTCGGCACGTCGAGGCCTGGATCGCGGCGGAGAAGGCGAAGCCCTAGGTTCCGGGCGGGTAGTTTTCGAGGTCGATCGTACGCCCGATCGTCTGGTCCAGCACGCACTGGTTGGCGACGATGGTCGACAGCGAGCCCCAGTCGGAGTCCTGCTGGGCCGCGCACCAGCTGTCACGGAACGCCATCCAGTCGCGTTGGGCCTTGCGCAGCTTGTCCTTCTGAGCCGGCGTCAGCTCGGCCATCAGATCCTGGTAGCGCCGGTTCAGGTACTTGTCCTGAAACGTCAGCTCCGCGCCGATGCAGTCGACGTAGTCCGCTGTCGAGGCCGCCTTCTCCATGCACGCGGCGTAGATCACCGAGTAGCGCTTCTCGATCTGGTCCTTGTCCGCGGCGTGAACGGGCGCGGGGACGCCTGCGAGGACGATCAGGACGGCGAGGCTGGCGAGACGGCGCATGAGCGGCTCCGGGGTGGCGGCGCAGCCTAGCAGCCTAGCAGCGGAATCGGCGGCGCGCGCCGGACTTCAGGCGATCCCGGTCTTGCCGATGGCGTAGAAGCGGTCGGCGCGTTGCTTCTTCAGCTGCTCCGCCGAGAGGTCCGAGAGCGCCTTCAATTCCTCGGCCACCGCGTCCCCGACCGAGCGGATGGCGGTGGCGGGATCGGAGTGGGCTCCGCCCGGCGGTTCGGAGACGATGCGATCCACGATGCCGAACTTGAGCAGGTCGGGACCGGTGATCTTCATCTGTTCCGCGGCGTCCTTGGCGCGCGATCCGTCGCGCCACAGGATCGAGGCCGCGCCCTCGGGCGAGATCACCGAGTAGATCGAATGCTCCAGGATGAGCACCTTGTTGGCCGCCGCAAGGGCGATGGCGCCGCCGGAGCCTCCCTCGCCGGTGACCGTCGAGATCATCGGCACGCCGAGCATCAGGCCGCGTTCGGTGGACCGCGCGATCGCCTCCGCCTGTCCGCGCTCTTCGGCGCCGATTCCGGGGTAGGCGCCGGCCGTGTCGACGAAGGTCAGCACGGGCAGCCCGAAGTCCTCGGCCAGATCCATCAGGCGCACCGCCTTGCGGTACCCTTCGGGCCGGGCCATGCCGAAGTTGTGCTTGAGACGGGTGGTGGTGTCCCAGCCCTTCTCGTGCCCCATGACGACCACGGCCTGGCCGCGGAAGCGGCCGAGGCCGCCCACGATGGCCTGGTCGTCGCCGAACTTGCGGTCGCCGCGCAGCTCGACGAACTCGTCGATCAGCCCGGCCACGTAATCCATGAAATGCGGCCGCTCCGGATGGCGGGCGACCTGGGTCTTCTGCCAGGGATCCAGCTTGGCGTAGGCGTCCCGCCGCAGGACGTCGACGCGCTTGCGCAGCGCCGCCAGCTCGGAGTCGAACGACTTGCCCCCGCTGGCCGACTCCGACACCCGCGACAGTTCTTCGATCTTGGCCTCGAGGTCCGCGATCGGGCGTTCGAAATCGAGGTAGTGGCGGGGGGCGGTCAAAGGTCGGTCACTCGGTCGTCTGGGAGCGGCGGAACCTAGGGGCAAGCTTGGCCCAAAACAACCGCTGCTGTTTCCTATCCAACGGGTGCGGGCGGGGCAGGTTGCGGCTGCAAAGCCTGTGGCGTCGGCGTCGGGGCCGGCGGCGCGATGTGCTCAAGCGAGGTCCGACGCATCTCCATGGTCACCGCGCCCAGAATCAGGCCGGCCAAGAGGGCGGCCAGAACCAGCGCCAGGGGCCGCGATCCGGCGAAGCCGGAGCTGTTGACCGCGACGGGCTCTCCAAGGGGATGGGGGGCGATCATCAGCCGGTACCCCCGCGTGGGCACGGTCTCGATCAGCCGCGGCCGGCGCGGGTCATCGTCCAGCGCCGCGCGCAGCAGCGAAACCGCTCGCTGCACCGCCTCGTCCACGACGTGGACGCCATTCCAGACCCGGGCCAGCAGCTCGTCCTTGCCGACGACCCGGCCGGGGTTGGCGGCCAGATAGGCCAGCACAGCCATCACCCTGGGCTCCAGCTTCACGATCTCGCCGTGTCGCAACAGCAGGTTGCGCTCCGGGTCGGCGACGACGTCGCCGATCACGAAGAACCGGGACGGGGGGGAGGGCGGAGCGGTCATGCGGGAAGAAGACACCCATTTCCGGTCGATCCCAAGGCCCGCGGTCAAAGCGGGCCGCACAAACCGCTCATCGTGGCCGGAGCTTCAGGCCAAGCCATTGAAGAGACGCCAGAACCGGGAACGCGGCAGCGTCCGGAGGGCTCCATCGTCCTGCTCGATGCTGTCGCGATTAGACTAGTTTACAAAACAAACAAGTTGATCTAGGCATGAGACCGTCCTGAACGGGAGGCCGGCATGGCGAGCGTGGAAACAGAAGCGGGCGGCGAACGCCTGCATGGGCTGGACGCAGTCCGGGGCTTCGCCTTGATCGGGGGCGTGATGCTGCACGCCGCCATGTCCTTCTTTCCCGGACCGCAGATGTGGATCGTCAAGGACTCGGACGAGAGCCTGAGCCTCGCGGTGCTGTTCTACGTCCTGCACACGTTCCGAATGCCTCTCTTCTTCCTGCTGGCGGGCTTCTTCGGGCGCATGCTGTTCGAGTGCAGGGGTCTGGCGGGGTTTGTGCGGGACCGCCTGGGGCGCATCGGGGCCCCGTTGCTGATGTTCTGGCCGATCGTGTTCCCGGCCATCGTGGCCTGCCTCATCTGGGCCGTCGTGCAGGCCTCGGGCGGGCGCCCGCCCGCACCCGGGCCGCAGCCCAACCCGTTCACCGTGGAAGCCTTTCCCCTGACCCACCTCTGGTTTCTCTACCTGTTGCTGCTGTTCTACCCGGCGGCGCTGATGCTGCGGGGCCTGACCGGTTGGGCGGGGCCCCTGGCGGACCGGTTCTGCGGCTTCATTGTGAAGGGCTGGATCCCGATCGCGCCGGCGCTGGTGACCGCTGCGGCCCTGAGCGTGGGAAACCACTGGCCGCTGTGGTTCGGCGTGCACACTCCGGATACGGGTCTGATCCCCAATCCACAGGCTTTGACCGTGTTCGGCCTGGCTTTCACCGTCGGGTGGGTGCTGCACCGGCAGTCGGACTTGCTGGAGGTGCTGCGCCGCCGTTGGCTGTTCAGCCTCTTGCTGGCGGTCGCGGCGACAGCGCTCTGCCTCGCCGTCATCGGCGCGCAGCCGACCACCGACGCGCCGTCGCCGCTCGAACTCAGCTGGGCCTACGCCCTCGGTTACGGACTGGCCATGTGGAGCTGGACCTTCGGCCTGATCGGCGCCGGCCTGGCGCTATTCTCGGGGCGCAGCCCTGTCCGCCGCTACCTCGCCGACGCCAGCTACTGGATCTACCTCGTCCACCTGCCGCTGGTGATGGCGCTGCAGGTGATCGTCGCCCCTCTGGGCTGGCCCTGGCCGGTCAAGTACGCAGCCATCCTCGCCGCCGCCTTCGCCGTCATGCTGGCCAGCTACCAGCTCCTCGTCCGCCACAGCTTCATCGGCCGCATGCTGAACGGCCGCCGGCCCCGCCGCCCTCAGGCGCGGCCCGAGGCCCCGGGGCTTGGGGCCGGGACGGAATCAGCGCGCTCTTGAGACGGGAAAGGAAACGGCCATGACCGACCACACGCCGACCACGGCCGAACAGGACCTCGCCTTCATGCGCAGCCTGGTCGACCAGGGCGCCCGGGCGCGCCTGTCGGGCGCCTCGCTGTTCGTGCTGGGCGGCGTCCTTTACGGCGTCCAGTGCCTCTATCACTGGGGCCAGTTGCACGGTGTTTCCCTCCCGGAGCCCTGGAACCTGATCTTCGTCGCAGGGATCACCGTCGTTTTCCTGATCGGCTTGTCCGTGATCAGTTGGCGGGACCGCAACCGGCCGAGCGGAGGCGTGGTGGGCCGGGCCCTGGCCGGCATCTTCGCGGGCGCGGGGCTGGCCAACCTGGCGATGGTCTTCGTCTTCGCCCTCAACGCCGCGCGCGAACACTCCGCCTTCGTCTGGATGCTCTATCCCCCGGTGATCTTCGCCCTGCAGGGGGCCTGCTGGATCGCCGTCTGGCAGGTGCAGAAGCGGGGTTGGCACGCGCTGGTCGGCTTCGGCTGGCTGCTGACGGCGGCGGCCATGGGCTGGTTCGTGCGCAACACCGAAGCCTATGTGCTGATCGCGGCGGCGGCGCTCTTCGTGCTGATGGCCCTGCCGGGCTGGGTGTTGATGCGCCAGGCCCGGACGGAGGCCTGAGGCTTCGATCATGGGCGCGGCCGAGATCGGCAGAATCGACGAGGTCATCCACGGCCGCCTGCGGCTGGGGGTGATGGTCTATCTGGCCGAGGCCGAGGTGGCCGACTTCACGGAGCTGAAGACGCTGCTGGGGGCGACCCAGGGCAATCTCTCGGTGCACCTGAGAAAGCTGCAGGACGCCGGCTACGTCACCATCGAGAAGAGCTTCCTGAACCTGAAGCCGCTCACCCGCATCCGGATCACCCCGGCCGGACGCGACGCGTTCCGGGCCTACCTCGACGCCCTGGACAAGCTGGTCGGCCGCAAGGGCTAGTCGTCGTCCCGGGCGAGGGGATGGGCGGTTTCCACGACCTCGCGCAGGCGATCGCCCATGACGTGGGTGTAGATCTGGGTGGTCGAGATGTCGGCGTGGCCCAGCAGGGTCTGAACCACCCGCAGATCGGCGCCGCCCTCCAGCAGATGAGTGGCGAAGGCGTGACGCAGGACGTGGGGGCTGACCCGGGCCCGGTCGATCCCCGCGTCGACGGCGGCCTGATCCAGCAGCTGGCCGAAGCGGCGGCGGGTGAGCACTCCGCCGGCGCCGGAGGAGGGGAACAGCCAGGGATTGGCGGCGTCGCCCCTGGGCAGAAAGGTGGCGCGAGCCTTCTCCAGATAAGCCTTCACGGCGGTGCGGGCGGCGTCGTTCAGGGGCGCCAGGCGCTCCTTGCCGCCCTTGCCCCGGACGATGAGATAGGCGGGATCACGGGCCACCGCGTCCAGCTTCAGCCCCACCAGTTCGGAAACCCGCATTCCCGAGGCGTAGAGCAGCTCGATCATGCAGCCCAGCCGCAGGCCCTGCGCCCCGTCGCGGGCCGAGGCGGCGGCGATCAGCCGGTCCACCTCCTCCCGGCTCAGCACCTTGGGCAGCGGGCGGCCCTTCTTCGGCGCCTCGACCCGCCGGGAGGGATCGTCGTCCCGCCAGCCCTCGGACAGGCAGAAGCGGTAGAACTGGCGCACGGCCGAGCGCCGCCGCGCGGCGGTGGAGGGCGACAGCCCGCGCCGGGACAGGCCGGCGAAATAGGCCTCGACGGCCTGCTCGGAGGCGCCGTCCAGTCCGCCGGCCCCGGCGAGGCCCGCCTCCGCATCCTCCAGGTCGCGGCCGTAGGCGGCGAGCGTGTGGGGCGAGGCGTCCCGCTCGACGGCCATCATCTCCAGGAAAGCCTCGGCCTTGGCGGGCAGGGTCATTGCGATTCCAAGCTTGGCCGACGCTCTGGCGACCGCGGCCCCTTATCGTGTAAAGGCAGGCGTTCCGATGGACCCGTCTCCAGCCGCGCCCGCTTCCCATAATACCCTAGCCGAGTCGCTGGGCGGGCGCGCCATCGCGCTTGTCGGCCTGATGGGATCGGGCAAGACCACGGTGGGCCGGCGGCTGGCCGCCGCGCTGGGCCTGGCTTTCCGTGACGCCGACGCCGAGATCGAACAGGCGGCCGGGCGCAGCGTCTCCGACATCTTTGCGGAACTGGGAGAGCCCGAGTTCCGCGCCGGCGAGCGCCGGGTCATCGCCCGACTGATGGAGAGCGGCTCCATGGTGCTGGCCACCGGCGGCGGGGCCTACATCGATCCGGCCACCCGCGCCCTGCTGCGCGAGAAGGCCGTCACCATCTGGTTGAAGGCCGATATCGAGATTCTGGCCCGGCGGGTGGCGCGGCGCGACACCCGCCCGCTGCTGCGCGGCAAGGATCCATTCGAGGTGCTGACTGCCCTCGCCGAGAAGCGGCACCCCGTCTACGCCGAGGCCGACATCGTGGTCGAGACGCCCGACTCGGCCCACGACTTGGCCGTGGAGCGCATCATCGCCGCCCTGAAAGACTACCTGGCATGAGGACCGTCGCGGTCGCCGGCGAGGGCTTTCGCGCCTACGACGTACACGTCGGCCAGGGACTGCTGGCCCATGCGGGCGACCTGATCGCGCCGCTGTCGCCGCGCCGGCGGTGCGCCATAGTCACCGACGAGACGGTCGGCGGCCTGCACGGCGCCCGGCTGATCGCCGCCCTCGAACGCGCCGGCGTGGCCTCGACCGTTGTCGCCATTCCCCCCGGCGAAGCGTCGAAGTCGTTCAGCCGCCTCGCGGAGGTCTGCGACGCCCTGCTGGCGCTGGACCTGGACCGCGGCGACCAGATCGTGGCCTTCGGCGGAGGGGTGGTGGGCGACCTCGCCGGCTTCGCCGCGGCCATCTACAAGCGCGGAGTCGACTTCATCCAGATCCCGACCACCCTGCTGGCGCAGGTGGATTCGTCGGTAGGCGGAAAGACCGCCATCGACACGCCGCGCGGCAAGAACCTGATCGGGGCCTTCCACCAGCCGCGGCTGGTGTTGTGCGATCTGGGGGTGCTCGACACCCTTCCGGATCGCGAGATGCGGGCCGGTTACGCCGAGGTGGTCAAGTACGGGCTCTTGGGCGACGCGGCCTTCTTCGAGCGGCTGGAACGCGACGGTCCCGCCCTGCTGGCCCGCGATGCCGGGACGTTGGAGGCGGCGGTGGCCCACTGCGTCGCCATGAAGGCCGCCATCGTCGCGGAGGACGCGCGGGACCACGGTCGCCGCAATCTCCTCAACCTCGGCCACACCTTCGGCCACGCCATCGAGGCCGAGACGGACTTTTCCCTGCTGCACGGCGAGGCAGTGGCCCTGGGCTGCGCGCTCGCCTTCCGCTTCTCCGCCCGCGAGGGCCTCTGCGACGGGGCCGACGCCGCCCGGGTCGCGGCCCACCTCGCCGCCGCGGGCCTGCCCACCCGACTTGACGGGGCGGCGGGCGCGCCCTTCGCCGCCGACCGCCTGCTGAAGCACATGCGTCAGGACAAGAAGGCCGAGGGAGGCTCGCTGGTGCTGATCCTCGCCAACCGCATCGGCGAAGCCTTCATCGCCAAGGGCGTCGACCCCGGCGCGGTGCGCGATTTCCTGATTACCGAAGGAGCGTTGACGTGACCCTAGGCGCCTGGCTGGGCCTGGCCCTGATCCTCATCCTGCTGCTGGCCCTTTCGGGTCTGATCTCGGCGGCCGAGACGGCCATGACCGGCGCCAGCCGGGCTCGCCTGCACCAGCTCGAGCGGGAGGGGGACCGGGCGGCCACGCGGGTGAACCGGCTGCTGGGGGACCGCGAGTCGATGATCGGCGCGATCCTGCTCGCCTACAACATCATCAACATCCTGGCCTCGTCGTTGACCACGTCGGTGCTGGGAAACGTGTTCCCGGGCGCGCTCGGCGTCGCCATCGCCACGGCTTCCATGACGGTGCTGATCGTGGTCTTCGCCGAGATCCTCCCCAAGACGGTGGCGATCACCCGCCCGGACGGCGTGGCGCGCTTCCTCTCCTGGCCGGTCTACTGGGTGGTGAAGCTGCTCTCCCCGGTGGTCAACGTCGCCCAGTGGATCGTGCGCCTGACCCTGCGCCCCTTCGGCGTGAAGCTGGACATGGCCTTCGACGTCCTGGCCGCTCACGAGGAGATCAAGGGCGCCATCGAGTACCACCACTCCGAGGGACTGGTGGAAGGCCGCGACCGGCAGATGCTGGGCGGGGTGCTGGACCTGTCCGACCTGACCGTCGAGCAGGTGATGGTGCACCGCAAGTCGGTGCTGATGCTGGACGCCGACCTGCCCATTTCGGAGCTGATCGCCGAGGCGCTGGAGATCGGCCACACGCGCATTCCCCTTTACCGGGAGAACCCGGAGAACATCGTCGGCGTGCTGCACGCCCGCGATCTGATGCGGGCCATGGCCGACGCGGGCGGCAAGGTCGAGAAGATCGACGTCGCGAAGATCATGCACGAGCCCTGGTTCATCCCCGAGGCGACCAACCTGAAGGACCAGCTGCAGGCCTTCCTCAAGACCCGGCGGCATTTCGCCCTGGTGGTGGACGAGTACGGCGCGCTCATGGGGCTGGTGACGCTGGAGGACATTCTCGAGGAGATCGTCGGCGAGATCGACGACGAACACGACGCCCAGGCCATGGGCGTTCGCCGCCAGCCGGACGGTTCGGTCCACGTCGACGGCCAGGCGCCCATCCGCGACCTCAACCGCGCCATGGACTGGGATCTGCCCGAGGACGACGCCGTCACCGTGGCCGGCCTGGTCATTCACGAGGCCGAGACCATTCCAGAGCCCGGCCAGACCTTCATGTTCCACGGCCACCGCTTCCAGGTGCTGCGCCGACGGAACAACCAGATCACCGGGCTGAAGGTATGGCCCAAGCAGGACCGGCCCGCGTGATGCGGCTGGTTCCGGTGGCGCTGGAGGGCCGCTTCGTGCGCCTCGATCCGGTGTCGGAGGTCCATCGCGAGGGGCTGCGCGCGGTGTTCGATGCGGACGTCGAGGCCCAGCAGGTGATGTCGACCGCCGCCTTCGGTCCCTACTTCGACCGGTGGTGGACGGGCGCGACGACCGACCCCGCCCGCATCGCCCATGCCGTGGTGCGGCGCGCCGACGGCGCGGTCGTCGGCACCTCGAGTTTTCTGAACATCCGCCCCGAGCACGACGCCGTCGAGGTGGGCTGGACCTTCCTCGCGCCCGAGGTTCGCGGCGGACCGGTCAATCCCGAGTGCAAGCTGCTGCTGATGGATCACGCATTCGGAGCCGGAGCGCGCCGGGTCGAGTACCTCATCGACGCCCGCAACCAGCGCAGCCAGGCGGCGGTGCGCAAGCTGGGGGCGGTTCAGGAAGGGGTGCTGCGCAAGCACAAGCTGACCTGGACGGGCCACGTGCGCGACACCGTGGTGCTCTCGATCGTCGATGACGAGTGGCCGGCGGCCCGGGCGAGGCTCGAAGCGCGCCTTGCGGCCGCCTCCTGATCAGCCGCCCGCGCGGGTTCGCCGAGCGCGGAAGAAGGAGCGCAGCAGTTCGCCGCTTTCCGCGGCCAGCAGTCCCGCCTCGACCTCGGGCCGCCAATGGCAGGTGGGTTGCTCGAACACCCGGGAGCCGTGCGCCACCCCGCCGCCCTTGGGATCGTCCGCGCCGTAGACGAGGCGGCCGATGCGAGCGTGGCTGATGGCCCCTGCGCACATGGCGCAGGGCTCGAGCGTCACATAGAGGGTCAGGCCGGTGAGGCGATAGTTGCCGGTCTTCCGGGCCGCCTCGCGCAGCGCCAGGATTTCGGCGTGGGCGGTGGGATCGTGCAGGCCGATCGGCGCGTTTCCGGCCGCGGCGATGACCTCGCCGGTCGCCGGATCGGCCACCACGGCGCCGATCGGCGCCTCGCCTTTCGACGCAGCGTCTTGCGCCTTGCCCATCGCTATGAGCATCAGAGCCCGGTCATGGTCCATCATTCTGACGACAGCGGCCAAAAGCGCCGCCCCGGTCAAGCCGGAAAAGAGGGCAAGCGCCCCTTCAAGCGCGACGACGCCCGCCCGGGCGCCAAGGACGCAGGGCGCAAGCCCGCGCGCGGCGACAGTCCCGTCGGCAAGGGCGGCAAGGACTCCAGGACGCCCGCGAAGCCCGAGAAGACCGGGCGCGGCGAGCGCATCGCCAAGGCGCTCGCCCGCGCCGGCGTGGCGTCACGCCGCGACGTCGAGCGGCTGATCTCTCTGGGCAAGGTGGTCCTGAACGGACGCGTCATCGATACTCCCGCGACCTTCGTGCACAAGGAAGACGTGCTGATGGTCGACGGCAAGTTGGTCGGCTCGGCCGAGCAGACGCGCGTCTGGCGATACAACAAGCCCGTCGGACTGGTGACCAGCCACCGCGATCCCGAGGGCCGCCCCACCGTCTTCGACGCCCTTCCCAGGGGCCTGCCGCGGGTGATCTCGGTCGGACGGCTCGACCTGAACTCGGAGGGCCTGCTGCTGCTCACCAACGATGGCGGCCTCTCGCGCGGGCTGGAGCTGCCGACGTCGGGCTGGAAGCGGACCTATCGCGTGCGCGCCCACGGCCGCGTCGAGCAGAAGGACCTCGACCGGCTACTGAACGGCATTGAGGTGGACGGCGTCCGCTACGGTTCGATCGAGGCCAAGCTCGACAAGGCCAAGCCTGCGGCGGAAGGCGGTTCAAACGCCTGGATCACCGTGACCCTGTCGGAAGGGAAGAACCGCGAGATCCGCAAGGTGTTCGAGGCGATCGGCCTGCGGGTGAACCGGCTGATGCGGGTGGCCTACGGACCGTTCCAGCTGGGCACGCTGGGCCTCGGCGAAATCGAGGAGGTCGGACCGCGGGTGATCCGCGAGCAGCTGGCGGAGTTCATCGCGCCCGAGAACCTGCCGACCGGGGACAAGGTGCTGCACGCGCCGCCGGCCCCCTCGCGCCGTCCCATTCCGAAGAGCGGACTGGCCAATCCGCGGGCCAAGCCCAGTCGGGTGAAGGCCAACATTGCGCTGCGCGAGGAGGCGGAAGCTGAAAAGGCGGCCGCCGGCGGGCCGCGCGTCTTCGTCGGCGATCGCGCCGCGCGCCCGGCGGGCCGTGGCGG
>JAIBAU010000058.1 GCA_019695035.1 Caulobacteraceae bacterium | reverse complement strand
GCGGCCAGATCGGCCATGGACTTCGTGGGGGCGGGGGAGACGCTCATGGGGGCGCCTGTTAGCGGATTCAGGCGGGCCTGTCAGGTCGGCCGGGGAACATCCGCGCCCGCCCGGCGCTTTCCCTCCCGTGCAGCTTGAAGGAGGGCGCCATGGCCCAGCAGGCCGATCCCCGCCAGACTCCGCCGGACCCCGCGGCCCGCGACCTCGCCGAACGGGGTGCAGATCCGGCGTCGCCCGAGGGCGCCGACACCGAGATCGCGGCGGACGACGCCGGCGCCTCGGCGATGGCCGAGCGCGCCCGTAACCGTAGCCAAGGCCTGGAGAATGAAGGATGACCGACCCGTCCCAGAAGGAGACCCGCCCCAGCGCCACGCGCGAATGGAAGGGCGACCACCCCGCCGAAGGCGAGGTCGGCGATCGCTACGATCCCACGCCGGAGGAGATCACCCGGCTGCGTGCGCAGGGCCTCGGAGTCGGTGCGGAGGACCTGCAGCTGCAGCAGGATCCGACCGGGTCGGGGGGCGACCGCTCGCTTCGTGACCGGGTGAATCGCGAGACCAATGAGGAAGATGTCGAGGCGCTCAAGCCTGACCGGCGCGACGGCCGCCAGTAGCCCCGACCTCCGCGACGAACATGGAGCCCGGCCGCTTGCGGCCGGGCTTTGTTGCATCTGCGCCGAAGCAATGCTCACGCTTCCTGTATGCCTTTGCAGTATTAGGAAGTGGACATTTCCTTGGCCGATAGAAAACCAACGTAATCTCCCCGATCGGCAAAATTCTGCAGTTATTTATTACTGTAAAGCCGGAACAGGGGCGAGGCCGGGCGGTTGACGAGCGGCAGTCAAGCGGGCTGCGCAACCTGCGCGGAGGCGTTATGGCCGAAGAGAAGTCCAACCCCACCGACGGCGGCCCCGCCGCGAAGTCTTCCGGCTCCGGGAGTCAGGACAGCAAGGCCTCAGGGCAGGCGCCCCCGACGGCCGGGAAGACGACGGCTTCTGCAGGGGCCGCCAAGGCCGAGAAGCCCGAGGCGAAGAGTTCGGGGGACCCGGCGAACAGCGCGATCGAGATGCTGAAAGCTGACCACCGCATGGTCGAGAAGCTGTTCGACGCGTTCGAGGGCGCCGACCCCTATCGCAAGACCGAGATCATCCAGCAGGCCTGCGAGGCCCTGGTCGTCCACACCCTGCTGGAAGAACAGGTCTTCTACCCGGCCTGCCGAGACGCCGCGAACAACGAAGCCCCGCTGGACGAGGCCCAGGTGGAGCACGACGGGGCCAAGGTGCTCATCGCGGAGCTGCTCGGGGGAAACAGCGGCGATCGCTACCGCGACGCCAAGTTCAAGGTGCTGGCGGAGCAGGTCCGCCACCACGTGCGCGAGGAGGAGGAGTCCCGCAAGGGCATCTTCGCCCTGGCCAAAAAGGCCGGGGTCGACACGCCGAAACTGGCGCGCCGCTTGGCTGAGTTCAAGGAACGGATCGAAACGGACAGCCCTCCCGAGCCGACCCGGCCGGTGTCGTTCCGCATTGCTTCCATCGACTTCGACACACCAAAGGAGACTTCCATGCCTAGAGGCTCAAACGACCGCGACCGTGACGGATACGGTCGCTTCACCAGCGACGATGACAGGGGCCGCGACGGCGACCGTGGCGGTGGCGGCAATCGCGGCGGCGGCCGGGACCGAGATGACGACGGCCGCTTCACGAGCGGACGCGGCGGCGAAAGCCGTTCCTACGCGAACTCTCGCGACGATGACGATTACCGCAGCGGCAACCGTGGCGGGGGCCGCGGCCAAGGCCAGGGCGGCTGGTTCGGCGACTCCGAAGGTCACTCGCGGGCGGCGCGGGAAGGCTGGGAGTCACGCGGCGGGGGTCGCTATGACAACGATGATGATCGCGGCAACGGCTCGCGCGGCGGCAATGGCGGTCGCGGCGGGAGCCGCGGCCAGGGCCAGGGCGGTTGGTTCGGCGATTCCGAAGGCCATTCGCGCGCGGCCCGCGATGGCTGGGAGTCGCGGGGCGGCGGCCGGGATGGACGCGATGACGATGATCGCGGCTACTCCTCGCGCGGCGGCGGCGGCGGCGGCGGCGGCGGGGGCCGGGGCGATAGCGGCCGAGGCCAGGGCCAAGGTGGATGGTTCGGCGATTCCGAGGGTCATTCGCGAGCAGCGCGGGAAGGCTGGGAATCGCGCGGCGGCGGCCGTGGCGGACGCGATGATGACGACGACCGCGGTTACCGCTCGCGCGGCGGCAGCGGCGGCGACCGGAGCCGGGGCGATAGCGGCCGAGGCCAGGGCCAGGGCGGATGGTTCGGCGACTCCGAGGGTCATTCGCGAGCAGCGCGGGAAGGCTGGGAATCGCGCGGCGGCGGCCGTGGCGGACGGGATGATGACGACGACCGCGGCTACCGCTCGCGCGGTGGCGGGGGAGGGAGCGGTCGAGATCGAGATGACGACGACGGCCGCGGTCATGGCCGGGGTGGCTGGTTCGGGGATCCGGAAGGTCATTCCCGCGCCGCCCGCGAGGGTTGGGAAGACCGCCGTTAGGTCTAGCCCGGAAGCTCAAAAGGACGCCCGGCGGCTTGGCCGTCGGGCGCTTCTGTCCGGGTCAACGACGGCGCATCGCGATGAAGAGGGCCAGCAGGACCGCCAGGACGGCGGCCCCCGCGGCGATCATCGAGAGTTCGGTGTTCCCGTCCTCACCACCGGCGCGCCACACACCGGCGAGGCCCCAGGCGATAGGCAGCAGGTAGATCCACAGCCGGGTGCGCAGCGCGACCCAGGAGCCGATCAGCAGGACAAGCGCAATCGCCGTGGCGGCCCATCCGAGGGGAGGCAGAAAGGCCGGCAGGTCACCATTGCCGGTCAGCACGGTCAGGATATTGCCCGCCGAGGCGAAGGTCAGCCAACCGGCCAGCAGGGCCAACGGGAAGGCCGCCAGAACCCGTTCGCCGCCCGTGGCGCCGTCCTGGTTCGGGCCGGCCCGAACCAGGGGAACGATCAGTACGGCCCCGGACGCGACGATGACGGCGATGCTGAGGGTCTCCAGGTCGAACGCCGCGACGAATATCCAGGCGCCGATGCCGATGAAGGCCAACAGGGCGGGCCACCCCATGCGGCGCAGGAAGGGAGTCTGGGGCGTGCTCGGCAAGGCCTGCCAGACGGCATAGACCGCCAGCCAGGCATAGATCAGCCCCCAGATGGAAAAGGCCCAGGTGGCGACCCGCAGGGTGTCGTCGCTGTCGGCGGCGAATTCGGCCGGGGTCTGGCCGATGTGCAGGGCGACCTGCAGGTAGCCGGACGCGATGCTGGCGATCACCGCCAGCAGGATGAGGATGCGCAGCAGCAAGGCGAGATCTCCGGATGTTCCCGCTCGTTACGTGCAGGATCGTAATTGGTTCAATCGCCGGCGCCTCAGGCCGCCGCCATCACCGATCGGAACAGGTCCGCGCCGTCGGCCGAGGTCAGTTCGTCCTCGAAGGCGCGGTCCGGGTGGGGCATCATGCCCAGCACATTGCCGCGGGCGTTCACAATGCCGGCGATATCGCGGGCTGAGCCGTTAGGGTTTTCGACATAGCGGAACACCACCTGCCCCTCGCCCTCGATCCGGTCCAGGGTGTCGCCGTCGGCGAAGTAGTTCCCCATTCCGTTGCCCTGGGTCATGGTGACACGCCGCTTGCCCCCGTAGCCCGCGGTGAAGCGCGTCTGGGCGTTGGCGATCTCCAGCTCGATAGGCTTGCAGACGTATTTCATCTGCGCGTTCTTCAGCAGTGCGCCTGGCAGCATGTCGGCCTCGCACAGGATCTGGAAGCCGTTGCAGATGCCCAGCACGGGCACGCCCCGCTCCGCTTCGGCCTTCACCGCCTGCATGACCGGGGACAGGGCGGCCATGGCGCCCGCCCGCAAATAGTCGCCGTAGGAAAAGCCGCCCGGCAGCACGATCAGGTCCAGGCCTGCGGGGAGACG
>JAIBAU010000034.1 GCA_019695035.1 Caulobacteraceae bacterium | reverse complement strand
TCGGCAAGCACGCCCAGGGTCACGGGCTGGGCACGAAACTGCTGGAGCTCGCGCTGGCCGACATCGCCGAGCGCTTCACCGGCCCGGAGTGGATCGGCGTCTGGAGCGGCAACGACAAGGCCATCCGGCTGTACGGCCACTACGGCTTCCGCCGCGCCGGCGAGTACAAGTTCCCCGTCGGCGACTGGCTGGATGACGAGTTCATCCTGCGGCGGGACCGGATATAGTCGACGCATGTTCCTGCGCCTCTTCACCGAACTGCGCGACGCCAAGGTGCCGGTCTCCCTCAAGGAGTACCTGGCCCTGATGGAGGCCATGGACCGGCAGGTGATCAGCCGCCGCGTAGATGACTTCTACCACCTGTCGCGCGCCGCCCTGGTCAAGGACGAGAAGCACTACGACAAGTTCGACCGGGTCTTCGGCCACGTCTTCAAAGGTCTTGAGAGCCTGGACGACAGCGGCGTGGTCGAGGTCCCCGAGGACTGGCTGCGCAGCCTGACCGAGCGCTTCTTCAGCGACGAGGAGAAAGCCCAGATCGAGGCGCTGGGCGGTTTCGACAAGCTGATGGAGGAGCTGAAGAAGCGCCTCGAGGAGCAGAAGGAGCGCCACGAGGGCGGGAACCGCTGGATCGGCACGGGCGGGACCTCGCCCTTCGGCTCGGGCGGCTACAACCCCGAGGGCGTGCGCATCGGCGAGCAGGGCCAGCGCCAGGGTCGCGCCGTGAAGGTGTGGGACAGGCGCGAGTACAAGAACCTCGACGACACCGTCGAACTGGGCACCCGCAACATCAAGGTGGCGCTGCGCCGCCTGCGCAAGTGGGCCCGCCAGGGCGCGCCGGAAGAGCTGGACCTGCCGGAGACGATCGATTCAACCGCCCGCCACGGCTATCTCGACATCGTGCTGCGACCCGAGCGGCGCAACACCATCAAGGTCCTGATGCTGCTCGACATCGGCGGCTCCATGGATGCTCACATCCGCATGTGCGAGGAGCTGTTCTCGGCCGCGAAGACCGAGTTCAAGAACCTCGAATTCTATTACTTCCACAACTGCCTCTACGAGTACGTCTGGAAGGACAACCGCCGCCGCCACGACGAGCGTATCGGCACCTGGGACGTGCTGCACCGCATCCCTCACGACTGGAAGGTGGTCATCGTCGGCGACGCCACCATGAGCCCCTACGAGGTGGCCATGCCCGGCGGTTCGGTCGAGCACTGGAACGAGGAGGCGGGGGCGGTCTGGCTGCAACGCCTCAGCGACGTCTATGAGCGCATCGTCTGGCTGAACCCCACGCCAGAGCGATTCTGGAACTACACCCAGTCGGTGCAGATGATCCGCGAGATCATGGGCGAACGGATGTACCCGCTGACCCTGGACGGCCTGGACAAGGCCATGAAGGAGCTGGGGCGCTAGGCCCCGCTTCGGCGGACGGCGACCAACGGAAAAGGGCGGCGGATCGCTCCGCCGCCCTCTGCGTTCCGGGGAGGAAACGCGTCTAGCTGCGCCGGTCGGCGTCGCGGATGGCGTCCTTCACGCCGCCGACGGCGTTCTGGACCTTGCCGGCGGCCTTGTCGGCCTTGCCTTCGGCTTCCAGCTTGGAGTCGCCGAGCGCCTTGCCGACGCCTTCCTTGATGTCGCCGCCGATCTTCTTGGCGGAACCGTCGATGCGATCATGGTCGGGCATGGGGAGTTCTCCTCGGTTGGACCATCAGAACGGCGCAGCGGCGCCGCCGTTCCTACGGCTCAGCTGCGGCGGTCGTGATCGTCGTGGCGGCGGCCCGACAACATGTCCTTGAGCGATCCCCAGAAGTTCTGCGCCTTGCCGGCGGCCTGGTCGGCCCGGCCCTCTGCCTGAAGTCGGGAATCCCCCAGCACCCGGCCTACCCCCACCTTCACGTCGCCGGCGAGCTTGCGCGACGAACCTTCGACACGGTTATGGTCAGGCATGGCGGTCTCCCTTGTTGCTCAAGGGATAACGGCCGGGCCCCTAAGCCGTTCCGGCGGCCCGCAGCCAGGTGGTCACCGCCCACGCATGGGCGTCATGCTTCAGTCGCCTGATCGCTTCCTCGGGCGTCAGCCAGATCAGTTCATGGTCATCCTCCACCTTGGCTCCTGGCTGCTCGTCGACCACCTCGACGACGTGGAAGGCGCAGAGGTTGTTCAGCCCTTCGCCGTCTGCACGCACGAAGTACTGGCCAGCCCGGCCCAGCCGGCGCAGGGGACGGACGATCAGCCCGGTCTCCTCGCGGAACTCGCGCGCCAGGGCCTGGCCCTCGTCCTCGCCCTCGTCGATGGCGCCGCCCGGGATGTCCCAGCCCTCGTTGCCCGGGCCGGTGATGCGCACGCAGGCGACGCGGCCGTCTCGCACGGCCACACCGAAGGCGGCGGGCCGGTCCCGGTAGGCCACCCCGGGCCGCTTTTCGCCGAACTGGAGGACAGGCTTCATGATGCGGACGGGTCGATCAGCAGGATGCGAAGGTCTCCGACATTAACGCCGGTGGGCCCGGTGGCGACCAGGCGGCCCCGGCGATGGAAGAAGCCGTGCGCGTCGAAGCCGGCCAGGGCGGCTTGCGCCTCAGCGGCCACGGCCTCCCCGAGCAGATCGGGATCGAACCAGGCGCCGGCCGCGTCCGACGATCCGTCCACTCCATCCGTGTCCGCCGCCAGGCCCCACAGCCCGCCGCGGCCGGCCAGGCTGGCGACGAGGCAGAGCAGGAAGTGCTGGTTGCGCCCGCCCCGGCCCACAGCTCCCGACGGGACGGCGACCGCCAGTTCGCCCCCGGACACCACGGCGCGGCGTCGGCCGTCCGCAAGCCGCCGGAGATGCCGGTCGCAGGCCGGCCCGACGTCGCCGCCGATGACGCCCAACTGCTCCACCGGCCAGCCCGCAATGGCCAACGCTGCGGCCGCCGCGCGCACGCCGCCGTCCAGCGGCAGGGCCACCCGCCCCTCGGTCCGCGCCTCGATAGGACCCAGGGACGCCGCCCAGGCCTCGATGGGGCCCGCCAGGCTGTCGGCCAGGTCAGGCGCGTGCGCCCCGAGCGCCGCCATCGCCTCCGGCGCGCCGGTCGGCGACGGCAATCCCGGCCCCGAGCCGATGTCCGCCAGCCGGTCGCCGGGCACGTCCGACATGGCGAGGGTCAGCACCCGGCCGGTTCCGGCCGCCCGGGCGAGTCCCCCGCCCTTCAGCCGCGACAGGGCGCGCCGCACGCTGTTCAGCTCGCCGATGCCGGCCCCGGAGGCCAGCAGCACCCGGGTCACGTGGGCCTTCAGGGCCAGGTCGACGCCGGGGATCGGCGCGCAGGCCAGGGCCGAGGCTCCGCCCGACATCAGGACGAGCAGGAGATCCTCGGGCCGGCCTTCCCGGGCGAACGCCAGGGCCGCCTCGCCCGCGGCCAGCGAACGGGCGTCCGGGACCGGGTGAGCGCCCTCCAGCACGGTGAACCCGGCCACGGGACGCGCCGCGCCGGGCGGCGCGACCGCCAGCCCGCGCCACGCACCGCGCCAGACGCGGCCGAAGGTCTCGGCCATGGGGATCGCGGCCTTCCCCAGGGCCAGCACGCGCACTTCGCCCGCACGCGGCTCGACCTGCGCCAGGGCCGGGGCCAGCCACAGCGCCGGATCGGCGGCGGCGATCGCCGCGTCGAACGCATGGCGCAGCAGGCGGCTGTTGGCGTCCATCAGGCCGGGACGCAGCGGCGGCTCGAGGCGTCCAGCCCCAGGGCCGCCTCCACCCGGTCGACCCAGGCGCAGACGCGCGGATAGTCCGCCAACTCGAAGCCGCCGTCGCCGGCCATGCGCGTGTAGGCCGCCAGGGCGATGTCGGCGAGGCTGAGGTCCGTCCCCGCCAGCCACTCCCGATTCTCCAGCCCGGTCTCCATTCGGGCCAGCGCGGCGTCGCCCCGCTCCTTCAGGTGCGGCGAAAGGTCCTCCGGCCTTTTCTTGAGGTAGGCGAGCTGGAAGCGGCGCACCGCGATGTAGGGCTCATGGCTGTACTGTTCCCAGAACAGCCATTCGAACATCCTGGCGCGATCAAATTTGTCCTTTGGAATCAGTCGGGTGCCTTCTCCGAAATAGGTCAGTATGGCGTTCGACTGGGCCAGGGTGCGGCCGTCCGCCAGACGCACGGCCGGGACCTGGCCCGAGGGGTTCAAAGTCAGAAACGGCGCCTGACGCGTTTCTCCACTTCGCACATCGATTTCAGTCCACTGATAGTCGATTTCTAGCAGATCAAGTATCCATTTGACCTTCAAACAATTCCCTGAAGTGGAATCGCCGAACACTGTCAATGTCATAAAGCTGCCTCGAAATTGGGTTGAATCGCCGCCGGGGATTAGACTAAGAACCCGGCCCACCCGACGTCACGAGAAAAAGGAGCACCCATGCGACCTCTTCTCGGCGTGCTTGCTGCGTCCCTTGTTCTGCTGGGGTCCGGCGGCGCCCGGGCTGCCGATGCTGGAGCGAACTCCGGTCCGGGCGGCCCCCAACCCTACCAGCCTTCCACGACCCGCCCCGCGGCGGTCGCGCCGGCGCGTCCCGCGCCCCTGGCCTCGCGCGCCGAGGTGACGCCCCGCGCCGTGGCGGCCTCCATGGTCCCGGACTTCGTGCTCAAGGCGACGCTCTATCACACCGGCAACGCCGGGGTCGGGCTGAAGGACTCCATCGGCTGCCGGCCGATCGCCATGCGCACGGTGGCCACCGATCCGCGGCTTATCCCCCGGCGCACCGTCCTGTTCATCGCCGAGACGGTGGGCCTGCGCATGCCCGGCGGCGGCGTGCACGACGGCTTCTGGTACGCCTCCGACGTGGGCGGGGCGATCAAGGGCAACCGGATTGACCTCTACACCGGCATCGGGCGCGGCTCGATGGCCCCGGCTCTGCAGCTCAGCCTCAAGACCCTGCGGGTCATGAAGGCCGGCACCTTCCGCGGCTGCCCCCAGCCGGGAGCCTCCAGCCACGGGGACATGCTGATCCAGATCGCCCAGCGTTCGGGACTGCTGCGGCCGCAGTTCGCCATCGCCCAGTTCATCGCCGAGCAGTGGGAACGGCGCCAGGGCCTCGTGAAGCCCTGAGCCCGCCTTCGCCGAGGCCGATGGACGCTTGATCCGCCCGAGCCGGTCAAGCGGCGTTTTTTCCACTCTGCGCAACGGCGCCGGAAAAGCGGTTCAACGCACCGGAATCCGGTCCCGAAAGGCCGGGAAAACGGGTGACTTGGCCGCGAAATCGAGCCGTGCGACCGAATATTTCCTCGCGTTTTCAACGCCCTTGTGCGCAGCAGGCGGATCAGGGGACGCTTGTGCGGTGACCGCCCCCTATCCCGCCCCACGCCTCCACGCCGCACCGTTGGCTCCGGCGGCGAAACCGCCTAAATGCACGCCATGTCCGCGCTTGCCCCGACCCCCGTCCCCGACGACGTCCAGTCGCCGTCCCAGGTCGCGATCGACCCCCGCGTCGCTCCGGAAGCCTGCCAGTCCATGGCGGAGGTGCGGGTGGGCGTCGACGCTCTTGACCGCGCCCTGGTCCAGCTCGTCGCCGAACGCCAGCGCTACATGGACGCCGCCGCCCGCATCAAGCCCGACCGCGGCGTGGTTCGCGACGAGGCGCGCATCGAGGACGTGGTCGCCAAGGTGAAGGCCGCCGCCACCGCCGCAGGCCTGTCCCACGACATCGCCGAACCGGTCTGGCGACTGATGATCGAACGCTGCATCGCCTACGAATTCGGCCAGTGGGACCGCATCCACTCCTGACCCGGCGGCGCGCCGGGCCGTGCTGAACGCCAGCGATCCAGGCCTGGCCGGGCGTAGACGGCTCCTGCTGTTGCTGGCGCTTGCGCTTCTGGTGGTGCTGGTCGGTGCGGGGCTGACTGTCTGTCTGGCGCACGGGACAGACGCCGTGCTGGGCGGGGTCGCGCTGTCGGTCGCTGCAGCCGCCGTGGCCTGCGGCTTCGCCTTCCGTCCCTTCGACGGCGTGGCGCGACGCTGGGCGGCCCGGGTCGAGGACGAACGCCGCAAGGGCCGCGCAGCCTAGCCGCCCTTCGGCCGAGACTGCATCGCCCCGGTCATCGGAATGAAGAACACCCCCACGTCACGCCGCGAGTGCACCCGCCCGTCGGCGTCCTTGGTGTAGACGTAGAGCACCTGTCCGCGCCGGAACGGCTGGCCGATCGGAATGATCAGGCGCCCGCCCGGCTTGAGCTGGCGGAACAGCTCCGGCGGGGCGTACTGCGCCACGCAGGTGAGCATGATGATGTCGAAGCCCTCGCTGACCTCCGGCCAGCCGAAGTAGCCGTCGCCGACCTTCCCGTGGACGTTGGAATAGCCCAGCGGCGCGAAGATCTGGTCCACCGCCCGCCCGATCGGCTCGATGATCTCGATGGTGTAGGCGTCGCGGACGATGCGGCTCAGCAGGCTCGACTGGAAGCCTGAACCGGTGCCGATCTCGAGGCTGACGTCGGTCGGCTTCGGCGCCGCGAGCTGGGTCATGTAGGCCTGCCCCAGATAGTCCGACAGCACCGAGCCGTGGCCGATGGCCCAAGGTTTGGGGTTGGCTTCATAGGCCTGCGTCGCCATGGAGCGCTGCTCGGCGTACTGGTAGTGGTAGTACTCGCGCGGCACAGCCTCGAAAGCCTTGAGCACGTTCGGATCGGCAGCGCCGAAGCGGGCCGCCAGATAGTCGGAAATCCGCTTCACCGCCGCGGGCTTGCGGGCCTGGATCGCCGCCCACTCCGCCTCGGTGATCCGGCTCGGCCGCTTCGACGCCTCCATGGCCGCCTGGAAGGCGGCGTAGGTCCAGGGTGCCGACGGCATGCGCACCCCCTGCGAGACCTCGGACTGCGGGGCCGCCGACTGGCCCGCGGGCGCGGCGTCGCCGGCGGCGGCGGAGCGGCCCATCGGCGTCGGATCGGCGCGTTCCTGCACGGCCTTGAGGGCCTGGTCGCAGGCGGCCAGCGGCGTGGCGGCGAGGCCGGCGGCGAGAAGGGTGCGGCGCGAGACGGTCATCGGGCGGCTTCCATGCTGGGGACGGGCTCCGGCGCGGCGCCGGGGAAGGTCGGGGTTTCTGGGGCGTGATGGATCGATGCGGCAGGCTCGGCCGGCGCGGCCGCGCGCCGTCGGCCCGGCGGCAAGGCGAGGAAGGCTACGGCGTAGAGCGCGGCGGCGCTGATCAGCAGCCACGAGAAGCCGAAGTCCCGCGAGATCAGGTTGGCCAGCGGCGTGGCCACCACCGAGAAGGCGCCGTTCAGGCCCCAGGCCCACGGAAGGGCCCGTCCTGCGCCTACCTGCGTCAAGCCCATCGGGAACGGGATGCCCAGCGCCAGGGCCACGGGCGCGGCGACGGCCATCACCGTCACGGCGCGCAACCAGTACGGCTGGCCCAGGGTGGCCACCATCCAGGGCTCGGCCTGGGTGTAGACCAGGGCGCACCAAGCCAGAACGGCGACCAGCGACAGGCCGGCCGCCGCCTTGGGGCGAGCCGAGACCTGCCCGGCGATCAGGCTCCCGATCCCCGAGAACAGCAGCATCGAGGTCAGCACCAGGGCGAAGGCCGTGGAGTAGTCGTTCAGATAGAAGGCCGCCTTGTCGATCAGCATGATCTCGATGAACAGGAAGCCCAGGCCCAGGGCCGGGAAATAGAGCGCCGACCATCGGTGGCGGGGCTCCTCACGCCCGGCGACCCGGCGGCGGAACAGCGCCGGGGCGGCCAGCACCAGCAGGGCGATGACGATCGCCTGGGCCAGCACCGCCAGGTTCACCAGGCCGCCGATCTCCGCCTGCGGAAGCACCTCCAGCCGCTTAAGCAGGGCGCCGAGGTTCTCCAGCCTCAGCGAGGCGTAATAGGCCGGACGGTCCAGGGTCGCCGGCCGGACGTGGAAGTCGCGGCCCGTGGGCGTGGCGTGACCGGCCAGCACCGCCGGGACCTCGTTCGCAAGGGCGTCGTCCGGTCCTCTCGACGTCACTTGCCCGGTCGAGAAGTCCACGCTGGGCAGGTCGTTGAACAGCCTCGCCCGCGCCGATCGCGCGTCCAATCCCGGCGCGTAGGAGATGTCGAACGAGCGTTCGCTCGCCCACGCCGACAGCGCGGCCTGGACGGCTGGCGTGAACGGCCGGGACGACACCAGCACCCGCGCGTTCCAGGCCGAGCGATAGACCATCACGTGGCGGGCCGGCTGGAGCCCCCGCGCCCGCAGCGCCTCGCGCGCCGTCGCTAGTACGCGCAGGGCGTAGACGGGAAAGTCGCGGATCGAGACCGAGACCGAGACGATCCCGCCGGGCCGGAGCGCGTCGAGGTAGGCGTCGAAGGCCTCGACCGTGAGGCCGGTCTGGTTCGCCGGGGTGACGTCGACGAAGTCGGAGGACAGGTCGATCAGGTCGTAGCGGCCGCGCGCGGCCAGGGCGGCCGCGATGGGGCCGCCGCGCAGGAGGGTGAAGCGGGGGTCGCCCCTGAGCGGCGGCGCGCCGCCGAAGCCGCGCTGCAGGGCCTGGCGCAGGATGGGTTCGGACTCCACGCCGTCCACCCGGCGCGCGCCCAGGGCCAGCGCCTCCGCGGCGCGATAGCCGCCCGAGAGACCGACCTGCAGCACTTCGGGATGCGGCCGCAGCAGGTAGGGCGCGCTCGACAGCGCGGAGGGCGCGTAGTCCGCCGGCGCGGCGCGGGGCCGAGGCAGGCCGGCGATGCGGGCGCCGTCGCGGTAGAGGCCGAAGGTCTGGGGCGGCCCCGGCACGCCCAGCATCTGGGCGTTGTTGGAGACGTCCGCATCGACCCGCTCGGTGAAGTCATCGAGCAGCACATAGTAGCCGCGCGGCGAGCGGAGCTGGCCCATCACCCGCGCGCCCGGCGTGTTCATCGGGGCGTAGATGGCCTTGAACTCGCTGAAGGCCGGGGCGGGCCCGGTGAACAGCAGGTACTCGCCGCCCACGAGCGCCGCCAGGCCGAGAAGCCCGCCCAGCCAGCGATGCCGTCCGTTCTGGAAGAACGGCGCGACCGCCAGGGGAAGCAGCAGGATCGGCGTCAGCAGAAACGGGTGCGCCAGGAACATCAGCACCAGCGCCGCCGCCGATCCCAGGGCCGCACCGATCAGGTCGAAGGCGTATACCCGTCCGACCTCGCGGTCGTTCTGCACGAAGATCAGCGAGATGTAGGTCCCCGCCAGGAAGAAGAAGGGGAGCAGCGCCGCGTAATAGAGTCCGATGTTGCGAACCTCGCCCACCCAGGTGACCGGGTTCTGCAACTGCAGGGGGTTGAACGGGTTGGCAGTGACCTCTCGGAAGCCCCACGCGGCCGCCAGCACCATGGCCGCGGGCAGCAAGGCGCGCAGCCATATTCCCGCGCGCTCGACGGTCTCGCGGAACAGGGCCACGAACACCCCGGAGAGGGCGAAGCCGGCCATCACGATAGAGATGATCCAGTAGCCGTACTCCGACCAGGCCGAGACCGCGAAATAGCGGGTCAGCGCATTCTCGATCCCGACCACGCCGAGCGAGATCAGGAAAAGAGGCAGCAGCGAGCCGCGCTGAATTGGCACAGGTTTCATCGCGTAGCCGCCGGTTGCACGTCGCGCGCCATAAAGCCTTCAATCAAGGCGTTAAATCGGTCGGGCTCGTCGACGAACAGGGCGTGGCCGGCGGTCTCGAACACCTCCACACGGGCTCTCGGCCGCTCGGCCAGCAGGGCCTCGCCCTGCTCTCGGAAGCGCGGCCGGATGACGTAGAGCACGGGCCTGGCGCTCATCAGGATGGCGCCGCGCCAGTCCTGTCTCGGAACCGGATAGCTCAGCAGGGCCTGCTCGGCCGAAGCGGGCATGCGTAGCGAGTCCGCCGTCAGGCGGGCCAGGTAAGCCTCGCCGGGGTCGCTGGCGAACATCCCGGCCACGAAGGCCCGCCGCGCCTGCGCCCGCTCCGCTTCCCGCCGCGGACCATTGGCCGTGCGCCGCGGCGCCGGCGGCGGGCCCTCGCCGATCGAGTTGTCGACCAGCACCAGGCCGGCCAGGCGGCGGTCCCCGGCCTGGCGCACGTAGGACAGGGTGTCCAGGACCCCCAGCGACCAGCCGACGATCACCACCGGCTCTGCGCAGGCACGATCGATCAATTCGGCGATGTCGCGACCCCGCCGCACCGGTTCGTAGCCCGTGGCGGGAATGTCCGAACGCCCCTGCCCGCGCGGATCCAGCGCCAGCACGTGATAGCGCGCCGACAGGGCGTCGATCTGCTTGTCGAATATCCACGCCGGCATGGTCCAGCCGGGCACGAACAGGATCGGTGGCGCGCTGTCCGGACCCGCCTCGAGATAGTGCAGGCGCACGCCGTCCGACGTCACGAACCAGCGATCGTGCGCGGGCGCAGCCCGGGCGGCGAGCGGCGGCAACGCCAGCAGCACGCCGGCGACCGCCCCCAACCATGATCGCAATGACGGCATGACCCGGACCGGACTGCTGTTCCCCGGCCCACCTTGTCCCGCGGAAGCCCCCGGCGTCGAGGCATTCTCCTGCAGGGTGAGCGCCGCAGCTCAGGACAGCGGGGTTCTCAGCGAGCGCAACATCTGCTCGTGCTGGTAGGCGGCGACGTCCGACAGGGCGGCGTCGAGTGCGGACTTGACCCGTTCCAGCACGGGCTCGGCCAGATCGTCGGGGGTGATCTCCGCCTCCCCACAGACGCGTGACAGGGTCTGGGCTCCGATCCCGGCCGCCGCCCCCTTCATCGAGTGGGCCGCGTCGCGCCAGCCTTCGGATCGCGAGTCGAGGAGCGGGGTCCAGATCTCGGCCTGCTGCCGGAACAGGTCCAGCACCTCCTCGATCACGGCCTGATCGCCCGCCGTAAACCCTTCCAGCACAGCGAAATCGACCGCGCCTGTGATGTCTCGCCGCGCCATTCGATTCCCCCGCTTGCGTCGGGAGCGAAAATACGTATGTTCCGCGCCTTCGCCAAATGCGGCGGGCGCTTAGCTCAGTTGGTAGAGCAGCTGACTCTTAATCAGCGGGTCGTAGGTTCGAGCCCTACAGCGCCTACCATTTTCCCTTGCAGATCAGCCTCTCCCGGATTTCCGGGCGCACCCGGAACGCCGTTCGGCTTCACGGCAAAGGTCACTTGTGGTTTCGTCTCCATCCAGAGGGGGATCCATGCTGACTCGCCGCCGCCGCAAGAAGGCCGTCCGGTACGCCGTGACGATCGTCCGCATGCGCATCCGGCGTTTCCTGGTCACTGTGGGCGCCGGCATCATCACCCTCGTCGCCATGCAGTACGCCATGGTCGAGCAGTCGATGCTCGGCAATCCGGACCGCGCCATGGTGAACATGGCCTTCAAGCTGCGCGCTGACCTTCTGTCGGGCGACGGCGACCCCATCCTGTTCATCGACTTCGACGACCGGTCCGTGGTGGCCGAACAGCCGGAGGGGACCTGGCCGCGCTCACCCCAGGCGCGGGTGCCGCGCAAGACGCTGGTCGATATTCTCGAGTTCATCCGCACCGCTCCGCCGGAGGAGCAGGCCGGCGCGGTCATGATGGACATCGACCTGGCGACCGCGGAACCGGAGGATCCGGAAACCCTCGCCATGGTCCGCAACGAGCTGGACGCCTGGGCGCACACGCCCACGGCGCCCATGCTGGTCATGGCCCGCCAGGCCGAGAGCGCCCAGACCTACGCTCAGGACGGCACCGCCCTGATCCTGCCCGTCACCGACTACGACGACATCGTCGCCAACGCGCCGAACATCTTCTTCGCCTCGGTGAAGGTGATGAGCGACCAGAACGGCATCGTCGGAGACTTCAAGCCGTTCCAGTGCGTCATGACGGCCAACGGCCCTGACGTCCTCTATTCGGCGGTCCTGCTGCTCTACGGCCAGCTCGAGCACGGGAACATCCCCGCGGACGCCCCGGTGCAGAAATGGATGCGCGGACCCAACTCGGCGGCGGAGGTCTGCAAGAAGTACGCGGGTCGCGGGATCCCGCCCGAGGAAGACCAGCAGATCCGCGAACAGATCAACTACCACTTCTCCATGGGCATGGGGGAAACCAACAAGGTCTGGCCTGACCTCGACCCCAGCTGGAACGGCGACGGACGCTGCCTGGAAGGCGACCGCGCAATCTTCCGCACCCTGTCCGCCGCCGACATCGCCGCCGCGGGCCCGGACGGCTCGCGCTCGATCCTGTGCGGCCGCCTGGTCGTGATCGGTGGGACCAACCTCGCCCAGTCCGACTTCCAGTACACGCCCCTGTCGACCGCCGAGATGCCCGGCCCGGTCATCCTGGCCAACGCCGTGCGCGGCCTGCAGCTGAATGGCGGCGGCATGCGAAAGCTGCCCCTGTGGAGCCAGATCGCCCTGCTCATCCCCGTCGCCGCGCTCATTTCGGCCGGCTTCGCGGTGACCCGCAACGCGCGTCGCGAGTACAAGCGCTACCTGCGCCGCCATCCGGAGGGGAATTTCTGGGTCCGCATGCGCGCCCTGCCCTTCAACCCGGTGGTGATGAACTGGGTCCTGGCCATCGGGGCCCACTACATCGGCGTGGCCCTGCTTCTCTGGTCATTGGGCTGGGGGTACTGGGGCTTCCTGTCAGCGCCCGGCTTCGCCTCGGCTGTGGCGGAAACCGCCCAGGAATTCGCCGACGACGACATGGGCAAGCCGAAGGCCAAAAAGCAACCGCCGCCCCCCGGAGGGAGCGGCGGCGAAACGCTTGTGGCTGACGATACGGCCTAAAGGTCGCCGTAGGTTTCCATCAGCTGCAGGACCCGCTCACGGTCGAGGCCGTTCTCGGGGGCCGAGGCGATGATCTGCTGGGCCTCGAACGACCACCTGTTGGGGTCGTTCTTGGTCAGCTCGAGCGCGTAGAGCGCGGCCTGGACCTCGGGGTCCGACAGCTCGGCGATGTCGGCGGACGGCGCCGGACGATCATTGCTCACGCTGAACTTCAGCTCCGCGTTCTCCGAGCCGTTGGTGGCCTTCAGCGTGTAGACGCCGGCGCCCAGCGACAGGCCGCTCAGGGTGACCTCGCCCGTGGACGTCTGCGCCGTCTTCACCACCGCGCCCGACGGATCCACCAGTTGCAGGGTGATCTGGCCCTCCGGTCCGACCATGCGGACCGACAGCGACGTGCGCGACGTGATGCTCTGGGGCTGCGAGTCCGGCACGGTGAAGTGCAGCGGGTCGCCCATGGCCTTGATGCGGGCGTCCCAGGGCAGGCGCTTCATATCCGGCATGACCTGGTCGGACACGGCGCGATAGACGTTGCCGGCCGCGCCCGGACGACCCCGGCGGGGCCCGACGGTGTAGGGCTTGGACTTGTCGACGCGGACCGCGCCGACGCCGTCGATGGACAGGGTGATGACCGCCGCGCCCTTGGCGCTGACGACGTCCCCGGCGCAGACGACTTCCAGAACGCGCGGCTTCGTCACCACCGAACCCGCGCGCGTGATGGACACGTCATTGGGCGTGCCGCCCTGGATGCGGGTGATGACGCCGGAACCGGCGCAGGTGGCGGCGCTGGCCGTGCCGGCCAGCAAGATCGCGCTGAAGGCGGCAGCCGCCGCAATACCCAGTTTCTTGACCACGAATGATCCCCTCTTGGTGTTTCAAGTGCCCGCCGCTCTGAACCGAATTGGCGACGTTCATGTTGATATATGTACGCGACATTTTAGGCGGAACGGTGTTCTCGGGAAAGTGATGGTTCAGCTTTCCTGAACGGAACCTGACCATCGCGGGCGTGCGACACCGCTACGACCAGCCTCCCGTCCCTGTTGCGCCGGGTCGCGCGCACGCTTAAACGGCGCCCCTCTCCCCTGTTGTCCGTCCCTATGGCGGCCGACCCATTCGCCTCGCGTCCAGGCGCAGGATGGATCAACAACCTCATGTCTTCCTTCGAAGAACTGCGTGAACGCTACCCTGCCTTCCACGTCGAGGAAACCACCTCCGTCCACCACTGGACCGATCGTCTGTTCAGCTTCACGCTGAGCCGCCCCCAGACCTTCCGCTTCCGCTCGGGGGAGTTCGTCATGATCGGGCTCCCGAGTGAGGGCAAGCCGGTGATGCGGGCCTACTCCATCGCCTCTCCGGCCTGGGCCGAAGAACTCGAGTTCCTGTCCATCAAGGTCCCGGACGGCCCCCTGACCTCGCGGCTCCAGCTGATCCAGCCCGGCGACCCCGTGCTTATGGGCCGCAAGACGACCGGGACCCTGGTCCTGGACGCGCTCAAAGGCGGACGGCGGCTGTTCCTCATCTCGACCGGCACTGGCCTCGCGCCGTTCCTCAGCGTCGCGCGTGACCCGGACGCCTACGAGCGGTTCGAGCAGATCGTCGTCATCCACACGGTCCGGCAAGTCGCCGAACTGGCCTATCGCGAGTTGTTCGAACGCCAGATTTTCGAGGATCCCCTGATTGGCGAGATGGCCGCCGGGCGCCTTGTCTACCTGCCCTCGGTGACCCGCGAGCCCTTTCCTCGCGCCGGGCGAGTGACGACGCGGATCGCGGACGGATCGCTCTTCGCCGAGTTGGGCATGCGGGCCAGCGGATTCGACCCGGCCTGCGACCGCGCGATGCTGTGCGGATCCATGGCCATGATCAAGGAAACCGCCGCCCTGCTCGAGGGATACGGCATGGTCGAGGGTGCGAACAGCGCGCCCGGGGACTACGTGATCGAACGGGCCTTCGTCGACTAGCCCGCGGTGACCAGGGCCGCCAGGCCGCGCAGGGCGGCCAGGGGGTCGGTGATCAGCCGGGTCGGGATCGCCGAAACGTAGGGCGCCATGCGGCCCTTGTCCTCGAAGCGTGAGCGGAACGGGCCGGCCTCCAGCACCGGCGCCAGCGCCTGCGCGACGCCGCCCGTCAGCCACACCCCGCCCCGCGCCCCGAAGGCCAGGGCGAAATCGCCGCAAACCGAGCCCAGGATCGCGCAGAACCGGTCCACGGTCTCGACACACTCGGGTTCGCGGCGCCCGGTCGCGGCCTCGGTGATCTCCGGCGCCGGCAGGCGCGGCGCCGGGCGACCGGCCAACTCCTGCAGGATGTCGTGCAGGTCCGAGAGCCCCGGCCCGGATAGAATGCGCTCGATCGAGACTCGCCCGTGGATCGCGGCGAGCCGGCGCGCGACAGCAAACTCCACCTCGTCGCAGGGGGCAAAGCCGACGTGGCCGCCTTCGCCCGACACCACGACGCTGCGCCCGTTTCGCCGGGCCAGGGCTCCTACCCCCAGGCCGGTGCCGGGACCCAGCACGACGCAGGCGGCGCCCGGGTCGCCCTCGACGGGGGGGCCAATGCGCCGACACTCGGCCGGCCCCAGCACCCTCAGCGCCTCGGCCAGGGCGGCAAAATCGTTCAGGATGACCGCTTCCCGGAAACCCAGCTCGCGCAGGGCCGTCTCGGAAGAGCTCCAGCCGCGGTTTGTGAAACGCACGGCTCCGTCCACGACGGGGCCGGCGGCTGCCAGGGCTATGCCGTCCTTGTCGGGCGCTCCCACAGCGCTGAGATAGTCCGAAATCGCGTCTGCGACGGAGGCATAGTCCCGGCGCGGCAGGGCGCGGGGCTCGCGCACGACGCCGAGTTCGTCGACGAGACCGAAGCGGGCGTTGGTTCCGCCGATGTCTCCCACCAGCCAGCGGCGGACATTCGTGGTCATGGACGATCCCCTTGAACTGGTCCGAACCCGCTCCGGCGTCGGGCGTTCCCCGGACTTAGCACGCCCGCGCGCGCGGAACGTTCCCCCAAGGCGGCGCTTTATACCGGGCGGTCCCGCACGGGCCGATTGACCGAAAGATCCTCCCTTGCCTTCCGCAAGCGTCGACAGGCCCGACCCTCAGCCGGACAGCCGGCGCAGCATCGCCTGCACCGAGGCGGCGCTGTTCCTGGACCTCGACGGCACCCTGGCGGCCATCGAGGCCACACCGGACGCCGTGGGGCCCGACGCGCAGCGTACGGAGACCCTTCGTCGGGCGGTGGCCATGCTGGGTGGACGAGTGGCTGTGGTGAGCGGACGGTCGCTGCAGGACGTCGACCGCATCGTGGAGGCGGCGACGCCGTGCGCGGCGGGCATCCACGGTCTCGAATGGCGTGGGTCCGACGGCGATGTTCGCAGCCCGATGCGGCATCCCGGTCTGGACGAGGCGCTTCACTTTCTCCAGGCGCTGGCGGGATCGACGCCGGGCCTGTTGGTCGAACCGAAGACCCTCAGCGTCGCCCTGCACTACCGGGGCGCTCCGGACCAGGAGGCGGCCGTTTCCGAAATCGCCCGCCGCCTCGCGCAATCGACCGGCCTGGTGCTCCAGGAAGGACGGCAGGTGGTCGAGCTGCGCACGCCAGGACCGGACAAGGGTGATGCGGTGCGCGCCTTCATGGCAGAGCCGCCCTTCTCCGGCGCCCGCCCGATCTTCGTCGGCGACGACCTGACGGACGAGCACGCCTTCGAGGCGGCGCAGCGGCTGGGAGGGACCGGCATCCTGGTGGGGCCCCCGCGTCCGACCGCAGCCGCCGGCCGACTGCCGGACACCCGCGCCGTGCTGGCCTGGATCGACACGTCCCTTTCGCAGGGAAAGTTCCTAGTGGAGTTGAGTCCCCCATGAGCCGCCTGATCGTGATTTCCAACCGCGTCAATCCGCCCGCCGACACCGGCGTCGGCACGGCGGGCGGGCTGGCCATGGCCCTCTCGGCCGCCCTGCGCGACGGCGACGGGGTGTGGTTCGGCTGGAGCGGCCAGACGGTCGACACCTTCACCGGCCAGCTGTCGATGCAGAAGATCGGCGGCGTGACGGTGGCCCTGATGGACCTCGAGGAGCAGGACCTTCAGGAGTACTACAACGGCTTCGCCAACAAGACGCTTTGGCCCCTGCTCCACTACCGCACCGATATCGCCCAGTTCGAGCGGTCGTTCGAGGGCGGCTACGAGCGGGTCAATCGCCGGTTCGCCGACACCGTGGCGCCCCTTATCGGGGCGGACGACGTCATCTGGGTGCAGGACTACCACCTGATCCCCCTGGCGCGGGAACTGCGCCGCCGGGGGGTCACGAACCGGATCGGCTTCTTCCTGCACGTCCCCTGGCCTGCGCGCCGGGTGTTCGAGACCCTTCCCCGCCACGCGGAGCTGGTTCAGGCGATGTTCGACTACGACCTTCTCGGGTTCCAGACCGAAGACTGCATGGAAGCCTTCGCCGACTACGTCACGGGCTCGGCGCATGGTTCGGTGAACGGCGCCGGAGAGGCGCGGGCCTGGAACAAGCGCACCCGCCTCGGCGCCTTCCCCATCGGCATCGACGCCGCCGACTTCGCACGCGCGGTCAAGTCGAGCACGGCCCGCGACGCCTGGAGCCGCATTCGCGAAAGCATGGCCGGACGCAAGATGATCCTCGGCGTCGACCGGCTGGACTACTCCAAGGGCCTGGAGGAGCGCTTCCTGGCCTACGAGCAGTTCCTGCACGACCATCCCGATCAGCAGGAGAAGGTCTTTCTGCTGCAGGTCGCCACCCACAGCCGCGACGCCGTAGAGGCCTACCAGGATATCCGCGAGCGGCTGGAGAGCGTCTCGGGGCGGATCAACGGGGCCTATGCGACCATGGACTGGGTGCCCTTGCGCTACGTGAACCGGAGCTACCGCCGCGATGAACTCGCCGGGATCTACCGCGCCGCTCACATCGGCCTGGTGACGCCGTTGCGGGACGGCATGAACCTCGTCGCCAAGGAGTTCGTCGCGGCCCAGGATCCGGACGACCCCGGCGTGCTGATCCTGTCCGAGTTCGCCGGCGCCGCGGCCCAGATGTCCCAGGCGTTGATCATCAACCCGTTCAGCCGCGAGGAGGTCGCCGACGCGATCCGGCAGGCCCTCGCCATGCCACGCAAGGAACGCTGCGAGCGATGGCGGGCGATGATGGACGGCATCGAGCGGGACGACGTCGGGGCCTGGCGGGACTCGTTCGTGCGCGCCCTCTCCGGCCTCAGCGCCGCGAATGACGGACCGCTGCGCCCCACCCTCGCGAGTCTGCAGAGCGCCTAGGCCGCGCGACCCTCCGTCGCGGCGGCGCCCTTGTGGCGCGATTGCCGTTGCCTGACCGGGCGGGCGGCTCCAAAGTCGCCACCAACAGGCTCGGCTGACCGGGGGGTTTCCAGATGTTCGCTGCCGTCGATTACCGCGGGGATGACGCGGCGTCTCACTTCGCCGAGCGGCTTGCGCTGCGTGAGAGCCTTGTCTGGACCGACTACGCGGCCTTCCGGGAGGCCGCGCCGGGCCGCGACTCCGACGCCCGCGGCGAGCACCTGCTGCCGTCGAACTACTTCGCCTCGGCCCTGACTGACGGAGGGGGAGAGACCGGCTACCAGCTGGGGACCGTCTTCACCCCGACGCCGTCCGGCAACTTCTCCGCGGACGCCCTGCTGGCCGGGACGGCATGGTCCATGGCCGTGATCACCTACGCCTTCGCCACCTCCAAGAATGACTATCCGGGCAGCTACGGCAGCGGCGAACCCAACCACACCTTTGCGGCGGCGACGGTCGAGTTCCAGCAGGCCATTCGCTACATCCTCGAGGGCGCCTCCAGCCAGTCGGGGGGCTACGCCTACTTCTACGGCTCGGCCGAGTCCTTCCTGCTGGTGGACTTCCAGGAGACCACCCCCGCCAACGGCGTGATCATGGTGGCCTCCTCGTCCGATCCGGGCACGGCCTGGGGCTACTATCCGTGGACGGACGCCGAAGCCGGAGACGTCTGGTTCAACAACGCCTACGCGGGATCGCGCACGATCCCCTATCCCCAGGCCGGCGACTACAACTGGCTGACCGCAATCCACGAGCTTGGCCATACGCTTGGCCTCAAGCACGGCCACGAGACCGACGGTCTGACCGGCGCCTCGGTCCCCGCCTTCCAGGACTGCCTCGAATACACGGTGATGAGCTACCGGTCGTACGTCGGCGCCAGCGTGAATGGCGGCTACACCAACGAGACCTGGGGCTACCCCACCACCTACATGATGCTGGACATCGCCGCCCTGCAGCAGATGTACGGCGCGGACTTCACGACCAACGCGACCAACACGACCTACACCTGGAACCCGGAGACGGGCGAGATGTCCATCAACGGCGTGGGCCAGGGCGCGCCGGGCGGCAACCGCATCTTCATGACCATCTGGGACGGCGGCGGCGTCGATACCTACGACTTCTCGAACTACACCACCGGCCCGGTCACGGTGGACCTCGCGCCCGGGGGCTACTCCATCGCGTCGGAAGCCCAGCTCGCCAACCTCGGCAACAACAACTTCGCCCGCGGCAACATCTTCAACGCCCTGCTGTACCAGGGCGACACCCGCTCGCTGATCGAGAACGCCATCGGCACCCTGTGGGGCGACATCATCACGGGCAACCAGGCCGCCAACCGTCTCGAAGGGCGCGACAACTTCGACAACCTGAACGGACGGGCCGGCGACGACGTGCTGATCGGGGGGCACGATGACGACATCCTGACCGGCGACACCGGCGCAGACACCTTCGTCTTCAGCGCCGGGGACGGCAACGACACCATCCTCGACTTCCAGGTGAACGGCGACGCCGACATCATCCAGGTGCTCGGCTACACCAGCTACACCCTGCTACAGGTCGGGCTCGACACACGCGTCGTGTTCTCGGCCACGGACAGCATCACCCTGTCCGGAACGCTGGTCGCCTCGGTGACCGCCGCAGACTTCCTGTTCGGAAACCTCTTCAACGGCACCGCGGGCGCCGACACCCTGAACGGCACGGCCTTTATCGACACCATCAACGGGCTGGCCGGCGCGGACACCCTCAAGGGCCAGGACGGCGACGACGTGCTGAACGGCGGGGACGACAACGACATCCTCGAAGGCGGTCTTGGCAACGACACCCTGGTGGGGGGCGCGGGCATCGACAAGGCGGACTACCGCAACGCCACGGCGGGCGTGACCGTCAACCTGTCGATCACGACGGCCCAGAACACGGTGGCGGCGGGACTGGACACCATCAGCGGCGTCGAGGACGTGCTGGGCTCGGCCTACAACGACACCATCACCGGCGACGCCGGCGCCAACTCGCTGCAGGGCCGGGGTGGCAACGACACGCTCAACGGCGGCGACGGCAACGACGCCCTCGTAGGAGGCGCGGGCGCCGACACGATGAACGGGGGCAACGGCCTCGACTACGCCAGCTACGGCGACGCGACCGCGGGCGTGGGGATCAACCTGACCACCGGCGTGCACACGGGCGATGCGCTGGGCGACACCTTCTCCGGCATCGAGCGCTACCGCCTGACCGGCTTCGCCGACACCTTCGTGGGTTCGGCGGCGGGCGACTACGCCTACGGAAACGACGGCAACGACACGCTGTCGGGCGCGGGCGGCGTGGACAAGCTCTACGGCCAGAACAACAACGACACCCTGAACGGCGACGCCGGCAACGACATCCTGATCGGCGGCGCCGGGGCCGACGTCTTCAACGGCGGGGCCGACCGCGACACGGCCTCCTACGAGGACATGACCCAGGCGGTCACCGTGGACCTGGCCGGAGCCACCTCGACGCTGGACGCGGTGGGCGACACCTTCAACTCAATCGAGATCTTCTGGCTGACCGCCTACAACGACACCTTCATCGGCGCCGGCGCCGACGACGAGGTGCGCGGCTGGGACGGCAACGACACGCTGAGCGGCGGCGACGGCTCGGACCGCCTGCGCGGCGAGAACGGGACCGACACCCTGAACGGCGGCGAAGGCGACGACTTCCTGTGGGGCGACGCCGGCGCCGACACCCTGAACGGGGGCAACGGCACCGACACGGCCTGCTACACCTACGCCGCGACCGGGGTGAGCATCAACCTGACCACCGGCGTCAACACCGGCGAGGCGCTGGGCGACACCTACAGCTCCATCGAGCGCTTCCAGCTCACCAACCAGTCGACCCAGGCCGACAGCTTCACCGGCTCGTCGGGCAACGACTGGGTGGCCGGATACAAGGGCGCCGACACCCTCAACGGGCTGGACGGCAACGACACCCTGAACGGCGGGGCCCACAACGACGTGCTCAACGGCGGCAACGGCGCCGACAAGCTGATCGCCGGCACCGGCAACGACAGCCTCACCGGCGGGACCGGCGCGGACCAGTTCTGGTTCGACGTCGGCCTGTTCGGAGCCGACACCATCACCGACTACGAAGACGGCGTGGACAAGATCCGCATCACCGGACAGCCCGGCATCGACAACATCAGCGACCTGACCATCACCCAGCAGGGCGCCAATGTTCTCATCACCCTGCCCGACGGCTCCACCATCACCGTCAACAACACCCTCACCTCCGCCATCGACGCCTCCGACTTCCTCTGGATCTAGGAGC
>JAIBAU010000033.1 GCA_019695035.1 Caulobacteraceae bacterium | reverse complement strand
TGGCGCACCCGACACGATTCGAACGTGTGACCTTTGCCTTCGGAGGGCAACGCTCTATCCAGCTGAGCTACGGGTGCAGGCCTTGGAGCGGCGCTTGTAACGGAAAGGGTTGGTCCGCTCAATCCCGTGCGGTTCGCCTGAAGGGCGAGGTTGCCGGGATTTAACCCGCCCGCTCTTGATCGCCGAGATGCTATAACATAACAGTCGAAGCCCGCCCATGGGGAGGTCCCGCCGTGTCCCGACGCACCCTGCGCCACATCGCCCCCGCCGCGGGGGCCCTTGCCGCCGCCGCCGCCCTGTCCGCCGCTTTCCCGGCCGCCGCGGATTCCGAGACGGATGCGCTCAAGGCGGAGATCGCCCAGATGCGCGCGGACTACGAGGCGCGCATCGCCGCCCTCGAGGCGCGCGTCGCCGCGGCGGAAGCCGACCGGTCCGCGGAGACTTCGGCTTCCTCCGAAGACGCCCCGACGCCTCCGGACGCGGTCGGTCCGCCCGCCGATGAGACGGTGCCTGTGGAGACCGTCCAGGCCGAGGCGGCGCCCGCCGACCTGCCGACCGGAGTCGTTCCCGGCGGCAACGCCCTCAATCCGGGACTGTCCGTGGTGCTGACGGGGAACTATTTCGTCGACAGCCGTGATCCGGGCGCGCAGCGCATTTCCGGCTTCCCGATCGCGGATGAGGCGGGCCTGCCAGACCGGGGCTTTTCCCTGGGCGAGAGCGAAGTGACCCTCGCCGCCAACGTCGACCCATACTTCTTCGGGTCGCTCACCGTGGCCTTCGACGGTCAGGGCGAGGCGGCGGTCGAGGAGGCCTACATCCGCACCACCGCCCTTCCTGCGGGCCTGACCGCCAAGGCCGGCCGATTCTTCTCCGGCGTCGGCTACCTCAACGAGCGGCACGCCCACAGCTGGCTGTTCTCGGACATGCCCCTGCCTTATCGCGCTCTCCTCGGGGGTCAGTACGGCGACGATGGGGTCCAGTTGCGCTGGATCGCGCCGACCGAGCTGTTCGTCGAATTCGGCGCCGAGGCCTACCGCGGCGACTCCTTCCCGGCCGGAGGCGCCGCCAACCACGGGGCGGGCGTCTGGACCGCCTACGTCCATGCCGGCAGCGACATCAACGACAGCTGGAGCTGGCTCGGCGGAGCATCCTTCCTGCATGCGCGCGCCGACGGACGCGAGACCGAGGACCCCGTCAACGGCCTCGACGTGTTCTCCGGCGAGAACGACGTGGCCATCCTCACAGCCGTGGCGAAGTGGGCCCCCGGCGGCAATCCGATCCAGCGCAACGCCACGCTGACCGCCGAGTACTTCTGGGGCAACCAGAACGGTCTCTTCAACGGCGTCCCCGTCGATGTCGACCGGACCGGCTGGTACATCCAGGGCGTCTACCAGTTCATGCCTCGCTGGATCGTGGGCCTGCGTTACGCCCAGGTCGACGGCGACGACCCGGGCCCCCTGCTGACCGGCTCGACGCTGGATCCGCTGGGCAACAGCCCCTGGGCCGCGAGCGCCTTGATCGAGTACGACACCAGCGAATTCACCCGGTTGCGCGTTCAGTACACGCGCGACGAGAGCGATCGGATCGCATCCGACCAGATCCTGTTCCAGTTTACGGCGACCTACGGGCCGCACGACGCCCATCGGTACTGAGGAGTATCCGCATGTCCCGCAAAATCCGCCGCCTCCGCACCCTGGCCCTCGCCGCCGCGGCCGCGTTCGGCGCGCTCGCCGCCTCCGGCCCGAGCTGGGCGCTCAGCGTCTTCGCCTGCGAGCCCGAGTACGCGGCGCTCTCCAGTGAGATCGGCGGATCCAGCGTGACGACGTTCACGGCCACGACGGCGCTGCAGGACCCGCACCAGATTCAGGCGCGGCCCAGCTTGATTGCAAAGGCGCGCGCGGCCGACATCACCGTTTGCGCGGGGTCTGAACTCGAGATCGGCTGGCTGCCACAGATCATCGCGCAGTCCGCCAACCGAAAGATCGCGCCGGGCTCGCCCGGCTCGTTCGAGGCCGCGCGCTACGTCACCCTTCTGGATCGGCCGGCGCGCGTCGACCGGTCGATGGGCGACATCCACCCCGGCGGCAATCCGCACCTGCAGACTGATCCCCGCAATATGCTGCCGATCGCCCGCGCGCTCGCGGCCCGGTTTGCGCAGATCGATCCGGCTAACGCCGCCAAGTACAACGCCAACTACGCCGCCTTCTCGACGAAGTGGAAGGCGGCCCTGGCCCGCTGGGCCCAACGGGCCGCGCCGCTTCGGGGCCAGCCCATCGTCGTGCAACACCAGAACTGGGTCTACCTGGAGAGCTGGCTGGGTATGAAACGCGTTACGGCGCTCGAGCCCAAGCCGGGCGTGCCGCCGTCGGCCGGCTATCTGGCCAACGTCCTGGCCACCCTCAAGCGGACGCCGGCGCGCATGGTCATCCGGTCGGCCTACGAGGATCCGCGGGCCTCGACCTTTATCGCCCAGCGCGCAGGGATTCCGGCCGTGGTGCTTCCCTACACCATTGGAGGCACCCCGGGCGCGAAGGATCTCTACTCGCTCTATGACGACACAATCACGCGCCTGCTGGCGGGCCTGAAGTAGTCCGGACGGAAGGGCATCCCATGCAGCTTGGCGCGGTCGACCTGTCGATCCTTATCCCGGCCTTCGTGGCCGGGATGCTCGTTCTCGCCACCCATGTGCCGCTGGGCCAGCAGGTGCTGGCGCGGGGTATCGTCTTCATCGACCTGGCGATCGCCCAGGTGGCGGGGCTCGGGGTGACCATCGCCGGAGCCTTCGTGGAGGAGCCCCAGGGCTGGCAGGTACAGGTCGCCGCCTGCGTCGCCGCTCTCGTCGGCGCCCTGCTGCTGACCTGGACCGAGAAGAAGTGGCCCCAGGTCCAGGAAGCGCTGATCGGCGTGTTGTTCGTGCTGGCGGCCTGTGTCGAGCTCCTGCTGCTGGCGAACAATCCGCACGGCGGCGAGCACCTGAAGGACCTGCTGGTCGGACAGATCCTCTGGGTCCAGATGGATCACCTGTGGCCGATCGCAGCTTTTTACGCCGTTGCGCTTGCGCTCTGGTTCGCGGTCCGAAACCGCATCGGCATGGTTGGCTTCTACGTGCTGTTCGCCCTGATCGTGACCCAGTCGGTTCAGCTGGTCGGCGTCTATCTCGTCTTCGCGAGCCTCATCGTTCCCGCCCTCGCGTCGCGCCGCTTCGCCCCCGGCCTCCGTCTGCTGGTCGGTTACCTGGTCGGAATCGCGGGCTACGCCGCTGGGCTCCTGCTCTCGGCGTTGCTGGACTGGCCGACCGGTGCGGCGATCGTGGTCGCTCTTGTGGGCGCCTTTGTCCTGGCTGTCCTGGCTTCCCTGGCGGCCCCCGCGTCGGCCCGCGCCGCGCCGGAGCCCGCGCCGGCCCACTGACGGGCGCGGAACGGGGACGCGCGTCCCATCCCCTCGCCGGCGGCTGCAGGCCCGCGGCCCCGGTCGGGGCGCGCGTCCCCGAGCCTGCTCAGGCGGCGGCCGTCTCTGGGTCCGGCAGGCGCGCGCGCGCCGATCCTGCGGCCAGCACGGCGGCGGTCAGGGCGCGGGGATCGACCGGCTTGGTGAGGAATGTCTCCACGCCCGCCCCGGCCCAGGCGGTCCGGTGATGGTCGAGAGCGTTGGCGGTCAGGGCGATGATGGGGGCATGGGCGTTGGGGCCCCCGCCCTGTCGGATGGCCCGGGCGGCGTCGAGTCCGTCCATGACGGGCATCTGCATATCCATCAGGATCACGTCGAACGCCTCGACGGACGCAAGGTCCAGCGCCTCGCGGCCGTTCTCCACCATTGTCAGGGTGCAGCCCAGCGGCTGCAGGAACAGGCTGACGATGCGCCGGTTCACCTCGTGATCCTCGGCGACCAGAACCTTGAGGGCGGCGGCGGAGGCGGGAGCCGTCTCGGCTTCGCCGACGCCGGCGCCGCTGTCGGCCGACGCTGCGGCCGCGACGAAGGGCAATTCGAGGCGGAAGGTCGAGCCTTCCCCGGGCGTGCTGCTCACGGTCAGGTCGCCGCCCATCAGTTCGGCCAGGCGACGCGAGATCGTCAGACCGAGCCCCGTGCCCCCGTAGCGGCGGGTCGTGCCCGCATCAGCCTGCTCGAAGCTCGCGAATAGACGCTCGATGATCTCTGGCGCCATACCGCACCCCGTGTCGCGGACTTCGAACCACAGCCGTTGGCCGTCTCGCCCGGCGCTCAGGGCGATCGAGCCGGCGTCGGTGAACTTCACGGCATTGGACAGCAGGTTGAAGAGGATCTGCTGCAGGCGCAGCGGATCCGTGCGGGCGCGCTCGGGCAAGCCGGCGGCTGCGTGCAGGGTCATGGCCACGCCCTTGTCGCGGGCGCGCGGCTCCCACAGCCGCACCAGGCCGTGCAGCTTGGCCGGCAGGTCGAGGTCGGCGGCTTCCAGGGTCATCTTGCCGGCTTCGATCTTGGAGATGTCGAGCACGTCATTGAGCACGCCCATCAGCACGTCGCCGGCGTCGAGCAGCATGCCGACGTGATCGGCCTGTTCGGACGTCAGGTTCGTGCGGCGCAGCAACTCCGCTCCCGAGATCACGGCGTTCATGGGCGTGCGGATCTCGTGACTGACCGTGGCGAGGAAGTCGGACTTGGCGGCGCTGGCGCGCTCGGCGCGGGCGCGCTCGGCGTCCGCCTCGGCGTGAGCGGCGCGCAGTTCGTCCTGGGTGGCCCTCGTCTGCTTCACCGCCGCCGCCAGATGGGCGCAGTAAAGCAGTCCGCCGACCACCATGACGCCCATCCCGGGCTCGCCGTTGAAGGCGGCCAGCATCGGCAGGCCGAACAGGTAGGAGGCGTGGGGCAGGACGGTGGCCAGAAGGAGCGGGCGCGCGTGGTGCATGTGCAGGCTTACGTGCAGGAGGCCGCCGCAAACCTGCAGCATGGCGAACAGCTTGCCGGCCAGGCCGCCCTCGAACCAGAAGTAGGCCGAGGTGGCCGAATAGAGCAGGGTGATGCAGAAGGATGTCGCCAGACACAGGCAGCGATAGGCGAGCGACGGCTGCAGCTGCGGGTTCAGGCGAAAAGGCCGGAACACCAGCCAGTCCAGAGCCTGACTGGCGCACATGGTGGCGAACCAGACCCCCGGCCAGATCGACGGCGCGACCGCAAAGGCGCTCAGCGCCAGGAATATCCCCAGCCCGATCCGCGTGCGCAGCTCCCGGGCGCGCACCTGGGCCACAAGGGCGTAGCCGCTTGCCGGCTGCATGACGTTCCTCCCCCGAACCGACGAAGTTTCGCACGGGGAAGTTGAGGAAGGGTTTCGACCTGAAACCCCTAGTCGCGGGTCGGATCGGCGGCGTTGGGATCGCCGTAGGTGAGCGCCAGGAACACATCCTCGAGGTCGGGGTCCTCGGTGACGATGTCGCGGATGGTGAGGCCCGCCCCGCGCACGGCCGCCAGCACCTGCTCCACGCTTGATTGTCCCAACTTGTAGGTGACGGAAAAGGCGCCGTTCTCGCGCAGTCGGGTGTCGAAGCCGTTGAGAGAGGGCGCACGCTTCAGCGGCTCATCGGGGGTGACCACCACCGAGCGCGTGTCCAGCCGGCCGAGCAGCTGCGGTGTGGGCTCGCAGGCCACCACCTCGCCGCGGTTGACGATGGCGATGGTGTCGCAGAGCTCCTGCGCCTCCTCCAGGTAGTGGGTGGTCAGCAGGATGGTCACGCCCTCCGCATTCAGCCGCCGCACATAGGCCCACAGCTGACGGCGCAGCTCCACGTCGACCCCGGCGGTCGGCTCGTCGAGGATCAAAACTGGCGGATTGTGCACCATCGCCTTGGCCACCATCAGCCGCCGCTTCATTCCGCCCGAGAGCTGCCGCACATAGGCGTTGGCCTTGTCGCCCAGGCCTACCGCCTCGAGCAGCTCGGTGGTGCGTCGCTCCGCCGCCGGCACGCCGTAGAACCCCGCTTGCACGTCGAGGGCCTCGGCGGGGGTGAAGAAGACGTCCGCGGACAGTTCCTGAGGCACCACCCCCAGGGCGGCGCGGGCGTCGCGGGGGGCGGCGTCGATGTCGCGGCCCCAGATGCGCACCGTGCCCGAGGACTTCAGGGTCAGACCGGCCAGAATGTTGATCAAGGTGGATTTGCCGGCCCCGTTCGGGCCCAGCAGACCGAAGATCGACCCCCGCTTCACCTTCAGGTCCACGCCTTTCAGGGCGGCCTTTGGCGGCGCCTTCTTGGTCCCGGGATAGGTTTTCACCAGGTCGCTGATTTCCAGCGCGTAGTCGGGCAGGGAGGAGGAGAGGTCGTTCAAAGGACAGCCTTGGCGGGAAGCTCAAATTGACGCGTCGGTGCGCGCCGCATAGGTATGCCGCCCGATCCTTCCCGCCAAGGGCGACAACGCCCGCGAGATTCCCATGCCGACCTATCGCGCAGATCCGACGACCCCCGACGCCCCGCCGCCTCCCGAGGTCATCGTGACCCGCTCAAGCCGCATCGCCTGCGAAGGCGTCGGCGGCGCTCTCGGTCATCCGCGAGTCTATCTGGAGATGGGGGACGCGGGGTTCGTCGAATGCGGCTACTGCGATCGCCGCTTCGAACTGAGCCCCGACGCTGACGGGCACGGCCACGAGACCGAGTTCGCCGACCCAGCACCGAACCGTCCGGACGCCATCGGCGGCTCGGAAGGCGCCTGAGACGGCGAGCGCCACGATGCGCTACCTGCACACCATGGTCCGTGTCCGCGACCTCGACGAGGCGCTGGACTTCTGGTGCGACAAGCTGGGTCTGGTCGAGGTTCGCCGCGCCGAGAACGCAGCGGGTCGATTCACCCTGGTGTTCCTAGCCGCCCCCGATGACGCGGAACAGTCGCGCACCACAGCCGCGCCCCAGGTCGAGTTGACCTGGAACTGGGATCCGGAGACCTACACCGGCGGGCGGAATTTCGGCCACCTGGCCTACCAGGTCGACGACATCTACGCCCACTGCCGACGCCTGATGGACAAGGGCGTGGTGATCAACCGACCGCCGCGGGATGGTCGGATGGCCTTCGTGAAAAGCCCTGACGGCATCTCGATCGAGCTGCTGCAGAAGGGCGACGCCCTGCCGCCCGCCGAGCCTTGGGCGACCATGGCGAACACGGGGACGTGGTGAACGGCCTGCCCGCTGCAGGCATCGCCCCCTAGTGCGCCTCGTCCCAGTTTCCCGCCGCGCGCGCTTCCACCACCAGCGGCACGCTTAGGCTCACGGCCGGTTCGGGCGCCCGCTCCATGACCGAGCGGATCACCGCGCTCGCGCGTTCCGCATCCTCCGCCGGGCACTCGAACACCAGTTCGTCGTGCACCTGCAGCAGCATGCGGCACGGCTCCAGCCCGGCCTGCGTCAGCGCAGCGTGCATGCGGGCCATGGCTCGGCGAATGATATCCGCGGCCGCGCCCTGGATCGGCGCGTTGATGGCGGCGCGTTCGCCAAACTGGCGCTCGGCGACGGACTTCGAGCGGATGGCCGGAATGTGGATCTTGCGGCCGAACAAGGTGGAGACGAATCCCTGTTCGCGGACCAGGGCGATGGTCGCGTCCATGTAGGCCCGGATGCCCGGGAAGCGCTCGAAGTAGGTCTTGATGTAGGCCCCGGCCTCCTCGCGGCTGATGCCCAGCTGATTGGCGAGACCGAAGGCCGAAATACCGTAGACGATGCCGAAGTTGATCGCCTTGGCGCGACGGCGCACATCGGCCGGCATCCCTTCGATGGGGACGCCGAACATCTCCGAGGCGGTGGAAGCGTGGATGTCCTGGCCGGCCGCGAAGGCTGCCTTCAGTTGCGGAATGTCGCCGATGTGCGCGAGCAGCCGCAGCTCGATCTGGGAATAGTCGGCGCTGATCAGCACGTTTCCCGGCGCCGCCACGAAGGCGGTGCGGATCTGGCGCCCGGTCTCGGTGCGGATCGGGATGTTCTGCAGGTTGGGATCGGACGAGGCCAGGCGGCCGGTGGCGGCGGCCGCCAGCTGGAAGCTGGTGTGCACCCGGTTCGTGCCCGGGTCCAGGGCCTGGATGAGGGCGTCGGTGTAGGTACCCTTCAGCTTGCTGAGTTCTCGCCATTCCAACAGCGTTGCAGGCAGTTCGTGCTGGCTGGCCAGGTCGTTGAGGACCGAGGCGTCGGTGCCCCACGCGCCGGTGGCGGTCTTCTTGCCGCCAGGCAGGCTCAGCTCGCCGAACAGGATGTCGCCGATCTGCTTGGGCGAGCCCAGGTTGAACGGGCGGCCCGCCAGTTTGTGCGCCTTTTCCTCTAGCTGGGCCATGCCGTGGCCGAAGGTGTTGGAGAGGCTTCGCAACCGGTCGGGATCCACCCGGATGCCTTCCTGTTCCATCCGCGCGAGGACGGCGGGCAGCGGCCGTTCCAGGGTTTCGTAGACGGTCATGAGTCGTTCCCGCGCGAGGCGCGGCTTGAGCTTGCGCCAAAGCCGCAAGGTCACGTCCGCGTCCTCGGCGGCGTAACAGGTCGCCGGTTTCAACTCGACATGCTTGAAGCTCTTCTGGGCCTTGCCGGAGCCGGCCACGGACTTGAACGGAATGGGCCTGTAGCCGAGGTAAAGCTCGCTCAGGTCGTCCATGCCGTGGCCGTGAAGGCCGCCCTCCAGCACGTAGGACATCAGCATGGTGTCGTCGTAGGGACCTACCTCGATCCCGTAGCGGCGCATCACCGCCAGGTCGTACTTGATGTTCTGGCCGACCTTCAGGACCGCCGGGTTCTCGAGCAGCGCCTTCAACTTCCGCAGGGCCGGATCGAAGGCGGCCTGGATGATGGGTTCGCCGTCGCCGCCCCCCAGCAGGTCGCCCGAGGCCTCCGCGCAGTGGCCCAGCGGTACGTAGCAAGCCTCGTTGGGGCCGATGGCGAGGGATACGCCGCAGAGCCCCGCGTGGCTCGACGACAGTGAGTCGGTTTCGGTGTCGAACCCCACCACTCCGGCCTCAGTGGCGCGGGCGACCCAACGATCGAGCGCCTCAAGGTCCTGGACGCATTCATAGGCCTCGACGTCGAACGCTTCGGCGACCACGTCCTCCGGCGCGGCGACGTCGCGCGGAATGTAGGCGGCGGGGGCGCCCTGGGGGGCGCGCGAGCGGGGTCGCGGGTTGTCGCCCAGCCCGGCGCCGTCGGTCCGCGTCTCGATCTTCCCGTCGCCCACGCGGCGAGCCAGGGTCGTGAACTCCATCCTGGCGAAGAAGGCGGACAGGTCGGCCGGGTCGGGATCGCGCACCTTGAGGTCTTCGAGGGCGACCGGCAGCGGCGTGTCGCAGTCCAGGGTCACGAGTTGGCGCGACAGGCGGATCTGGTCTGCGAAGTCGATCAGGGTCTGGCGGCGCTTGTCCTGTTTGATCTCGCCGGCCCGGGCCAACAGGGTGTCGAGGTCGCCATACTCGCCGATCAGCTGGGCGGCGGTCTTGACGCCAATACCCGGCGCTCCCGGCACATTGTCGGTGGAGTCCCCGATCAGCGACTGCACGTCGACGACCTTCTCGGGCGCCACGCCGAACTTTTCGATGACCTGCTCGCGGCCGATGCGCGCATCCTTCATCGGGTCGTACATCCAGACCTTGTCGCGCACGAGCTGCATAAGATCCTTGTCCGAAGAGACGATGATCGCCTCGCCCCCTGCCCGTTCGGCGGCGCAGGCGTAGGCGGCAATCAGGTCGTCCGCCTCGTAGCCGGGCAGCTCAACGGCGGGGATCCCGAAGGCGATCGTCGCCTCCCGGGTCAGGGGGAATTGCGGCACCAGGTCGGGCGGCGGCGGCGGCCGGTGCGCCTTGTACTGGTCGTAGAGCTTGTTGCGGAAGGTCTCTTCCGAATGGTCGAAGATGACCGCCAGGTGGGTCGGGGCCTCGCGACCCTTCATGTCGTTGAGGAGCTTCCACAACATGTTGCAGAAGCCCATCACCGCGCCCGTGGGCAGGCCGTCGGACTTGCGCGTGAGGCTGGGCAGGACGTGGTAGGCGCGGAATATGAAGGCCGAGCCGTCGACGAGATAGAGCCGCACCGCGGGCCCGTCCTGGGTCAGTTCGCGGGCAGGCTCGTCGGCCAGGGAAGCAGGGGCGTCGGCGATGTCGGTCATGGCCGGAACATAGGGTGACCGGCGGGCGGGGTCGACTGTCTAGAAGCTCGCCGTGAGGGGCAAACTGTCAGCGTCCCCGGTGGTGGGCGAGGGCCGTCTCCAGTTCGGAGACCAGACGCTCCTTCAGCCTCGCCGGCTCCACCACGGTGACCTTGTCGCCCCAGGTGAACAGGTGCCAGCTCAGCTCCAGCATGCCCGACGCCCGGAAGCTGACCAGCACCGAGCCGTCGGCCTGCTTCTCGACCGTCTGAGTGGGGTGGAACCGCCAGCCCAGCGCGTCCTCCGCCCCCTCCGGCGAGATCGACAGGACAATGTCCTGAACCTCATCCTGGTAGACGCCGAAGGATCGATCGGCGAAGGCCTGCAGGTCGAAGTCCTCGGGCGGTCCAGCGTTCTTGTCCAGCACCTCAAGGGCCAGGATGCGGTCAAGCCGCCGTGTCTTGGGTTCGGCCTCGCCGAGGTCCGCTCCCACGAGATAGTTGACCCGCCCGAAGATCAGGCCCCAAGGCGCCACCTCCCGGACCTCGCCGGGCCTCGACCCCCCACGGTAGATGAATCGCACCGCACGCATGGCCATCAGGGCGTGGGTCAGCTTTCCGATCAGCTCGGCGTTCTCGGCCGGGCGCGGGCCGGGCTGCATCACCGCTGTCTGGGCGCGGACCAGCGCCTCAACGTCCGGCGACAGCCGGCGGCGGTCGGCGGCGCGCATGGCGGCGCGCACCTTGTCCTCGAGCGAACGCAGCGCCCGCGCCCGCTGTTCGGCGCCCTGAACCTCCAGGGTGTCGGCCGCGGCGGCCAGGGCCGTCAGTTCGTCCACCCCCGGCGCCTGCATGAAGGCGTCGAGGCCGCCGGGGATGCGAAAGCGCTTCACCCGCCCGTCGGTATGCTCCGTCATCTGGGGAAACAGGCGGGCAAGGGCGTCCCGCATGCGCTCGGCCGTCCGGCGGTTGCAGCCCCCCGCTTCGGCGATATCGTCCAGCGTCATCCCCTCCGCCGAACCGGCCAGGCGCCGCGCCAGCATCAAGAGGGCCTCGGGCTTTTCCCAGCGCATCGCAGTCTCTTTTTCTAAGTGCGACCATTACTGTCGTAAGACGCCACTAGTGTCCAGACTGCGAACCCGCCCCGGGCGATTTATCGACAGGACTTCACCGATGGCCTCCTTCTCGCTGATCACCAACCTCGCCGCCGCCGGTCCCGAGCTGGAGCCAGCCCAGCGCCTTGCGGCCCTGGCCCGCTTCGGCCGCGGTCGCTACGGCATGGGCTCGCCGGGGGCGCCCTCCGGCGATCCGGTGGCGGCGCTCCTCAAGTACGCCGACGTGCGGGAGGCGCTGGATCTGGGCCGGGTGCTGCTGTCGCTTTCCTCCACGCGGCTGCGCCTCGCCTCCAGGGACCCGGCTGTCCGCGCCGATCAGGATCGCCTCGCCGGCATGGCGGTGGTGTGGGACGAGCGCTTCCAGCACGTGGTGGAGGTCATCGAGGGTCAGGCCCGGCCCCGGTACGAGACCTACGAGGACGAACTCTGGGGCGAGGCTTGCGTGGCCTAGCGAAACCTTTCCTGAAGGTCTTCTTGTCAGGATTGCGCGTCGCACGCATTCCGAGTTGTCCATGTACGCTTCCGCTTCCCCGGTCCTGTCTGTCCGCATCGTTCGCCCGCCCAAGGGGGAAGCGCCGGAATGGGTCAGGGAGGCGTGGGTCGGACTGGTCCTGCCGCTCAAGGAAGCCAGGCTGCAGACCCTGCCCATCTGCGGCGTGCTGTCCGGCCCTCGCTCGGGCTTGCGGATGCTGTGGGACTCGCTGACCGGCGCGTCGGTCACCACCACCGGTTACCTGGCGCCGGCCGCCCGCGCGATCGAGGTCCTGGAGGCCTCTCGACCGCTTGCGGCCCGCTGGTGGCGGGACCACGCGCCCCGATTCCTGCGGGAGGAAGCCGAATTCCTCTTCGACGCCGCGGCCTGCGAACGCCTGGGCTCCGGGGGCTGATCGAACGCTGTTCATCGAGTGGACGGCCGCGCTCGTCGTGGCTAGGCTTCGGCCAGCCGCCCCGGCGCCAGCCTCCACCCGGAAAGGACATGCCGATGAGCCTCCCCCGCCTCATGACGCTTCGACGCCTGCTGATCCTTGTGGCTGTCGCCGCAGCCCTCCCTGCCTCCACCCTGGCGGAACCCGCCCGAACCAATTCGCCGACGCCGGAGCTGAAGAAGACCTGCCAGAAGAAGCACGACACCTGCGTCCATTACTGCATCCAGTCGGGCAAGGTGGGGAAGGATCTGAACAACTGCACGGAAGGCTGCGCCCTCAACGCGAACCGCTGCTTCAGGGGGCTTCCGCCGGCGTGACCCGCTCGGGTCGTGGCGCTTGCCTCCCTGCGCCACAGGCATAGTGTTCGCCCGGCGCCATCGGGCGCCTGCCGCCAGAGCGCCGATCATGAGCCTTTCCGACCTGACCCGCCGCCGCTTGCTGATGACCACAGCGGCGGCCGCCGCGCCATTGGCGCTCTCCGCCTGCAACAAGCCCGCCGCGCAGCAGGGACCCGCCGGGACCGCTGCGTCGGCCCGAAATGCGGACCTGGCGCGTGAACTTGACGCCATGGCCGAGGCCTTGCTGAAGGAGTTCCCCGAGAACGCCACTTTCCGGGGCGTCGACAAGGGTGAGCGCGCGGCGCTGAAGCACCGCCTGTCCGACAAGTCGGACGCCGCTCGCGAGGCCCGCGCCCAGACCGCGCGGGGTCGACTTGAGGCGCTGCGGCGCATCGACCGGGCGCGACTGCCGGCGGAGGATCTCCCGGCCTTCGATTCCGCCGTCTATGCGCACGAACTGGCGTTGGAGGGCTCGGCGTTCGCCTATGGCAACGTCGACGTGCTCTCGGCCATCAACAGCTACATCACCGCCCCGTACTCGGTGACCCAGCAGTGGGGGAACGTCACCCAGATTCCTGACTTCCTGAAGACGCTCCACGTGATCGACACCGGCGCCGATGCGGAGGCCTATCTCGACCGACTGTCGGACTACGCCCGCGGCATCGACCAGGAGACCGATCGCCTGAACGCGGACGCCGCCCGGGGCGTCATCCAGCCCGAATTCACGCTTTCGAACATCATTGGCCAGCTGGAGGCGGCGCTCGGCCAGCCGGTCGAGCGGTGGGGATTCGTCACGGCGCTTGGCGAGAAGACGGCGGAGAAGGCGCTGTCCGGCGACTGGACCACCCGGGCCTCGAAACTCGCCACGGCGATGGTGGGGCCCGCCATGCAGCGGCAGCTGGACGCCCTGAAGGCCCAGGCCCCGAAGGCCACATCGGACGCTGGGGTCTGGAAGCTTCCACAGGGCGAGGAGTACTACGCCTGGGCCCTGAAGGTCGGCACCACGACCACCCAGACCCCGGAGCAGATTCACGCCATCGGCCTGCAGAAGGTGGCGGAGATCGAGTCCCGCATGGACCGCCTGCTCAAGGCGCAGGGCCTGACCCGTGGCACAGCCGGCGAACGGGTCACGGCCATGGGAAAGGATCCGAAGTTCCTTTTCCCGGATACCGACAAGGGACGGGAGGACCTGCTGGCCTATCTGAACGGCCGCATCGCGGCGGTGCGCCCGCGCATGCCGGAACTGTTCCGCACCCTGCCCAAGGCGGACCTGGTGATCCAGCGCGTGCCGGAGGCGACCCAGGACGGCGCGCCGGGCGGCTACGAGATCGACGGATCCCTCGATGGGACGCGGCCCGCGCACTACTACATCAACCTCAAGGACACGGCGAACTGGCCGCGCTTCCTGCTGCCGACCCTCACCTACCACGAGGGCATCCCCGGCCATGTCTGGCAGGGCGCCTTCGCCAATCACCTGCCGCTGATCCGTTCGCTCCTCCAGTTCAACGCCTACACCGAGGGATGGGCGCTCTACTCCGAACAGATGGCGGACGAGATCGGGCTCTACCAGGACGACCCTTTCGGCCAGATCGGCTATCTTTCGGACCAGATGCTGCGCGCCTGCCGGCTGGTGGTCGACACCGGCATCCACGCGATGAGATGGACCCGCGAGCAGTCGACGGCCTTCATGGTGCGGTACACCGGGCAGCCGGCGGACGGGGTCCAGGGCGAGACGGACCGCTACTGCACCATGCCCGGGCAGGCCTGCGGCTACATGACCGGACGGCTCGAGATCAACCGCCTGCGCGACCGGGCGAGAAAGGCCATGGGAGCCCGGTTCGACATCCGCGACTTCAATGACCAGATGGTGCTGTGCGGTTCCGTTCCGCTGGCGGCGCTCGCCGGAGTCACCGATCGCTACATCGGGGCCAGATAGCGTGGGCCTCTATCTCGAAGACCTGCAGCCCGGCGACCGGTGGTCGGGCGGTCCGATCGTCATGACCGAAGCCGACATCATCCGTTTTGGTCGCGAGTACGATCCTCAGCCGATGCATACCGACAAGGCTGCGGCCGAAGCCGGGCGCTTCGGCGGGTTGATCGCCAGCGGCTGGCACGTCGCCTCGCTTGTAATGAAGGATTTCGTGGAGACCGCGCCGTTCGGGGACACGCCGCTGCTTGGTCTGCAGATCGACGCCCTGACCTGGCAGAAGCCCGTCCGGCCGGGCGACGTGCTCAATATCGAGCGGTCGCTGCTGACGGTCGACCGCTCGAAGAGCCGGCCCGACCGGGGCGTCATCCGGATGCGGATGATCGTCGCCAACCAGGACGGCGACGTGGTCATGAGCTTTGAAAACCTGATCCAGATTCCCGCGCGGACGACGGGCTGAGGCCGGCGTGATCCGGTCCCGCAGGGCGGCTGGCCGATCGACGTGGGAAAAGCGCTTGGTGGAGCCGAGGGGAGTCGAACCCCTGACCTCCTCATTGCGAACGAGGCGCTCTACCAACTGAGCTACGGCCCCAAGCGAGGCGGGGACATAGGCGGGGCGCGGGGCCTTAGTCAAGCGCGCGTCGCGCCGCGGCGTTGGAACCGGCCGGCCGCCGCCTTACCTTGTGGCGGACGCGGCCCCCCGATAGGAAGGGGCGCCAGTGCGCGGGACCCTCATGATCGACGTCATCCACTTCATCTTCTTCGTCTTCTCCGGGCTCCTCAGCCTGATCAGCTTCGCCATTATCGTCTGGGCCATCCTGAGCTGGCTGGTGGCCTTCGACGTCGTGAACATGCGCAATCGCTTCGTCTATTCGATCAGCACGGCGCTGGACGGCTTCGTGCGTCCGTTTCTCTATCCGCTGCAGCGGATGATCCCATCTCTGGGCGGCATGGATATCACGCCCATCATCGCGCTCCTGATCATCCAGGGCATGCAGATCTACCTCCTGCCAGGGGCTGAGGCCGCCCTCGTGGGCATGGCCTCGGGCGGCGTCTGAGCCGCTGCCTCATAGCGGTGCGGCTGACCCCGCGGAGCGGGGCGGACCGACTTGACGGCTGGGATCGCGACGACGCGGGGCGGACCTTCCTGAGGGCGCGGGTGAAGGCCGCTCCCGTCGACGGCGAGGCCAACGCGGCCCTCGAGGCCCTCGTGGCCAGGACCCTCGGCCTGCCGAGGCGGGCGGTGAGCATCGGGTCGGGGGCGCTGGCCCGCTTCAAGATGCTCAGGATCGAAGGGCTGGACGAGGCCGAGGTCCGGGTCAGGCTGGGGGCCTCGCAGGCCTGACCGGCGGATTACATTTTTGTCAGGAAACGACTCTTCCGGCGCCGCCCGACGGGTGATTTAGTGCCCCACTTTCAGGTGCGCCGGGCAAGGGGAATATCCGTGATCCGAATGAAAGCCGCGACCGCGGCCGTCTGCGTAGCCGCCTTGCTGGCCGGCTGCGCCACGACCGGAACGACCACAGGGTCGACCGGATCGAACTCGTCTTCGGCCTCGAGCGGCCAGGCCACGGCGGCGCTGCCGCCTGGCCTCGATCAGGACATCCGCGCCGATCCGTTCCCCTCGACCTACCGGCCGATCGCCTCGGGTCCTGTGGCCATCGTCGGCGGCACGGTGCTGACGGCCACCGGCGCGCGCATCGAGAACGGGACGGTGCTGATCCGCGACGGCAAGATCGAACGAGTTGAGGCCGGCCTTGCCGCGCCCGCCGGCTATCAGGTGGTCGACGCCCAGGGCAAGTTCGTGACTCCCGGCGTCATCGACGCCCACAGCCACCTCGGTGTGTATCCGTCGCCGGCGGTTCCGGCGCTCTCCGACGGCAACGAGGTCACCGGGCCGAACACGGCCCAGGTCTGGTCGGAGCATTCGCTCTGGCCCCAGGATCCGGGTTTCAACACGGCGCGGGCGGGGGGCGTCACCACCCTGCAAATCCTCCCGGGTTCGGCCAACCTCTTCGGCGGCCGGTCCGTCACGGTGCGCAACGTGCCCTCGCGCACCATGCAGGGCATGAAGATGCCCGGCGCTCCCTACGGCCTGAAGATGGCCTGCGGCGAGAATCCTTCGCGGGTCTATGGGGCGCGGAACCAGTCTCCGGCCACGGGCATGGGTAACGTGGCCGGCTATCGCGCCGCCTGGATCGCCGCCCGCGCCTACCAGAAGCGCTGGGACGATTACCGCGCAAAGATCGGCAAGGGTGAGAAGGCCGAACCGCCGGAGCGCAACCTGCAGATGGACACGCTCGCCGGCGTTTTGCGCGGCGACATCCTGGTGCAGAACCACTGCTACCGCGCCGACGAGATGGCGGTGATGATCGATATCGCCCGCGAGTTCGGCTACCGCATCTCGATGTTCCACCACGCTTCCGAGGCCTACAAGGTCGCCGATGTGTTGGCGCGCGAGAACATCTGCGTCGCCACCTGGTCGAACTGGTGGGGCTTCAAGATGGAGAGTTTCGACGGCATCGAGGAGAACGCCGGCATGGTGGACGCCGCCGGCGGCTGCGCGGTCATCCACTCGGACGACGAGAATCTGACCCAGCGCCTGAACCAGGAGGCGGCCGCGGCCCTCTCCGCCGCCCGCCGCGGGGGGTGGAACATCCCCGAGGAGCAGGCCATCAAATGGATCACGGCCAATCCCGCCCGGGCCATCGGCATCATCGACCAGACCGGCACCCTGGAGGCCGGCAAGCGGGCCGACGTGGTGATCTGGAGCCGCGACCCGTTCTCGATCTACGCCCAGGCCGAGAAGGTCTACATCGACGGCGCGCTGACCTATGACCGCCGCGACCCGCGGTTCCAGCCGCGGTCCGACTTCCAGCTCGGCACGGAGGCCCGCTGATGCACCGCTTCAAACTGCTCCCCAAGGCCGCCTTCGCCGCCGCCGCCGTCCTGCTGGCCGCCGCGACCCCGGCGCTCGCCGAGACCGTGGCCATCGTCAACGCGCGCATCATGACCGCCGGCCCGCAAGGGACGATCGAAAACGGCACGGTGGTGATCCGCGACGGCCGTATCGATTCCGTGTCCTCAGGCTCGCGGACGCCGAACGGCGCCCGGATCATCGACGCCCGCGGCGGGGTCGTCACGCCGGGCTTCTTCGCCACGGGCTCCGAACTCGGCGCCGTGGAAGTCGGGGCCCTGGGCAACGACCTTGGCGTCACCAACCCCGACGTGTCGGCCGCCTTCGATGTCCAGTACGGGCTCGACCCCTCCTCCACCCTGCTTCCGGTGGCGCGCTGGGGCGGCATCACCCGCGCGGTGGTCTTCCCTGAAAGCCAGGGCGGCGGCGACGGGTCGGAGCACCGGGACGACGGCCAGGCGGACTTCGCCGGCTCTGGCCCGGAATCCCTCAGCCACGCGCTGTTCGCCGGTCAGGCGGCGGTGATTCAGCTGGGGGACGGCACCGACCTCCTGGTGCGTCCGAAGGTGGGCATGGTGATTCCGTTCGGTCGCGCTGGCGCCCGCATCGCGGGGGGCGCCCGCGGGGCGGAGATCGTGGCCTTGAAGGCGCTCTTCGCCGACGTGCGCGACTACGCGCGCAATCGCGATGCGGTCCGCCGGGGCAACTACCGTGAGATGAGCCTGTCGATGGCCGACCTGGAGGCGCTGGTTCCCGTCGTCGAGGGCCGCATGCCGATCATCGCCCAGGCCAACAAGGAGGCCGACATTCGCGGCCTGCTGCGCCTGGCCCGAGAGGAAGGGCTGAAGCTGATCATCGAGGGCGGAGCGGAGGCCTGGCGGGTCGCACCCGAACTGGCCGCCGCCCGCGTACCGGTGATCCTGAACCCCCTGACCGACCTGCCCGCGTCCTTCGAGCAGATCAACGCCACGATGGAGAACGCCGCCCGCCTTGAGCGCGCCGGCGTCGTGGTGGCCTTCGAGAATTCCGACAACGGATCTCATCGCGCGCGGGAAACCCGCTATGACGCCGGCAACGCTGTCGCCAACGGGATGAGCTACGAGGGCGCACTCAAGGCGATCACCATCAATCCGGCAACCATCTTCGGCGTCGCAGACCGCTCGGGCTCGCTCGAAGCGGGCAAGGACGCCGACGTGGTCGTCTGGACCGGCGATCCCTTCGAACCGCTTTCCCAGCCGACGGCGGTGTTCATTCGGGGCCAGCAGCAGCCGATGACTTCGCGCGCCCAGGAGCTGCGGGACCGCTACCGCAACCTCAACACCCAGTATCCGCCAGCCTACCAGGCGAACTGAGAGGGCATTGAGGCCAGCTGGAGACAGCCTGGAAAGGGGTCCGCAGGGGCCCCTTTCTGCTGGTCATCGCCAGGCGTAGTTGAAGCTGACAGAGATGCGCCGGCCTCGTCCGGCGTTCGGCTCGACCTCGTGCCGCAACCAGCTTTCCCAAAGGTAGAGCGCGCCTGGCTTGGGTCGCAGGGTGATGAAGGTCTGCAGGTCCTCCGGCGCATCGGCGAGCCGGGGTGGCGCGGCCATCATCAACGGCAGGCGTGGGTCCTCCAGCCGCAACCCGCCGGCGCCCCTGGGCGTCGCGACATAGATGGTTCCGGACAGGACGCTGTGCGGGTGGATGTGGCCCGTGTGGGCTGCGCGCGGCTCGAGAATGTTCACCCAAAGGCTGTCCATCCGCAGCCGACCGCGCGCCCCGAGTTCGAAATTCAGTTCGCGCGCGAAGATCGCCGCATGCCGGTCCAGCCGCTTCTTCAACTCCGCAAAGATGGTGGCCCGCGCCGGGAGGTCGTCGAGCGAGGCGTAGGAGGTGTAGCCCCCGTAGCCCTTTTCCCGACACCAGGCCTGGCCCGCGACGTCCTCGTCCGCCAGCATGCCGCAAGCTTCCTCGAGCTCGGCATTGAAGACGTCGAAGCCCCGCTCATCGGCGAGCGAGGCTTCGTACAGGCGGGTGGCGAAGAGTGTGCGTGTCGAGCCCATGCGCCCCCCTAGCACTCCGGGTGCCGCTTGAGCACCACCCTGGTCTACCCAGACGGTCGAGTCTTGAGTTGTCGCGCCTCACAATTCCGCCCGAGCGGGGCGCGGAGCAGGGGTCCCAGGCCGCCGGCGCGGACTCGAATCAAACCCCGCCGAGGTAGTCGAGCTTTCCGACAGGCGCGCCCTGATTGCGCAGGATCATGTAGGCGGCGCTGACGTGGAAGAAGAAGTTCGGCAGCGCGAATCCCGTGATGTAGTCGCGGGCCCGGAAGCTGAAGGTGTTGTTGGGGGTCTTGAGCTCCACCTGGCGATCGTCGTCGCCTGCACACATCTCGGGCGTCACGCTGTCCAGATAGGCGATGGTCCGCGCCAGGCGCTCGTGCAGTTCGGCCAGGTTGGACTCGCTGTCATCCATGACCGGCGAAGGCTGGCCCGTGAGCCGCGCCACAGGACCTTTCGAGGTGTCGCTGCAGCTCTGGATCTGCCGGGCGAAGGTGTTCATGTCCGGCGCCAGGCGCGCTTCGAGGAAGGCCTCCGGATCCCGACCGTTGTCGCGCGCCCAGGCCTCCGCCTTGCTCATGAAGGCGTCGACATTGGTCAGGTAGCGCCGGAAGACCGGCACCGACATCTCGTAAAGCGAAAGAGCCATTTCAGAGTCCCTGGGTGGTGCGGGGAGGGAAACAACCATGCCTGCGCCGCGGCGCCTAGGCTGGAACGCCGTCAGGGCATAGGCTCGGAGCGTGACACGGATTCTGCTCGCCCTGTGCGCCATCCTGGCTTTCGCCGGTCCCGCAATTGGCGGTGGCGAAATCCGTCCGACCGCCCGCGCGGTCGGAGACCTTCCGCCAAGTCCCCCGTCGTCGCTGCTCGGGCTGATCGGCGAGTACGGTGAAGCGTCGGACCTCGTGGTTGTCCTTGAAGACGCAGGGACCCTTCACCTGGTCCGTGGCTCCGAGCGCGTCCGCCTCCGGCCACCCGGGACCGGCGACGTATGGAGGGTTGCGGGAGACCCGTTGCGGAGCGTCCGCTTCGATCGGGACCGTAGCGGAAGGGCCCGGGCGGTCGTTGTTGACGGACGCAGCCTGGCCCGTATCGACGTAGGCGCCCTGGCGGAGCAGAGGATCCGGGCGGGGGTCCGCGCCGATCCTGAGGCCCTGAGGCGCCGGGCGCTGGCGGCTTCGCCGCCCGTCGAGACCGGAAAGCGCGACTCGGACCTGGTCGCCCTCAGGCATCTGGATCCGAGCATACGCCTCGATATCCGCTACGCGACCACCAACAACTTCATGGGCATCCGGCTGTACGACCGGCCCGGCGCCTATCTGCAGCGCCCGGCGGCCGAAGCCGTGGCGCGGGTCAGCGCCGCCTTGCGGCCGCTCGGCTACGGCCTGGTGATCCACGACGCCTATCGACCTTGGTTCGTCACCTGGATGTTCTGGGAGGCCACGCCGCCGGAGAACCACAACTTCGTGGCCAATCCCGCCACGGGCTCGCGCCATAACCGGGGGGCGGCCGTGGATCTGTCGCTCTACGACCTGAGGAACGGCCGGGAGGTCCAGATGCCCAGCCGTTACGACGAGTTCTCGGGTCGCGCCTTGCCGACCTACCCGGGCGGCACGGCCCGCCAGCGGTGGCTGCGCGACTTGCTGCGCCGCGCCATGGAGGCCGAGGGCTTCACCGTCTATTCGGACGAATGGTGGCACTTCGATTATGAGGGCTGGCGCGACTGGCCTATCGGCAATCGACCGTTCGGCGCTCTGGAGAGACCGCCGCGCCACTAGCGAGCGGGCGTCGGTCCGAATGTGACGACGTTCGGCCTGCAGGAGTCGACCCTGTCGAGACGGACCACCGACAGGTCCTCCAGTTCGGCGCGATAGGCGCGCAGACAACCGCCGATCTGCTGCGGACTGTTCAGCGGCGCCCGGGCCGACGCGCCTGGCTGCAGGACGTCGGGCCCGAGAAGATCGTCCCAATCGCAGTCGGTGACGCCGTAGCACTCCTCGTAGAGGTGGATGATCCGCTGTCCGGTCTGGTTCACGAAGACGATCCGCCCAGGGTCGTCGCCCGCCCGGGCCGCGGTCACCCCCAGGCCAATCAGGCAGGCCAGCGCCAGTCGGATCATGGGGAGTCGCTCCAGTGCCGACCAACCCTAGCGGGCCGGCGGCCGAGACCACAACCGGCGATCAGCTCCGGAAATCCGGATTGTCCCCCCGAGGCGCCCGGGAGGCGTCCCCATTCCGCAGGACTTGAGGAGAAAGGCAGAATTGCGGACCTTTCGCCCGTGAGCCGCCTTCAAGCGCGCTGGAAGGGGAGTGGTGCCGCCTAGGTGACTCGAACACCTGACCTACGCATTACGAA